>NZ_JBIBGK010000020.1:100538-146579 GCF_042956445.1 Streptomyces sp. NPDC008238 | reverse complement strand
GAGGGGCTGAACGTGTTCGGTGAGACGTGCCCGCAGTACCTGTTCCTGTCGACGGACAACCTGGCGGAGCCGGACTTCGAGGGTGCGAAGTACGTGTGTTCGACGCCGTTGCGGCCGAAGGAGCACCAGGCGGTGTTGTGGAGGGGGTTGCGGACGAACGATTTGCAGGTGGTGTCGACGGATCACTGCCCGTTCTGCTTCGTGGGGCAGAAGGAGCTGGGGCGGGGTGACTTCTCGAAGATCCCCAACGGTCTGCCGGGGGTGGAGAACCGGATGGACCTGTTGCACCAGGCGGTGGTGGACGGGCACATCAGCCGTCGCCGGTGGATCGAGGTCGCGTGTGCGACGCCGGCGCGGATGTTCGGTCTGTACCCGCGCAAGGGGACGATCGCGCCGGGTGCGGACGCCGACATCGTGGTCTACGACCCGGGCGTGGAGCAGGTCATCTCCGCGGCCACCCACCACATGAACGTCGACTACTCGGCCTACGAGGGCAAGCGGGTCACCGGACGCGTGGAGACCGTCCTGTCCCGCGGCGAGCCCGTCATCGACGGCCGGGAGTACGTCGGACGGGCGGGACACGGCCAGTACACCCCGCGCGGAACCTGCCAGTACCTCGTCTGAGAAAGGCGCGTGGACCCATGGACTTCGGACTCGTCCTGCAGACGGACCCGCCCGCTGCGGGGGTCGTGGAGCTGATGCGGCGCGCCGAGCGCAACGGCTTCAGCCACGGCTGGACCTTCGACTCGGTCGTGCTGTGGCAGGAGCCGTTCGTCATCTACAGCCAGATCCTGGCGAACACCGAACGTCTGGTCGTCGGCTCCATGGTCACCAATCCGGGGACGCGGACCTGGGAGGTGACGGCGTCGACCTTCGCGACGCTGAACGAGATGTTCGGCAACCGGACGATCTGCGGCATCGGCCGGGGCGACTCGGCGATGCGGGTGGCGGGCCGCAGGCCCAACACCCTCGCGCGCATCGAGGAGGCGATGCACGTCATCCGCGAGCTCGCAGAGGGCCGCGAGGCCGACCTCGGCGGCACGACCGTCCGCATCCCCTGGGTCAAGGAGGGAGCGGAACTTCCCGTGTGGATGGCGGCGTACGGGCCGAAGGCGCTGGCGATCGCCGGGGCGAAGGCGGACGGGTTCATCCTGCAGCTCGCCGACGTCTACCTGACGGAGTGGATGGTCAAGGCGGTCAAGGAGGCCGCGGTCGCCGCCGGACGCGACCCGGCCGAGGTGAAGGTGTGCGTGGCCGCTCCGGCGTACGTCACCGAGGACGACTCCCCGCAGGCGCTGGCCCATGCCCGCGAGCAGTGCCGCTGGTTCGGCGGCATGGTCGGCAACCACGTCGCCGACTTGGTGGCGAAGTACGGCGAGCACTCCGCGTCCGTGCCCGGGGAACTCACCGACTACATCGCGTCCCGTCAGGGCTACGACTACTCGCACCACGGCCGCACCGGCAACCCCGACACCGCGTTCGTCCCCGACGAGATCGTCGACCGCTTCTGCCTCATCGGCACCGCCGAGCAGCACGTCGAGAAGCTGCGCGCCCTCCAGGCCCTCGGCGTCGACCAGTTCGCGGTCTACGACATGCACGACGCCAAGGAGTCCACCATCGACGCCTACGGCTCCACCGTCATTCCCGCGCTCCGCGCCTGAGGGGGAGCACCCCGCCGATGCCGGCCCCCACGCCGCCCGCCCAGATCACGCACCCCGACGGCCGCGTCGAGCTCCGCCTCGACGCGGCCGCGCCGCACGGCCGGTACGCGAACCAGGACCTCCTGCCGATCCCCATCGCCGACCGGCACTGGACCACCTACAACTTCACCGCCCTGTGGATCGGGATGGCGCACAACATCCCCTCCTGGACCCTCGCCTCCGGTCTGGTCGCCCTCGGCATGGACTGGAAGCAGGCGGTGTTCACCATCGCCCTCGCCAACGTCCTCGTGTTGGTGCCGATGCTGCTCACCGGGCACGCGGGCCCCAAGTACGGCATCCCGTTCCCGGTGCTGGCGCGTTCCTCGTTCGGGGTGCGCGGCGCCAACCTCCCGGCGATGCTGCGCGCCGCCGTGGCCTGCGCGTGGTTCGGCATCCAGACGTGGATCGGCGGCCAGGGCATCTTCGTCCTGCTCGGCAAGATCTGGGGCGGCTGGGCGGGCGCCGCGCACGTGGCGGGCTACCCGTGGACGCTGTGGGTCTGCTTCCTCGCCTTCTGGGTGCTGGAACTCGCCATCATCTACCGGGGCATGGAGACGCTGCGCCGCTTCGAGAACTGGGCCGCGCCCTTCGTCCTGGTCGGGGCCGTCGTCCTGCTGGTCTGGATCACGAACAAGGCCGGCGGCCTCGGCCACCTGCTGGACCAGCCCTCGCGACTGGGCTGGGGCGGCGACTTCTGGAAGGTCTTCTTCCCCGCCCTCATGGGCATGATCGGCTTCTGGTCGACGCTCTCCCTCAACATCCCCGACTTCACCCGCTTCGGGGCCGGACAGCGCGCCCAGGTCTGGGGCCAGTCGCTCGGCCTGCCCACGACGATGACCCTCTTCGCCGTCCTGTCGGTGCTCGTCACCTCCGGATCCCAGGCGGTGTACGGCGAGGCCATCTGGGACCCGGTCGAGCTGGCCGGCAAGACCGACAACGTCGTCGGCCTGCTCTACGCCCTGGTCACGGTGCTGGTGGCCACCCTCAGCGTCAACATCGCGGCCAACGTGGTCTCCCCGGCGTACGACCTGTCCAACCTCGCGCCCCGGCACGTCGACTTCCGCACCGGCGCGCTGATCACCGGCGTCGTCGGGGTGCTGATCTTCCCCTGGAAACTGACCTCCACCCCCGAGCTGTACATCTTCACCTGGCTGGGTGTCGTCGGCGGCGTCCTCGGCACCGTGGCCGGCGTGCTCATCGCCGACTACTGGCTCGTCCGGCGCACGCACCTGGCGCTGGCCGAGCTGTACGAGGCGGGCGCCGGACGCTATTGGTACCACCGCGGCTGGAACTGGCGGGCGGTGCTCGCCCTCGTTGTCGGCGGCCTGCTGGCGGTCGGCGGTTCGTACTCCACCGTCGACGCCGAGGGCCGCAGACAGGGCCCGTTCCCCGTCGACGGCCTGATCCCGCCGCTGAAGCCGCTCGCGGACTACGGCTGGGCGGTGGGCCTGGTCACCTCGTTCGTGCTGTACGCAGCCCTGATGCGGAAGGCGGGGCCCGCCGCGCGGACGGCGTGAACCCGCCAAAGCCACGGCGGGTGCGCGTCGCCGCGGCCGATCTGGTCTGATGGAGGAGTGATCGATGACGCACTCTTCAAGGCCGTCGAGGACACGGTGCGCGCGGCCGCCGAGGCGGAGGTCGTGCCGCGCTGGAGGCAGCTGGGCGCCGCCGACATCAGCCACAAGACCGGACCGGGGGACCTGGTCACCGTCGCCGACCGCGAGGCGGAACTGCGGCTCGCCGAGGAGCTGCCGGCGCTGCTGCCCGGTTCCGTCGTGGTGGGGGAGGAGGCCGTGCACGCCGACCCCGGCATCCTGCGCCGCATCGGCGGCGACGCCCCGGTGTGGATCGTCGACCCCGTCGACGGCACCGCCAACTTCGTCGCCGGCAGGCCCGAGTTCGCCACGCTGGTCGCGCTCGCCCGCGGCGGCGAGGTGCACGCCTCCTGGACGTACGTGCCGCGCCTGGGCCTGATGGCCACGGCCCGGCTCGGCGGCGGAGCGCTCCTCAACGGCGAGCCGATCCGCACCGCGTACGACGTCGACGGGTCCGCGCTCAAGGTGGCCACCTCGCAGTTCGCCTTCCTCGACGAACAGGAGCGGCGCCGCTTCGAGGGCCTCGGCACCGACGGCCTCGAGACCCGCCAGTGCACCTGCGCCGGGCTGGACTACCTGGAGGTCGCCCGGGGCGCCATCGACGCCGTCGCCTTCACCTGGGAGTCGCCCTGGGACCACGCGGCCGGCGTGCTGCTGGTCGCCGAGGCGGGCGGGGCCAGCGTCACCGCCGAGGGCGTGCCCTTCCGGATCGGCGGCGGCAACGCCTTCCCCTTCTCCGTGGCGCGCGACGAGGCGACCGCGCGACGGGTCGTCGACCTCATGGCGGGTGACCGATGAGCAGGACCCGCGTCACGGACGTCATCGTCGTCGGCGCCGGCCCCAACGGCCTGACCGCCGCGGTCGAACTCGCCCGCGCCGGCCACTCGGTGGAGCTCTTCGAGGCCGCCGACCAGGTCGGCGGCGGCGCCCGCACCGAGGAACTGACCCTGCCGGGCTTCCGCCACGACCCCTGCTCCGCCGTGCACCCGTTCGGCGCCGGCTCGCCCGCGTTCAACGCCATGCCGCTCGCCGAGCACGGACTGCGGTGGCTCCACCCGGAGCTGCCGCTCGCCCACCCCTTCGACGACGGCACCGCGGCGGTGCTGGCCCGCACGGTCGGCGCGACGGCCGCCTCGCTCGGGCCGCGCGACGCGGGCACCTACCGCCGGCTCCTGGCCCCGTACGTCGGCCGCTGGCCGACCCTCGCCCACGACTTCCTGCGCCCCCAGTGGCGGGGCCTGCCCCGCGACCCGCTGCGCTTCGCGAGCTTCGGGCTGACCGGGCTCCCGCCGGTGGCCGTGCTCGCCCGGCTGTTCCGCGACGAGAAGGCGCGCGGGCTGCTGGCCGGTCTCGCCGCCCACGCCATCGCGCCGCTGACCAGCCCGCTCACCGGCGCGACGGCGCTGATGTTCGCCGTCGCCGGCCACGACGTCGGCTGGCCGGTGCCGCGCGGCGGCTCCCAGGCGATCGCCGACGCCCTCGCCTCCTACCTGCGGCTGCTCGGCGGCACGATCCACACGGGCGTCATGGTCCGCAAGCTCGACGAACTGCCGCCGGCGCGCGCGTACGTCTTCGACACCTCGCCGACCGCGCTGGCGCGCATCGCCGGGCTCGGCGACGCGTACCGGAACTACCGTTACGGACCGGCCGTCTGGAAGATCGACTACGCGCTGGACGGCCCGGCGCCCTGGACCGCCGCCGACGCCCGGCGGGCCGGCACCGTGCACATCGGGCCCACCTTCGGCGAGATCGGCGACGCCCTGAACCGGGCGGTGCGCGGCCGGCCGCCGCAGACCCCGTTCCTGATCGCCGCCCAGCCCAGCGTCGTCGACCCCGGGCGCGCCCCTGAGGGCAAGCACGTCTTCTGGGTGTACGGGCACGTGCCCAACGGCTGGAGCGGCGACGCCACCGAGGCCGTCGAGCGGCAGATCGAGCGCTTCGCGCCCGGCTTCCGGGACCTCGTCCTCGCCCGGGCGGTCAGCGGACCGGCCGAGCTCGCCGCCCGCAACCCCAACTACATCGGCGGCGACATCGGCAGCGGGGCCTTCGCCGGCCTGCAGACGGCCTTCCGCCCCAGGCCCAAGTGGAACCCCTACAGCACCTCGCGCCCGGGGGTCTTCCTCTGCTCCTCGGCCAGCCCGCCCGGACCCGGTGTCCACGGCATGTCCGGCCACCACGCGGCCCGCGCCGTGCGCCGTCACCTGGAGGAGGCCGCCCGCCGGTAGTGCCCGATGCGGGCCCCGCCCCGTCGGTCGCGGCCGGCGGGGCTGCGACTAGCATCGAGGACATGGAGCAGCGCGTATTGGGCAGGACGGGCCGCAAGGTGTCCGTCGTGGGTCTCGGCACCTGGCAGCTGGGCGCCGACTGGGGCGAGGTCCGCGAGGAGGACGCACTCGCGGTCCTGGACGCGGCCGTGGCGGAGGGCGTGACCCTCTTCGACACCGCGGACGTCTACGGCGACGGACGCAGCGAGCAGCTGATCGGCCGCTACCTGCGGGAGCGCCCGGACGCCGGGATCTTCGTCGCCACGAAGATGGGGCGCCGGGTCGCCCAGGTCCCCGAGAACTACGTCCTCGACAACTTCCGCGCCTGGAACGACCGTTCCCGGGCCAACCTGGGCGTCGACACCCTCGACCTCGTCCAGCTGCACTGCCCGCCGACCGCCGTCTACTCCTCGGACGCCGTCTTCGACGCCCTCGACACCCTCGTCGAGGAGCAGCGCATCGCGGCCTACGCCGTCAGCGTCGAGACCTGCGAGGAGGCGCTGACGGCGATCGCCCGCCCGGGCGTCGCGAGCGTGCAGATCATCCTCAACGCCTTCCGGCTCAAGCCCCTGGAGCAGGTGCTGCCGGCCGCCGCCCAGGCCGGGGTGGGCATCATCGCCCGCGTACCCCTCGCCTCCGGCCTGCTGTCCGGCCGCTACACCAAGGACACCGTCTTCCCCGCCGACGACCACCGCACCTACAACCGGCACGGCGAGTCCTTCGACCAGGGCGAGACCTTCTCCGGCGTCGACTACGCGACCGGCCTGGAGGCCGCCGCCGAGTTCACCGCCCTCTCCCCGGAGGGCGCCACCCCGGCCCAGACCGCGCTGCGCTGGATCATCCAGCAGCCCGGCGTCACCACCGTGATCCCCGGTGCCCACTCCGTCGAGCAGGCCCGCGCCAACGCCGAGGCCGCCGCCCTACCGGCGCTGCCGCAGAGCACGCTGGACGCCGTGCGGGACCTGTACGACCGGAGCATCCGCGCCCAGGTCCACCACCGCTGGTAGACCCGCGGCGGAGCCGTCACAGCCGTGCCCCCGGACGCTCGCCGTCCGGGGGCACGCGCGTCAGCCGGCCGCGGCCTCGCGGGCGATCCCGTCCAGGAGCGCCGGTAGAGAGTTCCCGATCGGCTCGCGCACCAGCTCGTCCGCGATCGCGTCGTACGGCGTCGGCTCGGCGTTGACGATCACCAGCCGCGCGCCGTGTTCCGCCGCCATCCCGGCGAGCGACGCGGCCGGCTGCACCTGCAGGCTGGTGCCGACCGCGACGAGGACCGTGCACCCCTTGGCGATGGTCATCGCGTTGCCCAGGACCACCGGGTCCAGCCGCTGCCCGAACATGACGGTCGCCGACTTCAGGATCCCGCCGCACTCCCCGCACGCCGGGTCCGGCTCGCCCGCCCGGACCCGCGCCAGCGCCGCGTCCATGGACGTCCGGTCGTGGCACCGCGTGCACACCACGGCCCGGGCCGTGCCGTGCAGCTCCAGCACCTTGCGCTCGGGCAGTCCCGCCATCTGGTGCAGTCCGTCGACGTTCTGCGTGATCACGCGCACCGGCACGCCCGACCGCTCCAGCCGGACGATCGCCTCGTGCGCGGCGTTGGGCCGCGCCTCCAGCGCCGGGCCCTCCATGCGCATCAGCCACGACCTGCGGCGCACCTCGGGATCGGCCATGTAGTGCTCGTACGTCACGAGCTTCTCGGCCTCGGGGTCGCGCCGCCACAGTCCGTTCGGGCCGCGGTAGTCGGGGATGCCGGAATCGGTGGAGATGCCCGCGCCGCTGAGGATCGCGACAAGCGGCTTCTTCGCGCTCATGCCGCGAGGTTACGCAGACCTGGACGGCCGCGGCCATCGGGTTTTCCCGCCGGTCAGGCCAGCGCCGCGCGCACCCGCGCGACCAGGGCCGAGGCGTCCTCCACCGCCGCCACCGGGTCGCCGAGGCCGGCCAGCACCGCCTCGGCGTGGGCGCGGAAGCCCGCCGGGGTGTCCGGGAGGGCGTCCGCCGCGGCGAGGGCCCCCTTCTCGTTGAGGCACCACACGCGGTGGTGGGCGTGGAGCGACTGCGCCAGCACCCCGACCGCCCGGGACAGGCACAGCGCCGCGTGCAGGACGTCCCCGGCACCCGCGGACTTGCGGGCGTTCGCGACGAGGAAGTCCGCCTCCCAGGAGGCCCCGACGAGCGCCCGGCGCAGCGGCTCGGGGTAGACCCGCGCGGCCTCACGCAGCGCGGTCAGCTCGCCCGCCGGGTCGGCCAGGACCCTGCCGAGGGCGACCTCCCCGGCGTACACCGGGGACCAGAAGCCCAGTGGATGGCCGGCCTGGACGCCCACCTCGTAGCGGCCGGCGCGGCAGTCGTCCCACACCCGCCGCACACGGTCCAGGTCCCGCAGGATCCAGTCGACCTGCACGCCGTCGACGCGCAACCACGCCCCGCCGTTCACCCAGGGCCCCCAGCCGCCGGGGCCGGCGACCTCGACCGGGGCGCCCGTCGCCTCGGCGGCGAGCGCGGCCAGCGCCGCCACGTCCGGTGCGCCGCGGTAGTACACGCCGAGGTCCCAGTCGGAGCCGGGGCGGTGCGCACCGCGTGCTCGGCTGCCGCCGAGCATCACCCCGACCACACCGGGGACGCGGGCGAGCGACCGCGCCATGGAGGCGACGGGGGGTGCGTGTTCGGTTTCATGGGACACCGTGCGAGTGTAGGAGCACCCCCGGCGCGAGGAGCACTGCATTGTTCACGACCCGCCCCACCCTTCAGGGCACCTTCGGAATGGCCTCCTCCACGCACTGGCTCGCCTCGCAGTCGGCGATGGCCGTGCTGGAGAGCGGCGGCAACGCCTACGACGCGGCGGTGGCCGCCGGGTTCGTCCTGCACGTGGTGGAGCCGCACCTCAACGGCCCCGCGGGAGAGGTCCCGATCATCGTCGCGCCCGCCGGCGGTCCGGTGCGCGTGCTCTGCGGCCAGGGCCCCGCCCCCGCCGGGGCGAGCGTCGACCACTACCGCGCGCTGGGCCTGGAGTTCGTCCCCGGCACCGGTCCGCTCGCGGCCGCCGTGCCCGGCGCCTTCGACGCGTGGATGGTGCTGCTGCGCGACCACGGCACCAAACCGCTCGCGGACGTCCTCTCCTACGCCATCGGCTACGCCGAGCAGGGCCACCCCGCGGTCGAGGCGGTCGGCGCCACGGTCGGCTCCGTCAAGGCCCTCTTCGAGACGGAGTGGACCACCTCGGCCGAGCTCTACCTGGCCGGCGGACGTCCGCCCCGGGCCGGGGCCCTGCTGCGCAACCCCGCTCTCGCCGCCACCTGGCGGCGGCTGCTGCGCGAGGCGGAGGCCGCCGGCAGCGGCCGGGAGGCGCAGATCGAGGCGGCCCGCAGGGTGTGGCGCGAGGGCTTCATCGGAGAGGCCCTGGCGGCCTTCGCCGCCCGTCCCGCGATGGACACCACCGGCGAGCGCCACGCCTCCACCCTGACCGGTGACGACCTCGTAGCGTACGAGGCCCGCTATGAGGACCCGGTCACCCTCGACTGGAACGGCTGGACGGTCTGCAAGGCGGGACCCTGGAGCCAGGGCCCGGCCCTCCTGCAGCAACTGGCCCTGCTGCCGCCGGACTCCGCCGACCTGGAGTACGGCACCGCCGACTACGTGCACACCCTGGTCGAGGGCACCAAGCTCGCGATGGCCGACCGCGAGGCCTGGTACGGCGACGCCGAGGACGATGTCCCCCTCGCGGAACTGCTGTCCCCCGCCTACAACGACGTGCGGCGCGCCCTGGTCGACCGCGCCAAGGCCTCCCACGAGCTGCGCCCCGGCAGCCCCGGTGGCCGCACGCCGCGGCTTCCCCGCTTCCCGCTCCACGACCCGGCGGCGGCACCGGACTTCGACGCCATGGGGGTCGGGGAGCCGACCGTCGCCCACAACGGCGCGACCCGCGGCGACACCTGCCACCTCGACGTCGTCGACCGCTGGGGCAACATGGTCGCCGCCACCCCCAGCGGCGGCTGGCTCCAGTCCAACCCGGTCGTCCCCGGGCTCGGCTTCCCGCTCGGCACCCGCCTGCAGATGACCTGGCTGCAGCCGGGACTGCCCAACTCCCTCACCCCGGGCCGCCGTCCGCGCACCACGCTCACCCCCTCGCTCGCGCTGCGCGACGGGGTGCCGGTGATGGCCTTCGGCACCCCCGGCGGCGACCAGCAGGACCAGTGGTCGCTGCACTTCTTCCTGGGCGTCGCCCTGCGTGCCCCGGTCCGGGGCGGTCTCGACCTCCAGGGCGCCATCGACGCGCCCAACTGGCACAACGACAGCTTCCCGAGCTCCTTCCACCCCCGGGAGATGCGCCCGGGCAGCCTCACCGTGGAGAGCCGCTTCGAGGAGTCCGTCATCGCCGGGCTCCGCGGCCGCGGCCACGACGTGACCGTCGGCGCCCCCTGGTCCGAGGGCCGCCTGTGCGCCGTGGCCCGCGACCCGGAGACCGGCGTGCTGTCCTCCGCGGCGAACCCGCGCGGGATGCAGGGCTACGCGGTGGGCCGCTGACCGGCCCGCCGGGGGCGGTCAGCGGCGGGCGGGCCGGTCAGGCGTCGTCCACGGGGCGTCGGGCCCGCGGGCCGGGGCGGCCGGGCTCCGGACCCGACGCTCGGCGTACGCCGCCCGCCCGGGCGGGACGCGGTACTACGCCGGGGGACGCCCGTTGACCAGCTCGATGGGAATCCGCGGGTGCACTGCGGCCACTCCGGGCGCAGCGCGAACTCGGCCGGGTCAGGCGGCGGGTCCAGCGCCGGGATGTAGTCGGTCAGCGGCAGCGCCCCGGCACGGCGCAGGTAGCGGTCGATCCGGTCACGCGTCCAGTGGTCGCCGCGTTCGACGGGCTTGCCGAGCATGTTGCCGGCGATCCGGCCGAGCCAGCCGCCGAGGACGCGGTCGTCGAGGGAGAGGGCGGAGAAGGCCATGCCTCCGGTGTACCGCCCCGCGCCCCGGGATAGGGTCCAAGCGGCGCGACCTGCCGAAAGGAAGATCAAAGTGACGGACGCACGACCAGTGCGGGTGCTCATAGCGGCGGACAAGTTCAAGGGTTCGCTCAACGCCGTCGAGGTGGCGGAGCGGCTCGGGTCGGGACTGCGGCGGGCCGCCCCCGGTCTCGTCGTCGAGTCCGTGCCGGTGGCCGACGGCGGGGACGGCACGGTGGACGCCGCCGTCGCCGCGGGCTTCGAACGGAGGCTGGTGGAGGTCACCGGCCCGCTGGGGGAGACGGTCACCGCCGCGTACGCGCTGCGCGGGGGCACCGCCGTGGTGGAGATGGCCGAGGCCTCGGGGCTCCGGCACCTGCCGCCGGACGTCTTCGCTCCGCTGACGGCGACCACGCGCGGCACCGGTGAACTGCTGGGGGCGGCGCTCGACGCGGGGGCCCGGTCCATCGTGCTCGGCGTCGGCGGCAGCGCGACCAACGACGGGGGCGCGGGCATGCTCGTCGCGCTCGGCGCCCGCCTGCTGGACGGCCGGGGCGAACCGGTCGGCCCGGGTGGTGCGGCGCTCGCGGGGCTGGCCTCGGCGGACCTGTCCGGGCTCGACCCCCGGCTCGCCGCGACCGAGGTCGTCCTCGCCAGCGACGTCGACAACCCGCTGCTCGGCCCCAAGGGCGCCGCCGCCGTCTACGGCCCCCAGAAGGGCGCCACACCGGAGGACGTCGCGACGCTGGACGCGGCCCTGGCCCACTACGCGGAGGTGCTGGGGGCCGGTGCGGCCGCCGAGGCCCCGGGCGCGGGTGCGGCCGGCGGGGTCGGCTTCGGCGCGCTGGTGGGGCTGCGCGCCTCCTTCCGGCCCGGCGTCCAGGTGCTCCTGGACATGCTCGGCTTCGCGGCGGCCCTGGAGCGGGCCGACCTGGTGATCACCGGTGAGGGTTCGCTGGACGAGCAGACCCTGCACGGCAAGGCCCCGGCCGGTGTGGCCGCCGCCGCCCGTGCCCGGGACGTGGACGTGGTCGCCGTCTGCGGCCGTCTCACGCTGTCCGGGGAAGCCCTGGGCGCGGCCGGCATCCGGCGGGCGTACGCCCTGACCGACCTCGAGCCGGACCCGGCGCGCTGCATGGCCGAGGCCGGGCCGCTGCTGGAACGCCTCGCCGGGGACATCGCGCGCGACCTCCCGGCCTGACCGGGCGAACGCCAGGGGCCCCGAGCCTTCCCGGCTCGGGGCCCCTGGCACGTACCTCGTACGGCTACGGAAGCTGCGCCGTACGCGCCTCACGGCGGTTGTTGCGGATCGTGTTGACCCGGCGGGTCGTCGCGAACAGCGGGATCACCGCCGCGGCGCAGATCTGCAGGGCCGCGCCCGTCTGCAGCAGCACGTCACCGCCGGGGACGGCGAACGCCCAGCAGACCAGGCAGCCCATGCTCAGCACGATCCAGGCGAGCGTGATCGTCGCGAGCCGGCCACGCGGCTTCGGGTACTCGACCCGGCTGACCATCAGCCACGCCACACCGACGATGGCCAGCACCGTCGGGATGAAGGGCAGCTCCAGCAGCACGACCGAGATGACCGTCATGGCCCCGAAGGGGCTCGGCATGCCCTGGAAGATCCCCTCCCGCACCGTCGTGCAGGAGAAGCGGGCCAGGCGCAGGACGACCGCCAGCAGCACCACGACCGCCGCCACGGCCGACAGCTTGCCGTAGGCGTCGTCCGAGATCAGGCCCCAGACGACCACGAAGTAGGCGGGGGCCAGGCCGAAGCTGATCAGGTCGGAGAGGTTGTCCAGCTCCGCACCCATCGCCGAGCTGCGCAGCTTGCGCGCCACCAGCCCGTCGAAGAGGTCGAAGACCGAGGCCATGAGCATCAGCAGCACGGCCGTGGCGGCGCTGTGCCGCGTCATGCCGCCGTCGGTGTTGCCCATCAGGTGCGGGACGAGCACCCCGGTGGTGGTGAAGTACACCGCCATGAACCCGCAGATCGCGTTGCCGAGGGTCAGGCCGTCCGCTATCGACAGGCGCGTCGACAGCGGCATGTCATCGTCGTCGTCCTCGTCCACCGAGGCGACCCACGGTGCCTGGGTGTCGGGATCAATCACGGTCAAGGCGCGTCACCCCAGCCACGGTGGTCTGGCCGACCTCGACGGCGGGCTCGACGCCCTCCGGCAGGTAGATGTCTACACGGGAGCCGAAGCGGATCAGGCCGATGCGCTCGCCCTGCTCCACCTTGGTGCCCTGCGGCACGTAGGGAACGATGCGGCGCGCCACGGCTCCGGCGATCTGCACCATCTCGATGTCGCCGAGCTCGGTGTCGAAGTGCCAGACGACGCGCTCGTTGTTCTCGCTCTCCTTGTTGAACGCCGGAACGAATCCACCGGGGACGTGCTCCACGGACGTGACCGTGCCGGCCAGCGGCGCGCGGTTCACGTGGACGTTCAGCGGGCTCATGAAGATCGCGACGCGGGTGCGCCCGTCCTTCCACGGCATGATGCTCTGCACCACGCCGTCGGCCGGCGAGATGACGCGGCCCTGGGCGATCTCGCGCTCGGGGTCGCGGAAGAACCACAGCATGCCCGCCGCGAGGGCGGTGGTGGGGACGGCCACGGCCGCCCAGCGCCCGGAGCGGCGGGCGCGGACCAGACTGACCGCCGCGGTGGCCACGGTCGGGAGGAGCCACGGCGACGCTCCGCGCGCGAGGCGTACGCCGGCCCGGCTGTCGCGTTGTGCAGAGGAATGGCTGTGGGGCATGGAAGACCTTCGTAGCGGAGGGTGCCGCAAAGATGGTGCTGGGGACGGCGGCTTTCCGTGAATGGTATCGGGAGTCACCGGCAACTGGGCAAGCCAGCAGTCGAGTCAGTGGCCGGTATTTGATGACTGGGTGTGACCTTTGGCTCGCACAAAGTGTCACAACCCAGACATTCACCCCTGGATCCGGTACTCCTCGAGCAGCCGGCGACCGATGATCATTTTCTGGATCTCGGCGGTGCCCTCGCCGATGAGCAGCATGGGTGCCTCGCGGTACAGGCGCTCGATCTCGTACTCCTTGGAGAAGCCGTAGCCGCCGTGGATGCGGAAGGAGTCCTCCACGACCTCCTTGCAGTACTCCGAGGCCAGGTACTTCGCCATGCCGGCCTCGAGGTCGTTGCGCTGGCCGGAATCCTTCTTGCGGGCCGCGTTCACCATCAGCGCGTGGGCCGCCTCGACCTTGGTGGCCATCTCGGAGAGCTTGAACTGGATCGCCTGGTGCTGCGCGATCGGCTTGCCGAAGGTCTGCCGCTGCTGGGCGTACGCGATCCCCAGTTCGAAGGCCCGCTGTGCGACACCGCAGCCCCGGGCGGCCACGTTGACCCGGCCGACCTCGACGCCGTCCATCATTTGGTAAAAACCGCGGCCGCTCTGACCGCCCAGGACGCGATTTGACGGAATCTTCACATCTTGGAGGATGAGTTCGGTCGTGTCGACGCCCTTGTACCCCATCTTCTCGATCTTGCCGGGCACGGTGAGGCCCTTCACCTTCGGGTTCGGGCCGAAGCCGGGCTCCTTCTCGATGAGGAAGGTCGTCATGGACTTGTGCGGGGCCGCGCCCTCCGGCTGACCCTCGTCGGTCCGGCACAGCACCGCGACGAGGTTGGACGTGCCGCCGTTGGTCAGCCACATCTTCTGGCCGTTGATGACGTAGTCGTCGCCGTCACGGACCGCCTTGGTGCGGATCGCGGAGACGTCGGAGCCCAGGCCCGGCTCGGACATCGAGAAGGCGCCGCGCACCTCGCCGGTGGCCATCCGGGGCAGGAAGTGGTCCTTCTGTTCCTGGGTGCCGTGCTGCTTGAGCATGTAGGCGACGATGAAGTGCGTGTTGATGATGCCCGACACGCTCATCCAGCCGCGGGCGATCTCCTCGACCGTCAGGGCGTACGTGAGCAGGGACTCGCCGAGGCCGCCGTACTCCTCGGGGATCATCAGTCCGAAGATGCCGAGTTCCTTGAGGCCCTCGACGATGTCGGTCGGGTACTCGTCCTTGTGCTCCAGCTCGTTGGCGACCGGGATGATCTCCTTGTCGACGAAGCTGCGGACGGTGGAGAGGATCTCCTGCTGGACGTCGGTCAGCCCGTCGGTCTGCGCGAGGCGGCTCATGTCTGCTGTCTCCTAGGCGTTCAGCTCGGGGCGGCCGGGCTGCTCGCCGCCGCGCTCCTTGACGTAGGTGGCGGTGGGGACCATCACCTTGCGGCGGAAGACGCACACCAGGGTGCCGTCCTGCTTGTAGCCCTTGGTCTCCACCTGGACGATCCCGCGGTCGTCCTTCGACTTCGACGGCCACTTGTCCAGCACCGTCGTCTCGCCGTAGATGGTGTCGCCGTGGAAGGTCGGCGCCACGTGCTTGAGCGACTCGACCTCCAGGTTGGCGATCGCCTTGCCGGACACGTCCGGCACCGACATGCCGAGCAGCAGGGAGTAGACGTAGTTCCCCACGACCACGTTCTTCCCGAAGTCGGTGGTCCGCTCGGCGTAGTTCGCGTCCATGTGGAGCGGGTGGTGGTTCATGGTCAGGAGGCAGAAGAGGTGGTCGTCGTACTCGGTGACCGTCTTCCCGGGCCAGTGCTTGTAGACGGCGCCGACCTCGAACTCTTCATACGTACGGCCGAACTGCATCTCTGCTACGCCTCCGGGGTGTCGAACGTGTTCGTACGGGTGTTCGCCGCGGGGGTCATGCGGCGACCTCCAGCGGGTCCAGCTTGTTGGCCCTGCGGATCTCGTCCACGATCCTGCCGATGATCTCGGTGATCCCGAAGTCCTTCGGCGTGAACACGGCCGCGACGCCGGACTCGACCAGCTTGGCCGCGTCCGCCGGCGGGATGATGCCGCCGGCGATGACCGGCACGTCGTCCACCCCGGCCCTGCGGAGCCGGTCGAGCACGTCCGGCACCAGCTCGGCGTGCGAGCCGGAGAGGATCGACAGGCCCACGCAGTGGACGTCCTCGGCGACCGCCGCCGAGACGATCTGCTCCGGCGTCAGCCGGATGCCCTGGTAGACCACTTCGAAGCCCGCGTCGCGCGCCCGTACGGCGATCTGCTCGGCGCCGTTGGAGTGACCGTCCAGCCCCGGCTTGCCCACGAGCAGCCGCAGCTTCCCGGCGCCCAGCTCCCGGGCGGTCAGCGCCACCTTGCGGCGGACCTCGGCCATCGGGGTGCCCGGCTCGGCGGTGACCGCGACGGGGGCGCTGCTCACGCCCGTGGGGGCGCGGAACTCGCCGAACACGTCGCGCAGCGCCCAGGACCACTCGCCGGTGGTGACGCCCGCCCGGGCGCACTCGACGGTGGCCTCCATGAGGTTGCCGGTGCCGGCGGCCGCGGCCTTGAGGGCCTCCAGCGAGCGCTGCGCCCGCACCTCGTCCCGGTTGTCGCGCCAGTCGTGGAGGGCGGCGACGACCCGCGCCTCGTTCTCCGGGTCGACGGTCATGATGGCGCCGTCGAGGTCGGAGGTGAGGGGGCTGGGCTCGGTGCCCTCGTAGCAGTTGACGCCGATGATCTTCTCCTCGCCGGACTCGATCCGCGCCCGGCGCTCGGCGTGCGAGGAGACCAGCTGCGACTTCAGGTAGCCGGACTCCACGGCGGCCATGGCGCCGCCCATCTCCTGGATGTGCTCGATCTCGGCGAGTGACCGCTCGACGAGTTCGCCCACCTTCGCCTCGACGACGTGGCTGCCGTCGAAGATGTCGCCGTACTCCAGCAGGTCGCTCTCGTGGGCCAGCACCTGCTGGATGCGCAGGGACCACTGCTGGTCCCAGGGGCGCGGCAGGCCCAGCGCCTCGTTCCAGGCGGGCAGCTGCACGGCGCGGGCCCGGGCGTCCTTGGAGAGCGTCACGGCCAGCATCTCCAGCACGATCCGCTGGACGTTGTTCTCCGGCTGCGCCTCCGTCAGGCCGAGCGAGTTGACCTGCACCCCGTACCGGAAGCGGCGCTGCTTGGGGTCCTCGATGCCGTAGCGGTCACGGGTGATCCCGTCCCAGATACGGGTGAAGGCCCGCATCTTGCACATCTCCTCGACGAAGCGGACGCCCGCGTTGACGAAGAAGGAGATGCGCGCGACGACGTCGCCCATCCGCTCCTGCGGCACCTGGCCGGAGTCGCGGACCGCGTCGAGGACGGCGATCGCGGTGGACATCGCGTAGGCGATCTCCTGCACCGGTGTGGCCCCGGCCTCCTGCAGGTGGTAGCTGCAGATGTTGATCGGGTTCCACTTGGGGAGGTGGTTGACCGTGTACGCGATCATGTCGGTCGTCAGCCGGAGCGAAGGGCCGGGCGGGAAGACGTACGTCCCGCGCGACAGGTACTCCTTGACGATGTCGTTCTGCGTCGTCCCCTGGAGCCTGGTGACGTCGGCGCCCTGCTCCTCGGCGACCACCTGGTAGAGCGCGAGCAGCCACATGGCGCTGGCGTTGATGGTCATGGAGGTGTTCATCTCCTCCAGGGGGATGTCCTGGAAGAGCCGGCGCATGTCGCCGAGGTGGGCGACCGGGACCCCGACCCGGCCCACCTCACCGCGGGCCAGGACGTGGTCGGGGTCGTACCCGGTCTGCGTCGGGAGGTCGAACGCGACCGACAGGCCCGTCTGGCCCTTGGCGAGGTTGCGCCGGTACAGGGCGTTGGACGCCTCGGCGGTGGAGTGCCCCGCGTACGTCCGCATCAGCCACGGACGGTCCTTCTGACGCTGGTTCATGGTCCCTCCCGGTCTCAGACGTTCCGGAAGCGGTTGATGGCGTCGATGTGCCGGGCCCGCAGCTCTTCGTCGCGGACGCCGAGGCCCTCCTCGGGGGCGAGCGCCAGCACGCCGACCTTGCCCTGGTGCACGTTGCGGTGCACGTCGTGGGCGGCCTGGCCGGTGTCCTCCAGGCGGTACGTCTTCGACAGCGTGGGGTGGATCCTGCCCTTGGCGATCAGCCGGTTGGCCTCCCAGGCCTCGCGGTAGTTCGCGAAGTGGGAGCCGACGATGCGCTTGAGCGACATCCACAGGTAGCGGTTGTCGTACTCGTGGTTGTAGCCCGAGGTCGACGCGCAGGTGACGATCGTGCCGCCCTTGCGGGTGACGTAGACCGAGGCGCCGAAGGTCTCCCGGCCCGGGTGCTCGAAGACGATGTCCACGTCCTCGCCGTCGGTCAGCTCGCGGATGCGCTTGCCGAAGCGCTTCCACTCCTTCGGGTCCTGGGTGTGCTCGTCCTTCCAGAACCGGTAGTCCTCGGCCGTGCGGTCGATGATGGCCTCGGCGCCCATGCGGCGGCAGATCTCCGCCTTCTGCGGCGAGGACACCACGCAGATCGGGGTCGCGCCGCCGGCCAGCGCGAACTGGGTGGCGTAGCTGCCGAGGCCGCCGCTGGCGCCCCAGATCAGCACGTTGTCGCCCTGCTTCATCCCGGCGCCGTTGCGGGAGACCAGCTGGCGGTAGGCGGTGGAGTTCACCAGGCCCGGGGCCGCGGCCTCCTCCCAGCTCAGGTGCCTGGGCTTGGGCATCAGCTGGTTGGACTTGACCAGGGCTATCTCGGCGAGGCCGCCGAAGTTGGTCTCGAAGCCCCAGATGCGCTGCTCGGGGTCGAGCATCGTGTCGTTGTGGCCGTCCGCGGACTCCAGTTCGACGGACAGGCAGTGCGCGACGACCTCGTCGCCCGGCTTCCAGAGGTTCACGCCGGGGCCGGTGCGCAGCACCACGCCCGCCAGGTCGGAGCCGATGACGTGGTACGGCAGGTCGTGGCGCTTGGTCAGCGGGGAGAGCCTGCCGTAGCGCTCCAGGAAACCGAAGGTGGACACCGGCTCGAAGATCGAGGTCCACACCGAGTTGTAGTTGACCGAGCTGGCCATGACGGCCACCAGGGCCTCGCCCGGGCCGAGCTCGGGCACGGGCACCTCGTCCAGGTGCAGCGACTTGCGCGGGTCCTTCGCGCGGCTGTCCACGCCCTCGAACATGCCGGCCTCGTCCTTGTGGACGGTGACGGCGCGGTACGACTCGGGGAGCGGCAGCGCGGTGAAGTCCGCGGCCGTGCTTTCGGACGCCATGATTGCGTCGAGGATGTCCTTCACGGTGATGCCTCCGGCGAAGCGCGACGTAGGGACGCTTGAGGGAACGTCGGGGGGTTGCTGAGGGTGGTGCCGTCGGTTCGGCGGTGGTGCTTCGGTCCGTGGCGGTCGCACGGATGGAGCGGGAGCGCGTGGTGGCGCTGTGAATGCCTGTGACGCAGGCGTCCGGGCCTCGGGGACAGACGGCGTGCGACGGATCCCAGCACGCCGCCCGCCCGGACTGCTCTCACGGTATGGCACCGCGTGCCACCCTGCAAGACACTGCGTGCCAACAATTTTTCTCAGATGGCACCATGGCTTCACGTTTGAGCAACACGCGAAGGCGCCCCCGGCACGAGGGCCTGGGGGCGCCGGTGGGATGCCGGGGGCGCGGGAGGGCGCCGGGGGCGCGAACGGGCGGCTACGCGCCCTTCAGGGCTTTTTCGATCGTCCGCATGACCTCGGCCGGCGAGGCGTCGGTGCGGGCCACGGCCACGATGACCTCGCCCTGCTCGGAGGCGAGGATCGGGGTGGGGGAGGGGCGCCGGCCGATGCCGGTGCCGAAGGTCTGCTTGATCACCTCGAAGGCGTGATCGAGCTGCGACTCGACGTCGCCCTTGCCGCCGGCGCGCAGCCAGCGCCGCAGCACGTGGTTGTGGGCGGCGACGACGGCGGACGCGGCGACCTCGGCCAGCAGGGGGTCGTCGTCCCCGTCGTGCTGGGCGCCCTCGTCGAAGTGGCCCAGCAGGTAGCGGGTGAACAGCCGCTCGTAGCGGGCCACCGAGGCGATCTCGCGCTCCCGCAGGATGGGGATCTCGCGGGTCAGCCGGTAGCGCTCCACCGAGACCTCGGGAGCCTCCGCGTACATCCGCAGCACCTCGGTGATGCCGCGGCACACCGTGTCGAGCGGGTGCTCGTGCGGTTCTGCCGAGTCCAGCACCTGCCCCACGCGCACCAGGGTGTCGTCGTGGTCGGGGAAGATCGCCTCTTCCTTGGAGCGGAAGTGCCGGAAGAACGTCCTCCGCGCGACCCCGGCGGCCGCGGCGATCTCGTCGACCGTGGTCGCCTCGTACCCCTGGCTCGCGAAGAGGTGCATCGCCGCGGCGGCCAGTTCCTGGCGGACACGATGGCGCTGGGCGGTGGTGGAGGACGCACGGGCGGGCTTCACGGGCTGGGGCATACCGCGAACGTACTGCATTCCCGTGGAAGCGTGGGCCGGGCCCGGTTTCCGGAGGCGGTGGGGCGGCCCCAGCAGGCCGCCCCAGCCGCCGGGACCGTCCCGGCCGTCCCAGCCGCCCGTGTGATCAGCGGCGGGCATACTCGCGGAAGCCGCGGCCCGTCTTGCGGCCGAGGCAGCCCGCGGACACCAGGTGCTCGAGCAGCGGCGCCGGCGCCAGGCCCGGGTCGCGGAACTCCCTGTGCAGCACCTGCTCGATCGCGAGCGAGACGTCCAGCCCGACGACGTCGAGCAGTTCGAAGGGCCCCATGGGGTAGCCGCCGCCGAGCTTCATCGCCGAGTCGATGTCCTCGACCGTCGCGTAGTGCTCCTGGACCATCTTCACGGCGTTGTTGAGGTACGGGAACAGCAGCGCGTTGACGATGAAGCCGGCCCGGTCGCCGCAGTCCACGGAGTGCTTCCCGATCCGGCCGCAGACCTCGTGGACGGTGGCGTGCACGTCCTCGGCGGTCAGCACGGTGCGGACCACCTCGACCAGCTTCATGGCGGGGGCCGGGTTGAAGAAGTGCATGCCGACGACGTCACGCGGACGTGTGGTCGCCGTCGCGACCGCCACCACGGGAAGCGAGGACGTCGTCGTGGCCAGCACCGCGTCCACCTTGCAGACCTTGTCCAGGGTCGCGAAGAGCTGCTGCTTGACGGGCAGGTCCTCGGCGACCGCCTCGACGGCCAGGTCCACGTCGGCGAAGGCGTCCAGCGAGCCCGCAGCGGTCACCCGCGCCAGGGCGGCGTCGCGCTGCTCCTGGCTGAGCCGGCCCTTGGCGACCGAGCGGTCCAGCGACTTGGCGAGCGCCGCGACGGCCCTGTCCGCCTTCTCCTGGCCGCGTGCGGCCAGGACGACCTCGTACCCGGCCTTGGCGAAGACCTCGGCGATGCCGGTGGCCATCGTGCCCGAGCCCGCGACGCCCACGCTGCGCACGGGACGCCCGCCGCTCGCGCCGCCGGCCGCGGCCGGCGTCTCGGCGTCCGGGACGACCGTCGCGCTGCCGGGGGCCTCGTAGCTGTAGAAACCGCGCCCGGCCTTGCGGCCCTTGAGGCCGGCGGCGGTGAGCTGCTTCAGGATGGGCGCGGGGGCGTGCAGCCGGTCGCGCGAGGCCTCGTACATCGCCTCCAGGACGGTCTGGGCCGTGTCGATGCCGATCAGGTCCAGGAGGGCGAGCGGGCCCATGGGCAGGCCGCAGCCCAGCCGCATCGCCGCGTCGATGTCCTCGCGGGTGGCGTAGCGCGCCTCGTACATGGCCGCGGCCTGGTTGAGGTAGCCGAAGAGCAGCCCGTCGGCGATGAAGCCCGGACGGTCGCCGACCGCCACCGGCTCCTTGCCGAACGAGCGGACCAGTCCGGTCACGGCGTCCGTGGTCTCGGGGGAGGTCAGCACGGTGGAGACCACCTCGACCAGCTTCATGGCCGGGGCCGGGGCGAAGAAGTGCAGGCCGAGGACGCGGTCCGGCCGGGAGGTGTGGGAGGCCAGCTGGGTCACCGACAGCGCGTTGGTGCCGGTCGCGAGGATGGCGCCGGGCTTGACGATGGCGTCGAGCGCCGTGAGGACCTCGCGCTTGATCTCGAAGTGCTCGGTGACGACCTCGATCACCAGGTCGGCGTCGGCCGCCGCCTGCAGGTCGGGGAAGGTGCGGAAACGGGTCAGGATGTCGCCGCGTTCGGACTCCGTGATCCGCTCGCGCTGCACGGCGCGGGCGGTGGAGGCCTCCAGGGCGGCGACGGCGCGGTGCGCGGCCGCGTCGTCGATCTCGATGCCGATCACTTCGTGGCCGGCCCGGGCGACGACCTCGGCGATGCCGGTGCCCATGGTGCCGAGACCGATGATGGCGACGGTGGGGAAGGGTCGTGGACGGTCCATCGCGGAACTCCGAATGCTGAGGATCCGCGCCGTGCATCTCTGCTGCGCAGGCGCGGGGCGGGAGAGTCGAGGAGCCGCGGGGGTGCGTACGCGTGCGTGTGCGTACCCGCGTGAGAACCGGCGAGCCCTGTCCCGGGGCTGCGCCGCGATGGTGCCGAACCGACAACGGCCGCACAAGCGGCTGCGTCACCAGGCCGCCACGTGCGTTGGTTAGAGGGTAACCGGTGAGTAACCTCGGCGCCAGCCCTCCCGCCCATGTGATTTGCGCCTCCCACAGATGAGCGCGCCATTAGAGTGAGCGCACGGGGGAGAGGGGGAACGGTGGAGCGGGTGCAGGGGGGCGCCGGTCACGCGGCGCGGCGCGCGGCCCGGCTGTACGGGGCCGTTCGGGCCGGGGAGACGGACGTCGCGCGGCTGCGAGGGCGCGGCGAACCGCGCCGTGTCCTGGGCCTGCTGGAGTTCGCCGCCCAGGGGCGCCGCGAGGAACGCGGTTCCTATCTGCGGCGGCTCGCGGCCTCCCCTGACGCCGCCGCCATGGTGCGGCCCTGGCTGGGGCCCACGGAACGGGCGCGCCTCGACGTCGCGGGCGGGCAGATCCCCGCAGTCCCGCCTTTGCTGGTCATGCTTCCCCGCGGCACGGAGGAGGGGCGCCGCTACGCCCTGGAAGCGCTGGCGGTGCAGCGCGCCCTGGAGGCGACGGGACCGCTCTTCGGCCTGCTCGCCGTACTCGCCGCCGGGGAGCCGCCGTGGTATCCGGGGCTGATCGAGGACACCGTCAGTCGCATCGTCCTCGGCCGGCACCTGCCCTCGTGGCGCCGGCCGTCCGGGACCGAGCCCGTACTGCCCGCCGTCTGTGTGCCCATGCTGCTGCGCCAGGCCGGTCAGGCCGCGCCCCGCGTCAGGCGGCCGGCCCTGACGCTGCTCGGGTGCGACCGGGACTCGGCGCACCTTGAGCTGTTCCTCGCGGCGGCGGGCGACCCGGACCAAGGGGTGGCCTCGGCGGCGCTCGTCGCCCTGGGCCGGCTGGACGATCCCGCGGCCCGGGACCGGCTCGCCGCCGTCCTCACCGAGCCGTCGCGCTCCCTGGAGGAGCGGGAGATCGCCGCCGTGATGCTCGGCCGGGCCGGCGACCGGAGGGCGTTCGAGACCCTGGTGCTGCTCCTGAACCACCGCGACGGCATCCGCAACGTCACGGCGGCCGAAGCCCTCGCCCGGCTCGGCGACCCCCGGACCGCACGCGCCGCCGCCGCGCTCGCCACGAACCGGCTGCGGATCGCCTACGCCCTGGCCTCCGTGCGCCTGCTGGGGCGGTTGCGGGCGCCGGAGTCGCTGCCCGCGCTCACGTCCACCCTCGCCTGGCTCCTGGACGAGGGCCGGACGACCTGCCGGGCGGCCGTCGGCTGCGTCGAGGAACTGGGACGACTCGGGGACGCGCGGGCGGTGCCGGTGCTGACCCGGGCCGCCGGTGATCCCCGCCTGCGTGCCGCGGCTGTCGACTCCCTCGGCCGGATCGGGGGCCCGGAGGCGCTCTCCACGCTGCTCGCGGCGGCGGCGGCGTCGGACGGGGACGGGGAGGTGCGCTCCGCCGCGGCGCGCGGCCTGGCCCGCTACGAGGCTGAGCCCCGCGCGACCGCAGCCCTCGTCGGGCTGTTGGCGCCGCCCTATCCCCGGCGGATCGTCCGCGCCCTGGTACGGTCCGGCGACCCGGTGGCGACGGAGGTACTGGCCTCGGCACGGGACGAGGCACCGAGTGTCGCGACGCGCCGACTCGCCGGGCGCTTCAGGCCAGATCCGTCGCGTACCGCAGCTCCTTGAGCGGGACGCCGTCGTACATCTCGATCTGGTCGGTGCCGTCCGGCGCGAGCCCGGATCGCTCGTAGAAGCGCAGCGCCTGTGCGTTGTCCGCGAGCACCCACAGCCGCAGGCTGCGGAAGCCGCGTTCGTGCGCGCGGGCGCGGACGGCGTCCATGAGCGCGCGGCCGGTGCCCCGGCCGGTCCGGTCGGGGTGCACGTAGATCGCGTACAGCTCGCCGGTCACGGCGTCGTCAGGCTCGCCCCGGTAGGGGCCGAGCGCGGCCCAGCCGGTGACCTCGTCGCCGTCCGTGGCGACCAGGTTGTCCACCCGGCTGCCGCCCGCGTCGAACCACTCCTTGCGGCGTTCCGCCTCCGCCGCGACGTCCATCGCGTCCAGGTACGAATGCGGCACGATTCCCGCGTAGGCCGCCTGCCAGCCCCGGACGCGGACCGCCGCCACGGCGTCGATGTCGTCGCGGGTCATCACCCTCACAACCGTCATGGCCGCGACGTTAAGGGGGACCGGGCCCGGCGGGCACCCGTTTTTCGCGGGATCAGATCAGGGTCAGTTGCGTCGGCTGGGCCGGCTGGGCCGGTCCGGCTGCGACGGCGGGCGGCCCCGGGGTGTCCTCCTCGGGTGCGGCGATCCGGCGCGCGGCTGCGGGGCGGCTCGGACCGATCCCGAACTCCGCGGCGAATTCGTGCACTTGGCGGGTGATGCGGCGCTGGTACCAGGTGGGCGCGTAGGCGCCGTCCGCGTACAGCGCCTTGTAGCGGGGGATCAGCCGCGGGTGGTGCACGGAGAGCCAGGCCATGAACCACTCCCTCGCCCCGGAGCGCAGATGCAGCACGAGCGGGGTGACGGACGTGGCGCCCGTCCCGGCGATCGCCCGGACCGTCTCGCGCAACTGCTCCGGGGAGTCGCTGAGGTACGGCAGCACCGGCGCCATCAGGACGCCCGAGGGGATGCCGTGCTCGTTGAGGGTGCGGCAGACCTCCAGCCGCTTCGCCGGCGACGGCGTGCCCGGCTCCACGGTGCGCCACAGCTCCCGGTCGACGAACCCCACGGAGACCGCGGTCGACACGTCGGTGACCTGCGAGGCCTGCACCAGGAGGTCCAGGTCGCGCAGGATCAGCGACCCCTTGGTGAGGATCGAGAAGGGGTTGGCGTG
Source organism: Streptomyces sp. NPDC008238 (assembly GCF_042956445.1). Taxonomy (NCBI): domain Bacteria; kingdom Bacillati; phylum Actinomycetota; class Actinomycetes; order Kitasatosporales; family Streptomycetaceae; genus Streptomyces; species Streptomyces sp. NPDC008238. The sequence goes on along the minus strand of NZ_JBIBGK010000020.1, from coordinate 121,970 downwards.
GTCGCGCAGTGCCGCCAGGATGCCGGGCATGAGCCGGTAGCGGCCCTCCGCGCGCTGGTAGCAGTCGACGTTGGTGCCCATGGCGATGTGCTCGCCGCGCCAGCGGGGCGAGGCCAGCTCGCGGCGGAGCAGCTCCGGCGCGTTGACCTTCACGACGATCTGGGAGTCGAAGTCCAGGCCGCTGTCGAGGTCCAGGTAGGTGTGCGTCTTGCGGGCGAAGCAGTACACGCAGGCGTGGCTGCAGCCGCGGTAGGGGTTGATCGTCCACTCGAACGGCATCCGTGACGCGCCGGGCACGCGGTTGACGATCGTGCGGGCGCGCACCTCGTGGAAGGTGATCCCGCGGAACTCGGGGGTGTCGAACGTACGGGTCACGGCGTCCACGCCGAAGAGCGCCGGTGTGGTCGCCGCCGTGTCGCGGCTCAGGTTGTCCCACCTCATGCCGCCTCCTTCGTTGCTCTCCTCCCGACAATAGAACATCTGAGCGAATAGCGTCGAGGGGATCCATGGGATTCCCGGGTTTCACCGTGCGTGAGCGGTCGTGACGGAGGGCCCCGGGCGGCTGCGACGCCGCCCGAGGCCCGGCCGGACCCTCCGCCGTCACCGCGGACGCAGGCTCAGGACGAGGTCGCGCGGCAGGCCGTGGGTGTCGTGGAGGTAGCGGAGGTCGTCCTCGTCCAGCGGACCCCGGAACCGGGGGCGGGCCAGTACCTGACGGCCACGCTCCAGGAGCCCCCGGAACCGCCGTTCCTCCTCCAGCAGCACCCGGCGCGGTTCGTCCGGGTCCACGGACTGGCGGAAGTGGTCCAGGGTGTGCCGGACGAGCTCCTGCGGGAGGTCGCCGAGACCGCGGGACGGATCGTCCCGCCACAAGGTGGTGAGGACCCGCCGCACCAGCCGGCGCAGCACGTAGCCGCGGCCGGTGTGGGACGGGCGCACCCCGTCCCCGATGACCACCACGGCCGACCGCAGGTGGTCGCAGACCAGGCGCAGCGACGGCTCGTCCAGCGGCCACAGGGACGGTACGAGACGGCGCCACGGGGTGAAGACGTCGCACTCGAACACCGACGTCCGGCCCTGCAGCAGCGAGGCCAGCCGTTCCAGGCCGAGGCCGGTGTCGACGTTGCGCCGGGGGAGCGGCACAAGGGAGCCGTCCTCGAGACGGCGGTGGCGCATCATCACGTGGTTCCAGACCTCCACCCAGCGGTCGTCACCCGTGGGGGTGGACCGCGGCGGGGTGTCACCGGTCCACAGGAAGATCTCCGAGTCGGGGCCGCACGGGCCGGTCGGGCCGTTGGACCACCAGTTCTCCTCGCTCGTGAGCTCCACCGGGACGCCGTGCCTCTCCCACGACTCCAGGGAGGCGGTGTCCGGGCCGGTACGGTCGTCGCCGCCGAACACCGTGACGTGCAGCCGCCCCGGGTCGATGCCGAATCCCTCGGTGAGCAGTCCGTAGCCCCAGTCGAGGCTCTGCGGGCCCTCGTAGTCGCCGAGGGACCAGGTGCCGAGCATCTCGAAGACCGTCAGATGGGTGGGGTCGCCGACCTCCTCCAGGTCCGTGGTGCGCAGACAGCGCTGCACGTTGACCAGCCGGCTGCCGAGCGGGTGCGGCCGCCCCTCCAGGTAGGGGGTGAGCGGATGCATGCCCGAGGTCGTGAACAGCACGGGATCCCCGGGCGGCGGCAGCAGGGTCGATCCGGTGATCCGGCGGTGGCCGCGTTCCTCGTAGTACGAGACGAACGTGCGGACGATCTCTTCGGTGTTCACGGGGGGTGCTCCTTCGCGTGGAGAGGCGGGGAGGCACCGGGCAACGGGACCGCACGAGCACCGGGATCGGGGCGGGAACCACGAAACCACCGGCGGGCCGTTCCCGGTCGCCGGTGGTGAGGAAGGGAGGTACGTCAGGCGGCGGCAACCGGCGAGCTGGTCGCTCGCGCGGTCGCGGTGGTGCTGGGGCCGGTGACGTTCATGCCGTCGACGATAACGCGCCGCGTCGCGCCGGGCACGTGATTTACGGCCCCATCGCCGGTCGGCCCCGGAGCCGTCGTCAGGAGGCGCACCACCGGGAGGGCGGCCCGATTTCGCGGGCACGCGGCCGTGGTGATTGGCTTGTCGGCGACGGCACACGGATCCACGGAGGACGGCGATGGCACAGGTCGAGGCCACCACGCAGCGCGAAATCGCGGCGAGCCCGGAGAGCGTCTTCGCGGCGCTCGCCGACTACTCGGGCACGCGGCAGCGACTGCTTCCCGAGCAGTACAGCGAGTACGAGGTGCGCGAGGGCGGCAGCGGCGCCGGCACCCTCGTGCACTGGAGGCTGCAGGCGACCGAGAAGCGCGTCCGGGACTGCCTCCTCGCGGTGACCGAGCCGACCCCGGGGCAGCTGGTCGAGAGCGACCGCAACTCCACCATGGTCACCACCTGGACGGTCACCCCGGCCGGCGAGGGCCGCGCCAAGGCGGTCGTCACCAGCAGTTGGACCGGTGCCGGCGGCATCGGCGGCTTCTTCGAGCGCACCTTCGCGCCCAAGGGCCTCAACCGCATCCACGACGCGGTGCTCGCGCGGCTCGCCGCGGAGACGGAGAAGTAGCAGACGGCACAAAGGAGACGGCCGGGGCCGGTTGATGCCCGGCCGTCTCCTTTGACGTGCCGGACGCCGTGCCCGGCATGCCTGACTGTCGCCCGACGGGCGCACGCCGGTGGGCACGTCACTTGAAAGGGTGGATCTGCCGCACTCCGGCGCATCCCCGGCGCCCCGGATCGTTGTCGCAGGGCAGGCGCGACGAGGGGAGCGGTAGCAGATGGGCGGCACCACCGGGACGACCCTGTCCGAGGAGACCGGCACCCTCACGGACGCGACCGGCGCCGGCACGGGCCCCGAGGACCGACCCGCCGCCGCGCTCCGGGAGCAGGACGCGCCCGTCCCCGGACTGAGCCCCCGAAGGGTGCGACTGGTCTTCCTCGGGCTCATGCTGACCCTGCTGCTGGCCGCCCTCGACCAGATGATCGTGGCGACCGCGCTCCCCAAGATCGTCGGCGAACTGCACGGCCTGGACAAGATGTCCTGGGCCGTGACCGCCTACCTGCTCGCCTCCACCGTGGGGCTGCCGATCTACGGCAAGCTCGGCGACCTCTTCGGGCGCAAGAGCGTCTTCCAGTTCGCGATCGTCGTCTTCGTCGTCGGATCCGCCCTCGCGGGCTGGTCGCGCTCCATGGACGAGCTGATCGCCTTCCGCGCCGTCCAGGGCGTCGGCGGCGGCGGGCTGATGATCGGCGTCCAGGCGATCATCGCGGACATCGTCCCGCCCCGGGAACGCGGCCGCTACATGGGCCTGATCGGCGCCTCCTTCGGCCTGGCCTCCGTGGCCGGCCCGCTGCTCGGCGGCTTCTTCACCGACCACGCCTCCTGGCGCTGGTGCTTCTACATCAACGTGCCCTTCGGTCTTTTGACCCTTGCCGTCATCGCCGTCGTGCTGAAACTGCCGCGTCCGACCGTGCGCCCCCGGCTGGACGTGCTGGGCGCGCTGCTGCTGGCCGCCGGCTCCACCTGCGTGGTGCTGCTGACCAGTTGGGGCGGGACGACGTACGCCTGGCGCTCGGACGTGATCGTCGGGCTGGGCGCGGCGACGCTCGTCTGCGCCGTGCTGTTCGTGGTGGTGGAACGGTTCGCCGTCGAACCGGTCATCCCGCTGCGGCTCTTCCGCGACGGCGTCTTCACGGTCTCCGCCCTGATCGGGGCCGTCGTCGGCGTCGGCCTCTTCGGCGCCGCCAGCTACCTCCCGACCTTCCTGCAGATGGTCAACGGCGTCAGCGCCACCGAGTCCGGGCTGCTGATGCTGCCCATGATGCTCGGAGTCGTCCTGGCCTCCGTGGTCTCCGGCCACATGATCAGCCGTACCGGGCGCTACCGGGTCTTCCCGCTGCTCGGCGGGGCGCTCTCGGTGGCCGGAATGTGGCTGCTGTCGCTGCTGGAGCGGGACACCCCACGCGTCGAGTACAGCGTCTACATGGGCGTGCTGGGGCTGGGCATCGGGCTCGTGCTGCCGGTGCTGATCCTCGCCGTGCAGAACTCCGTGCGGCCTGCCGACCTCGGCACCGCCACCAGCGCCAACAACTTCTTCCGGCAGATCGGCGGCTCGGTCGGGGCGGCCGTCTTCGGCACCCTGTTCGCCAACCGGCTCGCGGACGGGCTCGCCGACCGGCTGCCGGGCGGCGTCGGCCTGCCGGACCCCCAGTCCATCACCCCGCACATGGTGCACGCGATGCCGGCGCCGCTGCGCGACGCCTATGTGAGCGCGTACGCGGAGGCCATGCCGCGGATCTTCCTCTACCTGGTGCCGGTGCTCGCCCTCGGCTTCCTGCTCGCCTTCCTGCTCAAGGAGAAACCCCTGGTGACCCAGCACGTCCCCACCGCCCGCAAGGCCGAGACCGTCGGCGTCCCGGTGTGCGGCACCGTCCAGCACGCCGACGGCAGCACCGTGGGCCGGGCGGCGCTCACCCTCATCGATGTGACCGGCCGCCAGATCGGGCGCGGCGCCACCGGCGAGGACGGGCGCTACGCGCTGAGCACCCCGGGCAGCGGCAGCTACGTGCTGATCGCCGCCGCCGGGGGGCACCAGCCCCAGGCCGTCAGCGTGACCGTCGGGGAGCGCCCGGTCGAGCTCGACGTGGTGCTCGGCGGCGCCGGACGGCTGGCGGGCACCGTGCGCACCGCCGACGGCACGCCCGTACGGGAGGCCACCGTCACCCTCACCGACTCCCGCGGCGACGTGGTGGCCACCACCCGCACGGGGAGGGACGGCGACTACGTCCTGAGCGACCTCGTCGCGGGGGAGTACACGCTCGCCGCCAACGCCCCCGCCTACCGGCCCGCGGCGCTGCCGGTGTCGGTGCACGCGGCCCGGGAGACCCGGCAGGACGTCGAACTCGCGGGCGGCGCGCTGCTGCGCGGCACTGTGCGCGGCCCGGGCGGCAGCCCGGTGGAGGACGCCCGGGTCACGCTGCTGGACGCGGCGGGCAACGTCCAGGACACCGTGACGACCGGCCCGGACGGCGTCTTCCGCTTCGTCGACCTGGCGGCGGGCGAGTACACCGTCGTGGCCTCGGGATACCCGCCGGTGGCCACCGTGCTGCGGCTGAGCGGCGGCGAGCGCACCGAACGCGACGTGCACCTGGGACACGAGGACTGACCCTCCCCTGACGTCCCTTCAGCGCCCGTGCGTGCGCCCGCGCATGCTCCGGCGCATCCACGGCCGGGCGCGGGCGCACACCGGATTCGTCCAATGCCCTACGCGGCACCCGGTGTCGGTCGTACCGTGGTTGCGGAGCCGCAGATCTTGCGCCGGGGGCCGACCACCTCCGGGCCTCGGTCGGGATCCGGGCGCCGCAGGGGAAGGAGCCGGACGCGTCATGCAACGTCGCACTCCACCGGGGGAGGGGAGCCGCGCCGCGCTGCCGGAGCAGCGGACCGTACTCACCGGACGCATCCCCCTCGCCGTGGTCGTGGTCGACGGCGACGGGCACGTCTCGCACTGGAGCACCGGCGCGCGGAAGCTCTTCGGGCGCACCCGGGAGGAGGCCGTCGGCCGCGCGGCCGTCGATCTGCTCCCGGTCTCCGGCGCGCTCGGCGAGGAGCCCGGCCCGGACGGCCCCGGGTCGCCGGACGGAGCCGGCCTCGACGCCCCGCTGAGCGGGGCGACCTCCTACCCGACCGCCGGACGCGCCCGGCTCAACCAGGGGCCCGAGCCCGACCCCGGGGGCGTCCCGGCCGACGTCCTGTGGTGGGCCTACCCGCTGGTCGGTCCCGGCCCCGAGCGCCTGCTGGTGCTGGCCGCCGACGCTGCCCTGGTGCATGGCGAGGACGACTCCCCGCCCCGTGAGTCCGAGCGGATCGCACCCGGTTTTGCGCTGCACACCGAGTTCCCCGGCGCGGACGGGCTCGCCAAGCGCCTCCCCGAGATCCTGCCCAGCATGAGCGTCGCCGAGAGCGGGCGGATCGTCTCCCAGGTGCTGGAACTCGGCTACCCCGTGCTGGAGATCAGCCGGCACGACCGGGTGCCCGTCACCCCCGACTGGGGTGTGCCCCGGCGGGAGGAGCGCAGGGCCCGCAGGCAGCGCGCGGCCCGTGAGGCCGCCGCCGCGCCGCACGCGCCCGCGCCGGAGGAGCTCGAGCCCGACCTGGAGTACGCCGCCGTCCGCGAGCGCCTGGAGTTCCTCAACGAGGTCAGCGGGTGCATCGGCAGCTCCCTGGACCTGACCCGTACGATCCGTGAGGTCAGCGCGGCCGTCGTCCCCCGCTTCACCGACGTCGCGGGCACCTACCTGCGCGAACAGGTACTGGCGGGCGAGGGCTTCCCCGACGGGCCGCCCGACGTCACCACCATGTGGTACCGGGCCGCCCTGGAGCACACCGACGAGCCCGGCCGCTGGGACGACGTCGTACCGGTCGGCGAGTCCATGCCGTTCCCCGAGCACACCCCGTTCTTCCAGTGCATGACGAGCGGCCGGCCGGTGCTGGTGCCCAGGATCACCGAACCCATGGGTGAGGCGATCGCCTCGCAGTTCGAGAAACGCGACATCCGTCCGCTGATCACCGGGCGGTCGATGCTCGTGGTGCCGCTGAAGGCGCGCGACGTCGTCCTCGGCTTCATGATCCTGCTGCGGCACGGCGAGCGTCCGCCGTTCAACGACATGGACCGCGTCACGGGCGCCGAACTCGCCGCCCGCGCCGGGCTCGTCCTGGACAACGCCCGGATGTACACCTACCAGGAGAACGTCGCCGACACGCTGCAGGACAGCATGCTGCCGCAGATCACCCCGCGCATGCCGGGGTGCGACGTGGCGACCCGCTACCTGCCCGGCACCCGGCTGGGGCGCGTCGGCGGCGACTGGTTCGACACCATCAAGCTGCCCGGCTCCCGGCTCGCCCTCGTCGTCGGCGACGTCATGGGGCACGGGCTCAACGCGGCCGCCATGATGGGCCAGTTACGCACCGCCGTGCAGACCATGGCCGCGCTGGACATGCCACCGGCGCAGCTGCTGCGCAACCTCGACGACCTGGCGCAGCGCCTGGGCGAGCACTACCTCGCCACGTGCCTGTACGCCGTGTACGACCCGATCCGGTCCGAGCTGCACATCGCCAACGCGGGGCACATCCCACCCGTGCTGGTGCGCGCGGAGGACGGCCGCAGCGCACTGCTCGACGTGCCGACGGGCGCGCCCATCGGCATCGGGGGCGTGCCCTTCGAGACGGTCCAGGTGGCCGTCCGCCCCGGTGACCGGCTCGTGCTGTGCACGGACGGGCTGGTCGAGGTGCGCGGGCAGGACATCGGGGCCGGTCTCGCCGCGCTGTGCGAGAGCGCGGCGCACCCCGCTGCCTCCATGGACGACGCCTGCGACACGATCATCCGCGCCCTCAACCCGCCGGGCGGCCGCAAGGACGACGTGGCCCTGCTGATGGCCCGGCTCAACGGCATCCCCCGTGAGGACGTCGTCAGCTGGCAGCTCGCCCTCGACCCCCGCGAGGTGGGCCGGGCCCGCGTGCTCACCCGGGGCGCGCTGGAGCGCTGGGGACTGGACGAGGCCGCGGAGGCGGCCGAGTTGATGGTCGGCGAGGTGGTCACCAACGCCGTCCGGCACGCGCACTCCCGGCACGTCGAGCTGCGCCTGGTCCGCACCGACGCGCTGCTGTGCGAGGTCTCGGACGACGACCACGCGGTGCCCGTCCTGATGGGCGCCGGGCCCGAGGACGAGTCGGGGCGGGGCCTGCGGATCGTGAGCCGGCTCGCCCGGAGGTGGGGCGCGAGCCGTACGGCACAGGGCAAGACGGTCTGGTTCGAGCAGGCCCTGCCGTGGCGGCCGGCCGCGGGACGCGGCAGCAGGATCCCGGCGGGTCCTCGAACGTAGCGAACACCAGGTCACGACTTCCACCCGCAGGCTTGCCCGCGCCGGGCACCGCCTGTAGCACGTACCCTGACGGGGCTTCGGCCGCGCGGCCGGACCGGTCCGCGGCGACGGACACGTGGACCTGGGGAGATCGCATGGACGTCACCGGCACGAATCTGCAGGCGTGGGAGGGCTTCTGGCGGGACGCCCCCGGAGAACCGGGGGCGGCGTTCTGGGACGCGGAGGCGGAGGTCACCGCGGCGGCCCACCTCCCGTACTTCGAGGCGCACTTCGACCCGTCGCTGCCCGTCGTCGACCTCGGCTGCGGCAACGGCACCCAGACCCGCTTCCTCGCGGGGCGGTACGGCCGGGCCGTCGGGGTGGACCTCGCGGCGGCCGCGATCGGCCACGCGCGGCACCAGGACCCAGGCGGCGTCGCGGAGTACCGGCAGCTCGACGCGGCCGACCCCGAGGCGGTCCGGCGGCTGGCCGAGGAGCTGGGCGAGGTGAACGTGTACATGCGCGGAGTGCTCCACCAGTGCCCGCCCGCGGAACGCGCACCGGTGGTCGAGGGCATCGCGGTGCTGACCGGCGGGCGCGGCCGGGTGTTCGCCGACGAACCCGCGGCGTCCGCGAAGGACGTGCTGACGGGACTCGCGCAGCGGCCGGGCGGCCCGCCCGCCAAGCTCGCGGCGATCTTCACGCACGGGATCGCGCCGGCCGAGATGCCCGACGGGACGGTCGCGGAGCTCTTCCGCGAGGCGGGGATGGAGGTGCTCGCGCGCGGTGAGGTCCCGCTCGTGACGACGGAGCGGCGGGCGGACGGCTCGCGGTTCGAGGTGCCGACGAACTGGCTGGTGGCAGGGGTGCGCGCTGACCGCCACCGGTCTGGGCCACTGAAGTTTTCCACAGGCGGGGCGGGGGCCTGGTGCGGGGCGGTGACTTTGCGTAACGTTCCATGCCATGAAGATCCTGATCAGCGCGGACATGGAGGGCGCCACCGGGGTGACCTGGCCCGGTGACGTCCTGCCCGGCACGGAGGGCTGGCAGCGGTTCCGGCACCTGTTCACGTCCGACGTGAACGCCGCGATCGCCGGCTTCTTCGACGGCGGCGCCGACGAGGTCCTGGTCAACGAGGCCCACTGGTCGATGCGGAACCTGCTGCTGGAGCAGCTGGACGAGCGGGCCGAGATGGTCACCGGACGCCACAAGGACCTCTCCATGGTCGAGGGCGTGCAGCACGGCGACGTGGACGGCATCGCCTTCGTCGGGTTCCACACGGGCGCGGGGACGGAAGGGGTGCTCGCCCACACCTACCTCCCCAACTCCATCACCGGCGTGTGGGTCGACGGCGGCCCGCCCGCGAGCGAGGGACGGCTGAACGCGCTGGTGGCCGCCGAGTACGGGGTGCCCGTTGTGCTGGTCACGGGGGACGACCGGACCGGCGTCGACGCCCGGGACTACGCGCCGGCCGCGCGCACGGTCGCCGTCAAGGACTACGTGTCGCGGTACGCGGCCGTGTGCCGGCCGCCGGCCCGCACGGCCGCGGACATCCGCGCCGCCGCGAAGGACGCCGCGTCGCTCGCGGTGCGCCACGAGCCCGTCCGGGGCGGGCCGTTCACGATCGAGGTCGAGTTCGACGCGGCGCACCTGGCGGGAGCCGCCGCGATCGTGCCCGGTGTGGAGCGCACGGGCGAGCGCCGCGTCTCGTACACCTCACCGACCATGTACGAGGGGATCCGCTGCTACAAGGCCGTGACCACCCTCGTCTCGGCAGCTGTGGAGGAGCAGTATGGCTGACACCCGGGCACTGGACGAGGCGGTCCGCTTCACCTCGGAGCTGATCCGGATCGACACCACCAACCGCGGCGGCGGGGACGGCAACGAACGTCCCGCGGCGGAGTACGCCGCTGGACTTCTCGACGAGGCCGGGATCGAGGCCCGCGTCCTGGAGTCCGCGCCGGGCCGGGCCAACGTCGTGGCGCGGATCGCGGGCACCTCACCCGCCGGGGAGGGGCGGGGCGCGCTGCTGGTCCACGGTCATCTGGACGTCGTGCCCGCCCAGGCCGAGGACTGGAGCGTGCACCCCTTCTCCGGCGAGGTCCGGGACGGGGTGGTCTGGGGCCGGGGCGCGGTCGACATGAAGGGCACCGTGGCGATGGTGCTCGCCACCGTGCGGTCCTGGGCCCGGAGGGGCGTGCGTCCCGAGCGGGACATCGTGCTCGCGCTGACCGCCGACGAGGAGGACAGCGCCACCTACGGCGCGACCTACCTCGTGGAGCAGCACGCGGAACTCTTCCGCGACTGCACCGAGGGCATCAGCGAGTCCGGCGGCTTCACCTTCCACGCCGGGCCCGGGCTGCGCTTGTACCCGGTCGCGGCCGGGGAGCGCGGCACCGCCTGGCTGAAGCTCACGGCGCACGGCCGGGCGGGGCACGGCTCCAAGGTCAACCGCACCAACGCGGTGACCCGGCTCGCCGCGGCCGTCTCCCGCATCGGCGAGCACCACTGGCCGGTGCGGATCATCCCCACCGTGCGGGCGGCACTGTCCGAACTGGCCGCGCTGCACGAGGTCGAGCCCGACTTCGACGACGTCGACACCCTGCTCACCAAGCTGGGCACCGCCGCCGCCCTGGTGGAGCCGGTGATCCGCAACAGCGCGAACCCGACCGTGCTCGAGGCCGGCTACAAGGTGAACGTCATCCCCGGCACCGCGGTCGCCTACGTCGACGGCCGGGTTCTGCCCGGCGCCGACGAGGAGTTCGCGGCCACCATGGACGAACTCACCGGCCCGGACGTGGACTGGGAGTTCCACCACCGCGAGATCCCGCTGGAGGCCCCCCTCGACGCGCCGGTCTACGCCGCGATGCGGGAGGCCCTGATCCACTTCGACCCGGACGCCCACGTCGTGCCCTACGTCATGGGCGGCGGCACCGACGCCAAGCAGTTCTCCCGGCTCGGCATCACGGGGTACGGCTTCTCTCCGCTGAAGCTGCCCGAGGGCTACGACTACGCGGGGATGTACCACGGCGTCGACGAGCGGGTCCCGGTGGAGGGACTGCACTTCGGCGTCCGCGTACTCGACCGGTTCATGCTGGGCCGGCAGGACACGACCGAGGAAGCAGCCCGATGACGCGCGCCCCGATCATCGCCCCCTACGGTGCCTGGGAGTCGCCGGTCGACGCCCGTACCGCCGCATCCCACGACGGACGCCCCGAGTTCCCCGCGTTCGTCGGCGAGGAGGTGTGGTGGACCGAACCCCGCCCGGCCGAGGGCGGCCGCCGCGCCCTGGTGCGCCGTCGCGCGGACGGCACGGTCGGCAGCCCGCTGCCCGCGCCGTGGAACGTCCGCACCCGTGTCATCGAGTACGGCGGCCGGGCCTGGGCGGGCACCGACCGACCCGGCGCGGGACCGCTGATCGTCTTCTCCCACTTCCCGGACCAGCGGCTGTACGCCTACGAGCCCGACGCGCCCGGCGCCTCTCCGCGGCCGCTGACCCCGCTCTCGCCGGTCGGCGACGGGCTGCGCTGGGCCGATCCGCAGATCCATCCGGACCGCGGTGAGGTGTGGTGCGTGCTGGAGGAGTTCACCGGGGAGGGGCCCAGCGACGTACGGCGGTTCGTCGCCGCCGTTCCGCTCGACGGCTCGGCCGCCGAGGACCGCGGGGCCGTACGGGAACTCTCCGACGACTCGCACGGCTTCGTGACCGCGCCCCGCCTCTCACCGGACGGCCGGCAGGCCGTGTGGATCGCCTGGGACCACCCCCGGATGCCCTGGGACGGAACGGAGCTCCAGCACGCCGCCGTCGGTCCGGACGGCACCTTCGGCCCGGCCCGGACGATCCTCGGCGGCCCCGCGGAGTCCGTCGCCCAGGCGGAGTGGACACCCGACGGCACCCTGATCGCCGCCACCGACCGTGACGGCTGGTGGAACCTGCACCGTGTCGACCCGGCCACTGGAGAGGCGGTCAACCTGCGGCCGGCGCAGGAGGAGTTCGCAGGACCCGGCTGGCAGATGGGGGCGAGGTGGTTCGCACCGCTCGCCTCCGGAACGCTGGCGGTGCTGCACGGCAAGGGCGCCCAGCGCCTGGGGATACTCGACCCGGCGACGGGCGAGTTGGCCGACGTGCCGGGACCGTGGAGCGAGTGGACCGCGGCGCTGGCCACACAGGGCACCCGGGTGGTCGCCGTGGCCGCTTCGGCCCGCACGTCCTTCGAGGTTCTCGAGCTCGACACCTGTACGGGGCGGACCCGTGTCATCGGTGCCGCCCACCACGACACCGTGCCGCCGGAGTTCCTGCCCGACCCGGTGGAGCGCACCTTCACCGGGCCCGGGGGACGGGAGATCCACGCCCAGCTCTATCCGCCGGCGAACCCCTACTTCGCCGCGCCCGAGGGAGAGCTGCCACCCTACGTGGTCTGGGTGCACGGTGGTCCCACCAGCCGGGCACCGCTCGTGCTCGACCTGGAGATCGCCTACTTCACCTCCCGGGGGATCGGCGTCGTCGAGGTCAACCACGGAGGTTCCACCGGCTACGGGCGCGCCTACCGCGAGCGGCTGCGCGAGCAGTGGGGGGTCGTCGACGTCGAGGACTGCGCCGCCGTCGCGCGAGCGCTGGCGCAGGAGGGGACGGCCGACGGGCGGCGGCTCGCGATCCGCGGCGGCAGCGCCGGCGGCTGGACGAGCGCGGCCTCCCTCACGGGTACCGACGTGTACGCCTGCGGCGTGATCAAGTACCCGCTGCTCGACCTCACCGGCTGGGCCCAGGGCGGTGAGACCCACGACTTCGAGTCCCGTTACCTCGACTCGCTCGTCGGGCCCTACGCCGAGGTCCCCGAGCGCTACCGGGAGCGCTCGCCGGTCACCCGGGCCGACCGGCTGGCCGTGCCCTTCCTGCTGCTGCAGGGGCTGGAGGACGTGATCTGCCGGCCCGTGCAGTGCGAGCGGTTCCTGGAACGGATCACGGGGCGAGGCATCCCCCACGCCTACCTCACCTTCGAGGGCGAGGGCCACGGCTTCCGCCGCGAGGACACGATGATCACCTGTCTGGAGGCCGAACTCGCCCTGTACGGGCAGGTCTTCGGCTTCACCCCGCCCGCCGTAGCACTTCTGGAGCTCACCAAGTGACACCGCTCGTCCCACTCATCCGCCCCCGCCGCCTCGTCCCCGGTGACCGGGTCGCCGTGGTCGCGCCCAGCGGACCCGTGCCCCGGGAGCGCCTGGACGCGGGGCTCGACATCCTCCGCGGCTGGGACCTCGATCCCGTGGTGGCGCCGCACGTCCTGGACCGGCACCCCACCTTCGACTACCTGGCGGGAGAGGACGCGGCCCGCGCCCGCGACTTCCAGGAGGCGTGGTGCGACCCGTCGGTGGCCGCGGTGGTCTGTGCGCGCGGCGGCTACGGCACCCAGCGCATGAGCGACCTCCTGGACTGGGACGCGCTGCGGGCGGCCGGGCCCAAGACGCTCCTCGGCTTCAGCGACATCACCGCGCTGCACGAGGCGTTCGCGGTCCGGCTGGGCCTGTCCACCCTGCACGGCACCATGGTCGCGGCGCACGGCTTCCTCAAGGACGAGCCCACGCGAGCACAGTTGCGGGACACCCTCTTCGAGCCAGAGGCGACGCGTGTCCTCGGGGCGCCGACCGCCCGGGCGCTCGTCCCCGGCACGGCACGCGGTGTCACCGTCGGCGGGTGCCTGGCGCTGCTCGCCTCCGGTCTCGGCACGCCGGACGGGCGGCCCGGTGTGCCCGGCGGCATCCTCCTGCTGGAGGACATCGGCGAGGAGCCGTACCGGATCGACCGGATGCTGACGCAGTTGCTGCGGGCCGGCTGGCTGGACGGGGTGGCCGGCGTCGCCCTCGGTTCCTGGCGGGAGTGCGGCCCCTACGAGCAGGTGCGGGCAGTGCTCCTGGACCGGCTGGGCGGGCTCGGCGTCCCGGTCGTCGAGGAACTGGGCTTCGGTCACTGCGAGACCAGCCTGACCGTGCCGCTCGGTGTCCCCGCCGTGCTGGACGCGGACGCGGGCACCCTCACGGTGGAGGCCGCCGCGACGGCCGGCTGACCCCGGGGCGGGGCCCCCGGCCTCAGGAGGGTTCGGTGGCCGAGAGCGCGGTGACAGCGACGACGCCGTCGCACTCGGCGAACACCCCGTCGTCCAGGGCGACCTGGTGCCTGCCCGCCCCACCGGGCAGGCCCAGCACCATCGTCGGGTACTGCACCGGGGCCTCGCCCGATTCGCAGTAGCCGTCGCCCTCGCCCTGCACCTGATGGAACGTCAGCTTGACCCAGGCGCGACCGCCCGGTGCCAGCGTGACGGGGGCGGCCGCACCGGTGTGCCGCACCGTCAACGGCACGTTCATCTCCGGGGAGCCGTTGGCCGCCCCGGCCACCGTCGGGAAGCCTTCGAGGACGCAGGGGGCGCCCGAGGTGTTGGTGAACCCGATCACCGCCGCGCCGGTGCCCGTTCCCTGCGGACGGTCGGCGGCCTGGCGCGCCGCGGTCGCCTCCAGGTCCTCCGCGCCGCAGTGGGCCGCGGCGCCGGCCGGGGCCCCGGAACCGGTGGAGGGCGCGGAGCCCTCGGCGCCACCCGAACCCCCCGAACCCCCCGAACCCCCCGAACCCCCCGGCACCGGGGTCGTGCTGGAGACCGGGACCGTGTCCCCCGCGCTGCGGGAGGGCGCGGACGACGAGGGAGCGGACGACGAGGGAGCGGATGGCGAGGGCGTCCCTCCCGCGACGTCGTCCTCCCCCTGGCATCCCGTCAGCAGCACAGCCGCCGTCGCCGCCAGTGCCACCGCGATCGCGGCCCGCCTCGTGTTCCTGCGCTCCATGACGTCCCCCCGGGTCTTCGGGCCTGCCGTGCGGTCGTGCGGCCACGCGGCCGTGCTGCCGCGGAACACGGGGCCGGGCCGGACCCGGGTTCCGTGCGTACACGCCTGCTACGGAACGGTGACGCCACGGAGTCGTCCGGCACGCAGAGTTGACACTGCCGGCACGTGGTGGACCCCCACGGGTGCGGGCAGGAGCACAGTACGACTCGACAGGGGAGGAGAGCCGTCACATGACCAACGACCGGACCCGGAACCGCAGGAGGATCCTGCGTGCCGGAGCCGCGACACTCGCCCTGGCCGTCGCCGCGACGCTGTCCGCGTGCAGCGGCTCCGGGGGCGGCGGGCCGCACGCCGCGGAGCCACGGCCCGCCATCGCCGTCGCCCCCGCCTCCGGCGGGCGTGCCGTGCCCGTCGACCGCAAGGTGACCGTGCGGGCCACCGCCGCCCGGATCGACTCCGTACGCGTCACCGCCCCCGGCCCCGGGTCGTTGCGCGGCACGCTCGCGTCGTCCAAGGAGAACTGGACCTCGACGGGCCGGCTGGCCCCGGGCGTGACCTACGACGTCCTCGTCCGCGCCACCGCCTCCGACGGCAAGCGGCTGACGGAGCACACGACCTTCACCACCGCCGAGCCGAAGCGCACCTTCGTGGGGGAGTACCACCCCGACAAGGGCACCACGGTCGGCGTGGGCATGCCGGTGTCGATCGTCTTCAACAAGCCGATACAGGACCGGGCGGCCGTCGAGCGCAAGCTCGGCGTCAGCGCCGACCCGGCGGTGGACGGCGCCTGGAGCTGGATGAAGGACTGGAGCGGCCGCGACCGCGTCGACTTCCGTCCGCGCTCCTACTGGAAGCCCGGCACCCAGGTCACCCTCCGCATGGACCTGGACGGCGTCGACGCGGGCGGCGGTCTCTACGGCACGCAGAACCGCGTCGTCCGCTTCCGGATAGGGGAGTCGGTCGTCACCACCGTCGACACGGCCCGCAAGACCCTCACCCTGCGCCGGGGCGGCGAGGTCCTGCGCACCCTCCCCGTCTCCACCGGCAAGCCCGGGTTCGAGACGTGGAACGGCACGATGGTCGTCCTGGAGAAGACGCCCAGCATCACCATGAACTCCAGCACTGTGCGCATCTTCGGCCCCGAGGCCTACAACCTGAAGGACGTGAAGTGGGACGTCCGGCTCACCACGTCGGGCACCTTCGCGCACGCCGCGCCCTGGAACGAGGGCAAGTTCGGCCGGGTCAACGGCAGTCACGGCTGCATAGGGCTGAGCACGGCCGACGCGAAGTGGTTCTACGAGCACGTGTCACCGGGCGACCCGGTGACCGTCGTCCACTCCACCGACACCGTCCAGGTCAACAACGGCTACGGCGCCTGGAACGCGAGCTGGGCGGACTGGCGGGCGGGAAGCGCCCTCTGAGAGCGGCCGGAGCACGAGGAGAGCCCGCGCTCACCGCGCGGGCTCACCGGCTGCAGTTCCACGACCTACGAGGTGGGACTCCCTTCGCCGGCATGGTCCGGATCAGGTGCTAGGGGTCGCTCTCCGGTCTCAAAACCTCTTCCCGGACCTTCGAGCCTCTCAGCCCGGCCGTTGATCCCGGTTCCGGTGGAAGCCGCTGCTCCCTGCTCCGGCTCCGGTGCTACCGGACTCCCTCGCTCGCCCCGTAGGCCACATCCCAATCTACTCAGGGCGCAAGCCGACCACCAGTGGTAAATCCACTCAATCCGTGGTTTTCTCCGCAGACTTCCACCTCTCGCGCCCCCTGCACCCCTGCTTTCCCGTCCGCGACACGGCTGACACCGGCCGGCCGTTGTGCGATCCGTTGACGCGGCCGCGCCACGCCCCTACCGTCACTTGGCGCGCCACCCAATGAACGACAGTTCACTGTGCGAACGGAACTGATCAGATCAGGGAGTGCCCATGCGTCGCACCTTTCCCCTGCTCCTGACGGCGGCAGCGCTCCTCGCCGCCGGACTCACCGCTTGCGGCGACTCCGACGCCCCCGCAGGCAAGGGCGGCTCCTCCGGTGGCGGAGGCACGCGGAGCGTCACGGTCGGCGCCATCGCCATCGTCGACACCGCGCCCGTGTACCTCGCCCAGAGCCAGGGCTTCTTCAAGAAGCACGGCATCGACGCGAAGATCACCTCGGTGCAGGGCGGCGCCGCCAGCATCACCGGCGTGATGGGCGGCCAGTTCGCCTTCGGCTTCGCCAACACCACCTCCCTGCTCACGGCCCAGCAGCAGGGCCTCCCGCTCAAGGTCGTCGCCAACGGCGTCGCCTCCACCGGCGAGCGGGACACCGACTACAGCGCCGTCCTCGTCCCAGCCGACAGTCCCGTCAAGTCCGCCAAGGACCTGGCGGGCAGGACCGTCGCGGTCAACCAGCTGAAGAACATCGGCGACACGACCGTGCGCGCCGCCGTGCGCAAGGACGGCGGCGACGCCTCCAAGGTCGAGTTCGTCGAGATGCCCTTCCCGGACATGCCGGCCGCCCTCTCCAAGGGCCGGGTCGACGCGATCTGGGAGGTCGAGCCCTTCGTCACCCAGGCCACCGGCCAGGGCGCCCGAGCCGTCGCCTGGCCCTACGCCGACGCCGCCCCGGACCTCACCGTGGCCATGTACTTCACCACGCAGCAGACGCTCCAGAAGGACCCGGAGCTGGTCAAGGACTTCACCGCCGCCATGAACGAGGCCCTCGCCTACGCGGACGCGCACCCCGACGCCGTGCGCGAGACGCTCAAGTCGTACACCTCGATCCCCGCCGAGGCGATCGCCGCGATCAAGCTCCCCAAGTGGCCGACGGAGATCAACCGGGACTCCGTGCAGACCGTCGCCGACGACGCCCGCCAGGACGGGACGCTCACCAAGGACGCCGACCTGGCGGCCCTCCTGCCATGAGGGGACGCGACACCGCGTACGGAGCGGCCGGCCTCGCGGTGCTGTTCGGCATCGCGGAGGCCGTCCCGCGACTCGGCTGGGTGTCCCGGGACTACCTGCCCCCGGCGAGTGAGATCCTGCGCACCCTCGGCCGTGAACTGACCACCCGCCAACTCTGGTCGGCCCTCGGCGACACCATGAGCGCCTGGGCCCTGGGCCTTGCCATCGCGTTCGTCCTCGCCGTCGTGCTCGGGACGCTCATCGACGCCGTCCCGGGCGCCCGCGCCGCCACCGCCTCCACCGTGGAGTTCCTCCGCCCCATCCCCTCCGTGGCGCTCATCCCGCTCGCCACCCTGCTCTTCGGCGCCGACCTCGGCTCCAGCCTCCTGCTGGTCGTCTACGCCGCGTTCTGGCAGGTGCTCATCCAGGTGCTGTACGGCGTCGCCGACGTCGACCCCGTCGCCCGCGAGACCGCCCGCTCCTACCGGCTCGGCCACTGGACGACGCTGCGCCGGCTCGTCTGGCCCACCGCGCTCCCGTACGTCATGACCGGCCTGCGGCTCGCCGCCTCCGTCGCATTCATCCTCGCCGTCACCGCCGAACTGGTCATCGGCAGCCCGGGACTCGGGCTGCGCATCCAGCTCGCCCAGTCCGGCGGCGCCGTC
This sequence comes from Streptomyces sp. NPDC008238, assembly GCF_042956445.1. Taxonomy (NCBI): domain Bacteria; kingdom Bacillati; phylum Actinomycetota; class Actinomycetes; order Kitasatosporales; family Streptomycetaceae; genus Streptomyces; species Streptomyces sp. NPDC008238. The sequence continues at coordinate 103,711 of NZ_JBIBGK010000020.1, read as the reverse complement.
GCCACCGTGTACGCCCTGATCACCCTCGCCGGGATCATCGGGGTCGTCGTCAACCTCGCGGTACGCCGTCTGGAGCGGTGGCTGCTGGCCTGGCACCCCGCCGTCCGAGGGGAGGGGCCCGCATGAGCCGTCCCGCGCGCCTGATGCTGGGCGCCCTGCGGGTGCTGGGGCTGCCCGTCCTCCTCGTCCTCGGCTGGTGGGCGTGGAGCGTGTGGCGGCCCAGCTTCTACGTGCCGTCGCCGCAGCGGATCGCCGCCGTATTCGGCGACGTGTGGTTCACCGCCCGCCTCGGCGACGACGTCCTGCCCAGCCTCGCCCGGCTCCTCGCCGGGTACGTGCTCGCCGCGTTGCTCGGCGTCGCCCTCGGTGCCGCCATCGGCCTCTCGGGCCGGCTGCGGGCCGCCACCGAACCCGCCCTGGAGTTCTTCCGGGCCATCCCGCCGCCCGTGCTCGTGCCGCTGATCATGCTGGTCGCGGGGCTCGACACCGCCATGAAGGTCCTCGTCATCGTCTCCGGCGCGATCTGGCCGGTGCTGCTCAACACCATCGAGGGCGTCCGCGCCGTGGACGAGGTGCTCTCCGACACCGCGCGGGTCTACGGGCTGCGCGGCCCGGCCCGGCTGCGGCGCCTCGTGCTGCCCGCCGCGAGCCCGCAGATCATGGCGGGACTGCGGCAGGCCCTGTCCATCGCCATCATCCTCATGGTCATCGCGGAGATGTTCGCCAGCACCTCAGGTATCGGCCACAGCGTCGTGCTGTTCCAGCGGCAGTTCCAAATCCCCGAGATGTGGAGCGGCATCGTGCTGCTCGGCCTGGTCGGCTTCCTGCTCTCGCTCGCCTTCCGCGTCCTCGAACGGCGGGTCCTGCACTGGCACCAACGGGAGACACATGCTTGAGATCACCGGACTGCGCAAGGTGTACGAAGGCCGGGGCCGCGTCGTCGAGGCGCTGCGCGGCATCGACCTCAGCGTCGAGCGTGGCGAACTCGTCTGCGTCGTCGACCCGTCGGGGTGCGGCAAGACCACCCTGCTCAAGTGCGTCGCCGGACTCCTCACGCCCACCGCCGGCCAGGTCCGGCTCGCCGGGCGCGTCGTGGACGGGCCGCCGCCCGGCATGGCGGTGGTCTTCCAGGAGTACGGCCGCAGCCTCTTCCCCTGGCTCACGGTCAGCCAGAACGTCGAACTCCCGCTCCGCGAGAAGCGCGTGCCGCGTCCGCGCCGCACCGCCCTCGTGCAGCAGGCGCTCGCCGCCGTCGGCCTGGCCGACGCCGGCTCCGCCCACCCCTGGCAGCTGTCCGGGGGCATGCAGCAGCGCGTGGCCATCGCCCGGGCCGTCGCCTACGAGCCCCAGGTCCTGCTCATGGACGAGCCGTTCGCCGCCGTGGACGCGCAGACCCGCGCCGACCTCGAGGACCTGCTCCTCGGCCTCTGGCACCGCCTCGGCATCACCACGATGCTCGTCACCCACGACATCGACGAGGCCGTCTACCTCGCCCGCCGGGTCGTCGTCCTCTCCGCCGCGCCCACGGTCGTGCAGGAGGACCTGCACGTCGACCTGCCGCACGACCGCGACCAGATCATCACCCGCTCCGACCCGCGCTTCGCCGAACTGCGCGCCCACGTGTACGGGCACATCCGCGCCGCCAAGACGGATCCGGGACGGCCGCCGGCGGGCACCATGAAGGCATGAGACGGTCCACGGCCGCGCTCGGCAGCGCGGTCTTCCTCTTCGCGGCACCCGGCGTCGTGGCGGGACTCGTGCCCTGGTGGCTCACCCGCTACGCGTCCGGCGACGGCCCCTGGCCAGTACGGGCGGCCGGCGGCCTGCTGGCCCTCGCCGGCGCGGCGGTGCTCCTGCACGGCTTCGCCCGCTTCGTACGCGAGGGGCGCGGCACGCCCGCGCCCGTCGCCCCCACCGAACGCCTCGTCACCGGTGGCGCGTACGCCCGGGTCCGCAACCCCATGTACCTGGCCGTCGTGGCGCTCGTCGCCGGGCAGGGACTGCTGCTCCTGCGGCCCGTCCTGCTCCTCTACTCGGCCGCCGTGTGGCTGACCGTCGCCGCGTTCGTCCGCTGGTACGAGGAGCCGACGCTGCGCGCCGCGCACGGCGAGGAGTACGAGGCGTACCGCCGGGCCGCGCCCGCGTGGCTGCCGCGGTGCGCTCAGACCCGGTCGAAGGGCTCCGCGTAGCGGAACGCCCCGCTCACCGAGGGGGTGTAGGCGGACAGCGGGCGCACCTGGAAGTACGGCCCCCAGGCCGGGTCGGGCGGCGTGATCCGGTAGTCGGTGCTCGCCCGGAAGCCGTAGCGGCCGTAGTAGTCCGGGCTGCCCAGCAGCGCCACCAGCGGTTCCCCGAGGGCGTCCGCGGCGCCCAGAGCGGTGTGCACCAGGGCCAGTCCGACGCCCTTGCGCTGGTGCTCCGGCGCGACGCTCAGCGGGCCGAGACCCACCACGGGCGTGCCCCCGGCGTGCGCCCGCGTGCAGACGACGTGGCCGATGACGCTCTGCCCGTCGGAGTCCACGGCGACCAGGGACAGCTCCGGCAGCCAGGCGTCGCTCTTCCGTAGCTCGGCCAGCAGCGTGACCTCGACGGGAACGGGACGGTCCGCCGAGGCGAACGCCTCCCCGGTGAGTGCTTGTACGGCAGGGACGTCGTCGGGGGTCTCGCGTTGAATCAGCACCCGCGCAGTCTGAACGCCCCGCCCTCACCGGGCAACCGCATTTCGGCCGCGACCACACCTCGGCCCGCGTTCCGGGGCCGGATACTGGTCGGGGGTACCGGCCTTCGCGGGGTGGGCGGACGAGGCGCGCCGGCGGGTCGCGGCGGCCCGGTCCGGACGGCTGCGCGTACCGCGGTTGCCACGGGGGGCGGTGCCGTGCGCGCTGGCGCGCGCGGACGGGCCTCGCGCACCGTGCTGTGCGGCGAGGCGGCCAGGCGGTCGGATGGCCGAAGGCCGTGCCGACGTCGCAGGCGGACAGGGCTCAGCGTGCCGTGGACGCGTCCGCGGGGCCCGCGGTGGCGGTCCGTTCCGCGCCGGGCCGGAGGGCTGCCGGTGCCGGGGGGCCTCAACCCGTTGCGGCGGAACGCCTTCGGGCGGCCGCCCGGTCGGCCCGTCGGCTCACGGCTGTGGTCATCGCGGCTTCCACGCGATGCTGACCCGGAGCGGTCAGGTC
>NZ_JBIBGK010000020.1:457-100442 GCF_042956445.1 Streptomyces sp. NPDC008238 | reverse complement strand
GGTCAAGGTCATGGACTTCGGCATCGTCCGTGCCGTGGGCGATGCCGGCCTGACGATGACGCAGACCGCCGCCGTGATCGGCACCGCCCGGGGCCCGCGGTGGCGTCCGTTCCGGGCCCAGCCGGAGGGCCGCCGGTGCCGGGAGGCCTCCACCCGTTGCGGCGGAACGCCTCCGGGCGGCGCCCGGTCGGCCCGTCGGCTCACGGCCGTGGTCATCGCGGCTTCCACGCGATGCTGACCCGGAGCGGTCAGGTCAAGGTCATGGACTTCGGCATCGTCCGTGCCGTGGGCGATGCCGGCCTGACGATGACGCAGACCGCCGCCGTGATCGGCACCGCCCGGGGCCCGAGGTGGCGTCCGTTCCGGGCCCGGCCGGAGGACTGCCGGGGCAGGAAGCCCCCACCAGTTGAGGCGGAGCCCCTCCGGGTCGGCCCGCCGGCTCACGGCCGTGGTCATCGCGGCTCGCACGCCCGCCACCCTCGCCGCCGCCCGAGGCGGTCCGTGCCGGGGACGTCGCCTCCCCGGCACGGGTGCGTCGCGAGGCGGCGTCAGACCGGTTCCGTGTCGGGGCGGGCCGGGACGCGGGGGCCGGGGAGAGTACCCGGGAAGGGGCCGCGGAGCAGCGAGGCGAGGCCGTGGGCGAGTTCCTCGCGCCAGCACAGGTAGTCGTGGCCGCCGTTGTACTCGTGGTGGGCCACCTCGTAGCCCTGGGCCAGCAGGGCGTCCCGGAGCCGGCGGACCGCGGCCGTCAGGCCCCACTCCTGCAGGCCGGCCGACAGGTGGAAGCGGACCGGTCTTCGGGCCAGCGACGCCACGCGTCCGGTGAGCCATTCCTCGGGCAGCGCCTCCGCGCGGTGCCCGGCCGGCCACCAGAAGGCGCCGGACTGCGCGAGGACGTTCCCGAAGCACTCGGGGCGCCGTAGCGCGGCGTACGCCGCGGCCAGCCCGCCGAGGCCCTGGCCGGCGACGACGGTGCGCGCCGGGTCGCCGCTGACCGGCCACCGGCGGGCCGCCCAGGGCAGCAGTTCGCGGGTGAGGAAGGCCACGAAGCCGTCGTCGCAGGTGAGTTCGCGGCGCCGGGTGTCGCTGTCCAGCGCGTCCGGCATCAGTGCGACGAGCGGCGGCAGCGCGCCGCCCGCCACGAGCCCGTCGAGCAGCGCCGAGACGTCGAGGTGCTGCTGCCACACGTCCCCGTCGAGCAGCACCACCACCGGCAGCCCGGCCAGGTCCTCGTAGCCGGTCGGCGCGTAGGCCCACACACGGCGCCAGTTGCGCAGGTGCGCGCTGCGCATGGTGTGGACGGAGACCTCGCCCACCGGCGGCCCCGACCGGTCCCGCCACGCGCCGAGGGGCGCGGGCGCCGCGGGAAGGGCGACCACCGAGAGCGGCTCGGTGCCCCAACGGGTGGGGAAGACGGTCCGGTTGAGCGGATCGCGCCGCGGGTGGCGCCGCAGCCCGCGCAGGTAGGCCTGCCCCTTGGGCCCCGAGGGGGCCGCGGCGGCGCCGTCGCCCTCGTCCACGCACAGCGCGTACGTGGCGCGCCAGTCGGCGCGCATCCTTATCGTCCAGTGCCACACGTCCGTGCCCGGCAGGCGCGACATCAGGTTGCCGGCCAGGTCGTCAGGGTCGAGCACCTGGTTGGGCAGGGCGAGTACGGCGCGCGTCGCGCTGTCGCCGCGCCAGAGGAAGGTGACGGCGGCGTGCCCGGGGTCGCCGTCCAGGCGTTCCACCAGGGGTGTGCCCTCGGCCTCCACGGCCCGCCAGAACTCCGCCTCGCGCTCCGGGTGGGCGGCCAGCGCCGCCAGCCGCGGACTGCGCGCGCGTTCGACGGGGGCGGGACGTGGGACGCGGGGCGCGCGCGAGGGCGTGCCGTTCGGTGGTCCCCACAGCGTGGACAGCATGATCGGCAAACCCTCCCGGACCCGTCCGACGGCAAAAGAAGGCCAAAATGACGTTCACCATATATTGAAGTCCGCACGCGGCAGGCTCCGTGAGGTGCAAACCCCTGACGGCACGGGCCGATACGGGGTTCCATGTCCTCACCCGACCACCGGTGACAGAGAGAGGGACCTCTTGGCCACCACCGTGCGACGCACCACCCTCACCCTCCCGGCCAGCCCGCTCGACCCGGCCGAGAGCGCCGAGCTGCCGCCCGGCATGGCCCGGCGCATCGCCTACGGGCAACTGCGCACCCTGCTCCCCGTACCGCGCCTCGACGGCTACACCCGCGAGCGTGTGTCCACCGAACTGGACGCGCTCGTCCTGGAGAACGACCGGCTGCGCGCCACCGTGCTGCCCGGTCTCGGCGGGCGCCTGTACGGGCTGCACCACAAGCCCACCGGACGCGAGCTGCTGCACGCCGACCCCGTCCTGCAGTACGCCGAGTTCGGCCTCGCAGGGGCCTGGTTCTCCGGCGGCGTCGAATGGAACCCCGGCGCCACCGGGCACACCACGCTCAGCTGCGCCCCGCTCCACGCCGCCCGCGTGCCCGCCCCCGACGGCGGCGAGATGCTCCGCCTCTGGGAGTGGGAGCAGCTGCGCGACCTGCCCTTCCAGATAGACCTGTGGCTCCCCGAGGGCTCCGACTTCCTCTACGCGGGGGTACGCGTCCGCAATCCTCACCACCGGACCGTTCCCCTCTACTGGTGGTCCAACACCGCCGTACCCCAGACACCCGGCACCCGCGTCGTCGCACCCGCCTCCCACGCCTGGCACTTCGGCGCCTCCCGCACCCTCCAGCGGGTGCCCGTCCCCGAGGCGCCCACCGCATCCGAGCACCCCGCCGACTGGTTCTACGACCTGCCCGACGGAGCCCGCCCCTGGATCGCGGCGCTCGAAGCCGACGGCCGCGGCCTCGTCCAGACCTCCACCGACGCCCTCCGCGGCCGCAAGCTCTTCGTCTGGGGCCGGGGCGCGGGCGGGCGGCGCTGGCAGCGCTGGCTCGCGGGGGACGAGGGCGACGGGCCCGGCTACCTGGAGATCCAGGCCGGACTCGCCCCCACCCAGCTGGAGCACCTGCCGCTCGCCGGGGGCGCCGGCGTCAGCTGGCTGGAGGCTTACGGCCCGATGGCCACCGCGCCCGGCGCGGATCCGCACGCGGTGGCGGAACGCCTGGAGGCGGTCCTGCCGCGCGAACGGCTGCGCGCCGCCCACGAGGAGTGGCTGCGCGCCGCCGACACCGAGCCCAAGGACGTCCTCGCGACCGGTTCCGGCTGGGGCGCGCTGGAGGTCACCCGCGGCCGGTTCGACCTGCCCGGTACGCCCTTCGCCGCCGACACCCTGGGCGAGCGGCAGAAGCCCTGGCTGGAACTGCTGCTCACCGGGGTCTTCCCGCGGCTCGACGGCGACACCGTCCCCGGCGCGGGGCTCGTCTCCCCGGAGTGGCGGGAACTGCTGGAGACCGCGGGCACCTACGACGGCAACGCGTGGGCCCTGCACTACCACTTGGGCCTCGCCCAGTGGCAGGCCGGCGACCGCGCGCAGGCCGTGCGCAGCTGGGAGCGGGCCGCCGCGGGGCCGCGACCGTGCCTGCCGCTGCGCTGCCTCGCCGTCGCCGACCAGGCCGACGGCAACCGGGAGCGCGCCGCGCAGCGCTACCTGGACGCCTTCCGGGCCGTCCCCACAGGCGACGCCTGGGCCACCGCCGCGGCCGCCCTGGCCCGCGAGGCCGTGCCCGCGCTCCTGGCCGCCCGCCGCCCGGACGACGCCGCGGCCGTCCTCGGCGCCCTGCCCGCGGCCACCCGGGCCCGCGGTCGCTTCCGGCTGCTGCACGCCCAAGTCCTGCTCGCCGCGGGGGACGTCGCGGGCGCGCGGGGCGTCTTCGCGGAGGGGTTCACCGTCGACGACCTCAGGGAGGGCGAGGAGTCGCTGCACACCACCTGGCGGGCCCTCACCGACGAACCGCTGCCCGGCGGGTACGACTTCCGGATGGCCCCCGCGCCCTGAAAACCGTTCGCCCGCGGCGCGCGGCACCCCGCACAGTGGTGCGATCCACGTACCACCACGAGGGGGAACCCGATGTCGACGCTGCGCGTCACGGCCGAGAGGCTCACGGTCCACGACCACCCGAACGCGGACGCCCTGGAACTCGCCCAGGTCGGCCTCTACCGGGCGGTCGTGGCCAAGGGCAGCTACCGGACCGGCGACTTCGCGCTGTACATACCCGAGCAGTCCGTGCTGCCCGCCGGGCTCATCGCCGAACTCGGCCTGACGGGACGGCTCGCGGGCCCCGCGGCCGACCGCGTCAAGGCGGTCCGGCTGCGCGGCGAGCTGTCCCAGGGCATCGTCTGCTGCCCGGCCGCGCTCTCGGGCACGGACCTGGCGCGGGCCGCCGAGGACGGCACCGACTTCGCGGAGCGGCTCGGCATCACCAAGTGGGCGCCGCCGGTCCCGGTGTCGATGAGCGGCGACGTGGAGTCCGCGCCGGAGTTGCTGCCCTGGATCGACGTCGAGAACGTCAAGCGCCACCCCGGCGTCTTCACCACGGGCGAGCAGGTCGCGATCACCGAGAAGCTGCACGGGACGGCCTGCTGCCTGACCTACGTCGCGGACTCGGGACGCGTGCTGGTGACCTCCAAGGGACTGGGCGCCCAGCGCTTCGCCCTGAAGGAGGCCGACCGCAACCTCTACTGGCGGGCGGTCCGCGGACACGGCCTGCCCGAGGTCGCCGCGGCCCTCGCCGGCCGGCTCGGCGCCACCCGGGTGGCGATCTTCGGCGAGGTCTACGGCGCCGGCGTCCAGGACCTCGGCTACGGCGCCGACGCGGGCCGCGACACGCCCGGCTACGCGGCCTTCGACGTCGCCGCCGAGGTCGACGGGGCCGTCCGCTGGCTCGACCCCGCCGAGGTCCTCCCGGCGGGGAGCGTGCCGCTGGTGCCCACGCTGTACGAGGGCCCGTTCGACCTGGAGGCCGTCCTGGAGCTGGCGCGGGGCGCGGAGACCGTCTCCGGCCGCGGCCTGCACCTGCGCGAGGGCGTCGTGGTCCGGGCCGTCCCGGACCGGCACAGCCCCGAGCTCGGCGGTCGCGCCGTCCTGAAGGCGGTCAGCGACGCCTACCTCACCCGCAAGGGCGGCACCGAGTACGAGTGACTCCCGCCGAACGCGCATGACCGTTCCCTCGCTGGGTACGCGCAGCCCCCGAGCCACCCCGTACGCAAGCAACGGAAAGGGAACGGCCATGACCGATTTCACCACTCCGAACGGTGCGCAGCCCCCGGCGCAGCGAGCCCTGCACGAGATCGCGACCGGTGGTGACAACGCGGCCGCGCTCAGCACCCTGGCGGCCAGCGACATCCTGCTGCCGGTGCCGGCGCCGCCGGAAGAGCCCGCGGGGGACGGGGCGGAGCAGGAGACGATCAGCCTGCCGGTCTTCGAGCAGGAGGACGGGACGAAGCTGGTCCCGGTCTTCACCTCGGAGGTGCGCCTGGCGCACGCCCTGCCGAACGCGCGGGGCTACCGGATCCTGCCGCTCGCGGCGCTGAGCAGCGGCTGGCCGTCGGACGACCTCACGCTCGCGATAGACGCGGGGTCGCCGGACACCCTCACCATCAAGGGCGAGGGCGTCCGGGCGCTGGCCGGCCTGTCGGGCTGACGGCCCTCCGCCCGTCCCACCCGCCACGCGGGCCGCGCCCCTGGGGAGCGCGGCCCGCGTCGCCGTGCCCGGTCGTCAGAGCGGCCGGTAGACGGTCAGGGCCTCGTTGGCCTTGTCGATGACCAGGTCGCGCGGCGCGGGCGCCACCTCGCCGTCGAAGGCCAGGCGGGTGCCGGGCTCGACACCGCCGATCCGCAGCCGTCGCAGCAGGGCCGTCGTCGAGCCGGTGAGGGCGGCCGCGAGCAGACGGGTCCGGGCGTAGGGGCTGCCGGGGACGATGCGCACGTCGAGCTGCCCGTCGGACAGGGCACGGCGGCGCATCGGCGCCGGACCGATGCTGCGGTAGGCGCCGTTGCCCGCGAAGAGCATCCACACCGAGTGCCGCCGGCCGTTGATGTCGAGGTCGATCGGGGTGGAGGTGCGCAGCACGTGCAGTGCGGCCAGCACCCCGGCGGGCCAGCTGCCCACGCGCCGCGACCAGCGTTCGCGGTAGCGCACGAGGTCCGGGTAGACGCCGATGCTGAAGGTGTTCAGGAAGACCGTGGAGCCCGCGGACCCGGCCTCCTCGCCGGCGGCGTCGCCGGTCGGGGTGACCCGTGCGACATCGACGGCGATCGCGGTGCCCTCCCGGACCGCCCGCGCCGCGTCGTCGATGCTCTCGATCGACAGGTCGAGCGCGAAGTGGTTGTACGTGCCACCGGGGGAGACCAGCAGCGGGACGCCGTGCCGCAGGGCGACGGACGCGGCGAGGCTGACGCTGCCGTCCCCGCCGTGGATGCCGAGCGCGCCGCCGGCCTCCGCGGCCTGCTGGGCGGCCTTCTCCAGCATCTCGGCGAGGTCGTCGTCCTCGGAGCACTCCTCGACGACGGCCTCGGGCAGCGCGTTCCGCAGCCGTTCGGCCGGCGGGCCGAGCAGCGGCGGGGGGCCGGAGACCTCGTTGACCACCGCGTACAGCCCGCGCCCGTCCGGCAGGGCCGGTGCGTCGGCCCGGGGGGTCGGGGGGACCGCCAGTTGCCGCCCGGTCGGCACGAGGCCGCGTACGGCCAGGGCCGCGCCCGCGCCGAGCGCCATCCCGGCGGCGACGTCGCTGGGGTAGTGCACACCGGTGTAGATCCGTGAGAACGCCACCGACCAGGCGACCGGCAGGACCACGGCACCCCAGCGGGGCGACTCCAGGGCGACGCCGGCGGCGAACGCGGCGGCCGACGCGGCGTGGCCGGAGGGGAAGGACGTCGTGCCGGGCTGCCGCGACAGCCGGCGGATGACGGGCACGGAGTCGAGGACCGGCCGGTTGCGCCGCACCGCGCCCTTGCCGATGGTGTTGACCACCGCCGACGCCACCGCCAGCGACCCGGCGCCGCGCAGGGCGGCGCGCCGGCCGGTGCGACCGCCGACGGCCGCGATGCCGGCGGCGACCCCGAACCACAGCAGCCCGTGGTTTGCGGCCCTGCTGAGCCGCGGCAGCACCGGCTCTGCGGCCGGCCACGAACGGGTCGCCACTTTCAGGAACAGCTCCTTGTCCCAGGCGCTCAGGATCCGGCGCACAACGACTCCCTCCACAATCGATCGATTCCCGGGCGGTACGGGTGGTGCGGGCGGTACGGGTGCCGCGGTCAGGGTCCGCGGTCCGGTGCGGCGGCGCGGCGCGCGGTGCCGGCGGAACGGCCCCGCGGCGCGCGCGCCGCGCCGGTGCGGTCCGTCCGCCGGTCAGGCCTCCGGGCGCATGCCCAGGGTCCGTACGACCTCCTGGACGTTGGCGTACCGCCGGTTGTCGCCGGGGAGCCCGTCCACCAGGTCGGTCAGGGGGTCCGGGGCGTGCCGGTCGCGCAGGGCGCGCAGCAGGTCGCCGCGCCGCGCGGGGAACGGCTGCCGGGTCAGGTGCCGGGCGAGTTCGAACCGCACGGCCGTGCCCTCGGGGGCGCCCGCCCAGGCCGGTCCGGTGCCGACCTCGGGGTCGTCGTCGGCGGCGGGTTCGGGGTCCTGCCACTCCTCGACCCGGGTGGAGTGCCCGGAGCGCAGCATCTCGCGCAGTTCGTGCTTCATCTCGTCGTCACGGTGGACGCTCAGACGGTCGCTTCCTCGTTGCACGGTGGCTCCTTTCCTCAGGGGTCAGGTCTCTCCATCGTCCACCCGTCTACCCGGACCGGGGATCCGATGCCCGTCGAATGACCTCATAAGCGGATGAATCCCCGCACCGGGGGTACCAAACGGGCGAGGTGACAGGAGGCGAAAGGAAGGTGCGCGCCCCATGAGCCGCTACCCCGGCGGGGTCGATCCCGCAGACCTGGACGAACGACAACTGGTGCAGGAACTGGAGTCGGTCCACCGGACCCGCCACGAGACGCTGCTCTACGGCTCCGGGGCGGCCCTCGACGCACACAACTCGCGGATGGCGGCGCTGGAGGGCGAGTACCTGCGCCGGCACCCCCAGCGGATGGTCTCCGCCGGCCGTACCCGGGCCGGGGCGAGGGCGCGGACGCTGCGGATGCCGGTCCAGGCCCAGCAGTAGCGGACGGGGCCCGCGGCACGCGCGGATCCGGGGCGCGCGGCCACCACGCGGCCACCGTACGCCCCGCGTCCCACCCGCGGCCGCGAGCGCTACCACCGGTACCAGCGCGAGCCGCCGGAACCGCGCCGTGCCACGAAGCCGAGCAGCCACAGCACCAGCACGACCAGGGCGACCCACCAGAGGACCTTGACGGCGAAACCCGCCCCGAACAGGACGAGGGCCAGCAGCAGGACGAGCAGCAGCGGGACCATGGGAACACCTCCTGGACTCCGGTTGCCCTCGATTCCCGGCGTCACGCGGGGGGAATCCGCCCGCCCCGGCGGCGCGAGCCCGCGGTGCGTGCGAGGGTGGCGGCGGAGGGCCGGGCCCTGACCCGGCCCCGCGGATCCCGCCGGTCACCCGATCCCACCGGAGGCACGGATGCAGCGGACCTCACCGCCGGTCCCGGCCGGGCACCTCGCGCGGACCGCCCTGCGGCCCGACTCCGGGTTGCCGGTTCCGGCGTACTGGGCGGACCGGTTGACCGCCGCCGTGCCGGGCGCCGGCGCCGCACCGGAACCGCCCGGCGGGGGTGAGGCGGTGCGCGCGGCCGCCGCGGGCTACTGGGAGCGCCGCGGGCTCACCACGACCGCCGCCGACACCGTGGCCGCGCCGGGCGCCGAGCCCCTGCTGCTGGCGCTGTTCGCCGCGGTGGGCGGCGACGTCGTGCTCCCCCGGCCCGCCGCCGCGTGGCAGGGGCCGCTGGTGCGGATGCTGGGCCGGCGCACGACGACCGTGCAGACCCCGGCGGTCGGGGGCGGCGCCCCCGACCCGTTCGCCCTGCTGGAGGCGGTACGCCGGGCCCGCGCGGAAGGCGCCGACCCGCGGGTGCTGCTCATGGCCGCGGCCGACGACCCCAGCGGGACCGTGACGCCCCCGGAACTGCTGCACGAGGTGTGCGAGGCGGCCGAGCAGTGCGGGCTCCTGCTGGTCTCCGACGAGACGTACGCCGACACCGTGCACCGTCCGCACGAGACCGTGCTGCTCACCCCCGCCGAGACGCTGCCCGGCCGGACGGTCGTCGTCATTGACCTGTGCGCGGCGCCGGCCCCGGCGTCCTGGCCCTCCGCGGTCGCCCGCTTCCCGGCGACCGCGGAGGGCGTACGACTGCGCGCCGCCGTCGTCGACCACTGCGCCGGGCTGCGCGCGGTGCTCCCTGAGCCGGTGGCCGCCGCGACCGCGTACGCGCTCTCCGAGGCCGACGACGTGCGGGCACACCTCGCCGCCGCCACGCGCCTGCACGCCGCCCTCGGAACCGCCGCCCACGAAGCGGTCACCCGCGCCGGCGCGCTCAGCCGGCCGCCCGAAGCGGGCTTCCACCTCTACGCCGACCTGGGCCCCCTGCGGCACGCCCTGTCCGCCGTGGGGGTCACCGACGCCCCGAGTCTGGAGAGCGCCCTCACCGCCCGCCTGGGCCGCCCCGTCCCCGGCGGCCACCGCTTCGGCGACGACCCCGCCGCCCTCCACGTCCGCATCGACACCGGCCCCCTCCACGGCACCGACACCTCCCAGCGCCACGCCGCCCTCACCTCCCCGACCCCGCTCCAACTGCCCCACGTCGCCGCCGCGTTGGCCGACCTGGAAACCGCGATCGCCGACCTGGCCCCGGGCGCCGCCTGAGCACCGTGGGACCCGTGGACGCCGCCTGCGGGACGGCACCATCCGCCCTTGCCCGCGGCCGGTTGCGCATGCGTCTGGGTGCCGCAGCCTCGGTCAGCGGCCTGAGGACGCCGGGCGCCGCTGGCGGGCGTGGTCCCGGCCCCGCCGGGAGGCGGTCAGTGGCCGGGTCGGTGGCCGAAGCGGTGACGGGCGGGTTCGGGGGCCGCGGGCACCGTGTGTCGCGGGGGCCGCCCGTGGGCCGGGGCTGTGCGGGAACCTCGGCGCGACCCGCCGCTGCCGGCGGCCCCATTGCGCAAGCGCGCGGGCGCGGACCCGTGCGAGCCCCCGCCGGAGGCGGTCAGTGGCCCGGGTGTTCCGCCGCCGTGTCGTCGGAGGCGGAGGCGGTGGAGCCGCGGAGGCGGCGCCAGAGCTGGGGGGCGGAGGCGATGAGGAGGGTGAGGGCGACGGCGAGGAGGACGCCCTGCCAGGGCTCGGGGAAGAGGGTGCCGCCGAGGATGCCGATGAGCTGGTAGGCCGCCGCCCAGGCCAGGCAGGCGGGGACGTCGCCGCGGGCGAAGCGGCGGACGGGCATCTCGGCGAGCAGGCAGGCGACCATCACCGGGATGCGGCCGGCGGGTATGAGGCGGGACAGGACGAGGACGGTGACGCCGTGCTCGTCGAGCCGGCGTTGAGCGTCCGCGAGGCGCGCGGGGTCGGCGCGCTCCTGCAACTGCCGCAGCCAGCGCGAGCCGTTGCGGGAGCGTACGCCGCGCTGGCCGAGCAGGTAGAGGCCCATGTCGCCGATGAAGGCGGCGCCCGAGGCGATGAGGAAGACCAGAGCCAGCGAGAAGGGGGCGGTCTGGTGGAAGGCCACGACAGCGGCGCTGCTGACGAGCGCGCCGGTGGGGACGACGGGCACCAGCGAGCCGAGCACGACCAGCAGGAAGAGCGAGGGGTAGCCGATCACCTGCCCGGTGGACTGGGAGGACGTCTGCTCCGCGAGCAGGGTGAGTCCGCTCACCTGGCGGCCTCCAGCAGCACGCTCTCGCCGTGTTCCAGCCGGTGCACCGCGACCGCGGGGGCGAGTTGCCCGGCGAGCCGGACGAACTCGTCGCCGGGGGAGTGGAATTCGTGCGGGCGGACGGCGTCCATGCCGATCGGCCAGTACGTCCCGTAGTGGATGGGCACGGCGGCGCGCGGGGCGAGTCGCGCGAGGGCCTCGGCGGCCCGGTACGCGTCGAGGTGGCCGGTGCCGAGGAACGGTCCCCAGCCGCCGACCGGCAGCAGCGCGGCGTCGCACGGGCCGACCTCGTCGGCCATCGCGTCGAACAGCCCGGTGTCCCCGGCGAAGTACGTGCGCTCCTCGCCCACCAGCACGTAGCCCAGGGCGGGGGAGCGGCGCTGCCCGTACGGCAGGCGCCGGCCGTCGTGCGCGGCGCTCACCACGCGCACCGTCAGCGTGTCCACCTTCACCTCGTCACCGGGTACGACCTCGGTCAGCTCCAGTCGCCGGTCCGCGGCCAGCCGCCGCAGCCGGGGCACCGCGGCGGGGGCACCGCGCGGCACCAGTACCCGGGTACCCCGGGAGAGCCGGGCCAGCGAGCCGGGGTGGAGGTGGTCGGCGTGCAGGTGGGAGACGACGGCGAGGTCGGCCAGGGCCGCGCCCGGCGGCGGGAGTGCGCCGCGCCGTCTGCGCAGGTGGGCCAGGCGCGGGGCGAACAGCGGATCGGTGAGCACCCGCACCCCCGAGTCCTGCACGGTCACCGTCGCGTGTCCCCACCAGGTGATCTCGACCGCCACTCGCGCCTCCTCGTCTCGCCCCGAGCCTATGCTCCGGCGTGCCCGCCGTGTGCCCCCGGTGCGCCGCGGGGTGCGGGGAGGACTGTGACAGTCTGGGGGCATTCGTGTTGGGTGCCGCGGGCAGACGTGAGGAGTCGTGAGGAGGGGTGGGCGTGCTGCGTCGGTGGCGGGCCGTCGGGGGCGCGATCGTCCGCGTGCTGGTCGTATGGGCGGTGTCGACGGCGACGATGGCCGTGCTCGCCGGGATCCTGCCGGACTTCCGCATCCAGCCGCCGACCGGCGACAGCCCCACCCGGATCGCGGTGACGGCAGCGGTCGCCGCCGGTGCCTTCGGCCTGCTGAGCGCCCTGGTCTGGCCGGTGCTCGTGCGCGCCGTGCTGCTGGTGCCCGCGCTGGTGCTGGGCCTGCTGGTGTTCTTCCTCAACGGTTCGCTGCTGCTGCTCGCGCTCCGCTTCACCCCGGACTGGCAGGGCGACATCGCGCCGGCCACGGCCGTGGTGATCGCCGCCGTGATGTCCGCGGCCTCGTCCGCGACGAGCACGACCCTCGCCATGCGCGACGACGCGGCGTACGGCCGGCGGCTGGCCCGCCTGGCGGGCCGGCGCCGGGTCGCGGGCCCCGGGGCGGCCGGTGCCGACGGCGCACGCGATCCGGGCTTCGTCTTCGTCCAGCTGGACGGCGTCGGCCACGACGTGCTGCGCGAGGCGGTGCGCCCGGTCACGCGCAAGGGGCGGCTGCGCCCGCCCGCGATGGAGACGGTCGCCGCATGGCTCGACGGCAGCCACCGGCTGGTGCCGTGGACGACCGACTGGAGCAGCCAGACCGGCGCCAGCCAGCTGGCCATCCTGCACGGCAGCAACGAGGACGTACCGGCCTTCCGCTGGTACGAGAAGGAGACCGGGCAGGTCATGGTCTGCAACCGGCCCTCCTGCGCGGCGGAACTGGAGCGCCGCGCGGTCGCCCGCACCGGGCGGCCCGGACTGCTGGCACCGGACGGCGCGAGCCGGGGCAACCTGTTCAGCGGCGGCGCCGAGCAATTGGCGCTGGTGATGTCGGTGTCGACGCGCCGCCGGCGGTTCTCCGCCGACCGGCTCGCGATGGCCCGGCTGCGGTCCCGGGCGGTCGGGGCCCCGGAGGGCGGCGATCCCGCGGCCGTCCTCGCCCGGGTGAGCGCCACCCGCTCCCGGACCGGCTACTTCGCGTACTTCTCCGACCCGGCCAACGCCGTGCGCACCGCCGCGTCCTTCCTCGCGGAGGTCGGCCGCGAGGTCACCGAGTCGGTCTCCGCGCGGGCGCGCCACGAACGTCCCCGGGTGCGGCGCGGCGGGCTCTACCCCTTCCTGCGGGCCTTCGCGACCGTCGTCGAGCGCGACGTGGCGGTGGCGGCCGTCGTCGGCGACATGCTCGCCGGGCGCGGCGCCGTCTACGCCGACCTGGTCGCGTACGACGAGGTCGCGCACCACTCGGGTCCCCGCAGCCGGGACGCGATGCGGGTGCTGCGGCGGCTGGACCGCGCGATCCGGCTGATCGCGGACGCCTCGCGGTACGCGCCGCGGCCCTACCGGATCGTGCTGCTCTCCGACCACGGCCAGAGCCACGGCGAGACCTTCGAGAGCGCGTACGGGCTGACACTGAGGGACCTGGTGCGGGCCGGGTGCGGGCTGCCCGTGCGCCGGCGCGCGCGGGGCACGGCCAGCGGCGCGGAGGCGCGTGCGGCGGCCCGGGCGGCGCTGCACCGCCCCGAGCACGGGGGCCGCTCGGGCGAGGAGCAGGAGACGGCCGGGCCGGCCACCGACCCGGTGGTGCTGGCCTCGGGGAACCTGGCGCTGATCTCCTTCCCCGACCTTCCGGGGCGCGCGGACCGGCAGGGTGTCGAGGCCCGCCACCCGGCCCTGCTGCGGACGCTGGCCGAGCACCCGGGCATCGGTTTCGTGCTGGTCCTGGACCGCGAGCGCGGGCCGCTCGTGCTCGGCGGGGACGGCGGCGAGCACGAACTGGAGACGGGCCGGGTCACCGGCCGCGACCCGCTGGCACCGTTCGGGCCGGGGGCGGCGGCCGCGGTGCTGCGCACCGCCCGCTTCCCGCACGCCGCCGACATCATGGTCAACTCCGCCTACGACCCCGTCACCCGTGCGGTGCACGCCTTCGAGGAGCAGGTGGGTTCGCACGGCGGCCTGGGCGGCGACCAGAGCCACGCCTTCCTGCTGCACCCGTTCGACCTCGACGGTCCCGATCCGCTGGAACGGCTGGTGGGCGCCGGGTCCGTGCACGGGCTGCTGGCCGGCTGGCTCGGCCGCGAGCCGGTGGTGCCCGCGCCGCGGGTCGAGGACGGCAGGGACGAGCAGCCGGTCGTCGGCTGACCCGCGCGGCGTCCGGGACTGGTGTCCGGCGCCGGTCTCCTTCGGGTGGACCGCACCGCCTTCGGGAGCGCGCCGGCGGGGCCCGCCACGTACGGGTGATTGACCTACGGGCTCCGCTGCTGGACGCTTGCCCGCGATCGATCGGAGACGGTGCGCGCGGGCGGGGTCCGCGGGCGGGAGAGGCTGCGATGCCGTACTACGAGGACCTGGGCCCGTACGCCTACTTCACAGAAACGATTCCGCCGGACGTCTCCGCCCGTGCCGTCGGCTGGCTGGACCCGGCCCACCCCTTCCCGCGGGCCGAGCCCTCCGAGGAGTTCTCCGACCGTCTCTTCGCGCTGTGCCGCGACCACCTGTGCGCCATCACCCACGGCTGGTACGGCTGCACCCTGTGCCGCCGCAGGCTGATCGGGGGCGGCCGCTTCAACCCGGTGAGCGTCTCCCGCGGCGGCGAGCGCATCCTGGTGGGCCACGGCGAGGTACGGGTGGAGGGCGCCCCCGGCACCTGGCTGATCGCCCCCGACCTGGTCGTCCACTACGTCCTGGCCCACCACTACGCCCCGCCGGAGTCCTTCGTCGAGGCCGTCCTGTCCGGCCGCGTCGTCGCCGGCTGCCGGTAGGGCCCCGTCCGCTCAGGGGCTGATCGCCAGCACCACGTACGCCGCCAGCAGCGCCAGGTGCACCGCGCCCTGCAAGGGGGTGGCGCGTCCGGGTATCACCGTCAGCGTGCCCACGGCCACGGTGATCGCCAGCAGCACCATGTGCGTGGCTCCCAGCCCCAGCAGCAGCGGGCCGGACATCCAGAGCGACGCCACCGCGACCGCCGGGATGGTCAGCCCGATGCTCGCCATCGCCGAGCCGAGCGCCAGGTTGAGGCTGGTCTGG
Source organism: Streptomyces sp. NPDC008238 (assembly GCF_042956445.1). NCBI lineage: Bacteria > Bacillati > Actinomycetota > Actinomycetes > Kitasatosporales > Streptomycetaceae > Streptomyces > Streptomyces sp. NPDC008238. Next base: position 85,660 of record NZ_JBIBGK010000020.1, on the reverse strand, counting down.
ACCCGGTCGCGGGCGGCGGCCCGGACCGCGGCGATGGTCTCGGGCAGCAGCACCAGCAGGGCGATGACGACGCCGACGAAGGAGGACGGCAGACCGGCGTACTGCACGCCCTGCTCGATCGTCGGCGACTCCACCTTGGCCAGCCCCACGACCGCGATCAGCGCCACCACCAGCAGCGCCAGGCTGAACAGCGCGGCGCGGGCGGTCGGCGGCACGGAGTCCTCCTCCGAGACGTCGATCACCTCGCCGCCCGGCTTCACCGGCAGGAAGTACGCCCGGTGCCGTACCGTCTGCGTCGCCACGAACAGGCCGTACAGCACCAGCGACGCCAGGGCGGCGAAGGTGAGCTGGGCGGTGGAGAACCGCGGGCCCGGGGTGCTGGTGGTGAACGTCGGCAGCACCAGGCTCAGGGTGGCCAGGGTCGCCACCGTCGCCAGGGAGGCGCCCGTCCCCTCCGGGTTGAAGACGGCCACCCGCCGCCGCAGCGCCCCCACCAGCAGGCAGAGCCCCATGATGCCGTTGCAGGTGATCATGACCGCCGCGAAGACGGTGTCCCGGGCCAGGCCCGCGCTCTTGGGGCCGCCGTCCGCCGTCAGGGTGAGGATCAGGGCCACCTCGATCACGGTCACCGCCACCGCCAGCACGAGCGCCCCGTAGGGCTCGCCCACCCGGTGCGCCACCACCTCCGCATGGTGGACGGCGGCGAGCACCGCGACCGCCAGGAAGACCGCGACGACCACGACCACGGCCACCGGAAGCACACGTCCCCACGTCAGGGCCAGCAGGACCACCGAGAGCACCGGGACGAGGACCGTCCAGCTCAGGACGGCCACGGGGAAGCGAGCGGTCATGCATCCGAGACTGACAGCTCGTCAGGATCGGCGCGACGCGGGGAACCCGGACGTGCCGTGGCTCATCGTCCGGCCGGGGGAAACGCCTGTTCGGCCCAGATGGTCTTGCCCGCCGAGGTCTGCCGGGAGCCCCAGGCCTGGCTCAGCTGCGCGACCAGCAGCAGGCCGCGGCCGCCCTCGTCGTCGGACAGCGCGCGGCGCAGGTGCGGGGCGGTGCTGCTGCCGTCGGAGACCTCGCAGATCAGGGTGCGGTCGCGGATCAGCCGCAGCTGGATCGGCGGGGCCCCGTACCGGATCGCGTTGGTCACCAGCTCGCTCACCACCAGCTCGGTGACGAACACCGCCTCGTCCAGGCCCCAGGCGACCAGCCGCGCCGCCACCGCCCGCCGGGCGTCCGCGACGTGCGCGGGGTCGTCCGGCACGTCCCACACCGCGACCTGGCCGTCGTCGAGCGCCCGGGTACGGGCGAGCAGCAGCGCGACGTCGTCCACCGGGCGGTCCGAGGGGAGGGTCTTCAGGACGGTGTCGCAGACGGCCTCGATCGTCGGGGCGGGGGCGGCCAGCGCGGAGCGCAGCCGCGCCAGGCCGGCGTCCAGGTCGAAGTCCTGGCTCTTGACCAGTCCGTCCGTGAACATCGCCAGCAGGCTGCCCGCCGGCAGGTCCAGCTCGACAGCCTCGAACGGCAGCCCTCCCACGCCCAGCGGCGGACCCGCGGAGATCGGGACCATCTCGACCCTGCCGTCCGGGAAGCGCACCGCGGGCGCCGGGTGCCCGGCACTGGCGACGGTGCAGCGGCGGGCGATCGGGTCGTACACGGCGACCAGGCAGGTCGCCCCCAGCTCGCCGCTGGTCTCGGCGGGCGACACCTCCCGGCCCCGGCCGTCCTCGGGGTCCAGGTGCGTGACCAGGTCGTCGAGGTGGGTGAGCAGTTCGTCCGGCGCCAGGTCCACGTCCGCGAGGGTGCGCACCGCCGTCCGCAGCCGCCCCATCGTCGCCGAGGCGTGGATGCCGTGGCCCACGACGTCGCCCACGACCAGGCCGACCCTCGTGCCGGACAGCGGGATGACGTCGAACCAGTCGCCGCCGACCCCCGCCCGGGTCCCGGCGGGCAAGTAGCGCGAGGCCACCTCCACCGCGGCCTGCTCGCGCAGCCGCAGCGGCAGCAGACTGCGCTGCAGGGTCAGCGCCGTGGAGTGCTCCCGCGTGTAGCGGCGCGCGTTGTCGACGCAGACCGCGGCCCGTCCGGCGAGCTCCTCGGTCAGCGTCAGGTCGTCCTCGGTGAACTGCTCCGGACGCGCCCAGCGGATGAAGACCGCCACCCCGAGGGTGATGCCGCGTGCCCGCAGGGGCACGGCCAGCACCGAATGAATGCCGTACTCGTGGACCTTGGCGTCGCGCAGGCTGTTCTGCGCCAGCCACAGAGTGAAGTCCGGGTGCCCGAGCCGGCTGAGCACGGGCCGGCCGGTGGCCAGGGCCCGGGACGGCGGGGAGAACTCCGGGTACACGTCGAGCTCGCCGAGGTCGACCGCCGCGTCCGGGGCACGGCCGGACGAGGTGCGGTGGGCGACCCGGCGCAGCTCCACCCCGAGGCCGGGCGGACCCGGCGGGGGCTCCTCGCCGTGCAGCACCGAGTCCAGCAGGTCCACGCTGGCGAAGTCGGCGAAGCGCGGCACGGCCAGCTCCGCCAGCTCGTCGGCGGTGCGCACCACGTCCAGGGTGGTGCCGAGCCGCGCGCCGGCCTCGTTCAGCAGGGCCAGCCGCCGGCGCCCCCGGAACTGCTCCGTGCTGTCGAAGGCCGCGCTCGCCAGGCCCCGGATCCGGCCCTGCGGGTCCCGCACCGGCCACATCTCGGTGCTCCACGCCCGCTCGCCGCCCGCGGCCCCGGCGGCCGCCGGGCTCTCGTAGTGCACCGGCCGGCCGGTCTGCGCGACCCGCCGCAGGTGCTCGTTGAACCCCCGGCGCCCCTCGTCGTCCAGGAGCGGGCCGGTGAAGGGGCGGCCGGTGAGCTCCGCCGCGGGGACGCCGATCATGCCGGCCGCGGTGTCGTTGACCCGGTGGTAGCGCAGGTCCGTGTCGTACGTGGCCATGGCGACGGAGGACTGCTGGAAGGCCCACAGCAGCAGCGCCGTGTCCCGGTCGACGGGCGCGGCCGTCACGACGCAGCCGGCGGGCCGGTCGTCGGCGTCCAGCGCGGGGGAGACCCGCACGTCGAGTTCGCGTTCCCGTCCGTCCCCCAGGCGCGCCCGCACCCGCCCGCGCCACTCCCGGTCGACGGGGACCGCACCCGCGTCCGCACCGAACACCTCGTCGACGGGACGTCCCACCGCCTCCGGCGCCGGGCGCCCGAGCAGCCGTCGCGCCCCCGCGCTCCAACCCGTGACCGCCCCCCGCGCGCTGACGGTGACCACGGCCGTGGCGGCCGGGTCATCGGGGTCACTCGTGTTCATCGTCGGCGATCACACACCCGTCGCAGTCCCTATCCCCCAGAGTGCGCGCTCCACCGGGCGCCATCAAATCGGCCGTGTGCCTCGTGCCCGGCGGGCACATTCCGGCCTCCGCACGCCGGACCGCCGCCGCTGTCGGTGGGTGCGGAGATACTGCCGCCATGCGCGCGAGCCGGCTGGTCTCCCTCCTCCTGCTCCTCCAGTCGCGGGGCCGGATGACCGCCGCGGAGCTGGCGGAGGAGCTGGAGGTGTCCGTACGCACGATCTACCGGGACGTGCAGTCGCTGCACGAGGCGGGCATCCCGCTGTACGGCGACGCCGGGCACGAGGGCGGCTACCGGCTCCTCGACGGCTATCGCACCCGGCTGACGGGCCTGACCGCCGACGAGACGCAGGCGTGGTTCCTGGCCGCCCTGCCCGATCCGGCGGCGCAGCTGGGGCTAGGGGAGGCCGCGGCGACGGCGCGGCTGAAGTTCAGCGCCGCGCTGCCGCCGGCGCTGCGGGAGCGGGCGGAGCGGGTGCGGGAGCGCTTCCTGCTGGACGCGCCCGGCTGGTACAGCTCCGACGAGCAGGTGCCGCACCTGCCCGTGGTGGCCGACGCCGTATGGAACCGGCAGGTCGTGCGGGTGCGTTACCGCCGTTGGCGCGAGCCCGCCGAGACCGACCGCAGGCTCGAGCCGTACGGCCTGGTCCTCAAGGCCGGCCGCTGGTACGTGGTCGCCCACGACGGACGGGAGCCGCGGACGTACCGGGTCGACCAGATCCTCGACGTCCGCGTCCTCGAGGAGACGTTCGCCCTCCCGTCCGGCTTCGACCTGCCCGCGTACTGGCGGGAGTACCTCGCCGGCTTCCACGCGCGGCTCCACCGCGACGAGGCCCTGATCCGGCTGTCACCGCGCGGCGCCGAGCGGGTGCCCGCACTGCTGTCGCGCCCGGTGGCCCGGGCGGTGGCCGAGCACGGCGAGCGGGAACCGGACGGCTGGGTCCGCGCCCGCGTGCCCATCGAGTCGGTCGCACACGCGCACGGCGAGTTCCTCAGGCTCGGCGCGGACCTGGAAGTCCTGGCGCCGGATCCGCTGCGGAAGCTGCTGGCGGAGTCGGCACGGGCGCTGGCCTCCCTCTACTACGCGCCGCCGCGAGCCACACCGCCGCCCCCGCGGACGCCACCGCGCTGAGACCGGCGACCGCCGCGAAGCCGGTCGGCACCCCGGCGCGGTCGGTGACCGCCGACGTCCCGAGCATCACGGCCACGGTCGCGGCGAGCCCGTAGGCGTTCGCCGTCCCGAAGGCCCGCCCCACGCGGTCCTCGCCGACCGCCGTCATCAGCAGCGTCCGCGACGCGATGCGCGCCTGCCCGAAGACGAACGCCCCCGCCGGTACGAGCAGCAGCAGCCCCGTCACCCCGAACCGGGGCTGCAGCGCGAACAGCACCGCGCAGAGGGAGAAGCCGGTGAGCGCGAGCCGCAGGTCCCCCAGCCGGGCCCCGGTCCGCCGGTACGCGGCCGCCGCCAGCAGGAAGCCGGCGCCGCCGAGCGCGTCCACGGCGCCGACGACCGCGGCGCCCCGGTGCAGCTCGGCGATGACCAGCACCGGCATCAGGGCGTTGAAGACCGTCACCACCACACTGCCCTGCGCGTACAGCGCGACCAGCGGCCCGAGCGGCCGGCGCGACGGGACCGGCCGCGCCGCGGGCACCGCCGCGGAGTCCTTCGACGCGGAGCGCGGCCCCGGGCCGGGCCCGGTCGCCAGGACGAGGACCGCGGAGACCACGAAGGTGGCCGAGTTGAACACGAACAGCGGGGCGGGCCCGGCGTACTGCAGTGCGATCCCGCCCACCGCCGCCGACAGCAGCATCCCGCTCTGCAGGGCCATCTCGTAGCGGGCGTTGAAGCGCCGCAGCCGTCCCGCGGGCACCCGCTCCTTGACCAGTGCCGCGCTCACCGGCACGAAGAGCGCGGCCGTCACCGCCAGCGCGAAGTTGCTGCCGTAGACGACCACCCCGCGTGGCCAGCCCAGCGCCGTCCCAAGTGCCGGGACCAGGGCCACGACGGCGCTCAGCAGGTCGCAGCCCGCCCACAGCGCCCGCCGGTCGAAGCGGTCGGCCAGCCGGCCGAACCACGGGGACAGCACGGCCTGGGGGACGGCGACGGCGACGAAGAGCCAGCCCACGTCGAGCACCGAGCCCTGCGCCCGCACCATCAGCAGGGCGGCGGCGATCAGCTGGATGTTGTTGCCGAGGGAGGTGATGAACACGGCGGGCAGGAGGAGGCGTCGCGTACGTCCGGTGGTGGTCACGGGGACCGATGATCCGGTCCTCCGCTGACATCTGTTGTCAGGGGGACGCCGCGGGGCGCGGTTAATCGGTGGACGCGCCGGGGTCGTTCCCGACAGCATTCCGCCGATGACGCGAACCGACACCCCCACCGCATGGGACGAGCGCACCGCGCTGACGACCCTCCTCGACTACGCCCGTGACACCGCCCGCGCCAAGTGCGAGGGCGTCACCCCGGAGCACGCCCGCAGCGCCCCGCTCCCGGGTTCCCCGCTGATGACGCTCAGCGGACTGGTCAACCACCTCCGCTGGGTGGAGTACTACTGGTTCGAGGTGGTGTTCCTCGGCGGCGAGGACGAGGGCCCCTGGACGGACGAGGACCCCGACCGCGAGATGCGGATCGCCGTGGACATCCCCCTCGCCGACCTGCTGGCCGACTACGAGGCGCACACCGCCCGTTACCGCGAACTCGTCGCCGCGCACGAGCTGGACACGGTCGCCGAGCGGTCCATCCGCGACGGCCGCCGGCCCAACCTCCGGTGGATCCTGCTGCACCTCGTCGAGGAGACCTCCCGCCACAACGGCCACCTCGACCTCCTGCGCGAACTGGCCGACGGCACGACCGGCGTGTAGCGGTGTCGGACGGCCGCGATACGGTCCACAGCGAGCACACAGGATCGACCACGAACGACCCAGGGGTGGGCAGCATGATGAGCGAGACCAAGGGCATGAGGGAGAAGCGGCGGATACGGGTCGCCGCAACGGTGGGGGCCGCCGCCGTCGCGCTGGCCGCGACGGCGGGCTGCAGCGCCGCGCGTGACACGGCGGACGCGGTGAGCAGGACGGACTCGATCGCCCAGATCCTCGCCCGTGTCACCAGCCACACGCAGAAGACCGGTTCGGCCGAGGTCGACATGTCGACCGATCTGGGGCTGGGCAGCCCCGTCACGATGAAGGGCACCTACTCCTGGGGCAAGGGCGTCGCCTACGACGTCATGATGGACACCTCGGCGGCGCAGATGCAGCCGCTGCAGGACGACCCGGAGCTGCGGGCGCTGATGGTGGACGGCGCCTACTACTACAACGTCGACCCGCAGCCCGCCGGCCTGCTGAAGGGCAAGCACTGGCTGCGCGTCGACGTCTCCGCGGTCCTCGGCAAGGAGGGCGCCGCCGCGGTCGCGAAGAGCGGCGACCCGACGGCGGGGCTGCGCTACATCGGGCTCACCGAGGATGTCGAGGACCTCGGGAAGCAGACGATCCGCGGCCACGAGGCCCGTCACTACCGGGCGACCCTGGACAAGAGCCGGCTGGGCAAGGTGGGGAAGTCCCTCTCGTCCGCGGAGGAGAAGAGCATCTTCAACTCCGCCACCGGGCCGGTGGACGAGGTCACGATCGACGTCTGGGCGGACGGCAAGGACCTGCCGGTCCGTATGGTCCAGGTGATGGGCAGGGCGAAGGTGACCATCGACTTCCTCAAGTTCGGCGGGACCAAGGCCGTCACCGCGCCCCCTGCGTCCGACACGGCCGACTTCAGCTCGCAGTTCGCCTCGCAGCAGTAGGGCCGGGGAACCGGACGGCCGCCGAAGTGCTCTCCCACCGACCCGGGTTGCGGCATCATGCTGGAGGCTCCGGGGCGGGGTGCGGCCCCGGGGGCGGCGACGGGAGGCAGGGCATGGACGAGCTGTTCGCGGTGCTGGTGAGCGCGGGATCCTTCCTGGCGGAGGGCGGCGACGACGTCCGGCTCCCGCACCGCTGGACGCCCGGCGGCGTCGGGGTGCGGTCGGCGTTCACCGGCGGCCACGTGCTGAACCTCGCAGTGGCGGCCTGCGTGGTCAACGACCTCTACCGGGAGGCCGTGGCCGGCGGGCTGGAACTGCGGGGTGTCCGGGTGCGCGCGGAGGGCGGCTTCGACACCGCCCTATGGCGTTCGACCGGTATCTCGTACACCGTCGAGATCGACAGTGAAGCGCCCCGGGAACAGGTCGAGGCGCTGATCGCGACCGTCGAAGAGGTCGCCGAGATCCCGCGTGCCCTGCGCCAGGGAGTTGCCGTCAGCCGCTCGGCGGGCTGAGCGGCGGGGCGCCCCTCAGGGCCGCCCCGTCGCGCCGAACTCCGCCAGCCGTGCCGCCGCCGCGTCCCAGGCGCGGCCGTCCGCGGCCGGCTCGTAGGTGCGCAGCGGCTGGGTGGCGGCGACCAGGGCGCGCATCGCCGCCAGGCCGTCCGGGCCGTCGCCGATCGTGCCGTGGGCGCGGGCCTGGACGAGGATGTTGCCCAGGGCCGTGGCCTCCGTGGGGCCCGCGACGACCGGGAGGCCGGTCGCGTCGGCGGTGAACCGGCACAGCAGTTCGTTGCGGGAGCCGCCGCCGACGAGGTGGACGCGGTGGATGTCCCGGCCGGCGAGCCCGGCCGCCTCGCGGAGGGTGCGCCGGTGGGCCAGGGCCAGACTCTCCAGGATGCAGCGGACGACCGCGCCGTGGGACTCCGGGGGCCGCTGACCGGTCCGCAGGCAGAAGGCGTGGATCCGGGCGGGCATGTCGCCGGGTGCCAGGAACACGGGGTCGTCCGGGTCGATGAGGGCGGCGAAGGGTTCCGCGGCGGCGGCCGCGGCGAGCAGTTCCTGCAGGGGCCGCCCTTCCTGCCGCTGCTCCCACGTGCGGCGGCACTCCTCCAGGAGCCACATGCCCATGATGTTGCGCAGGTAGCGGATGGTGCCGTCGATGCCGCGCTCGTTGGTGAAGTTGGCGAGCCGCGAGGCCTCCGTGAGGACCGGGGTGTCCAGCTCCAGGCCCGCCAGCGACCAGGTGCCGCAGGAGATGTAGGCGAAGTGCGGTCCGGTGGCCGGTACGGCGGCCACCGCGGAGGCGGTGTCGTGCGAGGCCACGGTGACGACGGCGGTGCCCTCCGGCAGCCCGGTGTGGGCGGCCACGTGGGGCAGGAGGGTGCCGGCGTGGTCGCCCGGGCGCCGCAACGGCGGCAGCAGGCGCGGCTCGACGCCGAGCCGGCCGAGGATCTCCTCCGCCCAGGCGCCGGTGCGCGCGTCGAACAGGCCGGTGGTGGAGGCGTTGGTCTCCTCGGCGCCGATGGCGCCGGTGAGCCAGTGGGTGAGCAGGTCCGGGACCATCAGCAGGGTCCTCGCGGCCGCGAACTGCGCGCCCTCGCGGGCCGCCGCCAGCTGGAAGAGCGTGTTGAACGGCAGGTGCTGCAGCCCGGTGACCCCGTACAGCCGCTGCGCGCCGATGTCGTCCCTGACGCGTGCGGCGACGTGCTCCGTCCGGCCGTCGCGGTAGTGGTGGGGGTTCCCGAGCAGGGCGCCGTCCGCGTCGAGCAGCCCGTAGTCGACGGCCCAGCTGTCGATGCCGACCGACGTCACGCCGTCCCCGGCCCGGGCCGCCAGGCGCAACCCGTCCAGGCTCTCCCGGAACAGGGCGAGGACGTCCCAGTGCAGTCCGGTGGGCAGCCGGACGGGGGTGTTGGCGAAGCGGTGCACCTCGTCGAGGACGAGGTGGTCCGGGCCCACCCGGCCGAGGATGACGCGGCCGCTGGTGGCGCCGAGGTCGATGGCGGCGAATGGCACGTGGGCCCCTCGTGTTCTGGTCGTTCGGGTCGGAGCGACGGGTGCGGTCGGTGCGGTGCGGCGCACCGCGGGGGTCGGTGGAGGTACGGGTGCGGGGGAGCCGGCCGGCCGGCTCCCCCGCACGGTGTCGTCGGCGTCAGCGCAGGAACGCCGCCGCCACGCCGGCGTCGACCGGGACGTGCAGGCCGGTGGTGTGCGTCAGTTCGCCGCCGGTCAGGGCGAAGACCGCGTTGGCGACGTGCTCGGGGAGCACCTCGCGCTTGAGGATGGTGCGCCGGGCGTAGAACTCGCCGAGCTTCTCCTCCGGCACCCCGTACGTCGCGGCGCGCTGCGCGCCCCAGCCGGAGGAGAAGATGCCCGAGCCGCGGACGACCCCGTCGGGGTTGACGCCGTTGACGCGGATGCCGTGCTCGCCGAGCTCGGCCGCCAGCAGCCGGACCTGGTGCGCCTGGTCGGCCTTGGTGGCGGAGTAGGCGATGTTGTTGGGGCCGGCGAAGACCGCGTTCTTGGAGGCGATGTAGACGATGTCGCCGCCGAGCTTCTGCGCGACCAGCACGCGGGCCGCCTCGCGGGAGACGAGGAAGGAGCCGCGGGCCATGATGTCGTGCTGGAGGTCCCAGTCGCGGGCGGTGGTCTCCAGCAGCGGCTTGGAGATGGAGATGCCCGCGTTGTTGACCACCAGGTCCACCCCGCCGAAGGCCAGCAGGGCCTCGTCGAAGCCGGCCCGGATGGCCTCCTCGCTCGTCACGTCGACGGTGATCGCGACCGCCCGGTCGGGGCCGCCGAGTTCCTCCGCGACGGTCCGCGCGCCGTCGGTGTTGACGTCGGCGACCACCACGCAGGCGCCCTCCGCCGCGAGGCGGTGCGCGATGGCCCGGCCGATGCCCGAACCCGCCCCGGTCACCAGGGCGATGCGGGTCGCCAGCGGCTTGGGTTTCGGCATCCGCTGGAGCTTGGCCTCCTCCAGCGCCCAGTACTCGATGCGGAACTTCTCCGCCTCGTCGATGGGCGCGTAGGTGGAGACGGCCTCGGCGCCGCGCATCACGTTGATCGCGTTGACGTAGAACTCGCCCGCCACGCGCGCGGTCTGCTTGTCCTTGCCGTAGCTGAACATGCCGACGCCCGGGACGAGGACGATCGCCGGGTCCGCGCCACGGATGGCGGGGGAGTCCTCGGTGGCGTGCCGGTCGTAGTACGCCCGGTAGTCGGCGCGGTAGGCGGCGTGCAGCTCCTCGAGGCGGGCCACGGCCTCCTCGAGCGGCGCCGTCGGGGGCAGGTCGAGGACGAGCGGGCGGACCTTGGTGCGCAGGAAGTGGTCCGGGCAGGAGGTGCCGAGCGCGGCCAGCCGGGGGTGCTCGGCGTGCGCGAGGAAGTCCAGCACGGGTGCGGAGTCGGTGAAGTGGCCGACCTGCGGGCGGTCCTGGGAGGCGATCGCCCGCAGGACGGGGGCGAGGGCCGCGGCCCGTGCCCGGCGCTCGGCCTCCGGCAGCGGCTCCCAGCCGGGGAGCGCGGCGCCGAACGGGTCCTGCCTGCCGTGCTGCTCCAGGAACTCCTCGGCGGTGCGGATGATCCACAGGGCGTTGCGCTCGCACTCCTCGGAGGTGTCGCCCCAGGCGGTGATGCCGTGACCGCCGAGGACCACGCCGACGGCCTGCGGGTTGGCCTCCTTGATGGCGGCGATGTCCAGGCCGAGCTGGAAGCCGGGACGCCGCCACGGCACCCAGGCGACCTTGTCGCCGAAGCACTCCTGGGTGAGCTTCTCGCCGTCCGCGGCGCAGGCCAGCGCGATGCCCGAGTCGGGGTGCAGGTGGTCGACGTGGGCCGCGTCGACGAGGCCGTGCATGGCCGTGTCGATGGACGGGGCGGCGCCGCCCTTGCCGTGCAGGCAGTAGTCGAACGCCGCGACCATCTCGTCCTCGCGCTCGGGGCCCGGGTAGACGGCGGTCAGGGCGCGCAGCCGGTCCAGGCGCAGCACGGCGAGGCCGGCCTCGGTGAGCGTGCCCAGGTCGCCGCCCGAGCCCTTGACCCACATCAGGTCCACGGCGCCGCCGGTGACGGGATCGGTGGCGGTGGCCTTGGCGGAGGCGTTGCCCCCGGCGTAGTTGGTGTTGCGCGGGTCGGCGCCCAGGCGGTGGGCGCGCTCCAGCAGCGCGGCGGCTTCCGGATGGGTGGCGGGTGCCATGGGGTGTCCTTCGGGAGGGGAGGAACGAGGAGGTGCGGGGGCGGCGGGGCCTACGCGCCCCAGCCGGCCTGGGTGCCGCCGACGCGGTCGGCGACGATGTGCTCCTGCCAGCCGGAGGCGTGGTACGCGGCGACGGGGTCGGGGGCCAGCCCGCGCTCCTCGCGCACCTCGCGCAGCAGGGGGCGCACGTCGGTGTTGTACGCGTCCATCAGGACGGCGTTGGCGGCGAGGACGTCACCGGAGCGCTGGGCCTCGCCCAGGGCGTCGAGGTCCACCAGGAGGGCCTTGGCGGTGGCCTCCTGGACGTTCATCACGGAGCGGATCACGGCGGGGATCTTGGCCTCGATGTTGTGGCACTGGTCGAGCATGAAGGCCACGTTGGTCTCGGTCTCGAAGCCGCGGTTCTTGGCGACCTCGTGCAGGATCCGGAAGAGCTGGAAGGGGTCGGCGGCGCCCACCATCAGGTCGTCGTCCGCGTAGAAGCGGGAGTTGAAGTCGAAGCCGCCGAGCTTGCCCTGGCTCAGCAGGAGGGCGACGATGAACTCGATGTTGGTGCCCGGCGCGTGGTGACCGGTGTCCACGACGACCTGCGCCTTGGGGCCGAGCCGGAGGGAGTGGGCGTACGCGGTGCCCCAGTCCGGGACGTCGGTGGTGTAGAACGCCGGCTCGAAGAGCTTGTACTCCAGCAGCATCCGCTGGTCGTCGCCGAGCCGTTCGTAGACCTCCGCCAGGGCCTCGGCGAGCCGTTCCTGGCGGCCCACGACGTCGTCCTGGCCGGGGTAGTTGGTGCCGTCGGAGAACCAGAGCTTGAGGTCGGCCGAGCCGGTGGCGTCCATGATGTCGACGCACTCCAGCAGGTGGTCCGTGGCCTTGCGTCGGACCCGGGGGTCGGGGTGGCACACGCTGCCGAGCTTGTAGTCGTCGTCCTGGAAGACGTTGGAGTTGATCGCGCCCAGTTCCAGGCCGCGTTCCTTGGCGTGGGCGCCGAGCGCGGTGTAGTCGTCGACCCGGTCCCAGGGGATGTGCAGGGCCACCTTGGGGGCGACGCCGGTGAACTCGTGCACCTTGGCCGCGTCGTCGAGCTTCTCGTACGGGTCACGGGGCACCCCGGCCTGGGCGAAGACCTTGAAACGGGTGCCGGAATTGCCGTAACCCCAGGACGGCGTCTCGATCCGCTGGGCTGTGAGTGCGGCCTTGACGGCTGCGATGTCAGGCATGTCCACCTCGGATGGCTCGGTGAATCGGCTCAGTGAACCGGCTCCAGTGAATCGATTCATTCGGCTGTGAAGCTATCCACGTCCACCGGTGGCCGTCAAGGGGTCTGTCGGTCCCGATCCCCGTTATTGAATCGTGTCATCCGTACCGGGAAGGCGCGTTGTCGCTGTTCGTGCGGCGTTGTCGGCGCTGTTACCTGCGGGTTTCGCGAGGGTGCAGGTCAGGAGGGGGAGGCGACAGCTCTTGACGCGTTCGCGGGGCGGGGCTAGCTTCCCGGCAACTCCGTTGAAACATTTCATAGCAGGAGGGCGCAATGACGCACCCCGAACCGGAGACCACTCCGGTGCTCGCGCTCGAGGGGGTGAGCAAGTCCTTCGGTGCCGTTCGCGCTCTGCGCGATGTGTCGCTCCGGCTCCACGCCGGCGAGGCCCACGCCCTGGCGGGTGAGAACGGCGCCGGCAAGTCGACACTGATCAAGACCCTCGCGGGTGTGCACCGCCCGGACACCGGCACGGTGCTGCTCGACGGCCGGCCCGTGGAGTTCCACGGCCCGGGGGACGCCCGTGACGCGGGGGTCGCCGTCATCTACCAGGAGCCCACGCTCTTCCCCGACCTGTCGGTGGCCGAGAACATCTTCGTCGGCCGCCAGCCGCGCCGTTCGCTCGGCAGGGTCGACCACAAGGCCGTGCGCGAGGCCGCGGCCGAGCTCTTCCGCCGCCTCGGCGTGGACCTCGACCCGGAACAGCCCGCCCGCGGACTGTCCATCGCCGACCAGCAGTTGGTGGAGATCGCCAAGGCGCTCTCCTTCGACGCCCGCGTCCTGATCATGGACGAGCCGACCGCCGCGCTCACCGGCAGCGAGGTCGCCCGGCTCTTCGGCGTCGTCAGGTCCCTGCGCGAGCAGGGCGCCGCGGTGCTCTTCATCTCCCACCGCCTCGAGGAGATCTTCGCCCTCTGCCAGCGGGTCACCACCCTGCGGGACGGCGCGTGGATCGCCAGCGAGCCCCTCGACGGGCTCACCGAGGACGACCTGGTGCGCCGCATGGTCGGCCGTGACCTGGACGAGCTCTACCCCAAGCAGGACGCCGAGATCGGCGAAGTCGCCCTCAGCGTGCGCCGGCTGACCCGCGAGGGCGTCTTCACCGACGTCTCCTTCGAGGTGCGCCGCGGCGAGATCGTGGGCCTGGCGGGCCTGGTCGGCGCCGGGCGCAGCGAGGTCGCCCGGGCGATCTTCGGCGTGGACCGCCGGGACGCCGGCGAGGTCGTCGTCGGCGGCAAGCCGCTGCGCGGCGGCGCGCCCAGCCTGGCCATGGCCGCGGGGATCGCGCTGGTCCCCGAGGACCGCCGGGCCCAGGGCCTGGTGATGGAGATGTCCATCGAGCGCAACATCGGCCTGACCGGCTTCTCCGCCACCACCAAGGGCGGACTGATGAACCGCGGCGCCGAGCGCAGCCGCGCCCTGGACTGGGCCGTCCGGCTCCAGGTGAAGTACGCCCGGCTGGCCGACGTCGTCGGCACCCTCTCGGGCGGCAACCAGCAGAAGGTCGTCCTCGCCAAGTGGCTCGCCACGGCGCCCGAGGTGCTGATCGTCGACGAGCCCACCCGCGGCATCGACGTCGGCACCAAGGCCGAGGTGCACCGGCTGCTGTCGCGGCTCGCGTCCGAGGGCGTGGCCGTACTGATGATCTCCTCCGACCTGCCGGAGATCCTCGGCATGGCGGACCGCGTCCTGGTGATGCACGAGGGACGACTGACGGCCGAGATCCCCCGGTCGGAGGCGACCGAGGAATCCGTGATGGCGGCGGCGACCGGCCGCGTGAGGAGGGCGGCGTGACCGTGACCGCCGACACCCCGCAGCAGATCGCCGCGGACGAACCGACCGCGCCCCGCCGCTTCCTGGACCGAGTGCTGAAACTGCGGGCGCTCGCCGTGCTCGCCGTGCTCGTGGTCATGCTGGCCGCGACCCAGATCTACAACAGCGAGTTCCTCTCCCAGCAGGGCGTCAAGGACCTCCTGCTGAACGCGACCATCCTCGTGCTCGTCGCCGTCGGCCAGGCCATGGTCGTCATCACCCGCAACGTCGACCTGTCGGTCGGCTCGGTGCTCGGCATCTCGGCCTTCGCCTCCGGCACCTACCTGCACGGCGGCGGCAACCCGCTCGTCGCCGTGCTCATCGCGGTCGCCCTCGGCGTGCTCTTCGGCCTGCTGAACGGCCTGCTGGTGAGCCTGGGTCAGGTCCCGGCGCTGGTGGTGACCCTGGGCACGCTCTACATCATCCGCGGCATCGACTCCATCTGGGTCGGCTCACGGCAGATCACCGCGGGCGACCTGCCGGAGAGCTTCGTCGACTTCGGCCACGACGGCCTGTCGGTGATCCCCTACCTCGCGCTGCTGACGCTCCTCGTGCTGGTCGTGGCCGGCTACTACCTGCGCAGCTACCGCGGCGGACGCGACCTGTACGCGCTGGGCTCCAGCCCGGAGGCCGCCCGGCTGGCCGGCGTGCCGGTCCGCAAGCGGATCCTGACCGCGTACGTGGTGTGCGGGGCGCTCGCCGGTCTGGCCGGCGCGCTGTACCTCGCCCGCTTCGGCAACGTCGACTCCGGCACCGGCAACGGCTACGAACTGACCGTCGTCAGCGCCGTGGTGGTCGGCGGCGTCGCCTTCACCGGCGGCTCCGGGACCGTCTACGGCGCCGCGCTCGGCGCCCTGCTGCTGACCTCGATCAACAGCGTCCTGCCCTCCATCGGTGTCAGCTCGGTGTGGGTGCTGGCCATCGACGGCGTCCTGCTCCTGCTCGCCATCGCCGTCGACCGGATCGTAGCGCTGCGGGTGGCCGGCGTCCTCCGCAAGCGGGCCGCACAGATGAGGAGTGCCCACCATGCCTGAGACCACCGAGGCCCCCGCCCCGCTCGCCCGCCTCGGCGGCGCGGTGCGCTGGGACACCGCGGTCGGCGCCCTGCTCGTCGTCCTGCTGATCTGCTCCTTCTCCTTCGTGGACAACTTCGGCAACGCGTTGAACGTGTCCTTCCTGATCGGCAACACCCTGCCGATCGCGCTCATCGCGCTGCCCATGACCATGCTCGTGGTCTCCGGCGAGATCGACCTGTCCGTCGGCTCCACCGCCGGACTGTCCGGCGCCGTCATGGGCGCGCTGTGGAACGGCGGCATGGCGATCGAGACGATCATCCCGCTCTGCCTGCTCCTCGGCGCCCTGTGCGGCCTGGTCAACGGCCTGCTCGTGACCCGGCTCGGCCTGCCCTCGCTCGCCGTCACCATCGGCACGCTGGCCGCCTACCGCGGCATCGCGCAGATCGTGCTCGGGGCAGACTCCGTCACCGACTTCCCGCAGCAGTACCTCGACTTCGGCGCCGGCCGGATCGACGGCACCTTCATCCCGTACGCGGCGATCCC
Organism: Streptomyces sp. NPDC008238; assembly: GCF_042956445.1. Taxonomy (NCBI): domain Bacteria; kingdom Bacillati; phylum Actinomycetota; class Actinomycetes; order Kitasatosporales; family Streptomycetaceae; genus Streptomyces; species Streptomyces sp. NPDC008238. The sequence continues at coordinate 69,711 of NZ_JBIBGK010000020.1, read as the reverse complement.
CTTCGCCGTGCTGCTGCTGATCGCCGTCCTGGTGCTGCATGCGACCCCCGTCGGACGCTCCCTGTTCGCGGTCGGCGCCTCGGAGGAGGCGGCCCGGTTCGCGGGAGTGCGGGTACGGCGGCTGAAGCTGGCCATGTTCGTGACGACCGGTCTGGTCTCCTCCCTCACCGGGATCTTCTGGGCGCTGCACTACGCCAGCGCCCGCTACGACAACGCCACCGGCCTGGAGCTGTCCGTCATCGCCGGCGTCCTGCTCGGCGGCATCGACTTCGACGGCGGCAAGGGCACCCTGGGCGGCGCCATCGCCGGTGTGTTCCTGCTCGGCGCCGGCCAGAACGTCATGAGCCTGCTCAACGTCTCGGCCCAGTCCCAGATCGTCGTCACCGGCGTGCTCCTGGTCATCTCCGTCCTCGCCCCGAGGATCGGCCGCCAGGTCATGCAGGCCAGGGCGCGCAGGAGGTCGGCCGACAAGGCCCCGGCCGCGCTCGCCGCCTCGTGAACCCCCACCTCCCCCCGCACACGTCCCACGGCACCACCGCCCCCCGCACCCCCTCCCGTCCCCACTCCGGCGCGCGCTCCGGCAGCGAAAGGATCACCATGTCCAGAACCCTCACCCGTCGTGCCACCGTCGTCGTCGCCGTGACCGCGGCCGTCGCGCTCGGCGCCACGGCCTGCGGCGGCACCACCAAGAACTCCTCCAAGGACAGCGGTGGCGGCGGCGCCAAGGCGACCGCGTCGGCCGACCCCAACGCGGCGACCAAGAAGGGCCTGACCGTCGCCTTCCTGCCCAAGCAGGTCAACAACCCGTACTTCACCATCGCCGACGGCGGCGGCAAGCAGGCCCTGGACGCGCTGGGCTCCTCCTACAAGGAGGTCGGCACCAGCAGCGGTACCGACACCGCCGGCCAGGTGAGCTACGTCAACACCCTGACCCAGCAGCAGGTCGACGCGATCGCCGTCTCCGCGCAGGACCCGGGCGCGCTGTGCACCTCGCTCAACCAGGCCCGCAAGAACGGCATCAAGGTCGTCACCTACGACTCGGACACCAAGCCCGAGTGCCGCGACCTGTTCGTCTCCCAGGCCAGCTCCGAGGACCTCGGCCGCACCGAGGTGCAGCTGCTCGCCGAGCAGATCGGCTACAAGGGCGAGATCGCGATCCTCTCGGCGGCCCAGACCGCCACGAACCAGAACACCTGGATCGACTTCATGAAGGACGAGCTCAAGGACCCCAAGTACAAGGACGTCAAGCTGGTCAAGGTCGCCTACGGCAACGACGACGCCCAGCAGTCCTTCCAGCAGACCCAGGGCCTGCTGCAGCAGTACCCCAACCTGAAGGGGATCATCTCCCCGACCACGGTCGGCATCAAGGCGGCCGCCCAGTACCTGGCGGGCTCCAAGTACAAGGGCAAGGTGAAGCTGACCGGCCTCGGCACGCCCAACGACATGCGCGCCTACGTCAAGAACGGCACCGTCGAGGCCTTCGAGCTGTGGGACCCGGCCAAGCTCGGCTCGCTCGCCTCGTACGCCGCCGTCGCCCTGGCCTCCGGCCAGATCTCCGGTGCGGAGGGCCAGAGCTTCAAGGCCGGTGACATGGGCAGCTACACCATCGGCAAGGACGGCGTCGTGGTGCTCGGCAAGCCGACCGTGTTCACCAAGGACAACATCGACCAGTTCAAGTTCTGAGAGCCCGGGCGTGGCGGAGAAGGGCCGCACGGTGGGGATCAAGGACGTCGCCCGTGAGGCGGGTGTGTCCGTGGGCACGGTCTCCAATGTGATCAACCGGCCGGACGCGGTCCCCGAGGCGACCCGGGTCCGTGTGCAGCGCGCCATCGCCCGGCTGGGGTACGTACGCAGCGAGTCCGCCCGGCAGTTGCGGGCGGGCCGCAGCAGGATCATGGCCCTGCTCGTGCTCGACATGGGCAACCCGTTCTTCGTCGACGTGGCACGCGGCGCGGAACGGGCCGCCCGGCAGGCGGGGCTCGGCGTGATGGTCTGCAACAGCGCCGAGAACCCGCAGGAGGAGGCCGCGTACCTGTCGCTCTTCGCGGAGCAGCGGGTACGGGGGGTGCTGGTGACGCCGGCCGACGCCGACGGCGGCAACCTCGCCGCGTTCCGGCGGCACCGCATCCCCTTCGTCCTCGTCGACCGGGTCGCGGCGGGCACCTCCGAGTGCTCGGTGTCGGTGGACGACGTGGCCGGCGGCCGCATGGCCGTCGGCCACCTGGCGGCCGCCGGGCACCGCCGGATCGCGTACGTCTCCGGCCCCGGGCACCTGCACCAGGTCCGGGACCGGCGTGAGGGCGCGTTCGCCGCCCTGGCGGAGGCCGGGCTGCCGCCGGAGACCCTGCGCGAACTGCCCACGGAGCGGCTGGACGTGGCCGCGGGACGGGACGCCGGCCACCGGCTGCTCGGCCTCCCGGAGCGGCCGACCGCCGTGTTCTGCGCCAACGACCTGCTCGCCCTCGGGGTGCTGCAGGCGCTGTACGCGGCGGGGGTGGACGTCCCCGGCGAGATGGCCATCGTCGGTTACGACGACATCGAGTTCGCGGCCGCGGCGGCCGTGCCGCTCACCTCGGTGCGGCAGCCCGCCGCGAACATGGGCGCGCTGGCCGCCGGGATGCTCCTGGAGGAGACCGGGCCGCAGGCCCGGGAGCACCGGCACCGTCGGGTGGTGCTCCAGCCGGAACTGGTGGTGCGTGACTCCAGCCTGATCCGTCGCTGACGCGGCGCCGGCCAGGCCCCGCCTGCGACAGGGGGTCGGTGGGCGGCCTGATCGGGCGTCCGGCGACGGCGCGGGTATGCGCGGTGCGGCGGCGGGCCGGCATCTTCGGGCCGACCGGGCCGCAGGCCCGGGAGCACCGGCGCCGGCGGGTGGTGCTCCAGCCGGAGTTGGTGGTGCGTGACTCCAGGCTGATCCGTCGTTGACGCGGCGCCGGCCGGGCCCGCCTACGGCAGGGGTCGGTGGGCGGCCTGATCGGGCGTCCGGCGACGGCGCGGGTTCGCGCGGTGCGGCGGCGCTGGGTGCTGCGGCGGCGGGCCGGCGCCTTCGGCCCGACCGGGCCGCAGGCCCGGGAGCACCGGCACGGTGGCTCGTGCTCCGGCCGAAGGCCTGCCTGCGGCGGCGGTGCGCCGGCCCGCGCCGGGGCGCCGCCGTTCGGGCGTCCGCTGATGGCGGGGTTGACGCGGTCCGGCGGCCGCCTGAGTGCGTTGAGCCGTTCGGGCGTCGCCCACTGCGAAAACCGCTGGACACGCGCCGGGGCGCCGCGCGAGCATCCGCGCTGTGACGGATGAACCCGACCGCCGGTCCCCGGCCCCGACCGGCCGGAGGTCGGTGGGACTCGTCGAGCTCCCGGGCACGGCCATGACCGCCCTGCTGGACGACGACCTCGCCCGGGCCAGTGCGGCGGCTGGGGTGGCGCTCACGGACTACTTCCTCACCGACCGGGCGAAGTGGGTCTGGCGGTACCGGCTCGATCAGCTCGCCTCGGACCCGCGCAGCGCGGGATGGCTCACCCGGGCCGTGGTGGCCGGGCCCGAAGGCGTCGTCGTGGGGTACGCCGGGTTCCACGGGCCGCCCGACGGCGCGGGCATGGTGGAGATCGGCTATTCGGTGGCCCCCGGCCACCGACGTCAGGGGTACGCCCGGGCGACGCTGACGGAGTTGATGCGTCGCGCCGCCGCCGAAGCCGCGGTCAGGACCGTGCGGGTGACGATCAGCCCCGGGAACACCGCGTCCCTCGCCACGATTTCCGGGTTCGGCTTCGTCGAGGTCGGGGAGCAGTGGGACGAGGTGGACGGCCTCGAACTCGTCCTCGAGGTCCCCGCCGCCCGGATCGGCCGCCGCCGGGACCAGCCGCCGGGCTGACCGGTCGCCGGTCCCGTCGACCGCGGTCCCGCCGCGCACGCGTGGGCCGGGGGCGGATCAGGAAGTGGGACGCCCGGCTGCCGTACGGCCCATGGTCAGGGCGAGTTTGCGCAGCCGGCGCCAGTCCGTGCGGACGCCGGTGGCCGGTACCCCGGGCCGGTCGCGGGGTACCCGGACGCGCAGCGCCCCGGGACGGATGCGGCAGTGCACGGGGGTGGGCAGGACGAGTGCCTCGCCGTCCACGCCCGCGTCGATCTCGGCGGCGTCGGCCGTGGTCACCACCTCCCGCGCCGTCGTCACCGTGAGCCCGGAGGCGACCCGGGGCCCCATCAGCAGCCCGGCCGCCTGTGCGGCGTTGTCGACCTTGACGCCGAGCACGCCCAGCAGACCGGTGTCGAGACGGTCCCGGCGGCCGAGCCCGGCCGGGTCGTCGGTCCGGTACGGGTTGTTGCTCACCAGCACCGCCTGCGGCTCCTCGAAGACGGTGTCCCCGGCCGTCGCCGTCAGCCGGGGTCCGGCGCGGTGGGTGAGCAGGTCGGGCAGGAGTTCCAGGATGGTGCCGACCTTGTCGTCCCGGTACGCGGGACTCTGCACGACCGCAGCGTACGCCCCGAAGGACACGTTGTTGACGAAGGGCCTGTCGCCCACGTAGCCGAGGTCGACCCGCAGCTCCACGCCGTCCCGGAGCGCGTCCAGGCAGGCCGCGGGATCGGCGCGGTCCAGCCCCAGGTCCATGGCGAAGTGGTTGCGCGTGCCCGCGCAGATCACCAGGAAGGGCAGGCCCCGTTCGGCGGCCACCCCGGCGACCAGCGCCTGCGTGCCGTCGCCGCCGGCCACCCCGAGGAGGTCGGCACCCTCGTCCGCGGCCCGCCGGGCGAGCTCGGCGACGTCCTGCGGACGGTCGGGATCAAGGAGCACGACCCGCGCGCCGAGCGCCTCCGCCTTCTCCTTGAGCCCGAAGGCGCCGACCTTGCCGCCACCGGACCGCGGGTTCATGATCAGGAACGGCCGCCGCGGCCGGCCCGCGATCCGCTCCCGCAGCCGCGCCTCGTGGGCCCGGGTGGCCCGCACGGCGGTGCGCCCGGCGACGACGGCCAGCGCCCACAGGCCGAGCGAGGTGACCACGACCCAGAGCAGGTTGGCCCGGTCGTAGTAGGCGAGGACGGCCAGCGGGGTCACCACGGTCAGCGCCACGGCCAGCGCCCGCACCACGCCGCGGCGGGTCAGCACCCACCACGCCCCCGCGGCGGTCACCGCGGTGCCGCCCAGCGCGGTCGCCACCAGCGCGATGCTGCGCAGCCCCGCGACCACCAGCGGCAGCGCCACGGCCGCCCCCGCCGCGGTCAGCGCCAGGCGGGCGAGCCAACGCTGCGCGACGTGCCTCCGGGAGAGGTGCCCCATGTCTCTGACAGTGCCACCGCACGGCCCCGGCCCGCCATCCCTGCCGTGCCCCCGGGTGGCGTCCCCGGCCCTCGGGCCCCGGTGCCACGTTCGTCCGGACGTCCCACAGGGGACCCCGTACGCCGTCACCGACACCCCGAAGGAGCCCGGGCCCGTGGACGAAGGCGGCGCCGCAGTCCGGGACTTCACCCGTCGCGACGGCTTCTGGAATCCGACCCGTACCCCGCCGGCGGACGAGAACCTGCTGCGGGCGGTGGAAACGCTCGCGAGCTCGTTCGGCAGGCGGGCCTGGAGCGTCCTGGACTTCCTCGCGGAAGTGGAGAAGGTGGCGTCCGGGGAGTCCCCGCGGTCCTCGGTGAACACCACGACGGCCTTCGTGCGCGTAGACGCCGACGGCGCGTTCGAGCTGTGCGACACGTACGGCCAGTTCGAGAACACCGTGGTCTCCGCCCGCGAGCCGGCCTCGATCCTCTCCGCCCTGGCGGCGCGGATCGAGGCCGGCTGACCGGCGGCGGCAGCCCCGCGCGGCGGCGTCAGCCGGTGCAGCGCAGCACCCCGGCCGCCTCCTTGGCCGTCAGCACGCGCCGCACGCTGTTCGCGACCAGCGTCCGCACCTTCGGTTCGTGACGCATGGCGTAGCGGATGCCCTCGGCCATCGTGGGGATGCCCTTGGGGGAGACGGTGAGGGTGAGGTCGCCGCCGGCGCGCAGGAAGGACAAGGCGCGCTGGCCGAGCGCCACGGACTGGGCGGAGGCCGCCTTGCCGAGGTCGTCGGAGATGATGACGCCCTTGAAGCCCAGGTCGCGGCGGAGGGTCTGATCCACGATCAGCGACGAGAACACGGCCTTGTGCTTCGGGTCGATGCGCTGGTACGTCGCCAGCGACACCATCACCAGCCCCGCGCCCGCGGAGATGCCCGCGCGGAAGGGGGCGATGTTGCTGCCCGTCCGGGTCAGCGTCGTGTCCGTCACCGAGGCGGTCGTGTCCGTGTTGCCCTTGACGCTGCCGAGACCGGGGAAGTGCTTGGGCGTGGTCAGCACCCCGGCCGCCTTCGAGCCCTGGACGTACGCCGTGACGTGCGGGGACACCACCCCGGAGGTCGAGCCGAACTGGCGGCCGTAGCGGCCGATGGGGGCGTTCGCGGTGCCGATCGAGGTGGGGACGATGTCGGCGACGGGCGCCAGGTTGACGTTGACGCCCGCCTTCTTCAGCTCCTTCGCCCAGCCCTCCGCCCGCGAGCGCAGCGTGGCCGTGGAGTACGTGCCCTGGGTCTTCCCGCTGGGGATCGTGGAGAAGCCCGTGCCCTTGAGGACCTGCACCTGGCCGCCCTCCTGGTCCGTGGAGACCAGCAGGCCGACCCGCTGCCCGGCCACGGTCTGCCCCAGGGACTTCTGCAGCCCGTCCACGAGCGTCCGGGTCTTCGTCACCGCTGACGTGCTGCGGCCGGCGAGGAACACCGACCCGACGGCGTAGGAGCGCATCGCGTCCACGTCGGCCTTGGGCGGCGTGGGCAGCTGGGCCGCGCCCATGAAGAGCTGGCCGACGCGCTGCGTGTCGTTCATCGCCGCCAGGACGCGGTCCGCACAGGACGCCTTGGGGACCGCTGCGCGGCTCGTGGCGACCATGGACTCGGGGGCGGACGGCGTGCCCTGGCAGGCGGCGAGGGTCAGCGTCGAGACCAGCAGGGCGAGGGACACGCGTCGGGGCGTGAGCACGTACGAGGTCACCCCTGCAGCGAATATCCTCGGCGTCGTCCCTGTCAATCGGAGCCGGAGCCCGCGGGAGGGGCCGTGACGAGCCGTTATGTCGCCGTGGTGGGTCCCGCCGAGGCCACCGGGCGGGAGCGCGACCTCGCCCGAGCGGTCGGTGAACTCCTGGCCCGGCGCGGGGCCGTCGTCGTCTGCGGCGGGCTCGGCGGGGTGATGGGCGCCGCTTCCGAGGGAGCCCGCGCGCAGGGCGGTACCTCCGTCGGACTCCTCCCGGGCCGGGACCGCCGGGCGGGTGACCCGTCCCTCTCCGTGACGATCGCCACCGGCCTCGGCGAACTCCGCAACGGCCTCGTCGTCGCCGCCTCCGATGCCGTGGTGGCGGTCGGCGGCAGCTGGGGAACGCTGAGCGAAGTGGCGCTCGCCCTGCGGACCGGCAAGCCCGTCGTCGTGGTCGGCGGCTGGGACGTGCGGGGACCCGGGCCCGCGGAGACGTTCCTGCGCGCCGACTCCGCCGAGGAGGCCGTCGAGGCCGTGGAGGCGGCGCTGGCGGAGTCCTCCCCCGGCGGCTGAGCAAGGCGCCCGGCCGCCGGGGAGGACACGCGCGGGTCAGATCGCGATGGTCTTCAGCTCGGTGTAGTGGGCCAGCCCCGCGGCGCCGAACTCGCGGCCGATCCCGCTCGCCTTGAACCCGCCGAAGGGGGCCGCCATGTCGGGTGCGGCGCCGTTGACGTGGAAGGTGCCGGTGCGGACCCGCCGGGCGATCTCCAGGCCGTGCTCCCGGTCCGCCGTCCACACCCCGCCGCCCAGGCCGTACGGGGAGTCGTTGGCGATGCGGACGGCCTCGTCCTCGTCGTCGAAGGGGATCACGACCAGCACCGGCCCGAAGATCTCCTCGCGGGCGATCCGCATCGCGTTGTCGACGTCGGCGAAGACCGTGGGACGCACGTAGTGCCCGCCCTCCAGGCCCTCCGGGACGCCGGGACCGCCCGTCACCAGCCGTGCGCCCTCCCGTACGCCGAGCTCGATGTAGGAGCGGACCCGCTCGGCCTGGTCGGCGCGGACCATCGGGCCGAGGAAGGTGCCCGGGTCCGCCGGGTCGCCCACCGTGAGGCCGTCGGCGAGCGCCGCTACCGCCGCGACGACCTCCTCGTAGCGGCCGCGCGGGGCCAGGATGCGGGTCTGCGCGACGCACGCCTCGGCGTTGTTGCCGAAGGAGCTGTACCTCAGGCCCGCCACGACCTCGTCCAGGTCGGCGTCCTCCAGGACGATCGCCGCGGACTTGCCGCCCAGCTCCAGGGTGACGCGCTTGAAGGTCTCCGCCGCGGCGCCCGCGATGGCGCGGCCCGCGGCGGTTGAGCCGGTGAAGGCGATCTTGTCGACGCCCGGGTGGCCGACCAGGTGGGCGCCGGCCTCGCGACCGCCGGGCAGGATGCTGACCACCCCGTCGGGGAAACCCGCCTCGGCGAAGAGCTCCCCGAGCAGCAGACCGTCCAGCGCGGTCTCGGGGGACGGCTTGAGCACCACCGTGCACCCGGCCAGCAGTGCCGGGACCAGCTTGGCCAGTGCCGACTGGTGCGGGGCGTTCCACGGGATCACCGCCGCCACCACGCCCACCGGCTCGCGGCGCACCACGGTCTGCCCGCCGCCGGCGGCCGGACGGCGCTCCTCCCAGGCGAGCTCGCCCGCGGCCCGCAGATAGCCCTGGGTCTGCACGGACACGGCCGGCTGCAGCATCGAGGTGAACCAGTGGGGGGAGCCGTTCTCGGCGGTGATCAGCGCGGCGATCTCGGCGGCCCTGGCCAGGTGCAGCTCGTCGAAGCGGGCCACGACCCGCATCCGCTCCTCGGGGCTCATGCGGGGCCACGGGCCCTCGTCGAAGGCGGCACGGGCGGCGGCCACAGCCCGGTCGACGTCCGCCGCGCCGGCCTGGGCGGCGCGGCCCACCAGCGAGCCGTCGTGGGGGGAGCGGACCTCGATCAGGTCCGGTGCGGCGGGGGCGGTCCAGTGGCCGCCGATGAAGAGCCGGTCATACGTGATCATCAGGATTCCTCGGGTCGTTCACGGAGGGGGTCGGCGCCGGCACGGCGGGTACCGGCCGGCGTCCGCTCCACGCTCCGCCCGGCGCCCCAGGGCCGGCCAGGGACGGAGTGTCCCTGGGACTGCCCGTACCAGGCACGCGTCCCGTCCGGTGCCGAGAATGGGGGCATGCCTTCCGCAGACCGCCCGCACCGCCCCGACAACGCGCTCGGGGACTTCCTGCGCGCCCGGCGGGGCGCGGTCGACCTCGAACGCCTCGGCCTGCCGGACGACGGCCGTCACCGCCGTGTCCCCGGGCTGCGCCGCGAGGAACTCGCCGAGCGCGCCCACGTCAGCGTCGACTACGTGGTGCGCCTGGAGCAGGGCCGCACCCGCCGGGTGTCCCAGGGCGTCCTGGAAGCGCTTGCCGACGCCCTGGAACTGGCCCCGGACGAGCGGGCCTACCTCTTCGCCATCGCCGACGTCACCCAGCCGAAGGCGTCCCGCCCGGCCCCGGCGCAACGGGTGCTGCCGCAGATCCAGCAACTGCTGGACGGCATGCGCGACGTCCCGGCGCTGGTGCTGGGCCGCCGGCAGGACGTCCTGGCGTGGAACGCTCCTGCTGCGGCGCTCCTGACCGACTTCGGCGCCCTGCCGCCCGAGCACCGCAACGTCATCCGGCTGACCTTCCTCGACCCCGGTTACCGCGCGCTGTACGGGGACGACTGGGCGGGCATCGCCCGCGAGTGCGTGGCCTCCCTGCGCATGGAGGCGGGCCGCTACCCCGAGGACCCGGCGCTCGCCGCCCTCGTGGGCGAACTCAGCGTCAAGGACGCCGACTTCCGCGCCTGGTGGGGCAGCCACCGGGTACGCGGGGCCCGGCCCCGCAGCAAGACCTACCAGCACCCCCTGGTCGGGCCCCTCACCCTGGACGTCCAGCAGCTCACCGTCGAGGGCCAGACCGGCCAGTCCCTGATCACCTACACCGCCCGCCCCGGCACCCCCTCGGCGGACGCCCTGCGCTTCCTCCTGCAGTGGTCGGCGTCCGGTGCGCCCGACGGGGACGCGGTGCGGGCCCGCGCGGCGCGCGACGCGGAGCGGCGGGACCGCTGACGGGGTCGGCGCTCGCGCCGCCCCGTCCCGGCCCCGCACGCGGGCGCGCTCACCGCGGCAGGCGGTCCCAGAACGAGCAGTGGTGCGCGGACGCCGCGTCGACGGGCCGGATCCCGCCCGGCCCGGGAGCCAGCGACTGCACCGACGGCGCGCCGGACGACGCGGGGCGCAGGACGGGCCAGACCCGGGCGCCGGGAGAGTTCGGGTCGCCGTTGCGCGCGAAGTGCGTCCAGTAGTCGACCATGCGGTCAGACAGGGCGCGCTGCTCCTCTGTCAGCGGCCTTTCGGTGGGGAAGGGCGGGAACAGGAACGGCATTTCGAAGCCGTGCGCCGCCCCGTAGGGGAAGCCCGGGTTCGCCGGCAGACCGCTGAGGACGGGGGCGTCCGGATCGCTGAACTGGTAGCCGTAGAGCGGGACGCCGGGGGCATGTGCGGCGACCGCCCGGCCGGCTGCGAGCGTGGTGCACGTCAGGGACCGGTCGGTCAGCACCGCCGCCCAGGCCAGTGCGGGCGTGGGGTGGTGCGCCGCCGGATACCGCGCCTCGACGGCCGCGGCCGAGGGCCCGAAGGCCTCGACGAGCCGGGCGCGGTAGTCGTCCTCGGTGAGGACGGGGAACGCGGCGAGCGACAGACCGACGAACATCCGCATCTCGTCGTGGTTGGTGCCCAGGAGGACCGGCATGCGGTGGAAGCGCCCCGACGCAAGCGCCCGGTCCGGAGCCACCGGGAGCAGCCCGTTGCCGAAGGCGGGCCGGTTGAAGGACTGCATCAACGGGGCCGTGGCGAGGCGCTCCGTGCCCTGCCCGCGCAGGCAGGCCAGCACCGCGTCTGCGTCGCCCGCCGTGCAGCCGAGTTGCCGGGCGGCCTCCACACCGGCCGTCTGGACGTCGCGCTGCGGGGCGAACGGCTCGTACGCCGGTGTACCGGGTCCGAGAGCGCCGCGCGGGAAGGACATGAAGCACGAACCGCTCTGGAGCAGCGCACGCTGGAAGAGCCCGGCGGCCGTCGGCGAGGTGAGGTGCGCGCAGACGCCGAGCGCGCCCGCGGACTCGCCGAACAGCGTGACGTTGCCCGGGTCGCCGCCGAAGCGCGCCGCGTTCGCCCGCACCCAGCGCAGGGCGGCCTGCTGGTCCGCCAGCCCGAACGGCGGGGCGGAGCCGAGCCCGGGGTGACCGAAGTAACCGAAGATCCCCAGCCGGTAGTTGACCGTGACGACGACCGTGTCCCCGCGGACCGCCGGCCGCCCGGTGTCGTAGTCACCGCCGGAACCGCCGAGGAACGCACCACCGTGCAGCCACACCAGCACGGGTCGCTTCTTGCGGGCCGGCTCGGGCGTCGTCGCCGGCGTCGTGACGTTGAGGTAGAGGCAGTCCTCCGACCCGACGACGGCGCTCGCCCCCGGTGCCGGCATCTGCACGCAGCGCTGAGCCGCCGTCGTCGCGTCCCGGACACCACGCCAGGCGGCGGCCGGCGCCGGGGCGCGCCAGCGCAGCGGTCCGGTCGGCGGCGCGGCGTAGGGAAGGCCCTGGAAGGTGGTGTACGAGCCGTGGGACACCCCGCGCACGAGGCCGTGGTCGGTCCGTACGACGGTGCCTCCCCGCCCCGCGGAGTGCGGGCCACCGGACGGTGCGCCGGTCGCCGGCGCGGCGGTCGCCGTGAGCAGCGCCACCGCGCAGAGCAGTGCGAAGAGCACCGCACGGAGCCTGTCTCTTCGGCACGGACGGGGAGCGGTGATGATCGGGGACATGCGTGACCACCGTTCTTGGTCGCAGGGGTACGGACGGGATCGGACGGGAGCGGACGGCATCGGACGCGGCCGCTCGGGTGCCCGGGGTCGTACGTCGCCGGCCGGGCCGGAACGGGGCCTGAGCGGCGGGGAAGGGCGGACCGGGGCGGCCGGTGATCAGTACGCTAGGACCTCCCCCGCGCTGGAGGTTCAAGGCACCGTGACGCAGGACACATGGAGCATCGGTGAACTCGCTGCGGGAACGGGGGTGCCGGTCAAGACCCTCCGTTACTACTCCGACAGCGGGCTGCTGCCCGTCGCCGCCCGCAGCGGCGGGGGCCACCGGCGCTACGGCCCCGAGGCGTGGGAGCGGATACGCCTCATCAGACGCTTACGGGCGCTGGACACCCCGATCGCGACCATCACGCAGGTGGTCACCGGTGAGCGTTCCCTGGACGAACTGGTGGCGACCGAACTCGAAGCGGTGCAGGAGCGGTTGGCCGAACTGCGGTGGCGTCAGGCCACGCTCGAGTCGCTGGACGACTGCCCCGGCGAGGAACGGCTCCGGCGGCTGGGGATCCTCGCCCGCGTGCAGCAGCTCCCGCAGGCACGCCGCACGCTCACCGACCACTGGTACCGCGAGCTCTCCGGGTCCCTGCCCAAGCGCCGGCTCGACATCATGATCGCCATGCTGGCCCCCGACCCGCCGCAGGACCCCGGACCCACGACGGTCCTGGCCTACGCCGAGCTCCATCTGCTCATCTCCACGCCCAGCTTCACCCGCTGGACCCAGGACCACGACGAAGAGATGAGGGACGCCCCGGCCTTCTACGGGGAGATCGAAGAGGTCGCCGGCCTGACGGCCGCCGCCGTGGCCCAGGGACTGCCGCCCGGCAGCGGGGACGCGGTGAACGCCTTCGTCGCCGCCCACGCCCGGGCCCGGCGGGAGTCGGACACCCCCGCCTTCCGCGCGTACCTGCACGCCCTGGTGTCGAGGTCGTCCGGCTTCGACGCCCGCCTGGAACGCTACTGGGGCCTGGTCGGCACGGTCACCGGCGGGCGCGTGCTGAACATGACGGTGGCCCACCGATGGCTGACCGCCGGACTGGCGATGTCGCTGACCGGCGGTGGACCCCTGCTGCCGGCTCCGGCCGGCCCGACCCCGTGAACGCCGGGACCCGGCAGGGGAGGCCGGCACCGGACGGCGGCCTTCGCGTGCGGTAGGGCACGGGTTCCTCCGGGGCCGAGGGCTGTGCTCCGGGGGGGGGGCGTTTCGTACCGTCCCGGGCGGGTTCGCCGCGACCTGGCGGGGGTCGTCGCAGGTTGCCCGAAGAGCCGTGTCGCCGTTGGGACATGTCACAGCTGTGACAGCTGATACCCGGTGACACCTCCCCGGCATCGGCAGATTCTGTCGGACAGCGCGTGACCCGGAGCTGTACGAAAGGTGTTTGGGTGATGGCAAGGTTCCGCCTCGCGGCGGCGATATCGACAGTGCTGGTGGTGACGCTCGGGGGCACCACGGCCGCCTCCGCGGGTACCGCCCCGGACGGGCCGGCGCGATCCGCCGACCGTGCCGGGACGTCCTCCGCCACCGTCCGGCTGGTGACCGGCGACCGGGTGACGGTGACGTCGGTGCCCGGTGGGCGGCACACCGCCTCGGTCCAGCCGGGGCCAGGCCGCGAACACATACCCTTCCGCACGATGGAGACCGACGGCGGGTCCCTGACCGTCCTGCCGTTCGACGCCGAGGCACTGGTGTCCGCGGGCACCCTGGACCGCCGGCTGTTCGACGTGACGGCGCTGGTCGCCGCCGGGCTCGACGAGGCGCACTCCGCCACGTTGCCGCTGATCGTCTCCTCGCGGCCCGAGCCGGTGCGGGACGGCGCGCGCGTCGCCGCGCAGGCGGCGAGGACCGCCGAGGCGACCGCCGACCGGCTGGTGGCGCTCCGCGCGGACCAGACCTCCTCGCGCACCCTGGAGAGCATCGGGGCCCGCTCCTTCCGCGTCGACGGCGACGAACTCGGCGCCTTCTGGAAGACGCTGAACCCCGGCGGGACCTCGGACGCCGTCCGGGTCGCGGTGACCCCGCGGGTCTCGCTGGACGGCAAGGTCAAGGCGGTGCTGGACCGCAGCACCGCGCAGATCAACGCGCCCACCGCGTGGAAGGCCGGGTACGAGGGCCAGGGTGTGAAGGTCGCGGTGCTGGACACCGGTGTCGACGCGAACCACCCCGATCTCGCGGGGCGCATCGCGGAGGCCAGGAACTTCTCCGACAGCGTGAACACCGACGACCACTTCGGGCACGGTACGCACGTCGCCTCCATCGTCGGGGGCAGCGGCGCGGCGTCGGCGGGGACCCGGCGCGGTGTGGCGCCGAAGGCGGACCTGCTGGTCGGCAAGGTGCTCGGTGACGACGGCTCCGGGTCGGAGTCCCAGGTCATCGACGGTATGGAGTGGGCGGCGGGCGAGCACGCCAAGGTCGTCAACATGAGCCTCGGCGCGGACATCCAGACCGATGGCACCGACCCGATGAGCCAGGCCGTCAACACCCTGACCGCGTCGACGGACACGCTGTTCGTCATCGCCGCGGGCAACGCCGGCCCGGGGCCGTCCACCGTGGGATCGCCGGGCGCGGCCGACGCGGCGCTGACCGTCGGCGCCGTCGACCGGGACGACTCCCTCGCCTCCTTCTCCAGCCGCGGCCCGCGCTTCGGCGACGGCGCCGTCAAGCCCGACGTGACCGCCCCGGGTGTGGGCATCGTGGCCGCCCGTGCCGCGGGCACCACCATGGGCGACCCGGTCGACGCGAACTACGTCGCCGCCTCGGGCACGTCGATGGCGACCCCGCACGTCGCGGGCGCCGCGGCGCTGCTGGCCCAGCAGCACCCGGGCTGGGGCGCGCAGCAGATCAAGGACGCGCTGATCAGCACCTCGCGCACGGTGCCCGGCACCAAGGTGACCGAGCAGGGCGGCGGCCGGATCGACCTGGCCACCGCCACCGGCACGGTCACCGCGACCGGCACGGTCGTGCTGCCCCCGGTCCAGAACGGCGGAACGGGGGGACGGCAGCAGGCGGCCACCGTGCGCTACACCAACACCGGTGACAAGAAGGTCGATCTGAAGCTGGCCGTCAAGCTCTCCACCGGAACCGGGCGCGCGCTGCCCGACGGGGTCGTCACCCTCGGCTCCGGCACCGTGAGCGTCGCGCCCGGTGCCACCGCCGACGTCCCGCTGAGCACCGACGCGGCCCACGCCGCGCGCGGGAAGTACTACGGCTACGTCACCGCCGCGGCGGCCGACGGCACCGTCGTCGCCCACACCACCGTCAGCCTCAACGTGCACGCCCCCAAGCACAAGCTGACCGTGATCGCCCGCGACGCCGACGGCAAGGTCATCGAGGGCGCCGCGCCCACGATCTGGGGCGCCGACGGGTTCGTGCAGTACAGCGGCGTCGAGCCCGCCGTCGCCGAGGTCGAGGAGGGCACGTACCAGCTCAGCTTCGGCACGCTGGACAGGGCCGCCGACGGCCAGGAGCTCCGCGAGGTGGTCAACCCGGAGGTGAAGGTCACCAAGGACACCACGGTGACGCTCGACGCCTCCAAGGTCACCGAGGTGAAGATCCGCACCCCCCGGCCCGCCGAGCAGCGCGGCATCATCAGCTACCAGACGTACCGGAAGATCGACGGCAACGGCCTGATCCAGGGCGTGATGTTCTTCGACATCGCCAAGCGGCTCTACGTCAGCCCCACCGCGCGCGTCACCGACGGCGACTTCGAGTACGCCTCGCGCTGGCAGCTGGTCGCCCCGCAACTGCGGGCGAAGGTCTCCGGCACGTCGTCGGCCTTCACCCCGTACTACGTGCCCGCCTCCCCGGCCTTCGACGACAAGGGCGCCAAGCTGACCGCCGTCGACGCCGGCACCGGCACCGCGGCCGAGCTGAAGAAGGCCGGCGTGCGCGGCAAACTGGCGGTCGTCCGCTGGAACTTCACCGACGACCGGGAGCTCGCCGGGGCGGCCGGGGCGGCCGGGGCCAAGGCGCTGATGCTGGTCGTGGAGGAGGGCTTCTACCCCTGGACGCGGTGGAGCCCGACCGGTGACCGGATGGCCGTGCCCACCATGCGTGCGGGCACGGCGGAGGGCACCGCGCTCCTCAAGAGCATCAAGAAGCGCACCGCCACGGTGGAGTTCTCCGGCACGGTGCGCAGCCCGTACCTGTACGACGTGATGCAGGTGTCCGCGGGCTTCGTCCCGAAGAACCTGGTGCACACCGTCTCCGAGCGCGAGAGCGCCGTGGTCCGCAGCACCTACACCCGTACCGGCGCCTCGCAGTGGGCGAGTGAGCAGCGCTTCGGGTGGCGTCCGTACCAGGACACCGCCTGGAACCAGTACAGCCGTGAGGTGCCGACGGGCCAGGAGCGCGTGGAGTACGTGAGCGGCGGGGACACCCTGTGGCGCCACACCGTGCACCACAACGTCGTCTTCGGCACGGACACCCCGCTCGGGGCAGGCATGCAGGACCTGCCGCGGACCTACCGGCCCGGTCAGAAGGCCACGGAGCGCTGGTTCGGGGCCGTGGTCCGGCCGTCGATCCCGCGCGGTGCGGCCTGGCCGTCGGTGCGCACGGGCGACACCCTGTCCGTCTTCGTTCCGGAGTTCAACGACTCCGGCACCGGCCACTACTCGTTCTACGAGCGCAACGGCTTCGGTGGCGGCATCGGAACCGGCGCGGCCCGCGCCGGCGACGGAATGCCGGTGGACGACACCGCCACCGCGGCGCTCTACCGCGACGGGAAGCAGATCGCCGCGTCCGACACGGGCGCCTGGGGCAACTTCGAGGTGCCCGCGGGCGACGCCGCGTACCGGCTGGACCTGACCACCGCCCGCACCTCGGACGACTGGCGGTTCGGCACCGGCACCCGCACCTCGTGGACCTTCCGCTCGGGCACCGCGGCGCAGCCGACGGCGCTGCCCCTGCTGCAGGTCGACTACGCCGTGCCGGTCGACGCCCGCAACGCGGTGGGCCCCGCCCGCCGCCACACCCTGGGCCTGGACGTGCGCATGCAGGACGGCACGGCCGCGCCGCGCGGGGTGACCGTGCGCGTGGAGACGTCCTACGACGACGGGCGGACCTGGACCCGGGCCGCCACGGCCCGCAAGGGTGGCGGCTTCACCGCCACCGTGGAGCGTCCGTCGCGGGTGCGCGGCGACGCCTATGTGACGCTGCGCGTGACCGCGACCGACGCGGCCGGCAACAGCGTCCGGCAGACGGTGGACCGTGCGTATCTGCACAGCGGCGCACGGGACTCCGGAGGACGGTGACGGTGGGGCGTCACCGTTGACACAGCGGCGGGTGCAGGGGAGTGTGGGCCCCGGCACCCGCCGCACCATTGGCGCGAAACATTCCCCGGGTATAGTCCGGCCGTTAACGATATGTGCGGCTTGTACGCCACCTGTGCGTACGTCGTGCGGACCCGTCCCGGACCCGGAGGAACGCGGCATGCTCGAGGTGGCTGGCCTCACCGCGGTCGAGGAGACCGTCTACCGGCTTCTGGTCACCACCGTCACCGCGTCGGCGGACGAGGTCGCCGCACAGACGGGCCTGCCACCCGGGCAGACGGAGGGCGTCCTCGCCTCCCTCGCCACCAAGGGGCTGGCCAGCCCCACCGACGGCCTCCCCCGGCAGTACGCCGCCACCCCGCCGGACGTGGCCCTGCTGCCGCGGCTGCAGCGCCAGGCCGACTCCCTCGACAAGGCCCGCACCGCGGTCACCGACCTGCTGGACAGCTACCGCAGCACCGTGCGCCGCCAGGACGCGGGCCAGCTCATCGAGGTCATCACCGGCGCCGAGGCGCTCCGCCAGCACCTGCGGCAGATGCAGGAGAACGCGCGCCACGAGATGCTCTGGTTCTGCAAGGCGCAGTACGTCGCCATGCCTTCGGGGAGCAACCGCGCCGAGTACGAGGCCCTCGCCCGCGGCGTGCGCTACCGCGTCCTGTACGAGCGGGCGTTCTTCGACGACGACGGGGCCATCGACAACGTCGTCGAGGGCGTCCAGGCCGGGGAGATGGCCCGCTCCGTGCCCCACCTGCCGCTGCGCCTCGCGGTCGCCGACCGCACCATAGCCATCTGCCCCCTGGTCCCGGGCGGCCCGCAGGGCAGCCCCAACGAACCGACCGCGGCGCTGCTGCGCGACAGCAGCCTCCTGGGGGCGCTGACCGCGCTGTTCGAACGCTACTGGGAGGACGCGGTGCCGCTGCACGTCAGCGCGTCCGGTGCGGTGAGCGGTGCCGACGGCGCCGACGACTCCGACCCGCTGAGCGAGACCGACCGCCGGCTGCTGTCGCTGCTCGTCGCGGGTGTCGCCGACAAGGCCATCGCCAGCCAGATGGGCCTGAGCCGGCGCACCGTCCAGCGCCACATCCAGCACATGATGACGCTCGCCGGCGCCGCGACCCGCATGCAGCTCGCCTGGCAGGCGGCCCGCCGCGGCTGGCTCTGAACGGGGTGCCGCAGGGCCCGCGGGCGTAGGGTGAGAGGTGGCGCGAGTGGCCAAGGCCACGGAGCGTTGGTGCCATGTCCCGACGTCACACCGCTCCCACCAGTAGCGCCGAGGAGCTGCTCAACACACTCGGGCAGCTCACCGGACGCATCCTCGAGCGGATCAAGATGCAGCAGGCTCGGGTGGAGTTGGCAGCCGCCCTCCAGCGGCACACCCTGGGCGCCGCCCTCCCGGGCGTCCCCGGGCTGCGCGTGGCGGGGCGCTACGCCCCGGCGCGCGACGGTCTCGACATCGGCGGCGACTGGTACGACGTGTTCCCCATGCCGGACGGCAGCGTCGGCTGCGCCATCGGCGACGTGCAGGGCCACGACGTCGAGGCCGCCGCCTACATGGGCCAGGTGCGCACCTGCCTGCGCGCCGTCGCCGTCGCCACCACGGAACCCGCGGAGGTGCTGGCCCGCACCAACGACCTGCTGATCTCCATGGGGTCCGGGCTCTTCGTGACGTGCACCTTCCTGCGCTTCGACCCGGCGACCCGCGAACTGGTCGACGCCCGCGCCGGGCACGTACCGGCGGTGTGGGCCACCGACGACGGACGCTGCGAGGTCGTGCTCGACGAGGGCGGCCTGCCGCTGGGCATCCTCGACGGCGAGAAGTACCCGTCGACCCGCCGTGTCCTGGCCGGCACCGGTGCCTTCGTGCTGGTCACCGACGGGGTGGTGGAGGGCCCGGGCCATCCCATCGACGACGGGCTGGCCCGCGTGGCGGAACTGGCCGCCGCCGGCTGCACCGCCGACCCCGACGAGCTGGCCGCCCGGCTGATCTCCGTCGCCGACCTCACCGGCCACAGCGACGACGCCGCGGTGCTCGTCCTCGGGCACGGCGGCCCCCGCGGGACGGCACCGCGATGACCGCCGGCGGCGAGGGCCTGCGGCGCCACCGGGCGACGGCCTTGTGGATCGTGGTCATGGCCGCCGCCTACTACGGCGGGGCCCGCATCGGACTGGAGCAGCAGCTGGTGCGCGGTCAGGTCACCCCGATGTGGCCGCCGACCGGGATCGCCCTGGTCGGCCTGCTGCTCGGCGGCATCCGGCTGTGGCCGGGCATCGCCGTCGGGGCGTTCGTGGTCAACATCGCGATCGGGCCGTCGTTGCTGCCCGTGCTGGGCATCGCGGCGGGCAACACCCTCGCCCCGGTGTGCGCCTGCCTGCTGCTGCGCAGGGTCGGGTTCCGCGTCGAACTCGACCGGCTGCAGGACGCCCTCGCCCTGGTCTTCCTCGGCGCGCTTGGCGGCATGCTGATCAGCGCGACCGTCGGCAGCGGCGTGCTGGCGGCCTCCGGGGCCGTGCCGCCCGGCGGCTTCTGGCCCACCTGGTCGGTCTGGTGGACCGGCGACGCGATGGGGGTGCTGGTGATCGCGCCGCTGCTGTTCGTCCTGCGCACCCTCAGGCCCCCGCGCGGGGTCCCGGCGTACCGCTGGGCGGAGGCGGCGGCGCTCCTCGCGGGCACCGCGCTCGTCACCTTCGTGGCCACCCACAGCACGCCCGGGCTGCTCTTCCTCGTCTTCCCGCTGCTGATCTGCGCCGCCTTCCGCTTCCAGCTGGCCGGGGCCGCGCCCTGCGCCCTGATCACCTCGCTCATCGCGATCGACGCCGCCGCGGCCGGGTCCGGCCCGTTCGCGGGGCACGACCTCTTCGCGAAGATGGTGACCCTCCAGGCCTTCAACGGGTCCGCCGCGCTGACCGCCCTGCTGCTGTCGGCGACCGTCACCGAACGGGAGCACACCCGCCGCGAGATCGAGCAGGTGTGCCGCAGGCTCGGCGAGGCGCTGTCCCGGCTGGCGCCCGACGAGAAGATCGAGCACTGGGCGGCCGTGCCGCACGCGGAGCGAGGCCCCGAGTAGCAGCGCCGTTCCGCGCGTCCTCCTTGCGGGGTGGCGCTACTTTGAGAGGGGGCCCCACGAGGGCCGCCACAGCGGACGGAGGTGCCGGTGGGGACTGGCGGCGGCAAGGACGCCGAAGGCCTGCCACGACTGCAGCTCGACGCCCTGCTGGACGAGCTGCAGTCGCGCATCGACGCGGTGCGGGGGACGCGGGACCGTGTACACAGCCTGCTGGAGGCCGTGCTGACGGTCGGCCGCGAACTGGACCTGCCCCAGGTGCTGCGGCGCATCGCGGAGGCCGCGGTCCTGCTGGTGGACGCCGAGTACGGGGCGCTGGGCGTCATCGGCGACGACGCGCGGCTGGCGCAGTTCCTGACGGTGGGCGTCAGCGACGAGCAGATCGAGGCGATCGGCCCGCTGCCCTCGGGGCACGGCATCCTCGGCGAGCTGATCCGTCACCCGGCCCCGCTGCGGCTGGAGGAGATCGCCCGGCACCCGGCCTCCCACGGCTTCCCGTCGAACCACCCGCCGATGCACTCCTTCCTGGGGGTGCCGATCCGGGTCCGCGACGAGGTGTTCGGCAACCTCTACCTGACGGAGAAGCGGGGCGGCAAGGAGTTCGACGGGGAGGACGAGACGGTGCTGTCCACCCTGGCCGTGGCGGCCGGGGTCGCCATCGACAACGCCCGGCTGTACGAGGAGGCCCGGTCGCGGCAGCGGTGGCTGGAGGCGAACGCGGAGATCACCCGGGGCCTGCTGTCGGGCATCGACGAGAACGCGGTGCTGGAGCTCATCGTGGAGCACGCGCGGCGCATCCTCGGCGCGGACCTGGGGGTGCTGGCCCTGCCGGCCGGAAGCGGCGGCATCACGATGGCCATCGCCACGGGCATCGACGCCGACGCCCACCGGGGGCTGACGCTGCCGTGCGAGGGATCGTTCACCGGCGCGGCCATGGCCGCGAACGAACCGCTGACCAGCGCCGACATCCAGCGCGACCCGCGCGTGGTGGCGGGCCCGCCGCGGTTCGAGGGCCTGGGCCCCGCGGTGGCCGTGCCGATGGCGACCCCGCAGGGGGTGCGCGGGGCGCTGCTGCTGGCCCGCGCCGAGGGGGAGGCACCCTTCACGGACGTGGAGACCGCGCCGCTGCTGGGCTTCGCCGGCTCCGCGGCCCTGGCGATGGAGCTGGCCGAGCGGCGGCGGTCGGCCGAGCAGCTGGTGCTCCTGGAGGACCACGACCGGATCGCCCGTGACCTGCACGACCTGGCGATCCAGCGGCTGTTCGCCACCGGGATGACGCTGCAGAGCGCGGTGCGCTTCGTCGACCACCCGCAGGCGAGCGAACGGCTGCTGCGGGCGGTGGACGACCTGGACGAGACCATCAAGATCATCCGCTCGACGATCTTCGGGCTGCGCAGCCACGACACCGGGCCCACCCGCCAGGGACTGCGGGTGCGGACGGCGAGGGCGGTGGAGGAGGCGGCGCCCGGCCTGGGCTTCACCCCGTCGCTGCGCATGGAGGGACTGATCGACACCGATGTGCCCGCCGCGGTCGCGGAACACGTGGTGGCCGTGCTCGGCGAGGCCCTGTCGAACGTGGCCCGGCACGCCAGGGCCCGCAGCGCGGAGGTGTCCCTGGTCGTCGGCTCGGGCACGTTGACCCTCACCGTCAGCGACGACGGCGTCGGCGTCCCCGAGGACGGTCACCGCAGCGGACTCGCCAACCTCGCGCAACGGGCGCACCGCCTCGGCGGCACGATGACCCTGGAGACCCCCGGCCAGGGCGGCACCCGCCTGGTGTGGCGGGTCCCGTCGGACGGCGGCCGGCCGCTCTGATCAGCCCCGCTCCGCGGCCTCGCGGACCGGCAGCCGCGGCGCCCGGTCCCCGGACGCCGCGGCACCGAACCGGACGAGCATCTGCAGCAGGCCCGGCCCGCAGTCGGTGGTGCGCATCGCCGCCCGCAGGTCCGGCCACTCCATCGCCTCGTGCAGCAGCGTCGCGTGCACGGTGTTCGCCGTCGCCAGGAGCACCACGCGCTCCATCGCCTGCCCGGCCCGCAGCCAGTCCGCGCACGAGTCGTGGGGCGTGCACAGCGCGGCCACCAGGGGCCGCCGCCCCGGGTCGAGGCCGGCTGCCGCGCCGGCCCCGGAGTCCTCGTGGACCCTGCCGCCCTGACCGACCGGGCGGCCCGCGCCCGTCACGCCCCGCTGCTCCGCCTCCGCGGTCAGCCGCAGCAGCCGCAGCGCCTCCTCGGTGCGCGGCAGGGTCAGCGACGCGCCTTCCGCGTGCGCGGCGTCGATCAGTTCCAGCACCACCGCCCCGGTCGGGCAGTGCGCGAAGTAGGGCGTACGGCAGCTGTGACGGCGCCAGATCGCGTCGTACAGGTCCTGGTACGCGCCGTCGTCCACGTGCCGCGGCCCGACCGGGCGCACGGCGGCGAGCAGATCGGGGTCGGCGGGTACGGGCAGCAGACGCACGACCGGTTCCCACCCGAAGTGGGCCAGCGCGACCCGCAGGTTGAACACCGCGGCGCCCACGGACACGTGCAGGGCGCGCGCCGCCGCCTCCGACTCCGGCACCCCCGGCTCGGGGACGGCACGCACCTGGAACGTGCCGGTGTCCGGATCGAGGCGGTACCGCCAGGGCCGGCTGCCGCGGAACGAAGGCGCGGCCACGGCCGCGGAGATCAGCTTCTCCAGGGTCGCCCCGTTGAGTGGGGTGGGATTCATGGCGCGCTCCCTCCGGCCGCGTCCTCCCACCCTGCACGCCCCGCCGCCCCACGGGGGAGGGCCGACCGGCCCTACCCCGTGGGCCGCCGGGGCATCCCGCGTCCGCGGCCCCACGGGCATCCGTTCCGCGCCCTCGGGCGCGGGTTTCCGCGGGGGCTCAGGGGCCGGGTCTGGGGGGGCCGCCCGACGTGCGGTGTTCCGTGGCGAGGACGGCGGCCTGGATGCGGCGTTCGACGCCGAGCTTGCCCAGCATGCGGGAGATGTGGTTCTTGACCGTCTTCTCCGACAGGAACAGCCGTTCCCCGATCTGCCGGTTCGTCAGCCCCTCGCCGATCAGTTCCAGGATCTCCCGCTCGCGCGGGGTCAGCCCGGACAGCGCCTCGTCCTGCGGCTCCGGCGGCTGCTCCTGTTCGCGCAGGCTGTTCATCAGGCGGGCGGTGGTCGCCGGGTCCAGCATCGACTGGCCGGAGGCCACCGTGCGGACCGCGGAGACCAGGTCGGAGCCCTTGATCTGCTTCAGCACGTAACCGGCGGCCCCGGCCATGATCGCGTCCAGCAGCGCGTCGTCGTCGTCGAAGGAGGTCAGCATCAGGCACGCCAGCCCCGGCATGCGCGAGCGCAGCTCGCGGCAGACGCAGATGCCGTCGCCGTCCGGGAGGCGCACGTCGAGGATCGCCACGTCAGGACGGAGTGCCGGGGCCCGGGCGAGGGCGTGGTCGACCGTGCCGGCCTCCCCGGCGACCTCGATGTCCGGCTCGGCGTCGAGCAGGTCGTGCAGCCCGCGCCGCACCACCTCGTGGTCGTCGACCAGGAACACCCTGATCGGCGCCCGCTCGCCCGACTCCCGTGCCTCGCTCATCCCGGCCCCCAGGGCATCCGTTCCCGATTTCCCGATCGCGCGGCCGCGCCCCGCCGACGTCCAGCAGACACGCCCGCGCACGCCGCCGCCACCGGTACCGCCCGGTCCGTGACCGGGCCACGCGTCCGTCAGTGCACCGTGCTGCCGCTGCCCTGCGGACCGTACAGGTCGAGGAGCCGGATGCGGGCCCCCTGCAGACGGTGCGCCACGATCTGCGCGACCCGCCGGGCCACCGCGCGCCCGAACACCGCGTCGGCCTCGCACAGCGCCCGCACCACCGTCGCGTCGAACTCGTCGGCCCGCACCGGGCTCTGCGTCCGCGCGCCCAGGTGCCAGGAGTACGGCGGGAAGAGCCACGAGCAGCCCAGCAGGTCCCCCGGGCCCAGGGTCTCGACGACGGCGGGCTGCCGCCCGGGCACGTGCAGGTCGAGCGCGATCGAGCCGGTGCGGATGATCCAGAAGCGGTCCGCCCGGTGACCCTCCTCGAAGATCCGGGCCCGGGCCGGGAAGGACACGTCGCGCGCGAGTTCCAGCAGCCGCCCGCGGGTCTCCGGTGGCAGCGCGTCGAGCAGGCCCGTCGTGGTGGTGGTCATCGCCGTCCTCCCTCTCGTCCGGTACGCCCTCCCCTCCAGGGTGCTCCGCCACCCGGTGGCGCGAGGAGGGGCCGTCCGGCCCCAACGCGGGGTCGTCGGGGAGGATGGGCCCATGCCGTCCGCCGTCTCCAAGCCCGCCCCGCCGCCCAGGAGGCCCGCCGTCGGGCGCGGCCGGCACGCACTGCTGCCGGGCCTCACCACCCTCCTCGGCTACCGCAGGGCGTGGCTGCGCGGCGACCTGCTCGCCGGCGTCACGGTGGCGGCCTATCTCGTGCCGCAGGTCATGGCCTACGCCGAACTGGCCGGGCTGCCGCCGGTGACGGGGCTGTGGGCCGTGCTCGCGCCGCTCGCGCTGTACGCCCTGCTGGGCTCGTCCCGGCAGCTGTCGGTCGGCCCCGAGTCCACCACCGCGCTGATGACCGCCACGGCGATCGCGCCGCTGGCCGCGGGCGACCCCGGCCGCTACGCCGTGCTCGCGGCGGCGCTCGCCGTCGTGGTCGGCCTGCTGGCCGTGGTGGCGTGGGCGGTGCGGGCGGGCTTCGTCGCCGACCTGCTGTCCCGGCCCGTGCTCGTCGGCTACCTCGCCGGAGTGGCCTGCATCATGGTCGTCGACCAGCTGCCCAAGCTGACCGGGGTGCCCGTCGAGGGCGCGGAGTTCTTCCCCCAGCTGGTCTCCTTCGTCACGCACCTGCCCCAGGCGCACGCCGGGACGGTGGCCTTCGCCGCCTGCGCGCTGCTCTTCCTCTTCCTCGTCCAGCGGTACGCCCCCCGCGCCCCCGGGCCGCTGTTCGCCGTGGTGGCCGGAACGGTCGTCGTCGGCGTCTTCGGGCTGGAGGGGCACGGCATCGCGGTCATCGGCGAGGTCCCCTCCGGGCTGCCCCGGCCGGCCCTGCCGACCCCCGGCGACCTGGCCCACCTGCTGCTGCCCGCGGTGGGCGTGCTGCTCGTCGGCTACACCGACTTCGTGCTCACCGCACGGGCCTTCGCCGGCCGGGACGCCGCCCGCCCCGACAGCAACCAGGAACTGCTCGCCCTCGGCGCCGCGAACCTCGGGTCGGGCGTCCTGCACGGCTTCCCCGTCAGCAGCAGCGCCAGCCGCACCGCGCTCGGCGCCTCCGCGGGCAGCCGTACGCAGCTGTACTCGCTGGTGGCGCTGGGGGCGGTGGTCTGCGTGCTGCTCTTCCTCAACCCCCTGCTGTCCGGGATGCCCTCCACCGTCCTCGGCGCCATCGTCGTCTTCGCCGCCTGCCGGCTGGTCGACGTCGCCGGATTCCGCCGCCTGGCGTCGTTCCGGCGCCGCGAACTGCTCCTGGCCCTCGCGTGCCTGCTGGGCGTGCTCGCGCTGGACATCCTGTACGGCGTCATGGTCGCCGTCGCGCTGTCGGTGGCCGAGATGCTGATCCGGGTGGCCCGCCCGCACGACGCCGTCGAGGGGCTGGTGCCCGGCCTCGCCGGCATGCACGACGTCGACGACTTCCCCCAGGCCCGGACGATCCCCGGCCTGCTCGTCTACCGCTACGACTCGCCGCTGTTCTTCGCCAACGCCGAGGACTTCCGGCGCCGGGCCCTCGCCTCCGTCGACCGGCAGCACGACCCGGTGCGGTGGTTCGTCCTCAACACCGAGGCCAACGTCGAGGTCGACATCACCGCCCTCGACGCCCTGGAGGAACTGCGCCGCGAACTCGCCGGCCGCGGCATCGTCCTCGCGCTCGCCCGCGTCAAGCAGGACCTGCTGGACGACCTGGACGCGTACGGCCTGACGGAGTCGGTGGGCCGCGAGCGCATCTTCCCCACCCTGCCCACCGCGGTCGAGGCATATCGCGCCTGGGCGGAGGACGGCGCCGACGGGGGCGGGAACGGGGCCGCCGGGAGCAGGGACGGGGCGCACTGACGGGAGCGGGCCACACGGCGCCACCGTGAGGAGCACCCTGTGGGGAGGCCGCCACGGCACCGCGCCGCGGCCGCCGCCGAGGGGGACGCTCATGACCACGCGGAAGCGGCAGGAAGCCCCGGGGAACCCCGACGCCCTCGCGCCCGAGGAGGTGTCCGAGTCCGAACGACTGCTGTTCGGCGGGCCCTTGCGGTACGACATGGGCTGGAACAAGCACGACGGCTCCTTCCTGGAACTCGGCCTGCGCGCGATGATCCGGCGGCTGCCGCAGCTCGTCGCCACCACCGTGCGCCTGGCCCACCGGTCCGACCCGCGGGCCCTGCGTGTCGTGGCGCTGGCCGAGGCGGGCCGCGGTGTCGCCCAGGCGGTCGGCCTGGTCGCCGTCAACTGGGTGCTCGCCCGGCTGCTGGTGCCCGGCGGGACCGCGGAGCGGCTGACGGGCGCCGCCCCGGCGCTGGCGCTCGTGGCCGCCACCGCGCTGATCGGGGCGCTGCTGCGCTCCGCCTCCACGGCAGGCACCGGCAAGCTGGAGCCGACCGTGGAACGGGCGGCCACCGAGATGTACCTGGAGCGTGTCGCCCGCGTGGAGCTCGCGGCCGTGGAGGACGACGAGTTCCACAAGCTGCTGGACTCGGCGTCCTGGGGTGCCGCCTCCGCCCGGCGGATGATCAACTTCTGCTCGTCGGTGGTCAACGCGCTGATCTCGCTGGCGGCTGCGGCCGGTGTGCTCACCGTGCTGCATCCGGGGCTGCTCCCGCTGCTGGCGCTGATGACCCTGCCCAGCGCCTGGAGCGCGCTCACCATCGCGCGCCGCCGGTACATCTCCTTCCACAACTGGGTGCAGCACGCCCGTGCCGGGCAGCTGCTGGGACGGCTGCTGATCGAGACGCAGGCGGCGCCCGAGGTCCGCGTCCACGACCTCGGGCCGTTCCTGCTCGGGCACTTCAGAGCGATGGCCGAGAACGGGGAGCGGGAACAGACCCGGCTGGCGCGGCTCGCGGCGCGCACCGGGCTCGTCGCGTCGGCGTGGACCGGGCTGGCCACCGCGGCGACGTACGGCGCGCTGGGCGCGCTGCTGTGGAGCGGGACGATGGCCCTGTCCGTGGCGGGCACGGCCGTCATCGCCATCCGCAGCGGGTCCTCCGCCCTCGACCGGCTCGTCGTCCAACTCGGGTACCTGCACGAGGAGGCGCTGTTCGTCGCCGACCTGGAGCGGCTGTGCGCGGAGGCGGACCGACGGGTGATCCCGTCCGGAGGCCGCGACCTGCCCGAGCGCGTCGAGGCCATCCACTTCGAGAAGGTCACCTTCAGCTACCCGGTCACCGCCGCGGCCGCGCCGGGCACGCCGCTGGTGAAGCCGCCCGCCCTGTGCGAGGTCGACGTCACCATCCCCGTCGGCCGGGTCGTCGCCCTCGTCGGACGCAACGGCAGCGGCAAGACCACCCTGGCCAAGCTGCTGTGCGGGCTGTACGCACCGGACTCGGGACGGATCCGGTGGGACGACGTCGACGCGGCCGAGGCCGACCGGGGGCAGATCACCGACCGGATCGCCCTGGTCTCGCAGGACGCCTACCGCTGGCCGTTCACGGCGCGGGTCAACGTCGGGATCGGCCGCCCCGGCGCCTCCCTGACGGACGAACGCCTCGAGGCCGCCGCCCGCTACTCCGGCGCCGACGAGGTCGTCGCGGGCCTGCCCCGCGGCTGGGACACCCTGCTGGGCCGCGGCTACAAGGGCGGCCACGAGATATCCGGCGGCCAGTGGCAGCGCCTCCAGCTCAGCAGGGCCCAGTACCGCGACGCCCGGATCCTCATCGTCGACGAGCCGACCAGTGCCCTCGATGCCCAGGCGGAGCAGCGGGTGTTCGACCTGATCCGGGAACTCGCCGCCGACGGGCAGACCGTCGTGCTGATCACGCACCGTCTGCACAGCGTCCGCCACGCCGACGTGATCTACGTCCTGGACCGCGGGCGGGTCGTCGAGCACGGTGCCTTCGCCGAGCTCATGCGGCCGGGAGCGGGTACCGGCGACTTCCGCGAGATGTACCTGCTGCAGTCCCGCCAGTACCAGCACCCCGAGCACAACTGACGTGCGACGGGCGGTGCCCGGGGCGGCGGCCGGCGGTCACCAGGCGTACCGGGACGCGGGCGGTTCGCAGAGCTCGAAGAGGAGCCCGCCCGCCTCGTCGCCGGGCGTGCGGGCCAGCCGGACGCGGGCGCCGTCGCGCACCTGCGTCGGCGAGGCGCCGACGACCCGGCCCCGTACCGAGAAGCCGTCGGAGAGGTCGACGAGGGAGGTGTCCCGCATCGAGCTGACGATGACCCCGGTGCCGTCGCTGCGGATCTCGTCGAGTTCCGTGGAGGCGCAGGTGGGGCACAGGAGGCGCTGGAAGGCGGTGTTGCCGCACCAACGGCAGCGCTGGACCAGCAGCCCGCCGTCAACCGAGGCGTCGTGCGCGTCGAGAGTCCGGTCATCCATGGCGCACACGATATGGCACTGAGTGCACTTTGGGAAGGCACTGAGTGCCCCGCCTGGACGCCGCGTGCCCGCCTACGCGGGGGAGCCCTCCTCCGCCAGGCCGGCCTCGATCTCCCGGACCACGCGCCACATGGGCGTCCGCCGCTTGGTGATCACGATCACCACGTCGTCCTCCGCCTCGGGGGCGCCCTGGCGCACGGGGTCCTCCCCGTTCCAGGCGGCGCGCACGAACTCCAGCGCGTGGTCCACGGCCGCGCCGGCGTCCCCCTCCGCCCCGGAACGCAGCCAGGTGCGCAGGCCGTTGTTGTGGGCGGCGACCACGGCGGCGGCGATCACGTCGGCCCGGAGCTTGCCGTCGGGGCGGTCCGCGTAGCGGGCCCCGAGGTAGTCGGCGATCGCGCGCTCGTAGCGCCAGACGACCGAGAGTTCGTACGCCCGCAGTCCCGGCACCTGCTTGGTGAGGCGGTAGCGCTGCACGGAGAAGGTGGGGTTCTCGGCGTACATGGTGAGCACCAGGCGCGCGGCGTCGCAGACCCGCGTCACGGGGTCGTCGGCGTCGGCGCTCGCCTCCAGGAAGCGGGTCATGTCGGCGAGGGCGCGCTCGTGGTCCGGGAAGACCACGTCCTCCTTGGACGGGAAGTAGCGGAAGAAGGACCGTCGCCCGACGCCGGCGAGGGTGACGATGTCGTCGATCGTCGTCGCCTCGTAGCCGCGTTCCAGGAAGAGCCGGAAGGCCGCGGCGACGAGGGCGTCCCGCATCGGGGGCTTGGTGGTCATGGAGGCGAACCTAACACCGGGGGACCGTCGATCAATGGCACTGAGTGTGCATAATTGAGGGTACTCGATGCCATGGAAGTCTGACGCGGACTGGAGTAACGGACGTGAGTGACAATTTCGACCTCTTCCGGACGTCGGAGGAGCACGACATGCTCCGGGACGCCGTGCGCTCCCTGGCCGAGGCGAAGATCGCCCCGTTCGCGGCGGAGGTCGACGAGCAGGGCCGCTTCCCGCAGGAGGCGCGGGACGCGCTGGAGGCCAACGACCTGCACGCGGTGCACGTGCCGGAGGCGTTCGGCGGCGCCGGCGCGGACGCGCTGTCGACGGTGATCGTGATCGAGGAGGTGGCGCGGGTGTGCGCCTCGTCCTCGCTGATCCCCGCGGTGAACAAGCTGGGGTCGCTGCCGGTGCAGCTGTCGGGCTCCGCGGAGCTGAAGGCGAAGTACCTCGGGGCGCTGGCCCGGGGCGAGGGGATGTTCTCGTACTGCCTCTCGGAGCCGGACGCCGGCTCGGACGCGGCGGGGATGAAGACGCGCGCCGTGCGTGACGGGGACTCCTGGGTGCTCAACGGCGTCAAGCGGTGGATCACCAACGCGGGCGTCAGCGAGTTCTACACCGTCATGGCCGTGACCGACCCGGACAAGCGCTCCAAGGGCATATCGGCCTTCGTGGTGGAGAAGGGCGACGAGGGCGTCTCCTTCGGCGCCCCGGAGAAGAAGCTCGGCATCAAGGGCTCGCCCACCCGCGAGGTGTACTTCGACAACGTGCGCATCCCCGCCGACCGGATGATCGGCGCCGAGGGCACGGGCTTCGCCACGGCCATGCGCACCCTGGACCACACGCGCGTGACGATCGCGGCGCAGGCGATCGGCATCGCGCAGGGCGCCCTGGACTACGCCAAGGGGTACGTGAAGGAGCGCAAGCAGTTCGGCAAGGCGATCGCCGAGTTCCAGGGCATCCAGTTCATGCTGGCGGACATGGCGATGAAGCTGGAGGCGGCGCGGCAGCTGACCTACGCGGCGGCGGCGAAGTCGGAGCGCTCGGACGCGGACCTCACCTTCTTCGGCGCGGCGGCCAAGTGCTACGCCTCGGACGCGGCGATGGAGATCACCACGGACGCGGTGCAGCTGCTGGGCGGATACGGGTACACGCGCGACTACCCGGTGGAGCGCATGATGCGCGACGCGAAGATCACCCAGATCTACGAGGGCACCAACCAGGTCCAGCGCATCGTCATGGCCCGCAACCTGCCGTAATCCGCAAACCGAGAGTGTGGAGGGACATCAAATGAGCCTGAGGATCGTTGTCGCGGTGAAGTACGTGCCCGATGCCACGGGGGATCGTCATTTCGCGGGGGATCTGACGACGGATCGGGATGCGGTGGACGGGCTGCTGTCCGAGTTGGACGAGTATGCGGTGGAGCAGGCGTTGCAGATCGCTGAGGCGTCGGATGACGCTGAGGTGACGGTGGTGACGGTGGGTCCGGCGGATGCGAAGGACGCGTTGCGCAAGGCGTTGTCGATGGGTGCGGACCGGGCGGTGCATGTCGAGGACGAGGGGTTGCACGGCAGTGATGTGATGGCGACGTCGCTGGTGCTGGCGAAGGCGGTCGAGCACGCGGGGTTCGATCTGGTGGTGACGGGGATGGCGTCGACGGATGGCACGGCGGGTGTGGTGCCGGCGTTGCTGGCGGAGCGGTTGGGTGTGCCGCAGGTGACGTTGTTGTCGGAGGTGAAGGTCGCCGGTGGTGTGGTGAGCGGGCGGCGTGATGGTGACACCGCGTCGGAGCAGCTTGAGGCGTCGTTGCCGGCGGTGGTGTCGGTGACGGATCAGTCGGGTGAGGCGCGGTATCCGTCGTTCAAGGGGATCATGGCGGCGAAGAAGAAGCCGGTGGAGTCCCTGGACCTGTCCGACCTCGGGGTCGATGCGGAGCAGGTCGGCTTGGCGGGTGCGTGGACGAAGGTCGATGAGGCGGTGGCGCGTCCGCCGCGGACCGCGGGTGTGATCGTGAAGGACGAGGGCGAGGGCGGCAAGCAGCTCGCGGAGTTCCTCGTGAGCCAGAAGTTCATCTGAGCAGCCACTTTCCCTCGAAGTCACAGGAGTAGGTAGTCCCATGGGTGAAGTCCTGGTTTTTGTCGATCATGTGGATGGTGCGGTCCGCAAGCCGACCCTCGAACTGCTGACGATCGCGCGGCGGCTGGGTGAGCCGGTGGCGGTGGCGTTGGGTGCCGGTGCGGGGTCGACCGCCGAGGTGCTGGCCGGGCATGGTGCGACGCGGGTGCTGGTCAGTGAGGCGGCGGAGTTCGGGCAGTATCTGGTGGTGCCGAAGGTGGATGCGCTGGAGGCTGCCGCGAAGGTGGTGGGTCCGGTGGCGGTGTTGGTGTCGTCGTCGGGTGAGGGCAAGGAGGTCGCGGCGCGGCTGGCGTTGCGGCTGGGGTCGGGTCTGATCACGGACGCGGTGGATGTGGTGGCCGGTTCGGAGGGTCCGGTGGCGACGCAGGCGGTGTTCGCGGCGTCGTTCACCACGAGGTCGCGGGTGACGACGGGCACGCCGGTGATCACGGTGAAGCCGAATGCGGCGCCGGTGGAGCCGGTGGCGGCCGCGGGTGCGGTGGAGGCGCTCACGGTGGAGTTCGGTGCGCTGGCCACGGGCACGAGGGTGGTGGCGCGGACGGCGCGGGAGGCGACGGGGCGTCCGGAGCTGACCGAGGCGGCGATCGTGGTGTCCGGTGGGCGGGGGGTTGGGGGTGCGGAGAACTTCGCGGTGATCGAGGCGCTGGCGGACTCGTTGGGCGCGGCGGTGGGTGCGTCGCGTGCGGCGGTGGACGCGGGCTGGTATCCGCACTCCAATCAGGTGGGTCAGACGGGTAAGTCGGTGTCGCCGCAGTTGTATGTGGCGGCGGGTATCTCGGGTGCGATCCAGCACCGTGCGGGGATGCAGACGTCGAAGACGATCGTGGCGGTCAACAAGGATCCGGAGGCGCCGATCTTCGAGCT
Source organism: Streptomyces sp. NPDC008238 (assembly GCF_042956445.1). Classification (NCBI taxonomy): domain Bacteria; kingdom Bacillati; phylum Actinomycetota; class Actinomycetes; order Kitasatosporales; family Streptomycetaceae; genus Streptomyces; species Streptomyces sp. NPDC008238. Next base: position 37,180 of record NZ_JBIBGK010000020.1, on the reverse strand, counting down.
GGTCGACTACGGCGTGGTCGGTGACCTGTTCCAGGTCGTGCCGCAGCTGACCGAGGAGGTCACCGCCCGCAAGGGCTGACCCCCCGCACCGGACGGCACCACCCACCGGAGCCCCGCGACGCCACCACGGCACCGCGGGGCTCCGGTGTGTCCGTCAGCCGCCCAGATAGCCGCGCAGCAGCCGCTTGCACTCGGCGATGAGTACTGGATCCCCCTCGGGGTCCCGGCGGAAGGCGCGCCGCAGGACCGCGTCGGCCGACTCGAGCGCGACGTGCAGCCGCACGCGGGCGGTCGCCTGGTCACCGTCGCCGAGCAGCCCGCCGACGAGGAACCAGAGCCGGTCGGCTACGGCCGCGTTGTTCTCCAGCACCGCGTCCAGCAGGTGGATGCTGCGGGGGTCCTCGCGGCCGATCGCCCCGAAGTCGACCACGCCGAAGCCCGGCACGGCGCGGCGCATCGCGACGTACTCCTCGACCGCCAGGTCCACCATCGCCCCGACCCGCCGCGGACGTTCGGCCTCCACGCGGCGGGCGAGCCGGTCGGCGAAGTGCCCCAGGTTCCGTTCGGCCAGGGCGGCCAGCAGCCCGTCGACACCGGGGAAGAACTGGTACAGCGTGCCGATCGGGACCCCGGCGCGCCGGGCCACCTCCTTGGTCGTGAGCGCCGTGTGGCCGACCTCGTCGAGCAGCCGCGCGCAGGCGTCCAGGATCCGGTCGAAACGTTCCCGGCTGCGCTGCTGCACGGGACGGCGGCGGAGCGGAGCGGACGGGTCGGGAGGTGCCTGCATGGTCCCACTCTGCCGGATCGGGTGTAGGTTGACGAGGCCCAACATGAGCTCGCCTCATGTTCTCGCGCTCGGCAGAGGAGAGGATCCCGATGTCCCCGCTTCCCGCCTCCTTCAACTGGGGTGCCTCCACCGCCGCCCACCAGATCGAGGGCGCCGTCGCCGAGGACGGCAAGGGGGCGTCGATCTGGGACACCTTCAGCGCCCGGCCCGGGGCGATCCGCGACGGGCACACCGGTGAGGCCGCCTGCGACCACTACCACCGGCACGCGGAGGACGTGGCGCTGATGAAGGACCTCGGGATCGACTCCTACCGCTTCTCGATCTCCTGGCCGCGCGTCCTGCCGGAGGGCCGGGGACGCGTCGAGCCGCGCGGACTCGGCTTCTACGACCGCCTGGTGGACGAGCTCCTCGCGGCCGGCATCACGCCCACGCCCACCCTCTTCCACTGGGACCTCCCGCAGGCGCTGGAGGACGAGGGCGGCTGGCTGAACCGGGACACGGCCCGCCACTTCGCCGAGTACGCGGCCGTCGTCGCCGGGCGCCTCGGCGACCGGGTCACACGCTGGATCACCCTCAACGAGCCCTTCGTCCACATGGCGTTCGGCCATGCCTTCGGCACCCATGCCCCCGGCCGCGCCCTGATGCTGGAGGCGCTGCCCGTCGCCCACCACCAGCTGCTGGCGCACGGGTTCGCCGCCACCGCGCTGCGCGCGCACGCCGCGGCCCCCGCGCAGGTGCTGATCGCCAACAACTGCACCCCGGTCAGGACCCCCGAGGGTGCCACCGACGCCGACCACGCCGCCGCCGCGGCCTACGACGCCCTGCACAACCGGCTGTTCACCGACCCGCTGCTGATCGGCGGCTACCCCGACCTGTCCCCGTACGGTCTGACCGACCCGACGTGGGGCGGTGTCGTCAGGGCGGGCGACCTCGACGTGGTCGCGGCGCCCCTCGACGGCCTGGGCGTCAACTACTACAACCCCACGTGGATCGCCGCCCCCTCGGCGGAGACAGGCCTGCCCTTCGACCTCCTGGAGCCGGACGTCGCCGTCCCGGGCCGCCCGTACCCGCGCACCGCCTTCGGCTGGCCGGTGGTGCCGGACGGCCTCACCGAACTGCTCACCGGTCTCGACTCCCGCTACGGGGCCGCGCTCCCGCCCGTCTGGATCACCGAGAACGGCTGCTCCCAGACCGACCGGCCGGCGGAGGACGGCGAGATCAGGGACGAGGCCCGGATCGACTACCTCCGCACCCACATCGAGGCCGTCGAGGCCGCGCACGCCCGCGGGGTGGACGTCCGCGGCTACTTCACCTGGTCGCTGCTGGACAACTTCGAGTGGGCCGAGGGCTACCACCAGCGGTTCGGGCTCGTCCACGTCGACTACGCGACCCAGCGGCGGACGCCGAAGGCCTCGTACCACTGGTACCGGGAGCGCATCGCGCAGGCGCGCCGCACCGCGCCCTGATTCCCCGGTGTCCCTTGGCGCCCCACCGCCCCCCCACTACACTCTCGCGAACATGAGATGACCTCATGTTCTCGGGTGCTGCAGGGGGAACCGCATGCGCCACACCGGTGAGGACGCCGCCCACGTCCCGGACACCACCTCGGCCGAACCGGCCGTACGGGTCCGTCCGGCCTGGACCGCCCTGCTCAGCCTGGCCACGCTGGCCGTCTTCATGGCCTTCATGACCCCGATCCAGATCCTGCTGCCGCTGCAGCTGGAACACATCGACCCGGCGGGGAAGCACACCGCGCTGTCCTGGGTCACCGGTGCCGGCGCGCTGGTCGCGATGGTCGCCAACCCCTTGGCCGGTGCCCTGTCCGACCGGACGGCCTCACGCTTCGGGCGCCGCCGGCCGTGGATCGTCGGCGGCGCGCTGGCCGGGGCGGCCGGACTCCTGGTGACGGCGGGTCAGCACACCGTCCTGGGCGTGGCCCTCGGCTGGTGCCTCGCCCAGGCCGGGCTCAACGCCATGCTCGCCGGCGTCACCACGCCCATCGCCGACCGCGTGCCGGTCGCCCAGCGCGCCGAGGTCTCCGGATGGACGGGCATCACCCAGTCCCTCGGCCTGGTCGTCGGCGCCGTCGTCACGACCACGGTGGTCACCGGGGTCGCCCCCGGCTACGTGACGATCGCGCTGCTGACCGTCCTCCTCGCGCTGCCCTTCGTGCTCCGCTTCGGTGAACCGGCGCTGCCCCGCGAGCTGCGTCCGCCCCTCGACGCGCGCCGCCTGATCGCCGGCCTGTGGGTGAGCCCGCGCCGCCACCCCGACTTCGGCTGGGCCTGGCTGACCCGCTTCCTGATCAACCTGGGCAACGCCATGGGCACGCTCTACCTGCTCTACTACCTCACCGACTCGGTCCGCCTGGAGGACCCCGACTCCGGCGTGCTGGTCCTCACCCTGATCTACACCCTGTGCGCGGCGCTCACCGCCGTGCCGGTGGGCGTGCTCTCGGACCGGGTGGGCCGCCGCAAGGGCTTCGTACGGCTCTGCGCCGTCGTCATGGCCCTCGGCGCGGTGCTGCTGGCCTGCGTCCACACCTGGCCCGCCGCCATGGCCGCCGCCGCGGTGCTGGGCGCCGGCTTCGGCGTCTACCTGGCCGTGGACCAGGCCCTGGTGACCCAGGTCCTCCCGGCCGCCGAGCACCGCGCCAAGGACCTCGGCGTCATCAACATCGCCAACTCCGGCCCCCAGGTGCTCGCCCCCGCCGTCGCCGCCCCCGTCATCGCCCACCTCGGCGGCTACACCGGCCTGTACCTCGCGACCGCGCTCGTCACCCTGCTCGGCGGTCTGCTGATCGCCAAGGTGCGCGCGGTCCGCTAGCGGCGCGGGGGGCCGGGGCCGAAACGGGAGCCGAAGCGGACGAGCACCCGGGTCGCGCCGCGAGGCAGGTCGGCGACAGCCGCCTCCGGCAGTTCCGCGACGACGGCGGCCAACCGTGCGGCGAGATCGGGCAGCGTCTCCCATGCGGCGTCGGGGACCGCGACAGCGAGCAGCAGGTCACCTCGTAGAACCGGGCGTCGAGCAGGGGTTCCGCGACGAGGAGCCGTACCGCGAGCGGCAGGCACAGACGGTCCACGGCGGCCATTCCCCCGCCGCGCCACACCGGATCGGGCCGGCCGCGCACGGATCGATAGAGGCCTTCGATCAAGCGATAGGAATGCGGTCTTGGACGCGGCACGTGCCGCGACGCGACGATCGAGGGCGTGATCCCCGTCGTCACGGAAGAGCCGCCGTGGGCCGGGTACGGGGATGATCCCGAGGAGTCCCCATGCTGATTCCGCGTGCCCGGGGGGCCTGTGCCCCGTCCTGCCCCGAGACCGGTCGCCCTCATGGCGACTGACGCGTCCGGGGCGACCAAGACCGTCGACGTCGCGCCCGGCGAGGCGGAGCCGGCGCCGAAGCGCCGCGGCAAACTCCACCTGCCGCGGCTGCCCCCGCGCACGATCGCCTCGGCGGCCGTCACGACCTCCGTCGGACTGGCCGTGCTGGTGGCGCTGGGCACGCTCACCCACCAGACGGTGCTCGTGCCGCCGCTGGCGGCCACGATGGCCATCGTCACCGCGACCCCCGAATCCCCGCTCGCCCAGCCCCGCCACGTCATCGGCGGCCACATGGTCTCCTGCCTGGTCTGCTTCGGCGTGCTCGCCCTCGGCTGGCACGGGCCCTGGGCCGCCGTCGTGGGTTGCGGCATCGCCTGCGGACTCGTGCTGCTGCTCAAGACGCCCCATCCGCCGGCCATGGCCACCGCCGTCATGATCATGCTGACCGCCCCGTCCGCCACCCACTTCGTCCCCCTGCTGGCCGCGGGCGCGCTGCTCCTCGTCGTGGTGCAGATGGTCTCCGCCCGGCTGCGTCGCGAGGTCTACCCCACGTCGTGGTGGTGAGCGCTCAGCCCGCCGCCGGGATGTTGTGGTTGAAGCGGAACACGTTGCCAGGGTCGTACCGCGCCTTCAGCGCCTTCAGCCGGCGGTAGGTCTCCGGCGGGTACGCCGACGGCGTCCGCCCCTCGATCGCGTCCGCGTGGGACAGGAAGGCAGGGTGCCTGCGGTCGCCCGGCCGGGGCGACACGCGCTCGGTGAGTTCCATGCCCGAGGCGGCGGTTCGCGCCGCCTCGCCGGGCGCCACGAATGTCAGCGTCAGCACCGCGAAGGCGGCGTCCCGGTTGCCGACGGCGTTGGGCGTCCCGGACGGCGCGGCCAGCGCGCCGCCGAGGTGCCGCACGTCGACGATGTCGATCCGCGTCTCGGCGTCCGGGCCCGCGGTGTCGAGGACGGCCTCGACGGCCTGCGGGGTCAGCTCGTCCAGCACGGCGAAGTGCTCGACGACGGCCCACGGTTCGGGGCCGTCGGGCACGATGCCCAGGCAGTCCGCGAAGGGCATCTCCGTCACCGTGTCCGCGAGCAGCGGTGCCGCGTGCCGCATCGGCGCGACGAGCCGGGCACCCTCCGCGGCCGGCGCGAGGCAGGAGACGCGGACGTTCACGGTGAGCGTGCCGCGCATGAACTGCGGGAGGAACGGCACGTCCGGCATCCGCATCAGGGCGAAGGAGGACGTGACCTCGTCCGGCGCGTCGGCCGTGAAGTCCCGGTAGGCGCGCAGGACCTGCCCGGCGTGCTCCCCGGCGTAGTAGAGGTTGCCCGCGTAGAGCTGCGTCACCGGGAACAGCGTGAACGCCATGGCGGTCACCACGCCGAAGTTGCTCTTGCCGCCCAGCAGCGCCCAGTAGAGGTCCGGCTCCTCGTGCGGCGCGACCCGCCGCAGTTCGCCGTCGGCGGTGACCACGTCCATGGCCTGCACGTGATCGGCCGCCCAGCCGTAGGCCCTGGCCATGCCGATGCCCAGTCCGCCGCCCAGCGTGTAGCCGACCACCCCGACCGACGGTGACGACCCCACCTGCGGCGCGAGGCCCTCGCGCGCCGCCGCGTCGACCACGGGCCCCCACAGGGTCCCCGCCTCGACGTGCGCCGTCCGGGCGCCCGCGTCGACGCGCACCCCGTTCATGCGCCGCGTGGTGATCAGCACCCCCTGGTCCATCGGCAGCGACGGCCCGTGCCCGGTGGTCAGCACTCCCACCGGCAGCCCGTGCTCCCCGGCGAACCGCACGGCGGCCTGTACGTCGGCCGGCGTCGCCGCACCCACGACCACCTGTGGACGGTGCGCCACGGCCAGGTTCCCTCTCGCGCACTCGGCGGCGTACTCCTCCCCGGGCGTCAGCACCTGGCCCGAGACGGTGTACGCCAGCTTCCTGACGTCCTGTTCAGAGGGAAGTTCGGTCATGGTTGCCTCCAGAGGGGCTCGTCGCCACAACTGGAACAATTACATGCAAACGGTAAAAAAGAGCCACGTGGACTGCCAATTACTGCTGAGTCAAGACCACGGAACGGACGCCTCCGTCCCGGATCGTGAGACATTCGGCGTCGCGCCCCGCAGGACCACCGGCACTCCGGCGAGCACGGGCCGCGCGTGACGCGCTCGGCCGTACCCGCACGGCCGGACGGCGCGGCCGCGGCGCCCGGACGGCCCGCCGGACGCCGCGACCGCCCAAGTCACGCCGAGGCGGTGACCGCCGCGCCGAGGTGCCGGGCGAAGAAGCGGACCGCGCTGTCCGCCTCGAAGCGGGGCAGCTCCTTGTGCTTGCCCGAGTTCACGTGCAGGGACTTCTCCTTCGAGGCGAAGGCGTCGAACAGCGCGAAACCCTCCTCGCGGGAGATGTGCTCGTCGTCCCACTGCAGGTCGAACTCGATCGGGACGGTGATCCGCCGCGCCTTCGCGGCCAGGACGTCGGGCCAGTGCTGGCCGAAGACCGCCGCCGTGACCCGGGGTTCGGCCGCCACGAACGGCAGGCCGATCGCGGTGCCCATGTTGATGCCCCAGTAGCCGACCGGCCCGCCGGCGCCGATCTCCGGTAGCTCCTGGAGGGCGTCCAGGAGCGCCCGGTACTCGGGGACGGCCAGCTGCGCCAAGTGGTCGTTGTAGCGGACGACGATCGGGCCCTCCGGCTCGCCGGCCGCCCGCGCCCGGAACAGCTCGGCGACCTCCGCCTCGTCGTGCGCCGTGCGCGGCCGGTCGCCGTGCCCGGGTGCGTCGAGGACCGCGACGTGGAAGCCGCAGCCGGTCACCAGGCGCTCCGCCCGGCCGGACATCGCCGGGTGCTTCTTGTGGTTGCCGCCGCCGTGGCCCATCAGGACCAGGGGCGCGATCCCTTCACGGGAGGCCGGCGACCAGAGGACACCGGGGACCCCGGCCACGGTGAAGTCGCGCTCGAGCACGCCGTTCGACGACGACTCGGCGGTGAACTGCAGGGAATGCATGGGTGCTGCCTTTCGGGAGTGCCTGGTTGTCGAGGCGCTCCCGGCGACACCTACGTCAGTCGCCAGACCGTGACGGCAAGGGGGAGCACCCACGGGGAACCGCGTTCATGGGTCTCACCTCCTCAGGCGACGTCACGTGCAGGCGAAGCTAGCAGAGCGGCGATCGGCGCGCCCGCGCATTTTCCGTCCCCGAGGCGTGGACATGCCCCACCGCGCCGCATCGCCGAGGCGCCGGGTCAGGCGATCCAGTCCTCGCCGCACCGATGCCGGTCCAGCCCCACGGCCGAGAACTCGTCCTCACCGCCGCCGGCCACCACGCCCAACCGCCTCAGCGCTTGGGAGATCGGACTGCCCGCGGGCGGAAAGGGCCGGCCCTCCTCCACATCGACCGGCCCCAGCACGAGGGTGCCCCCGTCCCACACGGCAGCTCGCTGCTCGCCCACACCGCCGAAGTACTCGGCCTCCACGTACGCCACCGGCCCAGCGGCCGACCAGTCGGCGAGGCGCCTCTCGAGCTCATCCGGCAACGGCGAGAAACCGGAACCGCCGACCCCGCCGACCTCGCCGTCCGCGACGGGACCGAGCAGCGCGTCGGACAGCGGCAGCAGCGACAGGCCCTGCCCGATCGACGCCGCCCGGGCGCCGGGCAGCTCCCTCGCCACGGCACCCAGCACCGCCTGTCCGGCGATCAACGCCCGAAGGTCGTACGCCATCCCCACGCCTTTCCCGGATCGGAGGTCCCGCCCCACCCCGGGGTGGTCATCGCCCGGAATCGAACCGGGGTACCGCATCGGGCGAGCCCGCGTACGGCGTCCTGGGCCGCTGGACGACGCATGACCGGTCGCAGCGTACCCGCCGGGCCGGGCGCCCCGCCTCCCCGTACCGTCTCGCCCGGAAAGCCGATCAGGCAGCCCCCAGATCAGGGTCACGAGGGACGATGTGGGGGTGGAGCTGCGTCGAACAGACGGCGGGGTGATCGCGGTCGAGGTGCTGGGGGAGCCCGACGCGCCTGCCGTGCTGCTCTGCCACGGGCTGGCCGACTCACGGCTGGCCGTGCACGGCTTCGCGGGCGCGGCCCACGCGCTCGGACTGCGCTTCATTGCCCCGGACCGCCCCGGTATCGGCGGCACCGACACCCGTCGCCTGACGCGGGTCGTTGACTGGGTCGCGGAAGCCGCCCTGGTCCTGGACGCACTGGACGTCGGCTCGGTGGCCCTGCTCGGTGTCTCGGGCGGCGGAGCGTTCGCGGCCGCCTGCGCGTCCGAGCTGGCTGACCGTGTCCGCAGTCTGCTGCTCATCGCGCCCCTCGGTCCGCCCGCCTGGCCCACCCGCGGCATGGCGGCCGGGCAGCGCGCGTCCTTGCAGATCGCCCGGCGTGCTCCGGCCTTCGGCGGCTGGTTCATGGGCCGCCTGGCCACGCTCGCGCGCCGGGAACCAGTGCTGTTCGTCCGTCTGGCGACCAGCGAGATGCCTGTCAGCGACCGGCTCGCCCTCGCCCAGCCGGACGAACGCGAGGCCTTCCTGACCAACTACCGGGAGGCGTTCCACCACGGCAGCCGGGGAGTCGCGCAGGATCTGCGGGTGCTGACCCGGCCCTGGGGCTTCGACCTCGAATCGATCAGCGTGCCCACGTCGATCCACCACGGGGACGCCGACACCACCGTCCCGCTCCAGCACGGCCGCCGCTTCGCCGCCGCGATCCCCGGGGCCCGCCTTCACGTCCACCCCGGCGAAGGCCACTTCTCGATTCTGACCGCACCCGAGCAGACGCTGGCGGCGCTCGCCGCCCCGCCATTACCCCCCGCGTAATCGACCCCGTCCCGCGGCACGGGCAGGGTGGTCGTACCGGGCGGGCGGGGTGGCGCACTCCACCCCGTCCGGCCGGGCCCAGACCGTTCGGACGAGGAGGACCGTGATGTCGCAGAACCGCTACGAGGCCGCCGTGGCCCGCTACTTCGAGGCATGGAACAGCACCACGGACGCGGAGGCGCGGGCGAAGGCCGTGGCCTTCGCGTGGGTGGAGGACGGCACGTACACCGACCCGTTGGCGCAGGTGGCCGGGCACGAGGCGATCGGGGCGCTGATCGCCGGGGTGGGGGAGCGGTTCCCCGGGTTCGTGTTCACGGCCGTGGGGGAGGTGGACGGGCACCACGACGTGGCGCGCTTCGCCTGGGAGCTGGGACCGGCCGGTGCGGAGCCCGGTGCCGCGCCGGTCGCCGGCTCCGACGTGATCACGCTCGCCGAGGACGGCCGGATCCGTTCCGTCAGCGGCTTCCTGGACCGGCTGCCCCCGGCGTGAGGGCCCGGAGGGCGGCGGCGGTCTCCGGGTCGGCGGGCAGGAAGGTCTCGACCGCCAGCTCGGAAACCGTCACGTCCATGGGGGTGTTGAAGGTGGTGGCGGTGGAGATGAAGGACAGCACCCGGTCGCCGTGCTCGATCCGCATCGGCAGGGCGAAGGGGAAGACCTCGGTGTCGTCCTGCGGCGCGGGCGCGGCGGGGTCCTCGGCGTGGCCGGCCGGGGCGGGGTAGGACATCAGCTCCTCGTACAGGGCGCGCAGCGGCTCGTGGCCGCTCATCGTGATCTGACGCTCGATCCGTTCCAACAGGTGCCCGCGCCACTGGCGGAAGTTGAGGATGCGCGGTGCCATGCCCTCGGGGTGGAGCGTGACGCGCATGGCGTTGAGCGGTGGCCGCAGCAGGTGCGGGGCGACGCCCTCCAGCAGGGCGCCCACGCCCTGGTTGGCGGCGACGACGTCGTACATGCCGTCCAGGACCAGCGCGGGGTACGGCTCGTAGGCCGCCAGGAGACGGTCGAGGCCCTCGCGCAGCGGGTGCATCGCGGGGTCGCCCAACGGGGTCTCCGGGTACGCGGGGGCGTAACCGGCGGCGATGAGCAGCGCGTTGCGCTCGCGGACGGGTACGTCGAGGTGCTCGGCGAGCCGCAGGACCATGCCCTGGCTGGGCCGGGAGCGCCCGGTCTCGATGAAGCTGATGTGCCGGGCCGAACTGTCGGCGCGCAGGGCGAGTTCCAACTGGCTGACGCGCCGCCGCTCCCGCCAGCCGCGCAGCAGCGTCCCCACACCCGCCGTGGTCGTCGTCATGCCCCGACCGTAACCCAGGTGTGGACAACGGTGCCGTCGTGGTGGGATGCGCCGATGGACCTCGAAACGCAGGTGGACGCCGGTGGGTACGACGCCGCCACACCCTGGTCGGACCTGGTGTGGCGGCGGGAGGCGATGGCCTGGGCGCGGGACGCGGCCGCCGCGCGGGGCATTGAGCCGCTGCCGTCGCGGGAGTGGCTTGCCCGGCTGCGGCCCTGGTCGGTGGTGGTGCGCGTGCCGACGGCCGACGGCTCCGCGGTCTGGTTCAAGGCCAATCCTCCCGCCTCCGCTTTCGAACCGGCGCTGACCGAGGCGCTGCACTCCTGGGCCCCGGGCCGGGTGCTGGTACCGCTCGCCGTGGACACCGACCGCGCCTGGTCGCTGCTGCCCGACGGGGGCCCGCTGCTGGCCGGAGAGGTGGACGGCCCCCACCGCTGGGAGGCCACTTTGCGGTCGTACGCCGCGCTGCAGCGCGCCACCGTCGGCCGTGTCGGCGAGCTGACGGCCCTCGGCGTGCCCGACCTGCGCCCGGCACGGCTGCCGGACTTGCTGGACGAGCTGATCGAGCGGACGGACGCCCCTGCGCGGGTCCGGGCGGTGCGGCCCCGTTTCGCCGACTGGTGCGCCGAGCTGGCCGCGTCCACGAACGGCTCGGCTCTCGACCACTCCGACCTCCACGAAGCGCAGGTCTTCACCGCCGGCGGCCGCCATGTGTTCTTCGACTGGGGCGACGCCGCCGTCGCCCACCCCTTCACCACTCTGCTGGTCGCGGCCCGGGTGATGCGCGGCCGTCACGGAGCGGACGCGCCGCGGGTCCTGGCCCGGATGCGGGACGCCTATCTGGAGGCCTGGACGGGCGGGGCGGGGGAGGATCTTCCCGCGCTGCGCCGTGAGGTGAGCCTGGCCTGCCGGGTCGGCCCGGTCGGCCGGGCGCACAGCTGGGGCCGGGTTTTCCCGGACCCGGCCGGCGGCACGCCGCAGGCTCCACGGGAGCACCTGGTGCGATGGCTGGCCGAACTGCTCAACGAGCCGCCGTTGTAGGGGAGTCCTTGGTGAGCGCGAGGAGGCGGTAGACCGGGTCGGGGCGGGCGGTGTCCTGGGCGGGGAGGGCGGCGAGGCGTGCGGCGAGGGTCTGTGTGTCGCCGGCGCGCAGGGAGAGCGCGGAGGCGAACTCGCCCGCCGCGATCCGGGTGGCGAGGTCGCGGGGGGCGCGGCCCTGGCCGTGGCCGGTGAAGTGGGCCCCGCCCGCCGGGCGCAGGCCGTGCGCGGCGCCCTGACGTACCACCCGTTCCTCCGCGTCGTACGCCTCCCGAATGCGGTACGGCGCGAGGAGCGCGTCGACGTCGCTGCCCACGTCGTGCCCGGCGTCCTTGTCGACGGTGGTGACGAGCACCCCGCCGGGCCGCAGCACCCGGGCGCACTCGGCGATCACCGCGGCCGCGTCCGGCAGCAGGTGGAGCACCCACACCGCCGTCACCGCGTCCAGCGAGGCGGTCGCGAACGGCAGCCGGTGCACGTCCCCCTGGACGATCCCCGGCCCCACCCGGCCGGCGGAGAGCCGGGCCATGGCCAGGGCGGCGTCGACGCCGAGCACCCGCAGCCCGGGCCGGCCGGTGTAACGGGCCGTCACCAGGCCGGTGCCGCAGCCGATGTCGAGCACGGTGCGGGCCGGGCGGGGTATCAGCCCGAGCACGGCGCCGGCCGCCGCCTCGGCCCGGGGGACGCCGCCGCGGGTGGCGTCGTAGATCGCGGCCTGCTCCTCGTAATCCAGCACGCCCGTAGGCTAGCCGCCTGCCATCTACCCGGCGGTAACCGGCTGCCCCTAGTCTCACGCTGACCCCGGTGCTGGGCCGGTCCAGGAGCGGCTGGGACCGCACCGGGGGCGCGTACAGTTCGCTCACGCCCGAGGACGGCGGGGTGACGGTCCTCATCAAGTGGCCCATCCTGGAGAGGGTCCAGCACGTGTACGGCGACGCGTGCGGCGCGGACTGGTTCTCCAACAAGGGCTTCGTCTACGTCGTCCTCGACGTGAACGGCACCCGGGTCCACGTCGTGGGCACCCACACCCAGGCCGACGACTCCGCCTGCGGCAGCGGTGAGGCCGCGAGCGTGCGCGCCGCGCAGAACCGGGAGATCGACGCCTTCCTCGACGCCCGTGCGTTCCCCGCGGCCGAGCCGGTGGTCGTCGCGGGTGCGGCGCCGAGTACGCCCGCATGCTCGCCGACCTGGACGTGGCGCCGCCCGACGCCGCCCCGGGCCCGGCCGACAGCTTCGACCCGGCGACCAACTCCGTCGCCCACGACCGCTACCCCGACGACCCCGCGCAGCGCCTGGACCACGCGCTCCTGCGCAACGGCCACGCGCGCCCGGCGCGCTGGGACAACCGGGTGCTCGACGAGCACTCCCCGCGGTGGTCGGTCACCAGCTGGGGCACCACCTACACCTTCGACGACTACTCGGACCACTACCCGGTCGTCGCGGGCGACGTCTGAGCACGCCCGGGCGCGGCGGCCCGCCGGGCCGCCGCCCCCCCGGCGTGCGCGCGTCAGTTGAAGGAGAACGGGTCCGGGCCGAGGCGCCCGCCGTCGTCGAGGGCGTCGATCGCGGCCAGGTCCTCGCCGTCGAGCTCGAAGCCGAAGACGTCGATGTTCTCGCGGATCCGCGACGGGGTCACGGACTTGGGGATCACGACGTTGCCGAGCCGGAGGTGCCAGCGCAGGACGACCTGGGCCGGGGTCCTGCCGTGCTTGGCGGCGACGGCGGCGAGCGCCGGCTCGTCGAGGAGGCCGCGGCCCTGGCCGAGCGGTGACCAGGCCTCGGTGGCGATGCCGTGACCCGCGTGGAAGGCCCGCAGTTCGCCCTGCGGGAGGTGGGGGTGCAGCTCGACCTGGTTGAGGGCGGGTACGACGCCGCCCTCGTCGAGCAGCCGCTGCAGGTGGGCGACCGGGAAGTTCGACACCCCGATGGCCCTGGCGCGGCCGTCGGCGTGGATCTTCTCCAGCGCGCGCCAGGTCTCCTGGTACAGGCCGCGGGCCGGGGCGGGCCAGTGGATCAGGTAGAGGTCCACGTAGTCCAGGCCGAGCTTGCCGAGGGAGGCGTCGAAGGCGCGCAGGGCGTTGTCGTGGCCCTGGTCGGTGTTCCACAGCTTGGTGGTGACGAACAGTTCCTCGCGCGGGAGGCCGGACGCGGCGATGGCGCGGCCGGTGCCGTGTTCGTTGCGGTAGAGCGCGGCGGTGTCGATGCTGCGGTAGCCGGCCTCCAGGGCCGTGGCGACCGCGGTGGCGGCCTCGTCGTCCGGGACCTGCCAGACGCCGAAGCCGAGCTGCGGCATGGTCACGCCGTTGTTCAGGGTGATGTCGGGAACCTTGCTCACGGTCAGGTCGTCCTCACTTCGTCGGAGCCGGACTCGCAATTCGTTCATCGTACAACGATCTCCGCGGCGGAGGCATTCCCGGCGTCCCGGGCGTCGCGAGCGTCCCGGGCATCGCGGGCGCCGCTCCGCGCCGGGGTCGCCCTACGAGTGGTAGAGGGCCTCGATCTCGCGGTTGTACGCCTTCTCTATCGCCCTGCGCTTCAGCTTGAGCGACGGCGTGAGCAGCCCGCCCTCCTCGGAGAACTGCCCGGCCAAGATGCGGAAGGTGCGGATCGACTCGGCCTGGGAGACGAGCGTGTTGGCGGCGACGACCGCCCGCCGGATCTCCGTCTCGAGGTCGGGGTCCCGGATCAGCCTGGCGATCGGAAGCTGCGGCTTGGCCCGCATGGCCAGCCAGTGCCCGATGCCCTCGGGGTCGAGGGTGATCAGCGCGCCGATGAAGGGCCGGTCGTTGCCGACGACGACGCACTGCGAGACCAGCGGGTGGGAGCGCACCCGGTCCTCCAGCACCACCGGCGAGACGGACTTGCCGCCGCTAGTCACCAGGATCTCCTTCTTCCGCCCGGTGATCGTGAGGTAGCCGTCCTCGTCGAGCGCGCCGAGGTCGCCGGTGGCGAGCCAGCCGTCGTGCAGCACCTCCGCGGTGGCCTTGGGGTTGTTGAGGTACTCGCCGAAGACCTGCCCGCCGTACACCCAGATCTCGCCGTCGTCGGCGATGTGCACCGTGGTGCCCGGGATGGGCAGGCCCACCGTGCCGAATCGTGTCTGCTCGGGCGGGTTGGCGACCGCGGCGGCCGTGCTCTCGGTGAGCCCGTACCCCTCGAAGATCCGCACGCCCGCGCCGTCGAAGAAGAGCCCCAGCTGCCGGTCCATCGCCGAGCCGCCGGAGAAGGCGTGCCGGACCTTGCCGCCGAGGGCGGCGCGCACCCTGCCGTAGACCAGCTTCTCGTACAGCTGGTGCTGCATCCGCAGCGAGGTGCTGGGGCCGGGGCCGGTGCCGAAGGCCCGGGCCTCCATCGCCTCGGCGTGCCGCACCGCCACCTCCACGGCCTTCTCGAAGGGCCCGAGCCTGCCCCCCGCCTCGGCCTTGCGGCGGGCGCCCTGGAAGACCTTCTCGAAGACGTACGGCACGGCGAGCATGAAGGTCGGCCGGAAGGAGGCCATCGCCGGCAGCAGTTCGGCCGCGGCCAGGTTGGGCTGGTGGCCGAGCCGGACCTTCGCGCGGACGGCCGCCACCTCCACCATGCGCCCGAAGACGTGGGCGAGCGGCAGGAAGAGCAGCGTGGACGCCTCGTCGCCGCGCTTGCTGTGGAAGACCGGCTCGTACCGGGCGACGACGTTGTCGCTCTCGGCCATGAAGTTGCCGTGGGTGATCACGCACCCCTTGGGGCGGCCGGTGGTGCCCGAGGTGTAGATGATCGTCGCGATGGAGTCCGGGGTGACCGCCGTGCGGTAGCGGTGCACCAGCTCGTCGTCGACGCTATGGCCGTGCAGGGCCAGTTCGGACAGCGCGTCGGAGTCCAGTTGCCACAGCCGCGTCAGATGGGGGAGTTCGTCGACGACCGCGCCGATCGTCATCGCGTGGTCCTCGTGCTCGACGACGCAGGCGACCGCCTCGGAGTCGTGCAGCATCCAGCGGACCTGGTCCGAGGACGAGGTCGGGTAGATGGGGACGGGCTGGGCGCCGATCGCCCACAGCGCGAAGTCCAGCACGGTCCACTCGTAGCGGGTACGGGACATCAGGCCGACCCGGTCGCCGAAGCGGATGCCCTGGGCGAGCAGGCCCTTGGCCACCGCGAGGACCTCGTCGCGGAACCCGGCGGCGGTGACGTGCTCCCAGTCCGCGTCGTCCGCCTTGCCGCGGCGGCTCAGCACGATCCGGTCCGGCTCTTCTTCGGCATTGACGAAGACGGCGTCCGCCAGACCACCGACCTGGGGTGCCGTCACCAGTGGGGGAATGGTGAACTCGCGCAACGTCGCTCCTCGACCGCCTCGGCGGTCACAGAACGTACCCGATACCACGTTGGGTGGGGAGGGGTGTGACATTCGGCTGTGAAGGCCCGCGTGGGCTCCCTCACACTCGCGTGACGAGCCGATTCCCGGTTACCGCAAGGAACATGGCGCGGGAGGACGGTTTCCGGGCGGACCGAGGTCCGCCCGGACTCTGCACCAAATCCCCTCGCGGGGATCACGGCCGCTCTACAGCCCCCACCGGCTCGGGGGCCGCCGCCGGCGCCCCGATCGGCCGTTCGCGGACGAGGACGAGCACGACCGCGCCCGCCAGCAGGCCGGCGACCCCGGCCGCCAGGGCCGCCGCGTCCAGGCCCGCGGCGAAGGCGGCGTGCAGCGCGTGGTCCGCCGCCGCGCGCCGCTCGGAGGGGACCCGGGCCAGCAGTTCCCGGGCGCCGCCGCCCGCGAGGGCGCGGGCCGTGTCGTGCGGGGCGGGGGCACCGGACGCGCTCAGCGAGTGCTCCATGCGCGTGGAGAGCAGGGTGCCGAACACGGCGACGCCGAGGGCGTACCCCAGTTGCCGGAAGGTGTTGACGGCGCCGCCCGCCATGCCCGCGCGCCGTGGCGGAACGGAGGCCAGCGCCGCCCCCGCGATGGCCGGGTTGACCAGCCCGACGCCGAGGCCCGCCACCACCAGGCCGGCGGTCAGCGCGCCCCAGCCGGAACCGGCGTCCAGCAGCGTCTGGGCCAACGCACCGGCCCCGATGAGCACCATCCCGCCGCCGATCACCAGCCGGTACGACGCCCCGTGCAGGAAGCGGCCGCCGACCGCGGAGGCGACGAAGGCCGCCAGCGCCAGGGGTATCAGCACCAGTCCGCCGCGGACCGGGCTCAGCCCGAGCAGCGTCTGCAGCCACAGCGAGGTGTAGGGCAGGAAGCCGAAGGCCGTCCCGCTGAGCGCCAGCGCGCCGACCATGATCGCCGTGAAGGAGGGGTTGCGGAACAGCGCCAGGTCCAGCATCGGCTGCTCCGCACGCCGCTCCACCGCCACGAAGACCACCAGCGCCGCCACCGCGCCGGCGAACGTCCACGCCGTACGGGCCGACGCCCACCCGGCCTCGTCCGCGCGGATCACCGCGAAGGTGAGCAGCCCGGCGAAGGCGGTGAAGGACGCCGTGCCCGGCCAGTCGATGCGGGCCCCGCCGTGGCCCCGCGACTCCTTCACCACCCGCAGCGTCAAGGCGATCGCCGCGACGCTCACGGGCAGGTTGACGTAGAAGATCCAGCGCCAGTCCAGCGCCTGGGTGAGCAGCCCGCCGAGCACCGGGCCGAGCGCCGCCGCCGCGCCGCTGACCGCGCCCCACACGCCCAGCGCCACCGACCGGTCGCGGCCCTGGTAGGCGGCGCCGAGCAGCGAGAGCGTCGTGGCGAACATCGCCGTCGCGCCGACCCCCTGCACCGCCCGCATCGCCACCAGGACCCCCGCGCCGGGAGCGAGTCCGCAGGCGAGGGAGGCCGCCGCGAACAGGGCCGTGCCCGCGACGTACATCCGGCGCCGGCCGATCACGTCGGCCGCCGAGCCGGCGCCCAGCAGCAGCGCGGCCAGTGCCAGCGCGTAGACGTCGATCATCCACTGGAGGTCGGAGAGCGACGCGTCCAGGGCGTCCGCGATGTCCGGCAGCGCGACGACGACGATCGTCACGTCGATGAGCAGCATGAAGGTGCCCAGACAGACCGCCATCAGCGGTCCCCACTTGCGCATGGTCCTTCTCCGTTCCGTTCTTCCGTTCCGTGGAGGTCCTCCGTACCATCGCGAGTGGGCCCGGGCTTCTTCCAGCCACGGGCACCCTCGCGAAGGAATCCGACACAAATGGAGGGACGGCGCATGGATTCCCACACGCTCGACGAGCTGGACATGCGGCTGGTGCACGCCCTGCAGCTCGACGGGCGCGCCCCCTTCAGCAGGATCGCCGAGGTCCTCGGCGTCTCCGACCAGACCGTGGCCCGCCGCTACCGGCGGCTCCGCGGCGACTTCGGGATGCGCGTGCTCGGACTGCCCGAACAGGAACTCCTGGGGCGCACCCGCTGGGCGCTGCGGCTGCGCAGCACCCCCGAGGCCGCCGAATCCCTCGCCAAGGCGCTGGCCCGGCGCGACGACACCGCCTGGATCTCCCTGATGTCCGGCGGCACGGAGGTGATGTGCGTGACCCGCCCGCGCAGCCACGACGAGCACGACGCGCTGCTCCTCGGGCGCCTGCCGCGCACCCCGAGCATCGTCGAGATCGGCGCGCACAGCATCCTGCACACCTTCTACGGCGGCGCGCTCGGCTGGTTCGCCAAACGCGGCGCGCTCACCGCCGGGGAGGTCGCCGCGCTGCGGCCGCCGCCGCCCGAGCCGCCCTCCGGCACGGTCGTCCTCGACGCCACCGACGAGGCCCTGCTGGCCGTCCTGGCCCGGGACGGCCGCGCCTCCTACCCCGAACTGCACCGCGCCACCGGCCTGTCGGAGTCCGCGGCCAAGCGCCGGCTGGAGCAACTGCGGGGCTCGGGCGTGCTCTACACCGACGTCCAGCTGGACACGGCGTGGATCGGGCACGACACCCGCGCCATCTTCTGGATCACGGCCGCGCCCGCCGCCCTCTCCTCCGTCGGGCAGGCCCTGGCCGCGCACCCCGAGACCGCCTATGTCGCCGCCACCACAGGAGCGTCCAACCTCGTCGCCGTGGTCATCTGCAGCAGCACACCGCAGCTCTACCGCTACCTCAGCGAGTGCGTCGGGGCGCTGGACGGGGTCCGGCACGTGGAGACCGTGCCGTCGCTGCGCCTGGTCAAGCAGATCACGACCGAAGGGATCCGCTGAGGATCGCCGCCGCGAGGGCGTCCGCCGCCTCCTGCGCCGCGGGCCGCCGCCGCCCGTGCAGCAGCACGAAGTCGACGCCGCCGAGCTCCGGCAGCCCGGCGCGGGCCGGCACCCGCACCAGGCCGGGCGGGATCAGCCCCTCGGCGTGCGCCATCACCCCGAGCCCGGCACGCGCGGCGGCCACCAGCCCGCTCAGCGAGCCGCTGGTGCACGCGATGCGCCACGCCCGGCCGTTGCGCTCCATGACCTCCAGGGCCCGCGCCCGGGTGATCGCGGGGGCCGGGTAGAGGATCAGCGGTACGGGTCGCTGGGGCTCGGGGCGGTAGCGTTCGCCGGCGATCCACACCAGCCGGTCGCTCCACACCAGCTGGCCGTGGGTGTCCCCGGACGCGCGCTTGCCGAGCATCACGTCCAGGCGGCCGGCGGCCAGCTGCCGGTGCAGGGTGGCCGACAGCTCCACCGTCAGCTCCAGGTCGACCTCGGGGTGGTCGCGCCGGAAGCCCTCCAGGATCTCGGGCAGCCGGGTCAGGACGAAGTCCTCCGAGGTGCCCAGGCGCAGCCGGCCGCGCAGCCGGGTGCCCGCGAACCACCCCGCCGCGCGCTCGTTCGCCTCCAGGATCGTCCGGGCGAAGCCCAGCATGGCCTCGCCGTCCTCGGTCAGTTCCACGCTGTGCGTGTCGCGCATGAAGAACCGCCGGCCGGCGGCCTCCTCCAGCTTGCGCACGTGCTGGCTCACCGTCGACTGGCGCAGGCCGAGCCGGCGCCCGGCCTGCGTGAAGCTCAGCGTCTGGGCCACGGCGACGAAGGTCCGCAGCTGCACCGGATCGAACACACGGCCAGCCTACCGCCCCCATCGCGATACGTGATGACAGTAAGTGCGGTCAAAGTCATTTACGATCGCCCGGTCAGCGGGCACTCTGGAGAGGGCCCCGTCCAGCACCGATGAGGAACCACCATGCGCCGCCTGCGTTACCCGTCCTGGCTCCCTGTGGACCCGTACATCGCGGCGCTGCTCGGCACCGTACTCCTCGCGGCGCTGCTGCCCGCCCGGGGCACCGGCGCCCACCTCGCGGGCGGGGCGTCCACCGGGGCGGTGGGGCTGCTCTTCTTCCTCTACGGCGTGCGCCTGTCCACCCGTGAGGCGATGGACGGACTGCGTCACTGGCGCCTGCACGGCACCGTGCTGGCCGCCACCTTCGTCGCCTTCCCGCTGCTCGGCCTGGCCTCGGGCTCACTCGTGCCGTACCTGCTGACGCCCGAGCTGCACACCGGGCTGCTGTTCCTGTGCCTGGTGCCCTCGACCATCCAGTCCTCGATCGCCTTCACCTCCGTCGCCCGCGGCAACGTGGCCGCCGCCATCTGCGCCGGCTCCTTCTCCAGCCTCGCGGGGCTCGTCCTCACCCCGCTGCTGGCCGCGCTGCTGCTCGGCGGGAGCGGCGCGGGCCTCTC
The DNA here is from genome assembly GCF_042956445.1 of Streptomyces sp. NPDC008238. Taxonomy (NCBI): domain Bacteria; kingdom Bacillati; phylum Actinomycetota; class Actinomycetes; order Kitasatosporales; family Streptomycetaceae; genus Streptomyces; species Streptomyces sp. NPDC008238. The sequence continues at coordinate 17,343 of NZ_JBIBGK010000020.1, read as the reverse complement.
GGCGGACGCGGTGCTCGGCATCGTGCTGCAGTTGCTGGTGCCCTTCGTGGCGGGCCAGCTGCTGCGGCGCTGGATCGCCGGCTTCGTCACCCGCCACAAGAAGGTGCTCGGCCTGGTCGACCGGGGCTCGATCCTGCTGGTCGTCTACACGGCGTTCAGCGAGGGCGTGGTGCGCGGCATCTGGCACCAGGTCACGCCGCTGCGCCTGCTGGGGCTGCTGCTCGCCGAGGCCCTGCTGCTGGCCGCGATGCTCGGCCTGACCTCGTACGGCTCGCGTCGGCTCGGTTTCCCCCGCGAGGACCGGGTGACCATCGTCTTCGCCGGGTCGAAGAAGAGCCTGGCGGCCGGACTGCCCATGGCCTCGGTCCTGTTCGGGGCCCAGGCCGGGCTGATGGTGCTGCCGCTGATTCTCTTCCACCAGATGCAGCTGATGGTGTGCGCGGTCCTCGCCAAGCGCTGGGCACGGCAGGCGGAGGCCGCGCGGGCCGCTGAGGCCGCCGCGCCCGCCGCCGCCCCGGCCGTCGCGCGGTCCCGGGAGGTCGTGGCCGGCCGCAGGTGAACCGGGCCCGGCCGTCCGGCGGCGGGACCGCTCAGCGCAGGGCGGCAACCCCGAGGACCGCGAGCGCCATCGCCAGCAACAGCGCGTAGGCGACCAGGGCGCGCCCGCGGTCACCGTGGCGCAGCTGGCGCAGCAGCACCCAGGCGAAGATCCCCGCCTCCAGCGCCGCCCCGGCGACGCCGACGGGCGGGTGCCACAGCCCCACGAGCACCGTCACGGCGCCGAGCGTGTGCAGGGTGCCGAGCAGGGTGACCACCCACAGGCGCCGCCCCTCCAGCACGCCCAGCCGGGTCAGCTCGTCGAGCCGTTCCAGGCCGGGCCGCGCGCGCATCAGCTGGGCGACCGCGGAGGGGACGACCTCCAGCAGCAGGAGGACGGTCAGCGCGACGGCGAGGGCGAACACCCGGACAGTGTGCCGTACGGTCGAAGGCGCTCAGTCCGTGCGGCAGATGACGAACCCCGGGTAGGGGTGGCGGCCGGGCCGGTCGCCGATCTCCTCGACCGCCCGCCGGACCTCGCGGAGCTGGTCCACGCTCATCTCCAGCGGCGGCTCGTCGGGCTGGTGGGTGGTGCGGACGGGGTAGTCCACGCCCGGCTCGCGGGTCATCTCGATGTGGCAGCCCAGCACATGGGTGACCGGGCGTTCCGCGGCGAAGGCGACCAGCCGGTCGAGGGTGCGGCGGAAGGCGGGCCAGTCCTCGACGTACAGCCGGCCCGGGTAGACGGTGTCGCCGGTGAACAGGAAGCCCGTCGCCGGGTCGTAGTAGGTGACGGCGGAGGCGTGGTGGCCGGGGGTGGCCAGGCACTCCAGGACCCGTCCCCCGAGGTCCAGGCGTGCCACGCGGTCGGGGTCCTGGGTGAGGCCGAGGAAGTCCCAGGCGTCCTCGCGGTCGGCCGGCACCACGACGGTGTCCGGGCGACCGGCGAACTGCGCGTCCCCCGCGACGTGGTCGCCGTGGGCGTGGGTGTGCAGGACCAGCAGTTCGTAGCCCGGCCGCTGCAGGGCGGGCGGGCGCAGTTCGAACAGCTCGTCCACGACCTCCCGCAACGGGAAGAACTCCTCCTCCGCGGTGGCCCCGGTGTCCAGGAGCACCGCGCGGTCGTCCCCGAAGAGCAGGAAGAGGAACGGCGCCTCGTAGTGGACCGCCTTGTTCTGCCGCAGGACGAAGGTGCGTTCGTCGTACTCGAACACCTGGATGTCCGGGTCGGTGTTGTGCTTCGCCGACGGCGACCCGTGGATCCAGCGCACGTCGAGCGGCTCCGGTGCCGAAGGGGCGGACGCGTTCATCGGATCTCCTTCGGGCGGTCGTGCCGCGGGGGCAGCGTTTTGTGCGCCCCGCGGGTAGGGAGGGACACTGTCCACGTGACCTCGGAGGCAGCGGTGGCGACGCACGTCCACCCTAGCGGCGACCCCGCCCCGGACCGCGACGCCGGCCGGGCGTCCGGTACGGCGGCGCCGGAGCCGCCGGGCACCGGCCACGAGGGCCACAGCGCCGCCGCGCACCGGCCCGCGCACCGCCGCGGGCCGGGACACCGCGCGTCCCGCGCATTCCTCAGCGAACCCGACGGCAACGACACCGGGGCCGTCCCCACGGAGGTGGCTCCCTGATGGCTCCGCGCCTCGTGCTCGTCCGGCACGGCCAGACCGAGTGGTCCCAGACCGGCCAGCACACCGGCAGGACCGACATCCCGCTCACCGAGGAGGGCCGGGAGGCCGCCCGCCTGCTGGGCAAGCGGCTGGCCCGCGCCCCCTGGCACGACTTCCCGGGCGCCCGGGTCCGCACCAGCCCCCTCCAGCGCGCCCGCGACACCTGCGAACTCGCCGGTTTCGGCGACCGGGCGCAGACCTGGGACGCGCTGCGCGAGTGGGACTACGGCGAGTACGAGGGCCGTACGTCCCCGGAGATCCGGGAGGAACGCCCCGGCTGGGTGATCTGGCGCGACGGGGTCGTCGGCGGCGAGACCTCGTGGCAGGTCGCCAACCGCGCGGACGAGGTGGTGGCCTGGGTCAAGGAGGAGGACAGCGACGCGGTCGTCTTCGCCCACGGGCACTTCCTGCGCACCCTGGCCGCCCGCTGGCTGCGGCTGGACCCGATGCGCGGCATGGTGCTGAGCCTGGCCCCGGCGTCGTTGTCGGTCCTCGGCTGGGAGTACGGCGACCCCGCGATCACCCTCTGGAACGACACCGCCCACCTGCAGTGACGCGCTGACCGGCGGGGTGCCCGCCGGCGTCAGCGGGCCCAGGGCGGGCTGATCCGCGACCCGTCGGCGAGCACCGCCTCCAGACCCACCCCGGTGGTCACCCACACGGTGGCTGGGCCGTCGCCCGGGTTCTCCAGGGCCAGGCGGGCCCCGGCGGGCGCCGTGGCGACGTCACCGGGGGACAGGTCGTACGCCTCCCCGTCGATGGTCAGGCGCGGACCGCCGGACAGGACGAGGAAGACCTCCTCGCGGCTGATGGTGTGCGCGGGACCGGCGGTCCCGGCAGGCACCTCGCCGCGCCACGCGCACAGTTCGGTGCTGCCGGTGGCGGTGCGGGCGTACGACACGAAGCGGACACCGTGCAGGTCGTGGACGACGGCGTCGGCGGAACGGACGACGGGCATACGGACTCCTGTTCCCGGATAGGCAAGCAACTTGAGCAAGTCGCTTGCCTATATGCTCAAGCTGCTTGCGCACTGTGTCAAGGTGGCCGCATGAAGGACGAAGAGGCCCTGGCGATGGCCCTGGGCGTGAACCTGCTCGCCGCCGCCGGAGCCCTCACCGCCGCGATCCATGACGGCGTCGTCGCCCGCGGCTTCCACGACCTGCGGCCCGCCCACGGCTTCGCCTTCGCCCGGATGGCCGCGGGCGGCGCGACCGTCACCGAACTCGCCGCGCACCTCGGGGTGACCCGCCAGGCGGCCGGGCAGCTCGTCGACGAACTCGAGGCCAAGGGCTACGCCGAACGCCGCCCCCATCCGGACGACGCCCGGGCCCGGCTGGTCGTCCTCACCGACCGCGGCCGTGCCTGCACCCGCGCCGCCGACCAGGCCGCCGCCGACGCGGTACGCCCCTGGGTCGGCGTGCTCGGCGAGGACCGCCTGCGCGCCCTCGTCGCGGACCTCGGCCGCCTCGCCCCGGGCGGCCCGGTCCGTCCGACGTGGTAGGCGGTTTCGCTGTGGCCTCACCGCTTCCGAGCGCCAAGCGCGCGAGTGGCGGGATGTGGGGGTGGTGCTGGCGACAACCGTGGACGGTTCGCGAATTTACGTACGTAGTATCAACGAGTGTCCGAAATGAAGGCGATGTCACTCACGCACGCGGGATAGTGCTCGAACACTGCCGGCTTCCGCTGGGGCAGTGCCCGATGTGACGGCGTTGCGCCCGGCCGAAGGCGCCGCCGAGTGACAGGCCGGGAGCGCTGCCGGCGCGCTGCGATGGTGCGCCGATCGCTTCACCATTGCTCGTTGGCGGGATGGCTGGCATGGAAACCACGGAGAGTTTCGACTACATCGTTGTCGGTGGTGGCACGGCGGGATGCGTGCTGGCGGCGCGCCTGTCGGAGGACCCGGGCCTGAGCGTGCTGCTGTTGGAGGCCGGTCCGCTCGACCCGGTGCCCGACATGGCGGACCCCAGGCGGTGGTGGCAACTCGTGGGGTCGGCGGTGGACTGGGATTACGAGACGGTGCCGCAGCCGGGGCTCGGGGACGGGGTGCTCAGGGTGCCGCAGGGCAAGGTGCTCGGCGGGTCGAGCGGTATCAACGGGGTGATGTTCATCCGTGGTGACCGGTTCGGCTTCGACGCGTGGGATGCCGCCGGTGCCGCCGGCTGGACGTACGACTCCCTGCTGCCGTACTTCAAGCGCAGCGAGCGAGCCCCAGGGCGCGACCCGGCTCAACGGGGCATGAACGGGCCTGTTTTCGTCGAACAGCCGGGAGCCACCGCCCGGCTCTGGGAAGCGTGCTTCGAGGCGGCTGTCGAGGTCGGACATCGATTCAACGAGGACTGCAACTCGGGGTCGGGGGAGGGGGTGTCGTTTCACGACAACAACATCCGTGACGGGCGGAGAGTGAGTGCGGCGGACGCGTACCTGACCGCTGCGACCGGCCGCCCCAACCTGACCGTGCGCGGGGACGCCCACGTTCAGCGACTGCTCCTCGAGGGCACTGTGTGCCGGGGTGTCATTTATCGTGTGGGCCACCGGACGACGCAAACCGTTGCAGACCGGGAAGTGATCGTGACGGCCGGGGCGATCCCGTCCCCCGCGCTGCTGCTGCGATCCGGCATCGGGCCCGCCGATCATCTGCGGTCAGTGGGTGTGGACGTGGTGGTGGACCTGCCCGGCGTCGGTGAGAACTTCCATGACCATGTGAAATCGCAGGTGACGTACACCGCGCGAACTCCGGTGTCCGTGAGCGACTGGGCGCGCAAACCGCATGTGCTGCTGCGCAGCGCGCCGACAGCCCGCCCTGACCTGCATCTGCTGTTCACGGACTTCCCGGTGCGGCCTCGCTGGCAGCCCCAGGTCTGCAGCGGGTACTCCGTGGTCTTCGGACTGATGACGCCGGCCAGTCGCGGACACGTGCGACTGGCCAGTGCGGACCCGGACCGGCAGCCACTCGTCCATCCGAACCTCCTGGGCGATCCCGGGGACCTTGACCAGATGCTCCGAGGGCTTGACGCCGCGCGGGAAGTCGGGTCCGCTTCGGCCCTGGCCGGACTGCGTGACCGAGAGGTGTACCCCGGTCCTGACGTGGTGACCGATGCGGAGCGTCGGCACTACATCAGAAGCACGGCAACGAGTTACACGCACTTGGTCGGCACGTGCCGGATCGGTACGGGTGCCCTGGCTGTTGTCGACCCGGAGCTTCGGGTGCGCGGCGTCGACAACCTGCGCATCGCCGACGCCTCGGTGATGCCGTCGGTGCCCTCGGCGAATACGAACCCGGCGGTCTTCGCCATCGCCGAGCGCGCGGTCGACCTCGTGAGAGACGGGCAATGACACGGCGGTACGTGCCAGGTCGAAACCACTGAGACCCACCGGAGTCGGGTCGCGGGCAGAGGCATCGGCTGGTCGATGTCGGCCGTTCGTCGGTACGCCGTGCCCGATTCCGCCACCAGATTCCTGTAGGGCCACATGAGAGACGCATCGGAGGAAGATCCCATGACCGACGGGGCCAATCCCGCTGTCCGTGCCAACGCCGGCTCGGCCCGTGACTGTGAACACTGCCGCGGATGGGGAACCATCGTCAGCGACCTCGGACACCATGGACTGTGCCCGGAGTGTCAATTCACGGGCGAGGAGCCCACCCGCACGTCGCGGAGCTGGAGGGTTCGCTGCCGGCGGCTGTGGTGCCGGGCCGTGCTGACCCGTCTTTCACGCTGGACCCGCTGCGACGCGCCAATATGCCAATGAGTTTCGGGTCGGTCCGCTATCGCCTTGGGTATCAGCGAGCTTTTTCCTCACGGCCGCCGTGTGTCGAAGTCGATGTTCGGGTTCGCGGTATAATCGAGAATCGCGTCGAGGAAATTCTCAGCAAGCCGCCTGCTGTCACGCCCGTGGACGTACCGGGATGCCCCCGATGCGCGCCCCCACGGGAGGCGTGGTGGGAACGACCTCACCCTCGATGAGGGGTGACCATGGACCTGCCGAAGCATCCCTCCACCTCGCGCGGCCGTGATCACCATGTCGTCGCTGTGGTGGTCGTTCCCGACGCCGTCACGCTCGAGGTGCTGATCGCGCAGCAGGTGTTCGGACCTGCTGCATGGTCCGACACCCCCAAGCATCGTGATCCTCCCTACGAGGTCGTGCTGTGTGGTGAAGATCCTCGTGTCACGCTGCCCTCGGGGGCCGACCTCGGCGAACTCGCTCCCCTGGACGTCGTCGAGGACGCCGACACTGTCATCGTCCCGGGCATCGAGAACCCGCTCGCCCTCAGGAGCGATGCCCTGTTGTCGGCCATCCACGGCGCTCTGACGGCAGGTGCACGCACGGTGTCGTTCTGCGGTGGTGCCTTCGTCCTGGCGTACGCCGGAGTCCTCGACGGGCGGCGCGCCACCACGCACTGGCTGTACGCCGAAGAGTTCCGGGAGATGTTCCCGGACGTGAGACTGGAACCCGAGCACCTATTCGTGGACGACGGGCCGGTCCACACATCCGGAGGTGTGTTCTCCGCCCTGGACCTCGCCCTGCACCTTGTGGCCGAGGATGTCGGGCAGGCCTACGCGAACGACCTCGGACGACTCCTGGTCACCATGCCTCACCGTCCGGGGGGTCAGTCTCAGTTCGTCAAGAGTTCCCTGCGTGCCGACGACGCCACCGCTGCGTGGTCACTGATGCCCTGGATCCAGGAGCACCTCCATGAACCCCTGACCCTCGCCCGGCTGGCCGCACAGGAACACGTGAGCGAGCGGAGTCTGCTGCGGAAATTCCGCCGTGATGTGGGAATGAGCGTCTTCGACTGGATCAGTCAGGAGCGCGTGAACCGCGCGAAACAATTGCTGGAGACGACCACATTTCCCATCGCGGACATTGCGGCAATGGCCGGTTTCGGATCTGCCGAAAGCCTCCGGCGGAACTTCCGGAAGCATGTAGGCATCACCGCCGGAAGCTACCGTGCGACCTTTCACAGCGTGGCATAGCACGCGATGCACGTTCGACGGCACCAGGCGCAGCACCACCTGACCGCCAGGGGAGTACCGGCCGGCCACCCCAAAGTGCGACGCCGCGACTCCCCTGCCCCGTAGGCCCGTTGACGCCCCCACGTAGCATCGGCGCTCGTGACCGCGCACCCCGCTCCCGTACCCGCCGAGTTCGTCCGCTTCGCGGTCGCGCTGGAACCCGACGAGCTCGCCTTCGGCCACGCCACCGGCCGTGTCACGGACGAGGACGCACGATGGCTGGCCTTCCTGCGCCGGTGCGACCTGGGGGAGCGCGGGGGGAGGTTCGCCGCGCTGGCGGAGGCGGAGCCGGAGGTGTGGCGGCAGGCCGCCGCCGAGGCGGGACCGGATGCCGGGCGGGTCTGGGCGTACCTGGAAGGGCTGCGGCTCGGCGAGCACGACCCCGCCGGGCGGCGGGAGTTCCTGGTCGGGCGGGCGGCGGCCGGGCGGGGCATGAACTGGGCCGACTCCTCGGCGCTGCTCGGCACCGACCGGCCCGAGGAGGTCGACGCCGCCTTCGAGCGCGGGGAACCGCTGGTGGGCGTCGCGGTCATCGGGCTGGCGCTCACCCACCCGGACGCCGCCGCGATCCTGCCCCGCGTCGCCCGCGCGCTGGAGGCGCCGCACGAGGAACTGCGCCGCCAGGGGGTCGTGGCCCTGGCCCACGTCGCCCGCCTGCACGCCACGGTCGACGCCCGCTGCCTGGAACTGCTGCGCGGCCTGCCGCCCGGGACCGAGGCCCACGACGACATCCTGGCGTTCGTGCCCCTGCGCAGGCTGCCGTGGTGGCTGCGCGCCCCCGGGTGCACCCGCCGCCTGCGTTTCCTCGTCCGGCATCCCGGCAGCCTGCTGCGCCGTCGCCGGGGGCGGTGAGGGCCCGTTCCGGTTCGCCCGGTGGCGGCAGGTGAGGGCGGTTAGCATGCCAGGAGGACGTGATCGCGGTTAAGGAGGCGGGTCCACCATGGCGGACGACGTCACGATCCCCGGCATCGACCCCACGGCCAGGCCGAGCGGCGCGGGCTGCGCCGACTGCGGCGCCGGCCAGGGGCCGGGCTGGTGGCTCCACCTGCGCCGCTGCGCGCAGTGCGGGCACATCGGCTGCTGCGACTCCTCGCCCTCCCAGCACGCCACGCGGCACGCGAAGGAGGAGGGCCACCCGTTCATCACCAGCTACGAGCCCGGTGAGGAGTGGTACTGGAACGTCGAGACCGAGGAGTACTACGACGGTCCCGTCCTGCCCCCGCCGAACTCCCACCCGGAGGCCCAGCCCGCGCCGGGCCCCGCGGGCAAGGTCCCCGAGGACTGGCAGGCCCTGCTGCACTGAGGACGGACCGCGCCCCCGCGGGCGTCGCGGCTACGCGGCGCCCTGCGGCAGCCGTACCCGGGCCAGCTGCCGGGACTGCGCGACGAGGCGGCCCGCGGAGTCCCACACCTCGGCGTCCTCCTCCATGTAGCCGTCCGCGAAGTTGCGCGTGGAGTGCTTGAGCCGCAGCCACCCGGGCTCCGGCCTGGCCCGGACGTGGGCGGTCAGCTCCAGCGTCGGCGCCCACCCGGGTATCCCCAGGTCGAAGCTGGCCGGCGGCAGGGTGTCCACGGCGAGCAGCAGCATCAGCGGGTCCGGCTCGCGGCCGTCGGGCATGCGCAGCCAGCCCTGGACCAGTCCGCGGCCCGAGGGGGCGCCGACCGCCCAGCCGACGGTGTCCGGGTCCAGGCGCAGTTCGATGCGCTCCAGCATCGGGGACGTCTTCAGGAACTCCGGCGGCGCCGCGTCGGTGCCGACGCAGTCCTGCGGCGGCGGCATCTGCGGGGGAGTGGCGGAGGTGCGTACGTCGCCCGCGTGGTCGTGGCCGTCGAGGTCGCCGTAGGTCGCGAGCGCCCGCAGCCGCTCCTCGCCGTCCTGCACGAGGGAGACCACGCCGGTGGAGACCGTACGGCCGCGGCGCAGCGTCTCCGTGCGGGCGGTCACCGGGCCCGGCAGCGAGGTCGACAGGTAGTAGGCGCTGATCGAGAACGGATCCCGGTGCCCCTGCCCGTCGCCGCCCAGTTCCTCGGCGAGCGCCCGGCCGGCGAGGGCGAGCAGCAGCCCGCCGTTGACGCCCATGCCGATCCGCCAGCCCTCGTGGAGCTCGGCGTCGTAGACCGAGGGCTCGCCCGGACGTGCCGTGACGGCCGTCTCGCGGTCGAATCCGTACTTCTCATGCATCGTCAGTGTTCCTTGAGGTCGAACGAGGTGAAGAGCGCGTCGAGCGCTTCGTCGATGGACGTGGCGCCGGTGCCCAGGGCCAGCGAGCCCCACAGCCACAGCTGCGCCACGCCGTGCAGGCCGGACCACACGGCGCCGGTCAGCGCCCGGGTGTCCGCACCGGGCCGCCAGCCCTCCGCCTGCGCGGCGCGCACGAGCACGAGGAGGTGGTCGTCGAAGGCCGACAACCCGGCCCGGCCGAGTTCCTTGTCCCGGGGGTCCAGCAGGTCGTGCCGGAACATCAGGGTGAACATCGCCGGCCGTCCCAGGGCGTACGCCACGTAGCCGCCGGACCCGGCCCGCAGCCGCGCGGCCGCCGAGGCGCCCTCGGGGCACGCGCGCACGGCCGCGCCGGCGCGGGCGTTGAGTTCCCGGAAGCCCACGGTGGCCACGGCGGACAGCAGCGCCGCCCGGTGCGGGAAGTGCTTCAGCGGCGCCCCGTGCGAGACGTCGGCGCGCCGTGCGATGGCCCGCAGGGTCAGCCCTTCGACGCCCTCGTCGTCCAGGACGGCGAGGGCGGCGTCGAGCAGGCGCGCGCGGGGGGCGGTGGTCATGGTGGACAGTGTCCACCCCGAGGTGGACAGTGTCTACCTCGGGTTCACGGCTACGGCGGGACCGGCCGGCGCAGGGGGCGCACCTCGCCGGCCGGTCCTGCACGCGTGTACGCGGGCCGGGACGGGTCAGACCCGCCCGGCCGCAGGCGCGGGCAGGGCGATCCGTTCTTCGCCCGCGTACACGTTCATGGAGGTGCCTCGCAGGAAGCCGACGAGGGTGAGTCCCGACTCGGCGGCGAGGTCGACCGCGAGCGAGGACGGAGCCGAGACGGCGGCGAGCACCGGGATGCCGGCCATCACGGCCTTCTGGGCGAGTTCGAAGGAGGCCCGCCCGGAGACCATCAGGATCTTCCCGGCGAGCGGCAGCAGGTCCTGCTGAAGGGCGCGGCCCACGATCTTGTCCACGGCGTTGTGTCGGCCGACGTCCTCGCGGAGGTCGAGCAGTTCGCCCTCGTCCGTGAAGAGCGCGGCCGCGTGCAGGCCGCCGGTCCGGTCGAAGACCCGCTGCGCCGCGCGCAGCCGGTCGGGCAGCGCGGACAGCAGCGCGGGCTCGAGCCGCAGCGGCGCGGGGTCGGCGATGGGCCAACGGGCCGTGGTGCGCACGGCGTCGAGGCTGGCCTTGCCGCACAGGCCGCAGGAGGACGTCGTGTAGACGTTGCGCTCCAGCGTGATGTCGGGGACCGGGACCCCGGGGGCGAGGCGCACGTCGACGACGTTGTAGGTGTTGGACCCGTCGACGGTGGCGCCCGCGCAGTACACGATGTTCGCCAGCTCGTGCGCGCCGCCGAGCACGCCCTCGCTGACGAGGAAGCCCGCCGCGAGCGCGAAGTCGTCGCCGGGGGTGCGCATCGTGATCGCGAGCGGTTTGCCGTTGAGCCGGATCTCCAGCGGTTCCTCGGCGACGAGGGTGTCCGCCCGGTGGTCGACCGCCCCGTCCCTGATCCTCAGTACCCGACGTCGTTCGGTGACCCGTCCCATGTCGATCAGTCCCGGTTCTGTACGCGCTGGAAGCCGAATCGGCCCTTGTTACAGAGGTTGCCACGGGTGGCAGCGCCGTAGTCCGGCACGGTCACCTCGACGAATCCGTCGGCCCGGGGCTCTCCGTTTCCCGGACGAATACTGTGTACAGTATTCGTCTGCTAGGGGTCAAGGGGTCGTAAAAGCGGTCCCCGGCCGGCGTCCGGCCGAAGGGAGTTCGGCCGCAGTTCGCGGGGCGTGCCGAGGGCGTTCGGCGGGGACCTGAGCCGACGGGGCCGACCGCCCCGGCCGGGGGAAGTACGGCAAGGGCGCGGCGCGGCCATCGGCGCCTGCGGTGCGTCGCGGGACACGGCCGTCGGGAGCCACGGCGCGGACGACCTTCCGCGCGGGGAGGGGAAGGCGACCTTCAAGGTGCGCCTCACCCCCGGACCGGACCGGCGCCCGCGGCCGCACCGCCCCGACCGGCGAGGAGACGTACGACGAGGCCCGGGCGCCGTCCGCCACCCCCCCGGCACCGTGTGACGGAGGAAGACGTCATCCGCCGCCGCCGGACTCCCGGACGCCGCCGTCTGCCCGGGGCCGAGCGCGCGCGACCCCGTCTCCGCGGACCCGGGCGCAACGACGCCGCCGACCTGACCGCGGTCACCGTCGTCCTCGTCGACCGGGCTTGCGGTCCGCGCAGGGAGGCGCAGGCCGGAGGGGTTTGACGCACTGCGCCCGGGCTGGGTACAAACGTGCGACTCCACCGTCCCGTACGCCACATGGGGGGCTTCGCGCTCGTGAGCACCACGGACACCGACCAGGGCACCGAGCCGCCGGTCACCACCTGCTACCGGCACCCCAAGCGTGAGACGTACGTCCGCTGCACCCGCTGCGACCGTTCCATATGCCCGGACTGCATGCGCGAGGCGGCGGTCGGCCACCACTGCCCGGAGTGCGTGAAGGAGGGCGGCCGGAGCGTCCGCCAGGCGCGCACGGTCTTCGGCGGCCGGGTGGCGGCCTCGGGTGTGCCCGTGGTGACGTACGTCCTGATCGCCCTCAACATCGCCGCCTACCTCGGCGAACTGGTCCGCTCCGACCTCGTCGTGCGCTTCGGCGGCCTGGGGCAGGGGCTGCTGGGCCCCGACGGCCTGGCCTACGTCTACGACGGCACGGTGTACCCCGGCTACGAGGCCATCGGCGTCGCCCACGGCGAGTGGTACCGCCTCATCACCTCGGCCTTCCTCCACCAGCCGCCGGATCAGGGCACCTTCGGGATCCTGCACATCCTGTTCAACATGTACTCGCTGTGGACCCTCGGCCCGGCCGTCGAGGCCCAGTTGGGGCGGATCCGCTTCGTCTCGCTCTACCTGCTCTCCGCCCTCGGCGGCTCCGTGCTGGCCTACCTGATCGCCCCGCAGGAAGGCGGTGTCGGCGCCTCCGGCGCGATCTTCGGCCTGGGCGCCGCCTACTTCGTCCTCAGCAAGCGCCTGCGCAACGACCCGATCGGCGGGCGGCAGCTCCTGATCGGCCTGCTGGTGTGGATGGCCGTCTCCGCGGCCGTCACCTCCTGGCAGGCCCACCTCGGCGGCCTGCTCGCCGGTGGCGCCGTCGGGCTCGTCCTGGCCCACGCGCCGCGGAAGCACCGCGCCCTCTGGCAGGCGGCCGGGATGACGGCGATGCTGTTGTTGCTGGTGACCCTGACCGTCCTGAAGACCTCCCAGCTCACCGGGGCCGCATAGCCGGGCCCCGCGCCCCGGGAGTGTGAAGAGCGTCACCCTTGGGCGTGGTGTCCGCGCTGGGCGGCTGCGCGCGTAGACTGTAGACGAAAGCCAATCATCCCCGGGAAAGGTTGGGGCGTCGATGCTGTCCAGCGGGCTGTCGCAGGGATCCGTGCCCAAGCTCCAGCGTCCGGGCCCCCTGCGCGAGCAGGTGTACGAAGCGCTGCTCGAGCTGATCATCACCCGCTCGCTCACCCCGGGCCAGCACCTGGTGGAGACCGAACTCGCCGGCCACCTCGGGGTCTCCCGCCAGCCGGTGCGCGAGGCCCTGCAGCGCCTCAACACCGAGGGATGGGTCGACCTGCGCCCGGCCCAGGGGGCCTTCGTCCACGAGCCCACCGACGAGGAGGCCGACCAACTCCTGGTCGTCCGCGCCCTGCTGGAGACGGAGGCGGCCCGCCTCGCCGCGGCCAACGCCACCTCCAAGGGCCTGGAACGGCTGGAGGAGCTGTGCGAGGCGGGCGAGGCGGCCGTCGCCGCCGACGACGTCGACGCGGTCGTCGCGGCCAACGCCGCCCTCCACGCCTGCGTCATGGAACTGGCCGGGAACACGGTGCTCGCCGAACTCGCCCGGCAGGTCGAGCGGCGCGTGCGCTGGTACTACACCCCGGTCGCCCGGCAGCGCGGCATGCAGTCCTGGGTCGAGCACCGCGAGCTGATCGCGGCCATCGCCGGACGCGACGGCGAGCGGGCCCAGCAGGTCATGCGCGCGCACACCGAGCACACCAGGACCTCGTACCACCAGCGGTCGCACGAGGACTGAGCGCGCCGCCGGTCGCCCGCCCCGCCGGGCTCCCGTCGCCTCAGAACAGCGGTTTGCCGTCGAAGCGGCCGAGGTCCTCCCGGTACAGCTCCACGTTGACCCCGTTGGGATCGCGGATGTAGAGGCTGTCCTCCACGCCCCGGTCCGGCCCGAGGTACTCCGTGCCGGTCTCGTCCAGCCGGCGCTTGGCCTCGGTGAACTGCTCCGCGGTCACCGACAGCGCCAGGTGCTGCAGCCCGCCGATCGTCTCGTGCTGCTCGGGGTGCTCGTGGCCGGGGAAGTCGAAGAACCCCAGCAGGTTGCCGTGGCCGATGTCGAAGAAGAAGTGGCTGGAGCCCGCGTAGTCCCGGTTCTCCACCAGCTCCACCAGCGGGAACCCCAGGAACTCCTGGTAGAAGCGGATGGTCTCCTCGACGTCCCGGCAGATGAACGCGACGTGGTGCACCCCCGCCGCCCGCGTCGCCGGTCGCGCCGCCGGCTCGTGCAGGTACCTCCCGCGCAGTTCCTCCCGCCGGGCCCGTACGGCTTCCAGCTGCTCGCCCTGCGGCTCACCCATGATCGATCCCGCCTCCTCGTACCCGCTCTTAATGCGGTGCGCGGGAAGTTATACCCGATTAGCCTCCGGGCATGGTGTCCTTCGACCGACTCGTGGCCTTCGCCCTGGTATCGCTGGTGCTCGTGGTGATCCCCGGCCCCAGCGTCCTCTTCGTCATCGGCCGCGCGCTCGCCCACGGGCGCCGCGTCGCGCTGACCTCCGTCGCCGGCAACACGCTCGGCTCGTACGTCCTGGTGGTCGCCGTCGCCCTCGGCGTCGGCCCGGTCGTGGAGCGCTCGGCGCTGCTGTTCGCCGCCCTCAAGCTGGCCGGCGCCGCCTACCTGGTGTACCTGGGCGTCAAGGCGCTGCGGCACCGCAAGGACCTCACCATGGTGTCCGGGAACGCGGGAGCGGCGCGCGGCGCCCTGCGCACGCTCGGCGAGGGCTTCGTGGTCGGGGTCTCGAACCCCAAGACGATGGTGTTCTACGCGGCGGTGCTGCCGCAGTTCGTGGACCGCACGGCCGGCCATGTCACCGTGCAGATGCTGCTGCTCGGCCTGGTCTTCAACGTGATCGCCCTGGTCTCGGACAGCGCCATGGGCCTGGTGGCGGCGGGCGCCCGCTCGTGGTTCGCCCGGTCCCCGCGCCGTCTTTCGCTGGTCGGCGGCGCCGGCGGCCTCGCGATGATCGGCCTCGGCGTGACCGTCGCCGCGACGGGACGTGCCGACTGACCCCCTTCCCGCTGGTTAGGCTGGGCGGATGGACGACGGACACGTGGACGACACGGCCGCCCTGGAGCGGCTGCGCCACCTGCGCGGCAGCATCGACAACCTGGACGCGGCCCTGGTGCACCTCCTCGCGGAACGCTTCAAGGCCACCCAGCAGGTGGGCGAGCTGAAGGCGGCGCACAACATGCCCCCGGCCGACCCCGGGCGCGAGGCGGAACAGATCGAACGGCTGCGGCGGATGGCCGAGGACGCCCACCTCGACCCGTCCTTCGCGGAGAAGTTCCTGAAGTTCATTGTCGAAGAGGTCATCCGCCACCACAAGGCGATCGCCGCCGACCGCTCGGCCTGAACGCCGCGTGGGCCCCGGTCGTGGCGTTCCACGACCGGGGCCCACGTCATTCCGGCACGATCCCCTAGGACACGGGGGTGGTCCGGGGACGCCGCGGTGGACGGGAGGAACACCCGGTCGTCGGGCACGGCGTGCGGTGCCGGAGCCCCGGGTGCTCTCCGGTGGTCACGTCAGATCGCCTCCCTGCTGGTGGGCTGCGGGTTGGGCGTGATGTCCTTCTTCTTGGGGCGTCCCGGCGGGGTGAGGAAGAGGGCCACGAAGCCGGCGAACAGCGAGATCGAACCGGCGAGGGTGAACGCCCCGCTGTGGCCCCAGTGGCTGACCACGAAGGCGCCCATGCCGGAGCCGAGCAGACCCGAGACCAGCTTGGAGCTGTACACCAGGCCGTAGTTGGACGCGTTGTTGTTCTCACCGAAGTAGTCGGCCGTCATCGCCGCGAACATCGGGAAGATCGCGCCGCCGCCGAAGCCGGAGATGGACGAGAAGATCAGGAACAGCGGCAGGTTCTTGATGTCCGCCGACCACAGGATGCCGTACTGCGCGAGGCCGAGGACGAGGCAGACGAAGATCAGGCACTGCTTGCGCCCGTAGCGGTCGGACAGCCAGCCGATGACGCCGCGGCCCGTGCCGTTGACGATCGCCTTCAGGGACATGGCCGTGGCCACGATCCCGCCGGCGAAGCCCGCCTCCTCACCGATGTCGACCTGGAAGGCGATGCCGAAGATGTTCACGCCCGAGGTGCACAGCAGGCAGAACCACATCAGGGCCACCCGGCCGGTCCGCCACGCCTCGGCGGGGGTGTACTGCCGCACGGCGGGCGGGTTCTTCTCCATGGCGCGCCGGGCCCGCGGGTCGTCCGGCACCTTCAGCGGGTCGACGTCGGCCGGCCACCAGTTCTTCGGCGGGTCCTTGAAGAAGTAACCGGCCACCGCGACGGTCAGCGCGAGGAAGACACCGACCGAGACCAGCACCCAGCGGAAGTTGGTCAGGTTCATGTAGCCGGTGAAGAGGAAGACGAACGGCACCGAGCCGTAGGCGAAACCGCCGTTGACGAAGCCGGTCTTGCCTCCCTTCCGCTCCGGGTACCACTTGCCGACCATGTTCACGCAGGTCGCGTACACCATGCCGGCGCCCATGCCGCTGAACATGCCGAAGCCGATGTACGCCACGACGACGTGCGGTGCGTACGCCAGCGACAGGTAGCCCAGGAAGGTGCCCAGGGCGCCGCACATCATCGCGTAGCGCGCCGGCAGCTTCCCGGACTCGCGGAGCTTGCCCGCCGGGAAGGCCACCGCGGCCTGGAAGAACACCCAGACCCCGAGCATCCAGAAGATGTGCAGACTGCTCCACGAGTGCGCGGTGTGGAGCGTGTCCTCGGCGGACGCGAACGCGTACTCCGCCGAGCTGATGCCCATCATGCCTACCCACGGCAGGATGACCATCCACTTGCGCTTCCGGCCCATGATGTCCAGGTCGGTCTCGCCGACGCGGAACACCCGGCCGTTGTGGTCGGTCACCTCTCGGTAGGTGACGGGTGTTTGGGACGTCGATGTCGTTGACGCCATTGTCATGATTCCCCTGCCTCGAAAGAGTCTGGCCAGCGCCCCCTGGACCTGGGGCCGGGGGGGGGGGGGGGGGGGGGGGGGGGCCCCCCCCCCCCCCCCCCCCCCCGGGGGCCGGGCGCCCCCCCCCCCCCCCCCCCCCCCCCCCCCCCCCGCCCCCCCCCCCCCCCCCCCCCCCCCCCCCCCCCCCCCCCCCCCCCCCCCCCCCCCCCCCCCC
>NZ_JBIBGK010000020.1:0-451 GCF_042956445.1 Streptomyces sp. NPDC008238 | reverse complement strand
TTGTTGTTTTACGCAATTTTTTTTTTTCCCGTGCAGCTAATTTGTGTGGCCTGCCCCCCGTGCACGGGGGGCGGGCAGGGGTCGGTCTCCGTGGAGTCCGACCCGTGCCGGCCCCCGTGCTCTTTTCGTGCTGTGCGGCGGGCCCGGTCCGCGCGTTCCTCGCGGCCCGGCCCCGTCACGGGTGGTGCTCCGGTCAGGGCAGCCCCGCTGCCCCGGCCCACCGGTGGACGGTGCCCAGCACCGCCGCCGGTTGCTCTGTGGTGTGCGACCGTACGTCGTCGCGCCCGTCGGTGTCCGCCATCGGTCAGATCACCCCGTCCGTCCGCAGTGCCGTCAACTCCTCGGCCGTGACACCCAGTTCGCCGGTGTAGATGTCGTGGTTGTGTTCGCCGAGGAGGGGTGAGCGGTGGATGGTGGTGGGTGAGTCGGAGAGTTTGAGGGGGTTTCCGAC
>NZ_JBIBGK010000019.1:0-148097 GCF_042956445.1 Streptomyces sp. NPDC008238 | reverse complement strand
TCCCCGGCCCATTCCCCCATCACCATGAAAACGAGTCTGGTCCCACCGCTCACACGACCGGACCAGAACCCCAAGATCTTCACCAGTCTTCTAGCGCTTGGCCAGGCCCGTCAGGGCGTCGCGGAGCGCCGCGCGCGAGGTGATGCCGAGCTTGGGGAAGACCCGGCCCAGGTGGCCGCCCACGGTCCGGGGCGAGAGGTAGAGCCGCTCGGCGATCTGCTTGTTGGTCAGACCGGAGGCCGCGAGGTGGGCGATCTCGAGCTCCTGCGGGGTGAGGCCGACCGACTCGGGGCCGTCGGCGCGCTTGACCATCCAGCCGGTCGCCTGCAGGCTGCGCTTCGCCCGCTCCGCCCACGGATGGGCGCCGAGTTGCTCGAAGGTCGCGAGCGCCGCACCCAGCGACGCCCTGGCGTCGGTGGTCGAACGCGCCTTGCGCAGCCGCTCCCCGTAGGCGAGGGTCACGCGTGCCAGGTCGAAGGGCCACTGCTGCACGCCGGGGTGCGACAGGGCCCGTTCGAACAACTCGATCGCCTCCTCGTCCGCCTCGGCGGCCATCGCGGCGGACGCGTCGACGTGCAGGGCCCTGCGCGGGGAGAGCGCGGCGATCCCCGCGTGCCGGGCGGCCGCCGCGTGGGCGGTGGCCTCCGCCGGGCGCTGGGTGCGTACCGCCGCCTCCACCACGTCCCCGACCACCAGCAGCGCCACGGGGGTGTACGGGGCCAGCTCCCCGGGCGGGCTGATGGCGACCGCGTGCCGGTAGGCACGCTCGAAGTCGCCCTCCGCCTGGGCGACGAGCACCCGGATGTGCTCGGCCAGGGTCACCACGTGGTGCGCGCCACGGGACGTCCCCCAGGCGGCCATCGAGTCGGCCGTCTCCTCGGCGGTGCCGGCTTCGCCACGCGCCGCCGCGACGACGGCCTTGTAGTAGAGGAAGTACCAGGAGACGGCCTCGAAGGCGTGCTCCCTGCACAGCCGCAGCCCCTCGTCGGCGAGTTCGGTCGTGTCGTCCCACCGGCCCGAGAGGAACGCGTCCGTGCACAGCAGCGGGAGGGTGGCGATCTGCCTGCGCCCCTGGGACGGTACGCGCGAGACGGCGTCGCGCACCGCGGAGAGCCGGTCGGCGGCGATGCTCGCGGTGCCGATCCGCGTGATCCTCGACGGGGCGGTCTCCTGCGGCAGGCCCGCGATGAGCTCCTCCAGGCCGGCCAGGGTGGGCAGCGCGGTGCGTGCCGGATCGCCCTGGGTGGCGACGTTCACCGCCAGCAGGCGGGGCGCGTCGGGCCCGAGCCGGTCCAGGATCTTGTGGAGGGGCGTCCACAACTCCTCCCGGCCGCCCAGGCAGCACAGCAGCAGCAACAGGTAGAGGGCCTCCTCCAGGGCCGGGTCGCAGGTCCCGTGGGGATGGTCGCCGTTCTCGATCGCGCCGAGGAGCATCTGGTGGGCGGTGTCGATGTCCCCCTCGCCGTCGAGCAGACGGTGGACGGCGACCGCCGCCGAGTACAGGGACGCGCGGTCGTCGGAACCGAAGCGGCGGGCGTCCTCCAGGAGGCGGGAGGCCATGGTCAGTTCGCCGGAGGCGTCCGCGCGCAGGTAGGCGGCCGCGGCCAGGCGGCGGCCCCGGTCGGCGGCGCCGGGGCTCAGGTGCGCGGCCTTGGTGAGCGCCCGTATCGCGGCGATGGCGTCGCCGCGCCGCAGGACCCGGTGGGCGGTGCCCTCCAGCAACGCGGCGACGTCCTCGTCCTGTTCGACGCTCGCCTCCCCCAGGTGCCACGCCCGCTGCTCGGGCCGGTCGTGCAGCACCTCGGCGAGTTCGCGGTGCACGCGGCGGCGCTCCGCGGAGGTCGACGCGTCCACGACCGCGGCACGGAACAGCGGGTGCCGGAAGCTCAGGCGGTGGTGCAACTCCTCGATGAGGACGAGTCCGTCGCGCTCGGCCGCCTCCAGGTCGACCAGGTCGGCCCCGGCGCCGAGCCTCCGCGCGGCGCACTGCACGACGGCCAGGTCCCCCGTCCCCTCCAGCGCGGGCACCAGCAGCAGGCGCCGGGTCGCGGCCGGCAGGTCCGCCACGCACGAACCGAAGACCTCGCGCAGACGGCGGGTGAGCGGCAGCGCGGCCGGCCGGCACTCCACCCCGGCGCGCTGCGGCCCGCTCAGGGCCGTCGGCAGTTCGACCAGGGCCAGCGGATTGCCCTCGGCGGCGGTGACGACGCACTCCACGACGGGCCCGGCGAGGTCAGGATGGCACGCGCCCGCCAGCAGTCGCGACGCGTCGTCGTCCAGCGGCAGTACCTCGTACTCGGTGCGCACTCCGGCCTCGGCGCACCCGCGGTGTCCCCGGCGGGCGGCGGCCAGGAACCTGACCCTGCTGCCCGCGAGCCGCCGGGCCACGAAGCCCAGCACGGCCGCACTGGCCCGGTCCACGGCCTGCATGTCGTCCACGACCAGCAGGACCGGCGTCGTCGCGGCGGCGCGACGCAGCAGTACCAGGGCCGCGTTGGAGACGAGGTAGCGCTCGGGCGGCGGCCCGTCGCCGAAGCCGAGGGCCACCCGCAGGGCCTCGTGGTGCGCCCGGTCCAGGGCCTGCGGGTCCGCCTCCTCCCACAGCGGGAAGAGGAGCTGGTTGAGCGCCGCGTACTCGACGTCCCTCTCGGACCGTGTGCCCGCCGCACGCAGCACCCGGGCGCCGGCTGCCAGCGCCCGGGTGGCGAGGTGGCCGAGCAGCGCCGACTTGCCCACGCCGGGATCGCCGGACAGCAGCAGCGCACCGCCTGAATCGACCGAGCCGAGCAGTTCCTCGATGCGGTCCACGTCCGCCGCGCGGCCCACCAGCCCCTGGGGCGTGCCGTCGCCGACGTCGGCTGTGTACACCGAGGATTGCATTCGAAGGTTTCTGGCTCTCTGGTTCGGGGCGCGGACGCAAGCATTCTCACACGGCACGGATGGCGCACACGGGCCGGAAAGGGTGACTTCCGCCTCACGACCGAACCGGAATTCACTTTCCGTATTCCCGGTGTACGGACAGCCGATTTTCCTCATTCAAGACGCCGCGGTGCAGGTCAGCTTCGTGGAAGCCAGTGACTGAGGGCATTGATGAGCCGTTCCAGCGCGGGCACCTTGCTGGAGCGGTCCGTCACGATCGTGCGGCCGCCGAATTGCAGGGTGTACTGGAACATGTCCATTGCACCCATGTTCATCGTGAGGTCCGGGACGTCCTCCAGCGCCGGGTCGCCGAGCAGGAGCCGCAATTCCCTGAACCGGGCAGCGTCGGCCCGGCGCAGTACGGGTTCGCCCTTGTCCCTGGTGAGAACGGCACCGTCGCCCCTGACCGTCACCTGCTGATGGACGCCCGCGAAGCCACCGCCGACGGTCATCACCACCAGTTTCTGTCCGGGTCCGCGAACGGGCACCGGCGTCGCGGTGCGGGTCCGCGAGGACGGCGATGTCGGCCGGGACGGAGAGGCGGAGGTGGAGGTGGAGGCCGACGCGGATGCCGGCACGGTCGGTGCGCCGGGCGCCGAGGACACGGAGGAAGCGGTCGCGGTGACCGACGGACCGTCCGCGGGCGCCCCCGACGTCTCGCCGATGGTGAGGGTGCAGCCCGTGGAGCCCACCGCCCCGGCGGCGAGGACCACGCCGGCCAGCAACGCCCTGCCCAGTGTCCGCACGGCTCTCTCCCCCGTCGGCCGACCGCCTCGACTCAGGCCTGGATACCACGGAATGACGTCCTCCGACCCCGGGCCGCCGCGGTCACGTCCCCTGCGCCCGGGCCCGTCGGCCCGTCACCCGGTCGGCTACTGAGGGTGCGTCAGGTATCGCCCGGGGAGATTCTTGCGGCGGGAGCGGCGGCACGGGTCCGCCGCGGACGGACCGGAACGCCCCCGCCGGACGAGGGCCTCAGACCCCGGCCAGTTCCGCGTTCGCGCGCTCCTTGACCAGGGTCAGCACGCGGCCCGCCACGGCGAGGTCCCCGGCCGGGATACCGGCGTACAGCCGCGCGGAGATCGCCGCGGTCTCCCTGGTGGTGGTCCCGTACAGCCGCCGTCCGGCGTCCGTCAGCCGTATCCGGGACGCCTCCGACGGATCCTCCTCCAGCAGCTTCCCGTCCGTGAGCTCCTCGATGACGCCGCGCACGGCCGACTCGCCGGTCTTCAGCGAGCCGGTGACGTCGCGGACGAGCGCGTCCCGGCCGGTGGCCCCGCCCGCGGCCACGACGGCCCGGAGCGCCACGTTCTGCTGGAACGTGACACCGTGGCGGGTCAGCACCCCCTCCAGGAGGGCGCGCGCGGCGTAGTGCGCCAGGGCGATGACACGGCCGTCGGTCGTGGGTGCGGTGGTGGTCATGACTGCTCCTCGCCGTTCTCGGTGTACGGATCAAGAGGTGCGTCGATCAGGGTCGTCAGCTCGTGGATCAACTGCCGGGTGCGCGGGCCGTCCTGGCCCCCGAGCGGCTCCAGCAACCGGTCCAGCAGGCCCTGGACCACGTCGACGGCGCGTCGCGTGACCTCCCGCCCCTGCTCGGTGAGCGAGAGCTGCATGGCGCGCGGGTCGCGCGGGTCCCGGGTGCGGGTGACGAGCCCGGCCGTCTCCAGGGCCCGGGCGAGCTTGGAGACGTAGAGCGGTTCGAGTCCCGTGTGGTCGGCGAGCCGGCGCTGACTGGGCCGCAGCCCGGAGCGCGACATGCCGTACAGCGAGGCCATCACCGCGTACTGGGCGTGGGTCAGGCCCAGCGGCGCGACCGCCCGGTCGACGGCCACCCGCCACTTCATCGACAGGCGCCAGACCAGGAATCCCGGCGTGGCGCTCTCCATTGCTGAACTCACCCCACATACAGTACATGGCTACTATGTACATGGATACTAAAATCTCGAGGGTTCCCGCTCGCGCCGCACCCGTCCCCAGGCGGCGCGCCCCCTACGCCCGGTTCTGCCCAAGTCCGGCTCGGTGGGGCCCACTTCGCGCACCGGACTTGCCGATGTCTTGACGATACGTTCAATGGCCATTCAACCAACCGTCCCTGGCGGGGGCCGACGCCCTTCCTAAGGTCCATGAGCGTTGCGGAAGAAGGGACTCATGGACACACTCCTCGCAGTCCGTGCTCGCGGAATCACCAAGTGCTTCGGTGACGTCGTCGCACTCGACGGCGTCGACCTCGACGTGACGCAGGGACAGATCCACGGCCTGGTCGGCCCGAACGGCGCAGGCAAGACCACACTGCTCGGCCTCATGCTGGGCCTGGCCGTCGCCGACGGCGGCGACCTCGAGATCCTGGGCACACCGGTCGGCAGGGCGCTCGCCGCGCCCGACGGCGTGGCCGGCTTCGTGGACGGGCCCGGCCTCTACCCGTCGCTCACCGCCCGGCAGAACCTGGCCGCGCTCGCCGCGCTCCGCGGGCAGGACGCGCGGACCGCCGGGATCGACGACGTACTGGCCCAGGTCGGGCTCACGGACGTCGCCGACGACCGCGCCCGCGGGTTCTCGCTCGGCATGCGCCAGCGGCTCGGGCTCGCCGCCGCCCTGCTGACCAGACCCCGGCTGCTCGTGCTCGACGAACCGGCCAACGGCCTGGACCCGGCGGGCAAGAGGCACGTCCACGGGGTCCTCACCCGGCTCGCGGACGAGGGGACCGCCGTCGTGCTGTCGAGCCACCGCATGGACGACCTGGAGGCCCTGTGCTCCGAGGTCACCATCCTCGCCACCGGACGGGTCGTCTTCTCGGGCCCGCTGGGCAAGCTGGCCGCCGAGAACCGCGAACTCGACTACCGGCTGCTCACCTCCGACCCGCGGGCCGCCCGGGAACTGGCCCTCGGCACGGACGGCATCCGCGTCGTCGACGACGCGGGCGTACGGAACGACGGCGAGGTGCTCGTCGTCCGCGCGCTGGTGCCCGCCCTCGACGAACTCGTGGTGGGGCTCGTGCGGGCCGGCATCGCACCGCGCGAACTCGCGCCCGTCGTCTCCCCGCTCGAGGCGGCGTTCCTCGCCCTCACCCAGCAGCAGGAGGCCGGCCGATGACCGCAGCGACCGCCGTCGCCGACAACGTTGTCCCCGCCCGCCGCGTACCCGTCTCGCGCGGCTACCGCTTCGAACTGGTCAAACTGGTCTCCCAGTGGCGGATCCGGCTGCTGGTCCTGGCCTGCTGGATCGCGCCGGCGCTCTTCGTCGCCGCGGTGAGCCGGCAGAGCACGCTGCCCGTCGACACCCTCTTCGGCCGCTGGATGCACGCCACGGGGTGGGCGGGACCACTGGTCATGCTCGGCTTCGCGGGTACCTGGGCTCTCCCCCTGCTGACCTCGGTGGTCGCCGGTGACGTGTTCGCCTCGGAGGACCGGCTCGGCACCTGGCGCCACCTGCTGGTCGCGGTCCGCTCGCCCCGGCGGATCTTCCTGGCGAAGGTGCTGGCCAGCCTCACCGTCCTGCTGCTCCTCGTGGCCGGGATGGCCTGCTCCAGCGCGGTCGGCGGGGTCCTGGCGGTCGGCAACCAGCCGCTGGTCGGCCTCGACGGCCACCTGCTGACGCCGTCCGACGCCGCCGGACAGGTCTTCCTCGCCTGGCTCTGCGCCCTCGCCCCGACCCTGGCGCTCGCCGGGATCGGCCTGCTCGGCTCCATCGCCCTGGGCCGGTCCCCGATGGGGCTGCTGCTGCCCGCGCTCGTCGCCCTCGCCATGCAGCTCGCGCAGATGATGCCGCTCCCCGTCGCCGTGCGCCTGGCCCTGCCCGGCTACGCCTTCATCTCCTGGAACGGGCTGTTCACCGGCCCCCGGCAACTGGCGCCGCTGCTCATCGGCATCGCGGTCAGCCTGGTGTGGGCCGTGACCGCGACGGTCCTGGCCTACCTGCTCTTCCTGCGGCGCGACTTCACCAACCTCACCGACGACGGCTCGCCGCGCCGCGCGCTCCTCGTGGGCGTACTGCCGCTGGCCGGGCTGCTCGCTGCGACGGTCGCCGTCGTCACCGCGACGACCACGGCCACGGGCTCCGGGGTCGAGCAGGACAAGGTGCAGCGCTCGGTCGCCACGGCCTTCGCGCACCTGTACCGCATGCAGACCGAGCAGCTCAACCGCCCCGCCGTCACCGAGGCGCAGCTGGGGGCCACGGCCGCGTGCACCAAAGGCAGCGTCGCGGACAGCGCCGAGGGCCCCGGCAACGACTGGCGCTGCGTCGTCTCCTGGCACCTCCCCGGCGTCACGGCCACGGGCCAGGCCGTCTACCAGCTCGACGTCACTCCGGACGGGCGGTACGTCGCCGACGGCGACGGACCGAAGGAAGTCAACGGCTACTTCCTGGTGCGGACCCCGGTGGGGGACGCGCCGAACCCGCTCTGGCAGTTCGACGGCAACGTCGAACTGCTCGCCACCTCCCCGAAGGGATAACTCAAAATGCAGGTCACTCGTCGCCGCCGCGCGGACGCCGAGAGGGACGCCCACGCCCTCCCCGGCCGCCGGTTCGGCAGCCGCAGAAGCCTGACGCTGGCCGCCGCGACCGCCGTCGTCCTCGCCACCGGCACCGGCATCGGGTTCGCCCAGACCACCCAGTTCGGCCACGACCAGGTCGGCCAGGTCACCGGCAAGGGTCAGGTCGTCTCCGCCGACCAGTACATCGCCCCCTACGGTGAGCGCCTCGTCATCGACAACGGCAAGATCATGTCGTCCTCGGTCAGCCCGGACGGCACCCACCTCGCGGCCTCGGTCACCGACGGCGGCGTGGCGCTGGCCGTCGTGGACCTGAAGAGCTGGAAGGTCCAGCAGCTCGTCGGCAACTCCGCGTCCGCGAACCTGCGCATCGCGAGCAACAGCGTGGGCCAGGAGGGCCCCACGTACTCGCCCGACGGTACGCAGCTGTGGCTGGGCCAGACCGACGGCTACACCCGGTTCACCGTGAACCCCGACGGCAGCCTCGCCGACCCGACGTCCGTCACCATCCCGGCGGACGGCTCCAAGCACGCCCTGGTGGGCGAGCCGGTGTTCTCCTCCGACGGCTCCACCGTGTACGCCGCGGTCAACGGGCAGAACCGCGTGGTCGCGATCGACGCGGCCACCGGGACCGTCAAGCAGAGCTGGGCCGTGGGCAACGCCCCGCGCGACATGGTCGTGGCCGGCTCCAAGCTGTACGTCAGCAACGAGGGCGGGCGGCCGGCGAAGCCCGGCGAGAGCACCATCAACTCGTACGGCACGCAGGTGCCGGCCGACCCGAAGACCGGTGCCACCACCACCGGCACGGTCAGCGTCATCGACCTCGCCGACCCGGCGGCCGCCGTCGCGAGCATCGACGTGGGGCTGCACCCGACCGCCCTGTACGCCAAGAAGGGCGCGCTGTTCGTCACGGACACCGCCACCAACGACGTCTCGGTCATCGACACCCGCAAGAACAAGGTCGTGCAGACCATCGCCACCCAGCCGTGGCCCGAGGCGTCGGTGGGCTACGAGCCCAACGCCGTCACGCTCACCGACGACGGCCACCTGCTGGTGACGCTGGGCCGCGCCAACGCGGTCGCCGTCTACCGCTACACGTCCCCGCAGGAGCCGGTCGGCTACGTCGGCCTCCTCCCGACGGACTACTTCCCCGCGGAGATCGCCACCGTGGGCAAGCAGGTCGTGGTCTCCAACACCCGCGGCGTCGACGCCCGCCGGCCCACCACCGCCGCCGGGCACGGCACCCACGACACCACCTCCAGCGTCCAGCGGTTCACGCTGCCGAGCGAGAAGGTCATCAAGGCCCAGACGGCCAAGGTCTTCGAGCAGAACGGCTGGACCAAGGGCTCGGTCGAGCTCGCGAAGGACAAGGGCAAGGGCAAGGGCCACGCCAAGCCGGTGGCCGTCCCGAAGCGGCTCGGCGACCCGTCGACGATCAAGCACGTCTTCCTGATCGTCAAGGAGAACCGGACCTACGACCAGGTCTTCGGCGACATCCCGCAGGGCAACGGCGACCCGTCGCTCGCGGAGTTCGGCGAGAACGTGACGCCGAACCAGCACGCCCTGACCCGGCAGTTCGGGCTGTACGACAACACGTACGACATCGGCACGAACTCCGCCGAGGGCCACAACTGGCTGATGCAGGCGGACAACCCGGAGTACACCGAGTCCTCCGCCGGTGAGTACGCCCGCAGCTACGACACCGAGGACGACGCCCTCGGCCACCAGCGCACCGGTTTCGTCTGGACCGGCGCGCAGGCGGCGGGCAGGACCGTGCGGGACTTCGGCGAGTTCCACCAGTTCCTGACCAAGCCGTCCGGCGCGACCTGGCAGAACCTGTACTGCGACACCAGGAACATGCGGGCCACCGGGGACGACACCGCCTACAAGCTGACGTCGTCCTCGCCGATCCCGTCGCTCAACAGCGTCTCCGTGCCCGGCTTCCCGAAGTTCGACACCGCCGTCCCGGACGTCTACCGCGCCGAGATATGGAAGCAGGACTTCGAGAAGTACGGTCCGGCGAACCTGAACATGTTCTGGCTCTCCAGCGACCACACCGGCGGGACCGCGGGCCCCGCCGCCCAGGTCGCCGACAACGACCTCGCGGTCGGCCGGATCGTCGACGAGATCTCGCACAGCGCGTACTGGAAGGACTCCGCGATCTTCGTGGTCGAGGACGACTCCCAGGCCGGTCTCGACCACGTCGACGGCCACCGTGCCCCGATCCAGATCATCAGCCCCTGGGCCGGCCACGGCACCGTCGACAGCCGCTACTACTCGCAGATCACGATGATCCGCACCATCGAGCAGATCCTCGGGATCCACCCGATGAACCAGAAGGACAGCGCGGCCACCCCGATGTTCGGGGCGTTCACGAAGAAGCCGGACTACACGCCCTTCACCGCGCTGCCCAACCGAGTCCCGCTCACCGACGGCCTCAAGACCCCGCCGGCCTGCGGCCTGGACACCCCGGCCCCGCAGGACCCGGCCGCCGCGGCCGTCCCCGCCACGACGGTGCCGGCGGACAAGAAGGCCCTCGCGGCGAAGTGGGAGGACTGGCAGTCCCAGCAGCGGCTGACCGGCCCCGGCGCGCGGCCGGACTTCGCCAACCCCGCGCAGATGAACCACCTCACCTGGTACCGGACGCACGGGTGGAAGCAGCCGTACCCCGGCGAGCACGAGGTCTTCGCCCCGGAGGACGTGCCGGGCGCCTACATCCCGTCGGCGGAGAACGACGGCTGAGGCAGGCGGACATCGCACGAGGGGCCTCCGGCCGGCGCCACCGCCGGCCGGAGGCCCCTCGCCGTACGCCGACGCCGGCGCGCGGACCGGGCCGAGTTCAGCCGCGCTGCGGGACGGTCCCCGGCTCCGGCGTCGTCGTCACCGGTCGCGTGCAGCCGACCTCCGGGACCTTGGCCATGCGCGTGCGGATGTGCAGCACGTCGCCGATGAACAGGTCGTAGACCAGGACCCCGATGACACCGCCGATGAGGGGGCCCACGATGGGGACCCAGAAGTAGTCGCTGAAGGCACCGGGCTGCGAGCCCGGCAGGGCGAGTTCACCCCAGCCCATGGCCCAGGCGAACAGCCGCGGGCCGAAGTCGCGGGCGGGGTTGATGGCGTAGCCCGCGTTCGCGCCGTAGGACAGGCCGATCGCGGCGACGGCCAGGCCGATGACGACCGGGCCCAGGTAGACCCGCACGGCGGGGTTGCGCAGGTCGATGACGGCCATGATGAAGATGAGCATGAACGCCGCGCCGACGATCTGGTCCACGAGCGGGCCCCACAGACTCCCTTGGAAGTACGGGGCCGGGACCGTGCCGAAGATCGAGAAGCTGGCGAGGGTGTGCCCGTCCGTCTTCGGGCCCTTCATCGCCCGGTCGAAGGCGTTGATCGCGTCGTGGTACACCACGTAGACCAGCACCGCCGCGGCGAAGGCGCCGACCAGTTGCGCGACCACGTACGGGACGACCTTGACCCACGGGAAACGGCGGCGCACCGCGAAGGCGAGCGTGACCGCGGGGTTGAGGTGGGCGCCGCTGACGCCGCCCGCGACGTACACGCCGAAGGTCACGGCCAGGCCCCAGCCGAGCACGGGCATCACCCAGTCCCCGGCGCCCACGAAGCTCGTGGTGGCTCCCGCGGTACGGCCGGAACCGGGCAGCGCCGCGACCGCCATGGCCGCCACGCCGCAGCCGAAGGAGACGAGGACGAACATCCCCAGGAACTCCGCGAGGCATTCGCCCAGCAGTCCCCCTCGGCGCCGGAGGCGGGAGGGGCTCACCAGGGGCGGGATCTCGACAGTCATGGGCCTCCCTAGGGACCGGGCGTCGGCGGACGTCTACGCGTCGGCGCCCGCGTGGTACTGGTACCGCGTGACCCAGTGCGGGAGATCGCGCTCGAGGTCGCTGCGCTGCTGGAGCCCCGCCTCGAACAGGTGGCGTGCGACGTGCTGCTGCGCGGGACGGTTGGCCGCGGCCCAGAAGGCGTCCATCTGGTCCTTGAACTCCCCGTCGGGCCGCAGGGTGGCGACGTTGACGAAGTGCTTGATGTCCTTGATCGTCTGCAGGTCGAAGGAGGAGATCCGCGAGGCCAGTCCGTCGACGAAGCCGTCGAGCTCGGCGTCGGGGAAGGCACGGTTCAGGTAGCCGTACCTTTCGGCGAGGTCCCCGTCCATGTCGAGCCCGCCGAAGAGGATCTCGAAGGTCCGGCCCCGTCCGACCAGGGCGGGCAGACGGGTGGCGGGACCGCCCCCGGGGATGGCGCTCATGCCGATCTCGAACTGGCCGATGACGGCCTTCTCACGGCTGCCGAAACGCATGTCGGTGGCGAGCAGGAACTCGCTGCCCGCGCCGCGCGCGATGCCCCTGACGGAGGCGATGGTCGCCATGGGGAGCTTGCTGAGCCGGGTGAGCAGCGCGGTGAAGGGGTGGACCTCCTCCGGGTGCGCCAGGACGTACTCCAATTCCTCCTTGGCGGAGAGGTCGTAGTGCGCGATGAAGAACTCGGGGTCGGCGCTGTCGAAGACGATCACCGCGACACCCGACTGCTCCGCACGGGTGAAGACGGCGTCGAGTTCCCCCGTCATCGTCGAGTCGACGAGGTTGACGGGCGGGTTGTCGAAGGTCACGCGCCAGTGGGTGGGCGAGTGCTCGGTCAACGTGAACCGCGTCGGTGAGTCCATGGCTCCGACGCTAATCCCCGGCCGACGAGCGGCAACCCGGCCGCGTCCGGCCGGGGTGCGCCGTGCCCCGCGGGCCCCGGCGGCAGCCGGGCCTCCGGGACCCGCGGGCGCCGGGTCACACTCTCGTGCGGACGAGGTCGATCAGCTTCGCCTCGGACTTCTTGTCGGCGTCCCGCTTGAGGGTGACGACCTGCAGGGTGCACTGCCGGCCGTCGACGGTGAACGCGGTCATCATCGACTCGGCGCCGTCGATGCCCGAACCCGCCGTGCCCGGGGAGCCGATGCTCAGGGTGACGGAGTGGTAGGTGTCGGGGTTCTCCCAGTTGCAGACGCTCTCGCCCACGCCGGAATCGGGATGACCGCCGTCGTTCTCCCCGATGACCGGCGTGACCTCCTCGGGCTTGAGTAGGGTGCAGGCGTCGATCTTCTTGCCGTCCGCCGACGAACCTCCGTCCGGGGCCGCTCCCTTGTCCTTCGCGGCGGAAGCGGGGGCCGACGTGCCGGAGGCCGGCTTCGCGCCGGTGTCCGACGAGCCGCAGGCGGTCGCTGTGGCGGCGAGGAGCACCAGGCCGACGATTGCCAGAGGTGAACGCATCACTGTTGGGTCCTCCGATGGTGGTGCGAGGGGCGGAGCGGCACTCCGGCCTCGTATCTCGGACCCAGAAGACGTCACCTCACGCCTGCCGAGTTGCGGCCCCCTGTCACAGGGGGGCAACCGAATGTCACCGCCCTGCGACAGGGCCGGGACCGTACCCCGGCCACCCCCTACGCGCCGGTTCCCGGGGCGGCCTCACCTCATGGGGCCGGGCGCTCGACCAGCGCCCCGTCGGGCCCGAGCGTGTAGAAGCGCGGTGGCCCCATGGCCTCGACCGCCCGTCTCATCTCCTCCCGCCTCTTCGCGGCACCGGCGCCGTCCGGGTCCCGCTGGAGGAAGCCGAGCAGTTCGACCCCCGTCGCGTCGACGTCGTCGGCCCGGGGCCTGCCCTCCATGACGAATCCGCAGAGAGCGCGCAGCGCGTCCTCGCCGAAGTCCAGGGGGTGGAAGGGCAACGGGTACGGTTCCTCCTCCTCATCCGGCCAGGGACGGTGTCGGCCGGCCGCTCCCCGGCCCAGTACGGACGCTCGAAGGGCAGCGGCTCACCGATGTCCTCGATGATCCCGTCGTCCGGCGACAGGCTCAGCGAGCGGACGAGGTGCCCGTCCTCCCACACCGCGAAGGCGCACCAGTCGACGGCGCTGTGCATGGCGTGCAGGACGATGCGCCTCCCCACACCGGCCGCGACGAGGTGCTCCGGGAGCAGGGAGGGGCGGTCGACCATCAACTCCCGGTCGCAGAGGACCTCCACTCCCGGCCAGGAGCCCGCGTAGACCGTGCCCTCCGGGGGATACACGGCCTCGCCCAGGTTCAGGCCCTCGGTCTCCTCCATCACCCGGCCCGGACAAAGGCGCTCCACCATCGCGGACGTGCGCCGCGAATTCGCGGTCCCCGCCTGCCGCAGCAGGTCGGGCACATCACCGTCCGCGTACACCAGCAGACCCGTCTTGGCTCCCACAGCCCCTCCCGAACGAACGTTCCCCGTTCCCCGCCATCCGTCCGCACACTAGCCGCCGCCTCCGACAGCGGGGCGGTCGTCCGCGTGCACGGCGCGACGGGCGGCCGTGTCCTCCGTGCCGGCGGCACGGAGGACACGGCCGCCCGATGCGGTGGTGCCGCGTCACACGGCCTCGGGCGCCTCCGCGGGGTGCGCCGGCGGGGCGATGAGGGAGGCCACGGGGTTCGTCACCGTGCGGCAGCGGGTCCAGCGGGCGGCCTCGGCGTCGCCCGGCGACGCGATCTCCGTCGGCTCCGTGGCCGGAGCCGCGCCGAGCAGCCCGCGGTCGCGGCAGTAGTCGTCGTCGTAGACCGTGGACAGGTAACGGTGCGGGCCGTCGGGGAAGACCGCCACGATGCGTGCCCCCGAGGAGTGGGTGCGGGCGGCCCAGCCGGCGACGAGGGCGACGGCACCGACGCTCCAGCCCCCCGACGCGTAGTGGGAGCGGGCCAGGGCGCGGCAGGTGTGGACGGCTTCGGCCGGGGCGACCCAGTGCACCTCCGTGAACTGCTCGTACGCCACGTTGCGGGAGTGGATGCTGCTGCCGATGCCCCGGACGAGGCGGGGCCTGACGGGCTGGCCGAAGGTGATCGAGCCGACGGTGTCCACCCCGATGACGTGCAGGTCCGGGTTGACGGCGCGCAGCGTGCGGCTGACGCCCGCCGAGTGGCCGCCGGTGCCGACGCTGGTGACCAGGACGTCCACCCGGCCCAGTTGCTCGATCAGTTCCCCGGCCAGGGGCGCGTAGGCGTCGGCGTTGTCGGGGTTGTCGTACGGGTCCGCGCACCACGACCCCGGTTCGGCGGCGAGCAGTTCGGCCACGCGCCTGCGGAAGGCCTCCTGCCAGCCCCGGTAGGGGTGGGCGTCGCGGACGATGTCGAGCCGGGCACCGCGCGAGCGCAGCAGGCGCTTCATGTCCGGCTCCAGGTCCGGGTCGGTCACCAGTGTGACGGGGTGGCCGAAGACCCGTCCGGCGAGCACCAGTCCGAGGCCGAAGGCGCCGCTGGTGGAGGCGACGACGGTCCCGCCGGGGAGGAGGTCGCCGCGCTCACGGGCACGGCCGACCATGTGGACGGCGGAGCGGTCCTCGATGCCGCCGGGGTTGGCGCCCTCGAGTTTCGCCCAGAAGCCGCGTCCGGGGGTGGTGAGGGGGTGGGAGATCCACAGCAGGGGCGTGTTGCCGACCGCGGAGGCGAGGTCGCGGCCGGTGGTGGGCTCGTTCATGGTGTCCGCCTTCTGGTGTCGTGAAGAGTGCCGTGCACGGCTCACCCGCCGCCCGTGTCCGCACGGGCGGGGTGAGGGACCGTCAGCCGGTCCGGGCGGGCGTCTCCTAGATGCGCCAGAGGCAGAGGACGGACGGTGCCGCCGTCGCTATGCGGGCGTCGGGGGCCGGGGCGCTGCCCGGCGTGTTGTGCGAGGCGGGCAGCCGTGCCGGCGCCCTTTCGGCGGCGCCGGTCTGCGCGGGGCCGGTGCCGTGCTCACGCGGTCCGGTGCGCGACCCGGGCAGTTCCGAGGTGCCGGGTGAACAGTCCTCGCCGGGGTGGTGCGGAGCGACGGGGTGGGGCCGCTCCTCGGCGTTCGCCGGATGGACGTGCGCGTGGGGTCCGTAGTGGACGTGCGCGGGCGAACCGGCCACGGTGAAGCAGAATGCGGCCAGCAGCGCGACGAGGAACGTCGGGCACGTTCCGCGGTGGCGGCCTCGCACAGGGCGCACATTACGCCATGAAGCGGCCCGGAACGGTCTCAGGCGTGCGGTGGTTCGCCCCTCAGATGGTGATCGGCGAGGTTGAGCACCTCGTCGACGAGCCTGCGCAGGTGGCCGTCGGCGAGTTCGTAGACGACCCGGCGGCCCTCCTTGCGGGAGGAGACCAGGCCCGCGAGCCGGAGTTTGGCCAGGTGCTGGCTGACGGCGGGACGCGCGGCGCCGGCCCGCTCGGTCAGCGTGGAGACGTCCGCCTCGCCCTGGGTCAGCGTGTGCAGCACCGCGAGCCGGGTGCGGTCGGCGAGCAGGCTCAGGATCTCGGCCCCGCGGGCGTAGTGCCCGGCGCCCGGCTCTCGCGGATGCGCACCATGCGCAGGTGACAGGTGCATGCGTGCGTTCATGTGCACATAATGACGGGAAGGCTCAGCCCGTGTCCACCGCGACTCCCCGGAAGGCGGTCCCATGAACGGCCGGCACACGCACAGCCGCGACCACGACCTCGGCGGCGGTCACGACCACGGTCACGGTCACGGTCACCGGAACGTGCACGCGCACGGCGAGGGCCACGACCACGGCCACGGTCGCGGTCCCGTCGAGAGCCACGCCCACGCCGAGAGCCACGCCCACGACCGCCCGGGCCTCCGGGGCACGGCCCGCCTGCGGCACCGGCTGGGACACCTGCTGCGCCCGCACTCCCACGAGTCCGCCGACAAGGTGGACCGGGCCCTGGAGTCCTCCGCCGAGGGCATGCGGTGCCTGTGGGTCTCGCTCGCCGTCCTCGGCGTCACCGCGATCGCCCAGGCCGTGGTCGTCGTCCTGTCCGGCTCGGTCGCCCTCCTCGGCGACACCGTGCACAACGCCGCCGACGCCCTCACCGCGCTGCCGCTCGCCGTCGCCTTCGTCCTCGGGCGGCGGGCCGCGACGCGGCGCTTCACCTACGGCTACGGCCGCGCCGAGGACCTGGCCGGGATCGCCATCGTCCTCACCATCACCGCCTCGGCCGGTTTCGCCGCCTGGACCGCCGTGGACCGGCTGCTGCACCCGCGGGACGTCGCCTACCTGCCCGCCGTCGCCGTCGCGGCGGTGATCGGCTTCCTCGGCAACGAATGGGTGGCCCGCTACCGCATCCGCGTCGGGCGCGGGATCGGCTCGGCCGCGCTCGTCGCCGACGGCCTCCACGCCCGTACCGACGGCTTCACCTCACTGGCCGTGCTGTTCGGCGCCGCGGGCTCGGCGCTGGGCTGGCGCCCGGCCGACCCGGTCGTCGGCCTCGCCATCACCGCGGCCATCCTGCTGGTGCTCCGGGACGCCGCGCGCGAGGTCTTCCGGCGCGTCATGGACGCCGTCGACCCGGCGCTGGTCGACGAGGCCGAGCGCGCCCTGCGCGCGGTGCCGGGCGTCCGGGAGGTGGCCGAGCTGCGCCTGCGCTGGATCGGGCACCGGCTGCGCGCCGAGGTGGCCGTGGTCGTCGACGGCGACCTCACCGTGCGCCGGGCCCACCAGGTCGCCGTCGCGGCCGAACACGCCCTGCTGCACGCGGTGCCCCGCCTGACCGCCGCCCTGGTGCACGCCGACCCCGCGCCCGTCCCGGGCATGGCCGACCCGCACGCCGAACTGGCCCACCACGCCGCGTGAACCCCGGGGGGACACCCCGGCCCCGCGAGGGTCCGCGGCGCGGCGAGCCGCGCCGCCCGCCACGACCGGCACCGCCCCGCCACCGGACACCACGTCAACCCCCTGACCGGGCACATCGGAGAGGTCCGGAACTGCCGCCAGTGCGCGCGCATCCGCCGGGACTTGACTGGGCATATCTTCCG
Organism: Streptomyces sp. NPDC008238; assembly: GCF_042956445.1. Taxonomy (NCBI): domain Bacteria; kingdom Bacillati; phylum Actinomycetota; class Actinomycetes; order Kitasatosporales; family Streptomycetaceae; genus Streptomyces; species Streptomyces sp. NPDC008238. Next base: position 130,893 of record NZ_JBIBGK010000019.1, on the reverse strand, counting down.
ATATGCACCGGATTCGACACCTTCGACTCGTTCCACCGCCCCGTGCGCCCGAGCACCCCGGCGGCTGTCACTGGGTGAGGTGGGCACGTGGGCATAGCGGGGATGACCCTGACCGTCCTGGTCCTCGTGCTCGCTGGAGCAGGGCGGCGGCTCCACCGCTACCCCGGCGGCTGGAGATTCGCGCTCTGCGGCCGTCATGACACCGAACGGAACACCCTGGACCGCGCCCGGCGGGCCGTCCGCACCCTGCGGCGCGGGGCGCGGCGCGAACTGGCCCGGGCACGGGCGCGGGTGGCCCGGGCCGACCGCGCCCACCGGCGTCGCGTCGACGACGCCGAGCGGCACCTCGAGCGGCTGCGCCGCCCGGGCAGGGGCACGTACCTCGCGACGCTCGGCAAAGTCCGCCTGCACGAGCACATGATGGTCGTTGCCGGACCGGAGACCAAGGTGCTGCCCCTGGACGGTCTCGACGTGCGGTTCGAGCACAGCTCGATCGGCAGCCACCTCTACCTCAGGCGGCCGGACGGGGTGCACCTGGAGTCGTACCCGCCCGGCGAGCAGGACGAGGACGGCGTGCGCCGCTTCAGCGTCCGCATAGAGAACGCGGTGGCCAAGGAGAAGGCGTTCCTCACGGCACTGGCCACGAAGGTCAGGAGGGCCGAGGACGACCTGAAGGCGGCGCGCGCGGACACGGGCCCCGTCCGGGACGCCCGCAGGCACCTGGACCTGGTGGCCGACCGCCGGCGCCGCGACCCGGCACTCGCCGAGGCGCTCGCGGACCTCGAAGCGGCCCGGGACCGCTGGCAGGCCCTCACCGGCCGGCGCCCCCCGTGTTAGACGGCGCGGGCCGCCGCCCTCACCGGGGCGGGGGGTTCGGCCGGTCCGTCCGGGCGGACGACGTGAAGGCGTCCCAGTCGGCGCGCCCGCCGGCCCCCATGACGCCGGTGGCGGAGCCGAGTTCGGAGCCGGAACGCGCGTGCAGCTCGCGCCGGGCCATCCAGGAGACCACCGGGGGGAACAACGGTCGCAGGGGCTGGCACCAGCGCAGCCACGACGGGGCGTAGACGTGGTGGGCGCGGCGGGCGATGCCGGTGGCGAGCCGGTCGGCCACCTGGGCGGGCGCGTGGACGCGGCGGGCGAACGACGGCTGGTTGCGCCGCAGGGCGTGCAGCACGGGGTGGTCGTCCAGGCCGGTGATCATGTCGGTGCCGGTCCAGTGGAGGTAGGCGATGCCGACGGTCACGCCGTCGGGCTCGACCTCGCCGCGCAGGGCCTGGGCGAAGGACTCGGCGCCGGCCTTGGACGCGCAGTACGCGCTCATCAGCGGGGCGGAGGAGAAGGCGGCGGTCGACGCGATCTGCAGGAAGTAGCCGCGGGTCCGCGTCAGCTGCGGGAGGAAGGCCCTGGCCGTGTTCGCGGCCCCCACCAGGTTGACCTCGACGACCCGCTGCCAGAGGTCGGCGTCGGTCCGGGCGAAGGGCCCGCCGGCGGCGATCCCCGCGTTGGCCACCACCACGCTGGCGGGCCCGAGTTCGCCGTCCACCCGGCGGGCGGCGGCGTCGAGCGCGGCGCGGTCGGTGACGTCCGCCTCGACGAAGATGTTCGGGTGGGTCAGCGAGGCCGCCGCCTGACGCAGGGTCGCCTCCTCGCGGCCCAGCAGCGCCACGCGCATACCGAGGTCCGACAGGTGCCGGGCGAGTGCCTCGCCCACTCCGCGGGCCGCGCCGGTGACGACGGCCACGCGCCCCTCCAGCGGGGCCGTGACCCCGCGGCCGCGTGCGCTGGTACCGGTCATCGTCACTGGCACACCGTTCGGTCGGGTACGGGAGCGTGGGCACCACCGAGTGAAGCCGAGATCCGGCCGCCGGGCCGCGTGCCGCGTCGGCGGCCGCCGGGCGGCCACTCGAACGGGGGCCCGGCACCGGGGGGTCAGTCCCGCGCGGCCGGGGACCGGTCGCGGGTGGCGTCCGCGCCCCAGCTCGCCAGCAGGCGCAGCGCCTCCTCCGAGGCCGAACCGGGCTCGGCGTGGTAGGTCGACAGCGACTGCTCCGGGTCGCCGGGGAGCGCGAGGGTCTCGTAGCGCAGGGTGAGCGCGCCCACCAGTGGGTGCTGCAACCGCACGGTGCCGTGGGACTTCCGCTTGACGTCGTGGGCCGCCCACAGCGTCCGGAACTCCTCGCTCTTCAGGGAGAGCTCACCGATCAGCGCCGCGAGCAGCGGGTCGTCGACGTGCCGGCCGGCGTCCATCCTCAACTGGCCGACCACGTCGGTGGCCTTGGACTCCCAGTCGGCGAAGAGCCGCCGTGCCGCGGGGTCGAGGAAGGTGATCCGGGCCCAGTTGCGTTCCTCCGGCGTGCGCTCGGCCCAGTCGCCGAACAGCGCGGACGCCGTGCGGTTCCAGGCGAGCACGTCGCTGCGGCGGCCCCACACGTACGCGGGCACGCCCTCCAGCGCGGACAGCAGTTCGCACACCGCGGGCCGCACCCGACGGCTCCGGTCGGCCGCGGGCCGGCGCCTGCGCGGCCTGGGCCCGGCCAGATGCAGCAGGTGGGCGTGCTCCGCCTCCGAGAGCCGCAGCGCCCGGGATATCGCGTCCAGCACCTCCACGGACACGTTGGGGCCGTTGCCCTGCTCCAGGCGCGTGTAGTACGCCACGGACACCCCGGCGAGCTGCGCCAGCTCCTCGCGCCTGAGGCCCGGCACCCGGCGCCGGCCGTACTCGGGGAGACCCACGTCCTCGGGCTTCAGCCGGGCCCTGCGGGTGCGCAGGAACTCGTTGAGCTCCGAGCGCGCGTCGAGCCCACGCTCGGTGCCGGGGAGCCGACCGGGTCCCGCTCCGGGTCCCGGACCGGGATCCGGCACGGCTGCCGGGCCGGTGCGGCGGTCGGGGTGGCTGGCCATGCGCCCCAGTATCGCGCCGGATCCCTGGCGGAGCCTGTCCCTGCCGGTGGTAGGCACGGCAGACGTCGGCTCAGCGGTGGCCTGGGTAACGCCGTACGGCCGGAGCAGCCTGGACGAGCCCCCGGAGGAGGACCGCCCGGGGCCACGCCGCCCGTGCCGCTCCGGGTCGCGTGCCGCCGACCCGTCCGCCCTTCGCCGCCGGGTCACCACACCTCATGGACCAGGAAGAATGACGGAAACGACCACCACAGCTCCGTCCACCCCAGCACACGGGCGGAACCGCCTCCCCGGGAAGGCGCTCTTCGGCCTCTTCCTCAGCGGGTTCGTCGGCATCCTCACCGAGTGCCTGCCCGCCGGCCTGCTGCCGGAGATCAGCGCCACGCTCCACACCAGCGTGTCGCTCACCGGCCAGACCGTGACGATCTACGCCCTCGCCACCGCGATCGGCGCGATCCCGCTGACCAGGGCCACGGCCAAGTGGCCCCGCAAGAACGTGTTGCAGCTGGCACTCGGCACAGTCGCCGTCACCAACGCGCTCACCGCGCTGTCCGGCGACTACGCGCTGACCCTCGTGATCCGCTTCGTCGCCGGCCTGGGCACCGGGCTCATCTGGCCGATCCTCGGCGGCTACGCCGCCCGGCTCGCCCCCGAGGGACGCCAGGGCCGGGCCATCGCCATCGCCCTGGCCGGGACCCCGGTCTCCCTGGCCCTCGGCGTCCCGCTGGGCACCTGGCTGGGCGCGCTGGGCGGTTGGGAGCTCGCCTTCCACGCCTCCGCCGTACTGACCGCGCTGACCATGGTGTGGATCCTTGCGACGCTGCCGAACCTGCCCGGCCGGACGGAGGGCGAGCACTTCACCGTGCGCCGGGTCCTGCGCCTGCCGGGGCTGCGCACCATCCTCTTCGCGCTCGCGACGTACATGGTCGCCCACAACATCCTCTACACCTACGTCACCGACCTGCTCGGGTACCTGGGCATGGGCGGGCAGACGGGCTGGGTGCTGTTCGCCTTCGGCGCCACCTCCATCCTGAGCGTCCTCGTCGTCGGCACCCACATCGACCGCCACCTGCGGAAGCTCGTCGTGGGCAGCACCGCGCTGTTCGCGGTCAGCGTCCTCGTGCTCGCCGTGGCCTCGGGGGTGCCCGCGCTGGTCTACGTCGCGGTCGCGGCCTGGGGCTTCGCCTTCGGAAGCTCCCCCAGCCTGTTCATCGGCGCCGCGATCAACGCGACGGGGGCGGCCGCCGACGTCGCGCAGTCCGTCACCATCACCGTCTTCTCCTCGTCCATCGCCCTGGGCGGCCTCATCGGCGGCCTCCTGGTCGCGGACCTGGGGACGGCGTCGATCACCTGGGCGGCACTGGTCCTCCTGGTCGCCGCCGCGGCGGCCGTGACCGGCGGCAGGAAGCACGCGTTCCCCGCGGGCGCGTGACGGCGGCCGGGCCCGTCACCTTGTGACGGGCCCGGCGCCCCTCGCGCGGCGTGCCGTCGGCCGTTCGCCGGGGCCGGGGCGGCCGGCCGGGGGAACCCGGGGGCGTCGGCCGCGCCGTGGTCCGGCGGCGCGGGCCGCGGCCGGCACCGCCGCGAGCGGCCGGCCGGTCTCCGCGGCCGATGGCGTTCGTGCAGCTCAGAGGCGTGTTATTGGTGTTGACAACGGTCACCGGTACAGCCTTTGCAGATCCGCGCCCCGGTGTGTTTCCCTTCCGTTCCGGCACCCGGAAAAAGGGGGAGGACGTCTCTCATGAGCGCTCATGGCCACGATCACGGTCACCGGCACGGCACCGGCGGCCACGAGGGCCACTCGCGCGGGGTGTCCGCCGACGCCGACCGCCGCTGGCTCGGCATCGCACTCGGCCTCATCGCCGGGTTCATGACCGTCGAGGTCGTCATCGGCCTGATCGCCCGCTCCCTGGCGCTGCTCTCCGACGCCGCGCACATGCTCACCGACGCCGCGTCCATAGTGCTGGCACTGATCGCCATGCGCCTGGCCGCCCGCCCTGCCCGGGGCGGCTTCACCTACGGCCTCAAGCGCGCCGAGATCCTCTCCGCCCAGGCCAACGGCATCACCCTCCTCCTGCTGGCCGCGTGGCTGGCCTACGAGGCGGTGCGGCGGCTCGTCTCGCCCCCGGACGTGGAGGGCGGCCTGGTCCTGGTCACCGCCCTGGCCGGCATCGCCGTCAACGTCGCCGCGGCCTGGTGCCTGTCCAGGGCCAACCGCACGTCCCTCAACGTCGAGGGGGCCTTCCAGCACGTCCTGAACGACCTGTACGCCTTCATCGGCACCGCCGTCGCCGGTCTCGTCGTCCTGCTCACCGGGTTCGCCCGGATCGACGCCATCGCGACGCTCGTCGTGGTCGGCCTCATGATCAAGGCGGGGTACGGACTGGTCAGGGAGTCAGGCCGCATCTTCCTGGAGGCCGCGCCCCCCGGCCTCGACCCCGACGAGGTCGGCGACAAGCTGGCCGCGCACGACGCCGTCACCGAGGTCCACGACCTGCACATCTGGACGATCACCTCCGGACAGCCCGCACTGTCCGCGCACGTCCTCGTCCGGCGGGGCGGGGACTGCCACGCCGTCCGGCACGACCTCGAGGGCCTGCTCGCGGCCGACTACGGCCTCACCCACACGACCCTGCAGCTGGACCACGCGGCCGCCGAGCTCCTCACCGTGGGCGAGGGCCGTGGCGGCGGCGCGAGGTCGCACTGCGACGACCCCCACGGCCCGGTCCACCACGAGGGCCCCCACGCGCACTGACGGGCGGTCCGGCGGGCGGTGACGCCCGCGGCCCGGACAGGCCCGGAACGCCGACCGGACGGTGACCACGGCATCGCGGTGAGCAGCGGACGGGGCAGCGGGGCCGCACGGGCCGGGGGGCCTCCGCGCCTCGGGCCGGTCCGGGATACTCCCGGTGTGGAGAGCTACGACGGGCGGGCGACGCTCGAATGGTGGGCCAACCCCTCGACATGCCTGGGCTCGTTCGACGTGCACGTCGAGGCCGGGGTCACCGGTCCGGCCTGGACCCGCCACGCGACGTTCGCGGACCCGTCCGGGGACCACCAGGAGGGGTTCGACTTCCTGATGGCGCTCGGCCCCTGCTTCACGCTGCGCTTCGACGCGGGCAGCACGGTCGACGTCCACGTCGCCGTCGAGGGCGACCTGGCCGGCGAGGGCGGACGCCTCGTCCTCAGCGCGTGCGAAGGGGAGTGATCCGCCGCCACGGAAATCGCCACACCGGGAACACCGCCACTTCGGACGAAGTTGCACAAACCAATACACAAGCCCGGCCACACCGAGGCGATGCTCATGGCAGCGGAACACCACCTCCTGACACCGGACGCGGACATCGCCTTCTGGGACGAGGGGGACGGCGAGGCCGTGCTCCTCGTCCACGCGTCCTTCGGCGCCGACTGGTTCGCACCGCTCGCCGGGCTGCTGCCCGGCTTCCGCGTCGTACGCACCCACCGCGCCGGGTACGGCAGGAGCCGGGACCTGAGCGGCCGGCTGAGCGTCGACGACCACGCCCGGCACCTCGCGGAGGTGCTCGGCGCGCGGGCGACCGGGCCGGTCCACGTGGTCGGCCACTCCACCGGGGGCACCCTCGCCCTGCAACTGGCCGCCGCATGCCCGGGCCTCGTCCGGTCGATGGTGCTGCTGGAACCGGCCCTCCCGTACGCCCCGGGCGAAGCGGAGAGCGAGGCCATGCGCCGGGCCGTCGCCGCCGCCGAGGACGGCGACCTGGCGCGCGCCTACGGCCACTTCCCGGGGAGCGTGTGCGCGCCGGGCTACCTGGACGTCATGACGCGCACGCTCGGCACGGACGGCTTCCGGAGGTCGGTCCTCAGCGGCAGGTACTACTTCGACCACGAGCGGGCGGCGTTCGCCGCGTGGGACGCCGACGCCGCGGGCCTCGGCTCCCTGCGCCAGCCCGCGCTGCTGGTGGCGGGCGGCGAGGGGGAGCGCCTCGGCACCCCGTACCGGGCGCGCAACCGCGCACTGGCGGCGCGCCTGGCCCGCGCCGAGCAGGTGACGCTGCCGGGCGTCAGCCATGCGATGCCCCTGGAGGACCCCGCCCTCGTCGCCTGGACCGTGCTCGACTTCGTACGACGCCACCCCGTCGACGCCGTCTGACGCCCCGGGCCCGCGTCCGCCGTCAGGGTGACGCTCCGCCCGCGCGACGCGTCGCAGTGGCGGCACCGCGAGGGCGGGCGCTTGCATCAGCACATGGCGACCGTACCCATCCCCCTGCGCACCCGGTTCACCGACCTCGTCGGCTGCGACGTGCCGATCCAGCTGGCCGGGATGGGCTGGGTGAGCGGGCTCGACCTCGCCGACGCGGTGTCCGCCGCGGGGGCCCTCGGGATGGTCGGCTACCCGATGGCGCCGGCGTCCGTGCTCTCCGAACTGCTCGACGCGGTGCGGCGGCGCACCTCCCGCCCGGTGGGGGTCAACTTCATCCTTCCGCTGCTGGAGGACGAGGCGTGCGTCGACGTCGCCGCGGAGCGGATGCCGGTCGTCGAGTTCTTCTACGCGGATCCCGTCCCGCGCCTGGTCACCCGGGCCAAGCGCGGCGGGGCGCTGGCCGCGTGGCAGGTGGGTTCGGTCGAGGAGGCGCGGGCGGCGGCCGACGCGGGGTGCGACTTCGTCGTCGTCCAGGGCAGGGAGGCGGGCGGTCACGTGCGCGGCGTACGGCCGCTGCTGCCGCTCCTCGACGACGTGCTCGACAGCGTGGACGTCCCCGTCGTCGCCGCAGGCGGGATCGCCACCGCCCGGTCGCTCGCCGCGGTGCTGGCCGCCGGGGCGCACGCGGCCCGCGTCGGGACGCGGTTCGTGGCGACGCACGAGTCCGACGCGCACCCGGCGTACAAGGAGGCCCTGATCAGGGCCGGCGCCGGCGACACCGAGCTGACGACGCAGTTCTCGACGGGATGGCCGGACGCACCGCACCGCGTCCTGACCGGCTGCGTCGAACGCGCCCGCGCCCTGGACACCGACGTCGCCGGCGAGGCGGTACTGGGCGGCGCGTCCGTGCCCGTCCCCGCGTCCAGCCCGGTCTGCCCGCTGCGGACGACGACCGGCCGGCTGGACGCGATGGCCCTCTACGCGGGAGAGGCGGTCGGCGCGGTGTCCCGGCTGGAGTCGGCCCTGGACGTCGTCCGCGAACTCGCCGACGGGGCCGCCCGGTTGCTGTGCAAGGCCTCCGGCGGGATCGGCAAGGAGCCCGCCTGAGACGTCCACGAAGACGTGGGCGGGCGCCGGGGTTTTCCACAGGCCGGTTGCCGCTCACGGCCGCGCTGTGGTCCTCGGGGCCGGTTCACTGTCAGACCCGTGCACCAGGATGCAGCGCATGACGACAGTGATCGCTGCCCCGCTGATGTCCCGTGAGGACTACCGCTCCGCCGTGGACACGGCCCTGCAGGCGTGCGCCGCCTACTACGGCGACGGGACGAGCCCGCTCGACGACGCCGCCTACGACCTGCTGGCCACGCGCATCCGCGACTACGAGACCGAGCACCCCGGGGACGTCCGCGAGGACTCCCCCACGGGCAAGGTGGGCGGCGGGGCCGCCCCGACGGGGGACGTGGCGCACACCGTTCCCATGCTGTCCCTCGACAACGTCTTCAGCGCCGAGGAACTGGTCAAGTGGGACGCGTCGGTCGCCCGGCGGCTCGGGGCACCCGTGCAGGGCGGCTACGTCACCGAACCCAAGCTGGACGGGGCCGCCATCGCCGCCCGGTACGTGGACGGGCGCCTGACGCAACTCGTCACGCGCGGCGACGGCAGCTCCGGCGAGGACGTCTCCCACGCGATCGGGTCGATCGTGGGCCTGCCGGCGGTGCTGAACACCTCCGCCACCTTCGAGGTGCGTGGTGAAGTCCTGCTCACCCGGGAGCAGTTCGCGACGGCCAACGCCACACGGACCGCCCACGGGGCGAAGGTCTTCTCCAACCCGCGCAACGGCACGGCCGGCACGCTGCGCGCCAAGGACCGCCCCTACGTGATCGAGACGACCTTTTACGCCTACGGGGTGGTCGGCCTGCCCGGGGACACCCACACGGAGATGATGGACGCCGTCGCCGCCGCGGGGGTGCAGACCACGGCCGCCACACCGGTGGGACCGCGGGTCTGCGCCAGCGTGGAGGACGTCCAGCGCCGCGTCGACGAGATCGCCGCACTGCGCGCGGAGCTGCCGTTCGGCATCGACGGCGTCGTCATCAAGGCGGACGCCGTCGCGGAGCAGGAGAAGGCCGGGTTCGCCACCCGGCACCCGCACTGGGCGACGGCGTACAAACTCGCCGCCGCCGAGCGGCAGTCGAAGCTGCTCGCGGTGGAGTGGAACGTCGGACGCACCGGCGTCATCGCACCCCGGGCCGTGCTGGAGCCGGTCGAGGTCGACGGCAGCATCGTGCGGTACGCGACGCTGCACAACCCGAAGTTCATCCGCGACAGCGGCCTGATGATCGGTGACACCGTCATGGTGTGGAAGGCCGGCGACATCATCCCCCGCATCGAGGCACCCGTCGTGGAGCTGCGCACGGGTGACGAGACGCCCGTGGTCTTCCCCGATTCGTGCCCGACGTGCGGCGGCGAGATCGACACCTCGGGCGAACGCTGGGAGTGCGCGGGCGGCGCCGGCGGCGGATGCGGCCTGCTCGCCGCGCTGCGGTACGCCGTGGGCCGCGACCAGCTCGACATCGACGGCCTCGGTGTCACGTACCTCGAGGCCCTGGTCGACAGCGGCGCCGTCGCCGACGTGGCCGACCTGTTCGGCCTCACGCGGGAGCGGCTGGTCGAGGCCACCCGCAGCGAGAAGCGCGCCGACACCGTGGTGGCGCAGATCGAGGCGGCCAAGGCCAAGCCCCTCAACCGGGTGTTCTGCGCGTTGGGCATCGTCCGCACCGGCCGTACGCTCTCCCGTGAGATCGCCCGTCACTTCGGCACGATGGACGCGATACGCGCGGCCGACGCCGACGCCCTGGCCGCGGTGCACAAGCTTCCGGCGGCGAACGCCCCCAAGATCGCGGCGCACATCGCGGCCATGGATGCCGTCATCGACAAGCTCGTCGCCTCGGGCGTCACCATGACCGAGCCCGCGGCGGCCTCCACCGGCACGCCCGGCGGGGCGAGGCCGCTCGACGGTCAGGTCGTCGTCATCACCGGCGGCATGAACGGGCTCCTCGCCGGCCGGAACCGCAACGAGATGAACGAGCTGGTCGGCAACGCCGGCGGCACCTCGTCCGGCAGCGTGTCGAAGAAGACCACCCTCCTCGTCGCGGGCGAGGGAGCGGGTTCCAAGCTCGCCAAGGCGCGGGAACTGGGCACGAAGGTGCTCACCGAGCAGGAGTTCGCGGACCTCGTCGCCGACTACCTCGTCTGAGGGAAGCGGCGAGCGGCCCGCGATCCGCTTCAGCCGGGTCCAGCCGGGTTCAGCCGGATCAGCCGAGGCGGGTGAGCTTCGAGCCGAGCGACGGCGAGGACAGACGGCCGCCGAGGGCGACCGGCACCTTCACGGCGCTGTCGTCGTCGCCGACGGTGAGGGTGCCGATCGGGGCGCCGGCCGGTGCCGCGTGCGGGATGCCGTTCCTGGGGGCGTCCAGGGAGAGGCCCACCCTGAGGCCGCTCCAGCCGATCGCGCGGACGTCCTCGGTCGCCACGACCTCGGTCCGTCCGCCGAGACCGTCGTCGACGTAGCCGACGGCCTCGCCCTTCCCGACGACCACCCGCGAGTCGAGCGCCCGGAGCGCGGCCTGGAGCAGCGTGTCGCTGCGGCCCAGCACCGTGTCGAGGATGTCGGCCTTGTGCTGCCCGAGCACCGCGCCGACGACGAGCTGTTCGGTGCCGTCGAGGTCGCGGACCGCCGCGAACAGGAGGTTGCCGCCCGCCTTGGTGCTGCTGCCGGTCTTGATGCCGACGACGTCGCCGGAGCCGAGCAGCCGGTTGACGTTCCGCTGGACGTCTCCGTTGAGGTCCGTGTAGCGGGTCTTGGCGGCGAGTTCGGCGAAGACCGGGTCCTTCATCGCCGCGTGCCCCAGCCTGACCTGGTCGCTCGCGGTGCTGACGGTGGTCGCCTCCAGGCCGCTGGGGTCGGTGTACGTCGTGTCGTCCATGCCGAGTTCCCTGGCGGTGGCGTTCATCTTCCTCACGAACGCCGCCTCCGAACCCGCGTCCCAACGGGCCAGCAGGCGGGCGATGTTGTTGGCCGAGGGCAGCATGACGGCCTCCAGCGCCTCGTATTCGCTGAGCTTCTGGCCCGCCCTCACCTTGACGACGGACTCCCCCTCCGTCTGCCCGCTGCCGAACTGGTCCTCGGCCTTGCGGTCGACCGGGACGGTCTTGCCCGTCTCGCCCTGCTCGATCGGGTGGTCGCGCAGGATGACGTAGGCGGTCATCACCTTGGCGACGCTCGCGATCGGCACCGGCCGCTGTTCACCGAACGCGCCGATCCGGCCCAGGCCCTCGGCCTCCAGCACCGCCTGGCCCTCGGCGGGCCACGGCAGTGACGGCCGGTCGCCGCCGAAGGTGTACGAGGGCGCCGCGGTCAGCCTCAGCGTGGGCGCCGGGAGCGGCCGCAGCGCCTGGACCACGCAGAAGATCAGCACCAGCAGCAGGACCACCGGGAGCCAGGTCCTCAGCGGGTGCACGGGGGTGCGCTCCGCCGGTTCCGGGGGCAGCGGCGGGGGTGGCGGAGGCGGGTTCGTCAGCTCGTCCAGGAGCGTCCGGCGCCCGCCCGTGGGCGCGGAGGGCTCCGTCGCGCCGCTCGGTTCGTTCGCGCCGCTCGGTTCGGTCGTCTCCCCCGACGACTCCCGCTGATCCGCCCCGCCGGGGGTCTCGCCCGTCACGCCGGCCTCCTCGACGACCTTTCGTTGCCGAACACCAGTTTCCGGACCGTGGCGGCCGCGGCATCGTGAGCGCCGCCAAAGGAGTGCCTCCGCCACCCGCACGGCTCCTCGCCGGTCCTCGGGTGGTGGCGGCACCAGGGGCGATATACGTTCGAGGAGGGAGGACGACCACGGGCCGCCGTGGCGCGCCGTGACCGCGCGCCGGAGCCCCGCTGCCGCACGCCGGGAGGGTGTCCCCATGAAGGTCCAAGGGTCCGTCGCCTTCGTCACCGGAGCCAACCGCGGGCTCGGTGAGCAGTTCGTGAAGGCACTCTTCGAGGCCGGGGCGGCCAAGGTCTACGCGGGAGCCCGCGACCCCGCGAAGGTCTCCGTCCCCGATGCCGTCCCCATAGCGGTGGACATCACCGACCACGCGTCGGTGCGTGCCGCGGCCGAGCAGGCCGGGGACGTGACCTTCCTGGTCAACAACGCGGGATCCACGACCCGGGCGAACGTCCTCACCACCGACCTGGATGCGTTCCGCTCGGAGTTCGAGACGCACGTCATCGGCACCCTCGCCATGAGCAGGGCCTTCGCCCCCGTGCTCGGCCGCAACGGGGGCGGCGCGATCGTCAACGTGCTCTCGATCCTGTCCTGGGTGTCCGTCCCGCGCACCGCCGGGTACGCCGCCGCCAAGTCCGGCGAGTGGTCGATCACCAATGCCCTGCGGCTGGCGCTGGCCGAGCAGGGGACGCAGGTCACGGCGCTGCACGTCAGCTACCTGGCGACGGAGATGGCCGCGGCCGTGACCGGCCCGAAGGAGGATCCCGCGACCGTGGCGCGTGCCACCCTCGACGGCGTGGAGGCCGGGGCGGACGAGGTGGTCGCCGACGACATCACCCGGCGGGTCCTGGCGGCGCTGTCCGGTGGCACGGGCGCGCTGTACCCGCAACTGCACGGCGGCGAGGCGCTGTTCTGACCCCCCGGCTCCCTGACCCCTGAGCCCTGACCCCTCAGCCCCCTCTCCCCCGGCCCCCCACGACGGGACCGGCGATCGGAGGTACCCATGACGGGCGGCACCGCGCACCAGGAGCCCGCCGACCTCGGCGGCCAGACCGTCGTGGTGATCGGGGCCAGCTCGGGCATCGGCCTGGAGACCGCGCGCCGGGTACGGGACGGCGGCGGGGAGGTCGTCCTGACCGGGCGCAACCCCGATCGGCTGCGGAAGGCCGCGGACGAGCTCCGGCCGCTGAGCACGGCGGCCTTCGACGCCACCGACACCGACCGCCTCGGGGAGTTCTTCCGGGGCCTGCCGGGCACCGTCGACCACGTGCTGCTCACGGCAGGCAGCCCGTTCTACATGCCGCTGGCGGAGATGGACCTCGCCACGGCCCGCCGTCACTTCGGCGACCGCCTCGCCATGACCCTGGGGGTGGCGCTCCACAGCGCCGGCAAGGTCCGCCCCGGCGGGACCCTGCTGTTCATCGGCGGCACGGGCGGTCGGCGCCCCGGCGTCGGCATGGCCGTGGCGTCCACCCTCACCGCGGCACTGCCCGCCCTCACCGCGAACCTGGCGCTGGAACTGGCGCCGATCCGCGTCAACCTCATCGCCGCCGGCTTCGTCGACACCGCCCTGTCGGCGTCACTGCTGGGCGACCGGCTCGAGGCCCGGCGCGAGGAACTGCGCGCCACGCTGCCCATCCGGCGGGTCGTCGGCCCGGCGGACATCGCCGCGCTCGCCACCCACATCATGTGCAACGGCGCGCTCACCGGCGGGACGTACGACATCGACGGCGGCCAGAACCTCATCGCGCACTGACCCCCGGAGACCCGGAGTGTGGCTGTCATGATCACTTGGTTCATCACCGGCGCGGCCCGCGGATTCGGACTGGAGCTCGCCCGACAGGCACTGGAGCGCGGCGACCGCGTCGTGGCGACGGCCCGCGACCCCCGGGACGTGGAGAAGGCGCTCTCCGCGTACGGCGAGCGGGTGCTCGCGGTCGCCCTGGACGTCACCGACGAGGCGCAGGCCCGCGCGGCGGCCGACGCGGCCGTGTACGCCTTCGGCAGGATCGACGTCCTGGTCAACAACGCGGGCCGCGGGGTGCTGGGAGCGGTCGAGGAGGTCTCCGACGCGGCGTTCCGGGCGGTCTACGAGACGAACGTCTTCGGCCTCGCCAACGTCACCCGTGCCGTCCTGCCGATCATGCGCCGGCAGCGGTCGGGCCGCATCCTCAACCTGAGCTCCATCGGGGGTTTCCGCGGCGCGCCCGGCTTCGGCGTCTACTGCTCCACCAAGTTCGCGGTCGAGGGGCTCTCCGAGGCGCTGCACGACGAGCTGTCCCCGCTGGGCATCCACGTCGTGATCGTCGAACCGGGCTACTTCCGCACCGACTTCCTCGACGCGTCCAGCCTGCACACCGAGGGCCGGGTGATCCCCGACTACGCCGCCACCGCCGGTGCGGTGCGCGACGCCGTCCCCGGCCTCAACCACGGCCAGCCCGGTGACCCCGTCAAGGGCGCCCGGGCCATGATCGAGCTCGCCGACTCCGACCACCCGCCGATGCGCGCGCAGCTCGGCAGCGACTGCGCCGCCGCGATGGACGGCAAGATCGCCGAGCTCCGCAAGGAGACCGCCGCCTGGCGGCCCCTCGCGCTCTCCACCGACCACGACGCCACCGGCTCCGCGGCCTGACGGACCGGCCGTCCGCCCGCGGCACGCGCCGCTGTACGCTGCGCCGATGGCGAGCGACGGACCGGGTGGGCGGCAGGAGACCGAGCGGACCGGCCAGGCGTTCGGCCCGCCGATCCGGCGCATCTTCCGGGACGTGATCGCCGACCGGGTGCCCGAACGGGACCGGCCGTCCCAGGCCCACATGCTGTTCATGCCCGTGGCGGACCCGAGCTGGGACGACGACCGCTGGTTCCTCGGGGACTTCTACAACGGAATCCTCCACCAGGACACATGCCAGGCCTCCACAGCCGAAGGCCTCGTGCTGCTCGCGGTGCTGGCCGGCGACGACCGGGTGCCCGCGCGGGAGCGCGTCGGTTTGGTGAACGTCCTCTTCAGCGCCGCCACGGTCGCGGAACGCCATCAGGCCTCCTGCTGGCCCGACACCCCGCCCCACGCGGATCCGGAGAGCGAAGCCCGGGCCCGCGCCGTGGTCGGGTCCCGCGCACCGGAGCTCCTGGCCCGGTGGCAGGCCGAGTGCCCGGCCGTGCGGCTCGCCCTCGCCGCTCTGGCCGTCGTCTTCCCCACCGCACGCACGCTGCCGGCCCTCACCGCCCGCCTGCGCCCCTTCCTGGCACGGCACCCGCCCGGCACCGACGTCGGGGACTACGTGCGGTTCGTGCTGGTGCTCGCCGCCCGGAACGCGGACGAGACCCTGGTCGCCGTCGAGGGATACACCGACATTTACTGGTACGGCACGTTCCGCCAGGCACCCACGCGGGCACGAGCCTTCCACCTGCTCGAACAGATGCTGTCCCGGGTGGCCGTCGACCTGACGTCGTTTCCCGGGCCATAGGGCGGACGGCCGGCTGGTCCTCCGGGCACGTGGGGCCCTACTTCTGCAGGAAGGACCGCAGCAGGGCCGTCACTTCCTGCGGCTTCTCCTCGGTCACCCAGTGCCCCGAACCCTGGACGACCCGGCTTTCGACGTTCTCGGCGTACTGGCGCCACTGCTCGGCGATGCTGCCGCCGAACGACTCCTGGCCGCCGATCGCCAGGATGGGCATCTTCAGCTTGCCCCGGTCCGCGAACTGCCCGTTCCGGGCCACGTCCGCGCGCAGTTGGCGCCAGATGTCCATCCAGGCCTTCGTACGGCCGGGCTCCTTCAGGTAGTGGGCGTAGAAGTCGTAGTCGTCCGCGCTGAAGGAGGACGTGACCACCAGGTGCTGCGCGATGAAGTCCTGGATGAAGGGGCGCTCGTGCCCGGCGATGAGCTGCTCGGCCAGAGGCGTCTGGAAGAAGCCGAAGTGCCATACGGACGGGGTCTTCGGGCTGGCGGGCAGAGCCGGCAGGGTGTAGATGCTCGTGTCCGGGATGTGGCCCTCCAGCACGGCCATGCGGCGCACCTCGGACGGCCACTGGGCCGCGTAGGCGTAGGCGACGTACAGGCCGACGTCGTGGCCGACGACCTGGACGCCCTCGTTCAGCTTCAGCTGCTTCAGCAACTCGTGGACGTCGTCGGCCATCTGGGCGGTCTGGTGGCCGCCGCTGGTGATCTCGGAGTCACCGATGCCCCGCAGGTCGACGGCGATCACGGTGTGGTCCTCGGCCAGCGGGCCCATCTGCGACCGCCACTCGGCCCAGGTCTGGGGGAAGCCGTGGATGAGCACCACGGGTGAACCCTTGCCCCCCTTCACGTAGTGCATCCTGAAGCCGTTGACCTCCGCGTACTCGGACGCGAAACCGGGGGGCGGTTCCGCCTGCGGCCACCGCTCGGTGGTGCCGGGACCACCGTTCGACGCCGCGTAACCCACGATGACGGAGACCGTCAGGACGGCCGCCAGGGCCGAGACGAGCGCCATCAGTTCCTTGGCCTTGACCCTGCGAGTGCGCATGGTTCACCTGTCCGGGGCAGATATGTGGTCATGCCTCTCCGGCACGCGCGAGTGCGGGCGAAGCCCCGCGGCGCGTGCGGTACGGCGGATACCGGCTGATCGACCGCCCCTGAGCACACCGTTCCGATCGACGTCAGCGCTCGTCGAAGCTATGCGCACATCGGGCACCCCGCAACCTCGCCCTCGGCCGGCCGCCGCTCGGCCCGCGCACGCGCACGCGACCGGCTCCGCCGAACGGGGGTCACACCCCGGGGTCGTCGGCGGCCGGTTGCCGTACCCCCGCCCGGACCGCCTCCAGTTGCGCGGCGAAGGCCAGGCCGAGGAAGAGCGCGACCGAGGTGAGGTAGGACCACAGCAGCAGTGCGACGAAGGCGCTGAGCGGCCCGTACATGCTGGTGAAGGATCCGCTGGCACCGACGTACAGGCTGAGCGCCCAGGTCGACAGGCTCCACAGCACCAGGTACGTCGTCGCGCCGAAGGCGAGCCAGGTGTAGCCGGGTTGGTCCCGGCGGGGTGAGCGGCGGAAGATCGCGCTGGTGGCGAGGACCGCGAGGAGTATCCCGAGCGGCCAGCGCAGGACGTCCCAGGCGTGGGTGGTGGCGGTGTCGAGGTGGTAGACCTGCGCGAGGGCCCGGGTCAGGTGGGCGCCCAGGACGGTGAGGACGAAGCTGAGGCCGAGCGGCACGCCCGCCAGCACGGCCATCACCAGGCCGCGGCTGTACTTCTGCGGGAAGGGGCGGTCCCGCTCCACGCCGTAGATGCGGTTGGCGCCGCGCTCGACCTGGCACAGCCCGGTGGTGACGTTGACGACGGAGAACAGCAGCCCCAGCCACAGGGCCGCCTGCCCGCCGCCGTCGCCCTGCCGGTGGCTCTGCCGCAGGGCGTCGTCGATCACCTGCTGGCTGGGTCCGCTCGCGATCCGGCGCACGGTCAGTTCGGCGACGCGGCCGATGTCCTCGGTGTGCAGGACGCTCGACAGGCCGATCACGGCGATGGCGAAGGGGACGATCGACAGGACCGTCTGCAGGGCCAGCGCGCGGGAGTGGCTGAAGCCGTCGGCGTAGCGGAAGCGCACGAAGGAGTCGCGCAGCAGGCTCCAGCCGCCGTGACGGCGCAGCGCGGCCCAGGCCTCGTCGCCGGACAGTTCGTCGCCCTGGACGTCGCGTCGCTGCGGGACGCGGGTGGCGGTGCCCATCGTTCTCCTGCCTGGTACGGCCGCGGGGAGCGGCGGGAACTCAGCCGCCGGAAGCGACGGCGCGGTCGTCCTCGTGCCGGCCGGCACGGGCGGCGGGCGCGGGGGTGGGCGCGGGCGTGGGGGCGGGCAGGCGGACGGCAAGGGCCGCCGGCTGGACCTCGACGGTGAGCCGGGTGCCGTCGGGGACGACGTCGCCGTCGAGTTCGCGGGCCTGGGGCGTGGCGAAGCCGAGGTCGATCCGCCGGGCCCGGAAGTACTCCAGGGCTCCCCTGGCCACCGGCGAGCCGGCCGGCGCGCCGTCGCCGCGCCGGCCCGCGCGGCCCGGCAGCATGGCCGCCACCAGGTGCCCGGCGGCGGCCGCCCATCCGGTCAGGCCGCGCGGATCGAGCAGCACGAGGTCCACGTGGCCGCTGTCGGGGCGCGCCGCGGGCAGCAGCGGCAGGCCGCCCTGGAGGACACCGACGTTGCCGATGAGGACCATCCGCGCCCGGCGCGTCAGCTCCGGCCCGCCGTCCAGGCGGATCGCGACGTGCATACGGGGGTCGCGGAGGTGGCCGAACCCCGAGACCGCGTAGGCGCTCCAGCCCAGGCGCGCCTTGAGCCGGTCGGAGGCGTCGCGGACCATGGCGGCGTCGAGACCCGCTCCGGCCATGACGGTGAAGCAGGTTGCGGGCAGCCCGTCGCCGTGCACCCGCCCCACGTCGATGCGGCCGGTCCGCCCGGCGAGGGCCCGCTCCAGGGCCGCCGCCGGGTCCAGGGGCAGGTCGAGGTTGCGGGCCAGCAGGTTGCCGGTGCCGCACGGCACGATGGCCAGCGCGGTGTCCGTGCCCAGCAGGGGCTCGGCGCAGGCGCGGACGGTGCCGTCGCCGCCGCAGGCCACGACCAGCGCCGGACCGGATCGCGTGGTCAGCGCCCTCAGTTCGCCGCCCGGGTGTTCGGCCGTGGTGAGGGTCCACCGCTGGTCGGTGTAGCCGTGCCGGTCCAGGGCCGCGCGGACCGCGTCGGCCAGTTCGTCGGGGCAGGCGTGCGGATGCCGGACGACGACGGCCCGGCGTCCTCCGGCGCCGCGACGGGAACGGGGGCCGGGTGGGCGTCCGCGTCGCGGCCTGCCCGGCGGCAACAGGGCGCGGGCCGCCACGAACAGGGTGCAGGCACCGTTGAGGAGACCGCCGACGACGTCACTGGGGTGGTGCATCCCCGCGTACAGCCGTGCCGCCGCGACCGCCGCGGGGAGGCAGAGCAGCAGCGCGGTCAGCGGCAGCCGCCAGGGGCGGCGCGGTCCTCGGGCCACGATCACGGCCAGGGCCCCGTACAGGGCGAGCGCGGCGCCCACGTGCCCCGAGGGGAAGCTCGAGGTCTGCGGCGCCTGCTCCAGGTGCGGGACGTCCGGGCGGGGCCGCGCCACGCACAGGGTGACGAGGACGAAGACCGCCGACTGCGCCGCCACCGCACCGGCCAGGAAGCACGCCTCGGCCCGGCGTGAGGTGCGGGGCAGCACGAGCAGCGCCACCACGCACAGCAGCGTCACGGCGACCACCCCCTGCGTGCCCGCGACCAGGGACAGCCCGCGCGACACGGCGTCACCGGCGCCGCTGCGGTGCGCGGACAGGAACCGGACGGCTCCGTCCTCCGCCGACAACGGCCACCGGCCCGCCCACGGGCCGGTCACGAGCACCCCGAGCGCGACGAGCAACGCCCACTGCAGGGGCAGCAGCAGGGGCGGCAGCAGCAACCGCCGCTGCCGTACGGGGACCGCGGTCCCATCGATCCTCATGGCTGCCGTCTTACCCGTCCGGCGCGGGTGACGCGTGCCGCGCTGGAACGAACCGGCCCGCGCCCGTCACAAGTCGCCGTGCGCGAGCCGCTCCCCCGTCAACGCCCGCAACAACTCCTGCCGTACCTCGTCACGGCCGTACCGCCGAAGCCCCCGCCTCCGCGTCATCGCCTCCAGGTCCAGCTGCAACGGAGACGGCGGCACGGTCAGCACCGGACACGACGCGTGAACGAGGCAGTGCCGGGCCACCCGCGACCGCGCCCAGCCGAACGGCCGCCTCCGTCCGGCGCCGACGACCAGCAGGTCGTCGTCGCGTTGGGCGATCTTCACGAGGGTCTCCCCCGGATGCCGGCCCGAGATCGCCAGGCCGTCGATGTGCAGGTCGTCGGCGGTGGCGGCGAAGACGTCGTTCAGCATGGCGGTCAGGAGCCGCGTCGCCGCGCTCCGGGCCGCGCTTCCGGGCCCGCGCCCGAAGGCGTGCCCGAACGTGGGCCCGAACGCGGGCCCGAACGCGTTCCCGGCCACGGGCACCTCCGGACCGGGGCCCCGGGACAGCAGGCCGGCCTCGGCCCGGGTCCACACCAGGACGGCCAGCAGCCTGCGCCTGCTCAGACGTGCCTCGGCGCCGGCGCGCTGCAACGCGACCAGGCTGTTCAGGGAGCCGCTGACGCCGACCACGACCCGCTGTTGTGATGGCTCTTCCATCGGCACTCCCGTCCTCCCGGCCGGATCGGCCCCTACACGGACACGACGACGCGCCGCCGGCATGTGTGATGTAGCGCCGCTCACACGCACGCGCGCCCTGTGACGGCGATCACCTCACGCGCGGTCGGAGCGCCTCGTCATTCCGGTGAGGCGCCGCCCCCAGGGCGCGCCGTCGCACTTCGCCTCGACGGAAGGAAAGAGATGTCCGACCCTCTTGACGCGGGCCGCCGGTCCGCGGACGTCAGGATCGGCACGACCGCACGGCGGGGGGTCGGCCGATGACGACCCAGCTGGAACAGGCCGCGCCCGTACCCGGTGCCGCCCGTCGAACCGGCCACCCGGGGATCGCGCTGTTCATCATCGCCGCATGCCAGCTGATGATCGTGCTGGACAGCACCATCGTGAACGTCGCGCTGCCGAACATCCAGCGTTCGCTCGGCTTCTCCACGACCGACCTGTCCTGGGTCCTGAGCGCCTACACGCTGACCTTCGGCGGCATGCTGCTGCTGGGCGGCCGGGCGGGCGACATCCTCGGGCGCCGGCGCGTGTTCACCACCGGCATCGTCGTCTTCACCCTGGCGTCCCTGCTGGGCGGCCTCGCGCAGGAGCCCTGGCAGCTGCTGGCGGCGCGCGCCCTCCAGGGCGTCGGCGGCGCGATCGCCTCCCCCACGTCGCTCGCGCTCATCACCACCAACTTCGCCGAGGGCCCGGAACGCAACCGGGCGATGGGCGTGTTCGCTGGCGTCTCCGGGGCCGGCGCGGCCGTCGGGCTGCTGGCGGGCGGCATGCTCACGGAGTGGCTCGACTGGCGGTGGGTGCTGTTCGTCAACGTCCCGATCGGGCTCCTCGTGGCGGGGCTCGCCCCGGTCTACATCAACGAGTCCCGGCGCCACCCGGGCCACTTCGACGTCGCCGGCGCCGCGACCTCGACCCTCGGCATGGCCTCGCTCGTCTACGGGTTCATCCGGGCCTCCGGGGACGGCTGGAGCGACCCGCTGACCGTCACCGCCTTCGTGGCGTCGGCGGTGCTCCTCGCGGCGTTCGTGCTCGTCGAGTCCCGGGCCGCGCAGCCCATCATCCCGCTGCGCATGTTCGGCGACCGCAACCGCGTCGGCTCGTACGTCATCATCCTCTGCCTGGCGGGCGCGATGTACGGGATGTTCTTCTTCATCGTGCAGTTCTTCCAGATCGTGCTGGGCTACAGCCCGATCCGCTCCGGTCTGGCGTCGCTGACCTTCACCGCGGCGCTGGTCGTCGCGGTCGGGATCACGCAGCGGCTGCTGCCGGCGCTCGGCCCCAAGCCGTTCGTGGTCATCGGCTCGGCCCTGTCGATCGTCGGGCTGGGCTGGCTGACGGCGATCGATCCCGGCACCACGTACGTGGGCGGCGTGATGGCGCCGCTGTTCCTCTTCGGCGCGGGCATCGGCCTCAACTTCGTGACGCTCACCCTCACCAGTGTCTCGGGCGTCGCCCCGCACGAGGCCGGCGCCGCCTCCGGGGTGCTCAACGCCTCGCAGCAGGTCGGCGGCTCACTGGGGCTCTCCATCATGGTGACGGTCTTCGGAACGGCGACCCGCGACGAGGCGGGACGGCAGATGCCGGCCTTCCTGGCGCGGGCCACCGACGCGGAGAAGGCCGAGGTGGCACGGAGCGGGCAGTTGCCGGGCCACTGGGGACACCAGGTGCTGACCGAGGGCATCTCCTCGGCGTTCGTCACCTCGGCGGCCATGGCGGCCGTCGCACTGCTGGTCGCGCTGCTGCTGGTCCGGGTCCGCAGGAGCGACCTGGAGAACCTCAGCGGCAAGGCCGCGGCCGCCGGTACCGGCCTGTGACGGAGGATCGCCCGGAACCGGCCGCGCGGGGCCGGTCCCGGGCGATCCCACGTCACCTGCCCCAGTACTTGCCCAGCTGGCCTTCCATGAACGGATCCGGACTCACGCTCACATCCCCGGCGAAGGGGTGTTCGAGGACGAGGACGAGGGTGAGGCTCAGGCCCACCAGCAACGCGATCGACCCCACGAAGAGCAGCTGCACCTTGAGGTTCTCCACCCCGTACAGCAGGGTGACCAGCATCACGACCAGCGCTCCCCCGTAGGTGAGGACCTGCAGGAGGACGGGCAGGTGCTGCGTCGCGGCCAGGATGCGGGTTCTGCGCTGCGTGGTCACGTCGTTCAGCCGCTCCACCGACTCGCTGTAGAAGGCCTGCTCGGAGGCGGTTTTCGGGTCGTAGCCCTGGAGGACCCCGTACAACGCCTCGAGCTTGCCCGAGGTCGCGCTGAGGCTGTTTTTCCCCTCGCGCATCAGCGGCCACGCGTCCTCCACGACGGCGTGGACGTAGTCGCCGATCGCGCGGTCCAGCCTCACCCGCACGTCGTTTGGGAACGCGTGCGCGTTGCGGGAGATCACGGCGAGGTCGCTGGCCTCCGACGTCACCACCACCTGAACCTGCTCGAGTTCGGTCCAGAGGGTCACGATGACGAAGGCGAGGACGATTCCGTAGATCGCCCCGAACAGTTCGAGTACCGTGCGGGACACGTCATTGGTCACGCCACGGACCAGTTCGGGGAAAAGGCGGCGCGCCACCAGGCAGGCGGCGAGCGACAGGACGACGACGCCTCCGACGATGAGGATCGCGAGGCCGGCCGTGTTCAGGTTGTTGAGCAGCCAGAGTCCCACGCCGGCGACTCTACCCAGCTCACGGGCGCGTTCCGGGGCGGCACGACCGCCGCCCGACGCCCGTGGCGCCTGCGTCGGCGTGTCGGCGCGTGCATGGGCCGGGCGTGCATGGGCCGGGCGGGCGTGGGCCGGGCGGGCGGGCGCCCGATCGTCAGGAATCAGTCGTCAGGAATGCGCCGCCGCCCGGTCGGATTCGCTGCGGAGGACGCAGAACTCGTTCCCCTCGGGATCGGCGAGGACCGCCCAGCCGGTGCCGTCGGGATCGCGGTGGTCGGCGACCAGCGTCGCCCCGAGGCCCAGCAGCCGTTCCACTTCCTGCTCCCGCGAGGTCCCGGGGCGCAGGCACAGATGGACCCGGTTCTTGACCGTCTTGGGTTCCGGCACCTGGTTGAAGTAGAGCACCGGTCCCTCCGCGAGCATCACCTGGGTCTCGCGGTCGCCCGGCGCGTCCCCCGGATGCAGCGGACGGCCCGTCACCCGGCTCCAGAACAGGGCCAGCCCATAGGCATCCGCACAGTCGATCGCCACGTTCTGCACCACCGAGACCATGCCGCGAGCCTGCCCGACCTCCGCGCCGGCCGCCAGTACGTCTCACGTACGGCGGCGGTCCCGGTACTCGCCCGGGACGTCGTCCCTGCCGCGCCACGCGCGCAGTTTGTCCGGGTGCATCACGAGCCACAGCCGGTCGATGCGGCCCTCCTCGCCGAGGCCGATCCCGATGACCGCCGCGGTCACGCCGTCCACGCGCCCGACGAGGCCCGGGCGGCCGCTGACGTCCTCCACGCGGAAGGAGACCCCGGGTTCCTTCCGCAGGACGCCGAGGAAGAGACGGGCGATCTTGTCGGCTCCGACGACGGGACGCAGGGCGGTCCTGACCAGTCCGCCGCCGTCCGCGGTCGCGGTCGCGTTCGCGTCGAGGAGGCCCACGAGCGAGTCCAGGTCACCGGTCTCGCAGGCGTGCTTGAACGCGGACACGACCTCCCGGTGCCGCGAGCCGAGGACCCCCGGGCGCTCGGCCGCCCTGATCCGGCGGCGGGCGGACGTGGCGAGCTGACGGCAGGCCGCGGGGGTGCGGCCCACCGTCTCCGCGATCTCCGCGAAGGGGACGCCGAAGATGTCGTGCAGGATGAACGCCACGCGCTCGGCCGGGGTGACCGAGTCCAGGACGACCAGCACCCCCATGGTCACGGATTCGTCCAGGCTGATCTGGTCCGCGGGGTCGACGCCGGCCGACACCGGGCCCACGCTGTCCCCGGCCGACCCGGGCAGCGGCTCGGGCAGCCACTCCCCCACGTACCGCTCCCTTCGTACGCGGGCCGAGGACAGGTGGTCCAGGCAGATCCTGCTCGCCACCCGCACCAACCACGCCATGGGCGACCTGATGTCGCGCTGGACGTCGTCGGAGAGGGCGTACCAGCGCATGTAGGTCTCCTGGACGACGTCCTCGGCGTCGTACGAGGAGCCGAGCATGCGGAACGCCAGGTTCAGCAGCACCCGGCGCTCGCCGAACACGGTGCTCAGCGAGTGGTCGGCGGCTCCGGGCAGGGGCGCGTCAGGCACGCCGCCGCCCGTGGGTCCGCCCCCGGGTCCGGCCGGAGCCCGCACCGCCGCCGCCCTCCACCAGGCGCAGGCCGGGGCCGCGGGTGTACGCGGGCGCCGGTGTGCCGCCGGCGTGCGCGACCGCGGCCGCGAGCCGTCGATGGAGGTGTTCGGGACGGGCGAGGCGGGCGAGCCGCGCGAGGCGGCCCGCGATCACCTCGTGGAGCGGGCCCTTCAGGTGTCCGATCTGCATGTCCCTATGACGAGGCGGCGCCCGCGAATGTGAGGCGCTCCGGCCACCGGACGCACATCCGCGGCACACCCGTGCCACGCCCGGGCCGCACCCGGGCCGCACCCGGGCCGCACCGGGCCGCACCCGCGCGCGGCGCTGTGTCCGGCGTCACCTCACATCCCCGGCGCCCGGGCCGTCGTGACGTACGACCCATCCGACGCGTGAAGCCGCGCGCACAGTCCCGAGGGAAGCCAAGGTGACGATCAGCAACACCAGAGACCGAGGACGGACGCCCCGGGGGGAGCGGCTGGCCGACTGGGCGGACGGCCGCCTCGGCGTCTACACCCTGGCCAGGGCCCACATGCGCAAGATCTTCCCCGACCACTGGTCGTTCATGCCGGGCGAGATCTGCCTGTACAGCTTCGTCGTGCTGGTCCTGACCGGCGTCTACCTGACGCTCTTCTTCCACCCCTCCATGAACGAGGTGGTCTACGACGGCAGTTACGCCCCGCTCAACGGCGTCAGCATGTCGGAGGCCTACTCCTCCACCCTCGGCATCTCCTTCGACGTGCGCGGCGGTCTGCTGGTACGACAGATGCACCACTGGGCGGCCATCGTCTTCGTCGCGGCCATGTTCGTCCACATGATGCGGCACTTCTTCACGGGCTCCTACCGCAAGCCCAGGGAGGTCAACTGGGTCTTCGGCTGGCTGATGCTCGTCCTCGGCATGTTCGAGGGGTTCATCGGCTACTCGCTGCCGGACGACCTGCTGTCGGGCACCGGACTGCGCTTCCTGCAGGGCGCCGTGCTGTCGGTCCCGGTCGTGGGGACGTACCTCTCGATGTTCCTCTTCGGCGGCGAGTTCCCCGGCGGCGAGATCGTCCCGCGCTTCTACTCCGTGCACGTCCTGCTGCTGCCCGGGATCTTCGTCGCACTGATGGCGGCCCACCTGATCCTGCTCTTCCACCACAAGCACACCCAGTGGGCGGGCCCCGGACGGAGGAACGGCAACGCCGTGGGCATGCCGCTGCTGCCGGTGTACGTGGCGAAGGCGGGCGGCTTCTTCTTCCTCGTCGCGGGCGTGCTGGCCGCGCTGTCCGCCGTCGCGGCCGTCAACCCCGTCTGGAACTACGGGCCGTACCGGCCGGACCAGGTCTCGACCGGTGCCCAGCCGGACTGGTACATGGGGTTCGCCGAGGGCCTCATCCGCGTCATGCCGGGCTGGGAGGTCGACCTCGGCGGGCACACCCTGGTGCTCGGCGTGCTGATACCCCTGCTGCTCTTCCCCGCCGTCCTGGTGGCCATCGGCGTCTACCCGTTCGTCGAGTCCTGGGTCACCGGGGACCGGCGCGAGCACCACCTGCTGGACCGGCCCCGCAACCGCCCGGTGCGCACGGGGCTCGGCGTCGCCTGGCTCAGCCTGTACTTCTGCCTGCTGGCCGGCGGCGGCAACGACATCTTCGCGACGCGCTTCCACCTCTCCATCAACGCGGTCACGTGGACGATCCGCGTCGCCGTGTTCGTCGTCCCGGTGGTGGCCTTCACCGTCACCAAACGCATCTGCCTGGGCCTGCAGCGGCGTGACCGGGACAAGCTGCTGCACGGCGCCGAGACGGGGGTGATCCGCCGGCTGCCGCACGGCGAGTACGTCGAGGTCCACCGCCCCCTCGACGCCGCGCGGCGTCACGTCCTGGGCTCCCACGAGCAGTACCGGCCGCCGGCCCCCGGCCCCGACGAGGACGAGGACGGCCTCCCGCGCCGGCGGACCCGCCGCGAACGCCTGAGGGTGCGCCTGTCGCACGCCTTCTACGGCCCCTCGTCCCAGGTGGCCACGCCGACCGAGGAGGAGATGCGGCACGCGGTCGAGCGCTGAACGCGCCACGGGAGGGCCGGTGGTGGCCAGGCCAGGTCCAGCGCGCCTACGCCCAGGAGGCCAGCTTCTCCGGGTTCAGGGTGAGCCACACGTCGGTGATCCGTGATCCCACGACGTTCAGGGTGACGACGGCCACCACCGCCCCGTCCGAGCGGCAGACCAGGGCCGGGCGGTGGGCGGCGTTCTCCAGGGTGATGCCGGTCATGGCGAGACCGCTCTCCCTGCGGGTCACACCGATGAGGTAGCGCGCCGTCCTGTCCGCTCCGCGGATGGGCCTGAGTGCGGCCCTGACGTGTCCGCCCCCGTCGGCCCTGGCGGTCACCTGCGGGTCCAGCAGCGTGATCAGACGGTCGGGTTCGCCCGTCTGGCAGGCCCTCTTGAACTCGCGGACCAGCCGCCGGTACTCCTTCTGGTCCGCCTCGTGCCTGCGGGCGGAGGCGATGCCGCGGCGGGCGGCCACGGCCAGCGCGCGGCAGCTCTCGGCGCTGCGGCCGACGATGGCGGCGATCTCGGCGAAGGGGACCTTGAAGACGTCGTGCAGGACGAAGCTCACGCGCTGCGCCGGGGTGAGTGCCTCGAGCAGGACCAGCATCCCCATCGTGACGGACTCGTCGAGGGCGGCCCGGTCGGCGGGGTCGTCCGGCTGCCCCGGCCTCCGCACGCTGCTCCACGCCGCGCTGTCCGGCAGGGGCTCGGGCAGCCACTCGCCCGTGTACCGCTCCCTGCGCACCCGGGCGGAGCCGAGGTGGTCCAGGCAGATCCGGCCGGCCACACGGACGAGCCAGGCCGTGGGGGACTCGATGCCGGCGCGTGCCGACGGGGACATGCCGTACCAGCGGGCGTAGGTCTCCTGGACGACGTCCTCGGCGTCGTGCGTCGAGCCGAGCATCCGGAAGGCCAGCGCCATCAGCATGGGCCGGTCCTCGAGCGTCGGGTTCGAGCGGGTGCTCAGTCGTCCCGCGTCCTTGCCCCGCATGAGCGTGAGTCCTAGGGCCGAGGAGACACCTGTGCGGCGGCGCAGGGCCTCCATGAGTGTCTTGGTTCCATCGTGCAGGCCGGGGCGGGAACCGGCGAGCCGTCCGCCGTGGGGCGGTCAGGCCGCGGTACCGCCCGCTCCTCTCAGCCGCTCGCGCTGGGTGCGTCGCTGCATCGCGCGCCGTTCGGCCTCGGTGGTGCCGCCCCAGACGCCCTCCATGGGGCCGGCTCCCAGCGCCCACTCCAGGCAGCGCTCCCGTACGGGGCAACGGTGGCACACGGCCTTGGCCTCGCCGATCTGCACCATTCCCAGACCGCTGCCGCTGATGGGGAAGAAGAGTTCCGGATCTTCCTCACTGCAGGCGGCGGCTTCGCGCCAATTCATGGAAGTCTCCTCAGAGGTGGTCACGGCCGTTCCCCGGCGGCTGACCCGCGCCGGACGAATTCCTGCGAGTGCCATGCTGGGATGCTATGGACGAGTACGCCGTGCCGTCCAAGACGCATATACGAAGGCGTCGATAGACACAGCCTATGGTCGCAATCCGGACATCCTGTGGCGGTCCTCGCACAGGAAGTGCCCGGTATTCCCGGAAGGGGCCGCTTCCCCTTTCACCGGAGGCACGGCGGGACGGCCCGCCGGGATGCCGGGGGCCGGCCCTCACGACCGCTCCCAGCCGCGCAGCTTGTCGGGGTTCAGGACGAGCCAGACGTTCACGACCCGGTCGCCCCGCACGTCGAGGCTGATCGCCGCGGCGGCCTCGCCGCCGCGTCCGACCACCAGCCCGGCCCGGCCGTTGAACGTGGCCTCGGCGATGACGACGCCGTCCCGCGGGGCCAGCAGCCCGCCCAGGCAGCGGGTGACGTCGTCCGCCCCGCCGACCGGCCGTTCCGGGGTGCGGATCCTGCCGCCGCCGTCGAAGACGGCCGAGACGTCGGGGGCCAGGAGTCCGGCCAGGAGCCGCAGGTCGTGCGACTCGCACGCCTTCCGGAACGCGCGGACCGCCTCCCCGTGCCGTCCGGTCCCGGCCGGTCCGGCCCGGAGGCCGCGCAGGGACTGCCGGGCCGGTTCCGCGGCGGCCCCGGCCCCGCGCGCGAGGCCGAGCAGCATTCTCCGCTCTTCCAGCAGATCGGATATGGGCGCGACTTCTTCCGCGTATTTCATCGGCTTACCCGGCCTTTCGGAGCGGCGTGCGTGAACGACCGGACGACGTAGGTCCGAACGTCGCCGGTTTCGCACCGCGACGGCCTTTGTCCGGCGGTGCGGCGCTCGTACGGAAAGACGAAGCAGCCGCTCCGGGTGTGAGGCTCCGATGTCCCGGCCACCGGTGAAGACGGTCGCGGAAGGGAGTTGGCGCACCGTGCGGCGCCCGGGCCGGGCGCGGGTTGCCGGGCACCCGCCCGAGGAATTGTCCCGCGAATACGTCGTGGAATTGGACCACACTCCCGGCCGTGCGCATGCGTAGCCTTTCCGGCATGGACGTGTCCGGAGCACCCGCGCATCCCGAACCTCCCACGGCTGCCTGACGCACCGGGTCGCACGGCCGCACCACCGCGAGGGAGCGCGCACCGCGGGGGGACACAGGAGGAACGACCGATGAGCAGTACCAGTGGAACGGCGTCGTCCGAGGCGAACGGGGCCGCCGCCCCGGGCGGGGCGGCGACGGCACTCCTCGACTCGGAGGGCACCGTGGCCGGTTGGTCGCAGGCCGCCCAGCGGCTCGCCGGCTACGCCGCCGCGGACGTGGTCGGCCGGCCCGCCCGTGTGCTGCTGGCCGACGGCGACGCGCACGCGGAGGCCGCCGCGGCGGGCCAACTCCGCCGCCGGGGCCGCTGGTCGGGCCCCGCGCGGATCCGTCACCGCGACGGGCACGCGATCGGCGTGCGCCTGACGGCGCAGTCACTGGCCGGCCGCGACGGCCGCGCGCAGTGGCTCGTGTCGGCCTCCGAGACGTCCTCCCACGCCTCCTGGACGGCGAACGGCCCCGTGGCGGCGGAGCCGCCGCCGGCCGCGGTCGCGATGCCGCATCGGATGCCGATCGGCATCGCGATCCGCGACACCCAGGTCCGCTGCATCTGGGTGAACGACGTCCACGAACTCGGCAACGGCGCCGGCCCGCCCCCGCAGTTGCCGGGGAGCCCGCCCCACCCGGTCCCCGGCACCGAGGCGGAGTCGCTCGAGGCCGTCATGCACCGGATGCTCGAGAGGGGTGACCTCGTGATCAACGGGGACTACCAGGCCTCCCCGCCCGCCCGGGCGCGCCAGGAGCCGGCGGCGGCCCCCTCCCTCTTCCGCCTCGACGACGCGCAGGGCCGCCCGCTGGGCGTGTGCACGGTGGACGCGGACGACGCCGACGGCCGCCGCGCGCAGGAGCGCCTGCGCATCCTGGACGAGGCCGGCAGGCGCATCGGCACCACCCTGGACGTCATGCGGACCGGGCAGGAGCTGGCCGACCTCGCCGTGCCCGCCCTCGCGGACTACGCCACCGTCGACCTGGCCGAGTCCGTCCTGCTGGGCGGGGAGCGACCCGCCCGGTCCCGCCCCGAGGGCGCGGGACCGACCCCGGCCGTCCGCCGCGCCGGCCTGGCCTCGATCCGGCCCGGTGCGCCGGAGTCGCTGTTCGCCCGGGGAGATCCGGTCTCCACCCCGCCGGCGTCGCCGTTCACCGGGGTCCTGCGCTCCGGCAGGGCCCGTCTGGAGCCGGTGCTGAACGGCTCCCCCGGCACGTGGCTGGACCACGACGACGCGGCACGCGCCGCCAAGGTCCGCCGGCACCGCATGCACTCGCTGATGCTCCTCCCGATCCGTGCCCGGGGGGCCGTCCTCGGCGTGGCGACGTTCATCCGGACCGAGGACCCCCGGCCGTTCGAGGCCGACGACCTGCTCCTCGCCGAGGAACTCGTCCGGCGGGCCGCCACCTGCCTGGACCAGGCCCGCCAGTACGCGCGCGAGCACTCCGCCGCCCTCGCCCTGCAGCGCCACCTGCTCCCGCGCCGCGCCACGGGCGGGGCCGCCGCCGACGTGGCCTGGCGCTACCTGCCCGCCGACAGCCACCACGGCGTCGGGGGCGACTGGTTCGACGTCATCCCGCTGTCCGGGGCCCGGGTCGCCCTGGTCGTCGGCGACGTCGTCGGACACGGCATCAACGCGGCGGCCACCATGGGCCAGCTCCGTACGGCGGTGCACACCCTCGCCGACCTGGACGTGCCCCCGGACGAGTTGCTGGCCGCCCTCGACAAGCAGGTCACCCACCTCGCCGAGGCCGACGCCGGCCCGGACGGCGCCCCGGACGGCACGACCATGACGGCCACCTGCCTGTACGCGGTGTACGACCCCGTCACCCGCCTGTGCACCCTGGCCCGGGCCGGGCACCCCCCGCCCGCGGTCGTCGGCCCGTACGGCGGCGTCACCTTCCCCGACCTGCCCGTCGGGGCGCCGCTCGGCCTCGGCCTGGCCCCCTTCGAGGCCGTCACGCTGGAACTGCCCGAGGGCAGCGTGCTCGCCTTCTACACCGACGGCCTGATCGAGGACCGCGACCACGACATCGACGTCGGCATGGACCGCCTGGGCGCGGCCCTGGCACGGCCCGGCCTCCCGCTCGAGGAGCTGTGCTCGTCGGCGGTGGCCTCACTGCCCGAGGGGGCGCCGAACGACGACGTCACCCTGCTCCTGGCACGGACCCGCTCGCTCGGTCCGGGCAGTGTGGCGTCGTGGCGGTTCCCCGCCGACGCGGCCGTCGTCGGGCGCGCACGGTCGCTCGTCACCCGGCAGTTGGCCCGGTGGGGGCTGGACGGTCTGGCCGAGTCCACGGCACTGATCGTCAGCGAACTCGTCACCAACGCCGTCGTCCACGGCGACGGGGGCTGCGACCGCGACCGCACGATCCGCCTGCGCCTGATCCGGCACGCCGTACTGACCTGCGAGGTCAGCGACACCAACCACAGCCGTCCGCTGCTGCGCCGGCCCACCGCGACCGACGAGCACGGCCGGGGGCTCTTCCTCGTCTCCCAGTTGTCCCCCGCGTGGGGTGCCCGGCACCTTCCGGACGGCAAACTCCTCTGGGTCGACCAGGAGCTGACGCCGGGGGCGACCCCTCCATCGTGATACCTTATGACCCTTTTTCGGATAAATGTTAGCACTTGTTGCGTCTCGCGGCTTATCAGCGCTACGCTTCCTGGACATCCCCCCACAACACCATCCGGGAACCTCCGGACGCCGCGAAGGACATCACCTTCGACCCCCGTACACCCCCAGGGGAAGCGTCCGCGAAGCCACCCGCACACCCGCCGGGGCCGGCGACGGCTTCGCGCCGACTCCCGCTCCCCGAGCAGGGGTTGGAGCCGGAGCCGGACACGCTTCCGCGCCGCCCGACCGAGCCCGGCGACACCGCCGACGTGCACGACGCCACCCCGTGCGTCCCCGGCCGGGCGCCGCACCCCCGCGGGCCCGCGCCTGATCGGCCCCACCCTTCGCTCTGGCACCAGCGGCCCCAGCGCCACCTCCAGGCACCGTGCTGCGCAGGAAACACGGCGCCCCCGCACAGCAGGAGAACCACCGTGACTCTCACCGGCGAGAACACCGTCCAGCAGCTGCTGATCGACGGCACCTGGCAACAAGCGGCCGACGCGCACACCTTCGAGGCACGCGATCCCTTCACCGGCGACATCGCCTCCCAGGCCGCGGCGGCCCTCTCCGTGGACGTCCTGCGGGCGGTCGACGCCGCCGAGCGGGTCTTCCCCGCCTGGGCGGCACTGCCGCCCAACGAGCGGCGCCGCCTGCTGTGGGCGGCCGCCGACACGCTCGAGGCACGGGCCCCGGAGATCGCCGAGGCGATCACCGTCGAGATGGGCGCCCCCGCCTCCTGGGGCCACTTCAACACCACCACCCTCGCGGAGAAGTTCCGCTACGCGGCGAGCGCGGTCCACGACGGACTCACCGGCGAGCTCATCCCCTCGGAGGTGCCGGGCCGCACCTCCATCGCGATCCGCAAGCCGGTCGGCGTGGTCGCCTGCGTCGTCCCGTGGAACGCCCCGGCACTGCTGGTCGGCAACTCCGTCCCGTACGCGCTGGCCGTGGGCAACACGGTGGTGATGAAGGCGTCCGAGCAGACCCCGCGCACGCACGG
Organism: Streptomyces sp. NPDC008238; assembly: GCF_042956445.1. NCBI lineage: Bacteria > Bacillati > Actinomycetota > Actinomycetes > Kitasatosporales > Streptomycetaceae > Streptomyces > Streptomyces sp. NPDC008238. The sequence continues at coordinate 98,520 of NZ_JBIBGK010000019.1, read as the reverse complement.
CCTGGTCGCCGAATGCCTCACCGAGGCCGGGCTGCCCCACGGGGTGTACAACCTCGTCACCAACGCGCCCGAGGACGGCCCCGAGGTGGTGGAGGCGCTCATCGCGCATCCGGCCGTACGGCGGGTGCACTTCACCGGGTCGAGCCGGGTGGGACGCCTCATCGCGCAGCGGGCGGCCGCGCACATGAAGCAGGCGATCCTCGAACTCGGCGGCAAGGCACCGGTCCTGATCCTCGCCGACGCCGACCTCGACCGGGCGGTCAGCGCCACCGCCTTCGGGGCGTTCGCCAACTCCGGCCAGGCGTGCCTGTCCACCGAGCGCATCGTCGTCGACCGCGCCGTCGCCGAGGAGTTCACCCGGCGCCTGGCCGCCGTCGCCGCAGGTGTCACCTACGGTGACCCACGCGACCCGCGCACCGCGCTCGGCCCGGTCGTCGGACCGGACAGCATCGCGCGGCTGTCCGACCTGGTCCTCGACGCCGTCGCGGGCGGCGCCCGGCTCCTGACCGGCGGCACGTCCGAGGGGCCGTGCTTCGCGCCGACCGTACTGGCCGACGTCACCCCGGACATGCGGGTCTACCGGGAGGAGTCCTTCGGCCCCCTGGTCAGCGTCATCACCGTCGACGGACCCGAGGAGGCCCTGCGCGTCGCCAACGACAACGACTACGGCCTCACCTCGGCCGTCTTCACCCGGGACATCGCCCTCGCGCTCGACCTCGCCAAGCGCATCAACGCCGGCATGTGCCACATCAACGGCACCACCCTCGACGACGAACCCCAGATGCCCTTCGGCGGCGTCAAGAACAGCGGATACGGCAAGTCCGGCGGCCACGCGGGCCTGGAGGAGTTCACCGAACTCCAGTGGATCACCATCGAGGGCTCCCAGCCGCCGCGTTACCCCGTCTTCGAATGACCGACATCCTCGAATGAGCGACCGGGACGACCATGGAATCGACGACCGGCAGCTACGACTACGTCGTGGTCGGCGGCGGGACGGCGGGCAGCGTGCTCGCCGCCCGGCTGTCCGAGCCCGGCGACGCCCGCGTCCTGCTCCTCGAAGCGGGCACGGCGCAGACCTCACCCGACATGAGCACACCACCGGCCTGGCCGGCGCTGCTGCGGACGTCCGCGGACTGGGGGGACACCACCGTCCCGCAACGGGCCGGCGGCACCGGCGTGCTCCTGGGCCGCGGACGCACGCTCGGCGGCGGCTCCGCCATCAACGCCATGAACTTCGTCCGCGGCCACCGCTCCAGCTACGAAGCGTGGGCCGGCACCGGCCTGGAGGAGTGGGGGTTCGACGGGCTGCTGCCCTACTTCAAGCGCAGCGAGAACACCTCGGGTCGGGACCCGGCCCTGCGCGGGGTCGGCGGCCCCCTGACCGTCGGACCGCCCGACCCCCCGCACCCGGTCGTGGCGGCCATGCTCGAGGCCGCGGCGGAGACCGGTCACCCCCGGGCGACCGACATCAGCGGCGGCGCGGAGGAGGGCTTCGGCTGGTCCGACCTCAACATCGTCGGCGGCCGACGGCAGAGCGCCGCCGACGCCTACCTGGGCCCGGCCCTGCACCGCCCGAACCTGACGGTGGTGACCGGCACCCATGTGCGCCGGCTGCACATCAGCGGCGGGCGGTGCACCGCGGTGGAGTACGTCACCCGGCGCGGCAGGGCGGCGCTCGTCGGCTGCTCGGCCGAGGTCGTCGTCACAGCGGGCGCCATCGGATCGGCGCAACTGCTGATGCTCTCCGGCATCGGCCCCGCGGAGCACCTGCGCGGGACGGGCGTCGACGTCCTGGTGGACCTCCCGGGCGTCGGGTCGGACCTGCAGGACCATCCCATCGCCAACCTCGTCTACCGCTCGGCGCGTCCGGTCCCCGCGGGCGTCAACAACCACGGCGAGGCACTCGGCCTGGTGCGCAGCGCGGCCGCCCTCGACGGCCCGGACCTCCAGGTGCTCTTCGTCGACGCCCCGGGCCACGTCCCCTCCGCCGACGGCCCCGGCCCGGGCCAGGGGTACACCATCGCCGTCTCCGCGATCCTGCCCCACAGCCGCGGCAGCGTCCGCCTCGCGAGCGCGGACCCCGATGTCCTGCCGCTCGTCGACCCGGACTACTACGCCGACGGCCGGGACCTGGCCGCCGTGGTCGAAGGGCTGCGCCTGGCGCGGGAGATCGGCCAGGCGGACGCGCTCGGCGACTGGCGCGGGCACGAGGTCCTGCCGGGCCCGCAGGTCGCGGACGACGCCGGCCTGCGGGAGTACGCGCTCAGCACCCTCTGCTCGTACATGCACCCCGTGGGCACCTGCCGCATGGGCGGACGGGACGACGCGGGCTCCGTGGTCGACCGGACGCTGCGTGTCCACGGCATCGACGGCCTGCGCGTCGCCGACGCCTCCGTCATCCCCTCGATCCCCTCCGCCAACACCAACGCCACGGTCTACGCGATCGCCGAACGGGCCGCCGAGCTGCTCCGCTCCTGACGGCGCGCCGTCCCCGACGGCCGTCAGGGCGACCCGGACCCCACGGGGCCGAGCCCGGGCGGCAGATGGCGGACGGCGACCGCCACGGCCTCCCGCGCCGTGGCCGTCACGGCGAGCACGCCCCCGCCGACGAGGTCCGCACTGACGGTGAACTCGTCGCTGTCGTACGCCTTCAAGCGCGGCCCCGCCACGGTCAGGCCGGGGCGGGTGGTGGTCGAGAAGCACAGCGCCCAGCCCATCCTGAACGGGTACAGGGCCCGCAGCGCCGGCACGGCGTACGCCGCCTCGATCAGCGGCCGGTACCCGGGCACGGCCACCGTCCTCGCCTCCTTGCGCAGGCCGCGCCACTCGGAATCGGCCAGCAGCGCGGGGTCCCCGTCGGGCACCTCGAACCGGCCGGTCAGGAGCACGAAGGGCGCGGCCCGGCGGATGTCGCTCAGCGACGCTCCCTCGCACCACGCCCGCGCGGCCCTCACGAGCTGCCCGAACTCCCTTGCGGCGCCCTCCACGAGCGGCATCCCCTGCACCGCGTCCGCACCGCGGATCCACCACCGCCGCTCGAACTCCGACGCGTTGACGCGCAGCGGGCCCCGGTGCGGCACCCTGCTCCCGACGAGGGCACCCGTCAGCGGGTCGCCGGACGAGGCGGTCACGGGCAGGCGGAAGCCCCCCTGTTCGGCTCCGGCCCGGAGGGCGGCGGCGAGCCCGCCGCCCTCCGCGATGTCCGGATAGAGCTCTGCCGTGTCACGTTGCTGGGCCACGACCGCAGATTCTGCCGCAACGGGCCGTGAGGCGTGGAGAAGTGATCGCGCGCAAGCCTCGGTCACACGCCCTGGGCGGGGACGGACTCACCCGTAAGTCGTTCTGCCTCCTGCCACAGCCGGGCCGCGGCGGACCTGTCGCGGCCGGGGCGCGGGAGCGGGACGGTCTTGGTCGGACCGATGAGTCCCCAGCGGGGACCGTAGTAGCCGCCGGGGACGGCGCCGGGGTCGGATGCGGCGTACAGCAGGGGTTCGGCGCCCTGCTCGGGTCCCTGCGAGGGGACGATCCGGTAGGCCAGGGATTCGATGAGGCCCGGGCGGCCGCCGTTGAGGTTTCGGGCCCCCCTCGACGCGGCGGACGCGATGCTCACCGAGATGACGGTGGCCGAACTCACCCTCAGCGCCCTGAGCCGCCGGGTCTGCCTCGCCAAGGCCAACGTGCTGCGCTACTTCGAGTCGCGCGAGGCGGTACTGCTGGAGTTGCTGGAGACCCAGGTGACCGACTGGATCGCCGAACTGGAACGCGAAGCCGTTCCCACCGGTGGCTCCGTCGAGGAGCGCGGGGACCGGCTTGCCGAACTCCTGGCCGTCTCGATGGCACGCCGCCCCGTCCTGTGCGACCTGCTCAGCTCGCAGGCCTCGGTACTGGAACACAACATCTCCGCCGAGGTCGCGATCAAGCACAAGCACACCGCTCGGGAATCCCTGGGGAGCCTGGTCGCTCTCGCCGCCCGGCACCTGCCAGAACTGAGCGACGACGGTGCCGCGGCCCTCGTGGAGACGACCCTGCTGATGGCCGTCGCAGCCTGGCCGTGCAGCCGCCCCCCGCAAGCCCTCCTCACCGCCTACGCCTCCGATCCCGCGCCGGCGGCCATGCACATCGACTTCACCGACGCCGTGCGCCGGACAGCGGAAGTGACCGCCTCCGGCGTCCTGGCGCGCCGCAGAACTCCGGACGGGACCGTCGCCTGAACCCCGACCGTGCCGGCGTCACGCATCGACCAGGTGGTGCCGCCCGAAGTAGGGGACGCCTGCTGCGCGCCGCCCGCCGGACCGCTACGCGTACGCTCGCATCGTGAACGAGCAGGGAAAGGCCTCCGTGTCGACGTCCTGGCAGCGCATCGACGCGTGGCTGGCCGCCCGAGCCCCGGCCGCGCTCGCACGGCTCGGCCCTCCTGCCCCGCGTGACGAAATCCGGGAGGCCGAACGCGCGTTGGGGACAGCGCTCCCCGGCGAACTGGTCGAGTCGTTGTGCTGCCACGACGGGGCGACGGAGTGGTCAGGACTGCTGCCGGAGGGTCAGTCCCCGCTCGCCGTCGCGGCGATCGTGAAGCACTGGCGCATGTGCATGCAGGTGGCCTCGGACGTCGACGGCCTGACCGCACGCCCCTGGGACGACGAACCCTGGTGGCACCCCCTCTGGGTCCCCTGGGCCGTGGGTGCCGACGGCACCGCCCAGGTCCTCGATCTGCGTCCTGGCCCCGGTCACGGCCGCCTCGGCTGGGCGGGACACGGCGACTGCGGCGACTTCTCCGATGCGTCGCCAAGCCTCACGCGGTACCTGCACGACGTGGCGGAAGCCCTGCACCGGGGCGGCGACGTCGGCGGGATGCGCGCCGTACCGACGTCCGACGGCGACCTGTGGTGGGGGGACGGCGGGGCCGTCGGCGTCGGGGGGCCGCGCGGCGCCGGTCAAGTGGAGTAGAGGCTCCCGATGTTGTCGTGGAGCTGGGTGGCCAGCGGCGGTGCGGTGTAGGTGTCCGTCATGACCTCGATGTAGCAGCCGGTGCCGGACTCCGCCGCCGTGCGCATCGCCTGGTCGAGTTCGGCGAGGGTCGAGACGCGGGCGGTGAACCAGTCCTCGCAGCCCAGGGCCTCGGGGAGTGCGGAGTAGCGCCAGTTGGCGAGGTCGTTGTAGGCGATGTCGGGATGCTTGCAGAGCAGGCGCTCGATCAGGTAGCCGTGGTTGTTCAGGACGAACACCACCGGCCGCAGCCCGTACCGCCCGAACTGGCTGATCTCCTGCGCGGTGAGCTGGTGCGAGCCCTCGCCCGTGATGAGGACGACGCGCCGGCCGTCCCCGGCGGCGGCGACGGCCGCGCCGACCGCGGCGGGGGTGGCCCAGCCGATCGAGCCCCACAGGGTCTGGTTGTGGAAGGTCGCTCCGCTGGGCAGCCTGGCGAACGCCAGGCCCATGGAGGCGGTTCCGGTCTCGGCGACCAGGATGTCGTCCGGCTGGAGGAAGTCCTCCCAGCGGGGATAGAGGTTCTCGGCGGTGATGGAGTCGCCGCCGCTGCCGCCCGCCGGGCCCATGCGGGTCACCTCGGCCTCGATGTGCGGCCACTGCCTGCGCGGCAGCTGTGCGGCCAGCGCGGGGAGGAGGTCCTTCATCTCCACGCTCTGGTAGGTCATGCCGTCGACGCTCACGTGGTGGTGGCGGATGTCGATCGTACGACCGGGGTCGAGGTTGGCGGTGAACGCGCCGCTGTTGAAGTCGTGCATCAGCGCACCGATCAGGACGACGACGTCGCTGCCCTCGACGAAGCGGCGGACGCTCTCGTTCATGAGCTTGCCGTCGTACATGCCGGAGTAGGCGGGCTGTTCCTCGTTCAGGACGCCCTTGTCGGCCATCATCGTGGCGAAGGGCATCCCGGTGGCGTCCAAGAAGCGCTGGACCTCGTCCGCGAGACCGGAGCGGGCGGTCAGCACGCCGGGGAGGGCGCACGCGCTGTTCGCCCGGCCCAGCATGTCGGCGATCGCCTGCACGGCGGCGTCCAGCTGTGCGGGGTCGCTCGCGGGCGCGGGGATCGGCTGGGCCGACCCGACCATCGGCATCTCGGCCAGGTCGGCGGGGAAGGCCATGTAGACGGGACGGCGGTGGTGGAACGCCGCCGCGATGAGGCGCTCGGTCTCCGACGCGACGTTCTGCGGCGTCATGACGGCGCTCGCGCACACCACGGGCTCCGCCATCTTGAGGAAGAGGCCGAACTCCCCGTTGCCCAGGGTGTGGTGGACGATCGAGTGGTGCGCCTGGACGGGCATCTTGGGCATGCCCACCAGGTGGAACACCGGCAGGTGGTCGGTGTACGCGCCGGCGATGGCGTTGATCGCGCTGAGTTCCCCGACCCCGTAGGTGGTGCACACCGCGCCCACACCATGGACGCGGGCGTAACCGTCGGCGCTGTAGCCCGCGTTGAGCTCGTTGCAGCTGCCGATCCACTGCATGTCCGGGTGCTCGGCGATGGCGTCGTTGACGGGGAAGGCGTAGTCGCCCGGGACACCGAAGACATGACGCACACCGATGTCGCGCAGCCGGTCCAGGACGTGCTGGATGACGGTGGTGGACATGAGGAGGTTCCTTTCCTGGTCACGGCACCACCGCCCCGGCGGCGCGGAGCGGCGACGGGCGTCACAGGGAGCGGTCACCGCCGGCGCCGGAGGGGCAACAGCCGGACATTTCACCCCCGGAACATGCTGTCCGCATCCCGCGATGGGTGCAACCGGAGCGATCACCCCCATGAGCTGCACGAACTGTCACGAGGGCCCGGCGGATCGGCCGAAACCCTCACCCCATCGCCGACACCACTCCGCCCCGGCGCGGAACCGCCGTCTCCGTGCTCGTCGTCTGGCCGGTGCTCTCACTCGCCGGATGGGGCGCGGCCCGCCTCCTCGGCGGCCCGGAGGACCTCGTCGACTCCGTCGTGAGGGTGGGCACGCTCATGGCGGCGGTCGCGGCAGTGGAGAGCACGCGCCGCCGACGGCAGCGCCGCCGCACCAGGTAGCGCCCGCAACTCTCGTTCCCTCAGCGGGTGTTCGGGCCGCCTACCGCGGGGTGTCGCGGCTGCGCAGTGGGGCCGGCAGGGCGTCGGGGGCTGCGTCGCTGTCGTGGCCGCCCGTGCCGGCGGCGCGCTGGGTGCCGATCATGTCGAGGAGGACCATGGCGTCGTGGTCCGGGGTCCCCTCCTCGGCGTAGTAGGCGACGAGCCGGTGCCCGGGGGTGCCGTCCAGTTGCATCGGCTGGTAGCCGAGGGTGAGGTCGCCGACCTCGGGGTGCCGGAAGTGCTTGGTGCCGGGGCGGTGCGGCCGGACGTCGTACCGCTCCCACAGACGGGCGAAGTCGTCGCTCTTCAGCAGCAGTTCGCCGACGAGCCGGGCCAGGTCCGGCGCGTCGGGGTCGATGCCGGCCAGCGCCCTGAGGCGGGCGACGCAGCCGCGGATGCGGGTCTCCCACTCGGGGAACAGATCGCGGGCAGCCGGGTGCAGGAAGTAGTAGCGGGCCAGGTTGCGCCGCGTGGCCGGCCAGTCCTCGATGCCCGCGTAGAGGTGCAGGCCCGCGGGGTTCGCGGCGAGCACGTCCAGGGTGCGGCTGAGGACGTACGCGGGTGCGGGCCGCAGGCTCTCCAGCATGAGCCGGACACCGGGTTGCACCGCGCTGCTGGGCACGGCGGGCGGCTCGGCGGCGCTGCGCGTGGCCCGGGCGGCCAGCCGGCGCAGATGCTCGTGCTCGTCGCCGTCCAGGAGCAGCGAACGGGCGAGGGAGTCGACGACGGCGGGGCTCGGGCGGGTCTCCTTGCCGCGCTCCAGTCGCGTGTAGTAGTCGATGCTGACCCCGGCGAGGGTCGCGAGCTCCTCGCGGCGCAGCCCCGGGGTGCGGCGGATTCCCGGGCCCTCCGGGAGGCCGACCTGCTCGGGGGTGACCTGGGTGCGGCGGGCGCGCAGGAACCCCGCCAGGTCGTTGCTGTGCTGGTCAGGGCTCATCCGCCCAGTGTGCCAGCCGGCCGGCGCGGACGAGGCCGACGTGGGGGGCCGTACCGCACCCCCGAACACCGCTCCCCGTCGCGGCACGCCCTGCCACGGCGTCCGCCGCGGCGGGAGGGTGGCGGAGCAGCACGGGGCAGCCGCCCCGGGCGGCACACCGTTCACGGACTGTGACCGAGCAGCCCGCCCCGTTCGACACGAAGGCAAGGACACAGCATGCGCACCACCACCCTGGGCACCCACGGACCGCGGGTCGGCGTCATCGGCCTGGGCGCCATGGGAATGAGCTTCGCCTACGACATGGCCGTCCCTCGTGACGAGGCCACCTCCGTCTCCGTCGTCCACCAGGCCCTGGACCTGGGCGTGACCCTGATCGACACGGCCGACGTCTACGGCCCGTACACCAACGAGGAACTCCTCGGCCGGGCCCTGGCCGGCCACCGCGAGCGCGCGGTCCTCGCCACCAAGGCGGGCATGGAGTGCCTCGACCCCACCGGCGGCCCCGGCGGCTCCCCGCTGGTCAGGCCCAACGGCCGGCCCGAACACATCCGCGCCGCCATCGACGCAAGCCTGCGCCGCCTGGGCACCGACCACGTCGAGCTCTACCAGCTGCACCGCGTCGACCCCGACGTCCCGCTCGAGGAGACCTGGGGCGCCATGGCCGAGGCCGTCGCCGCGGGCAAGGCCCTCCACCTGGGGCTCTCCGAGGTCGGCGTCGACCAGATCGAGCGCGCCCGCGCCGTCCACCCGGTGACGACCGTGCAGTCCGAGTTCTCCCTGTGGACCCGCGACGTGCAGGCCGAGGTCCTGCCCCACTGCGAGCGGCACGGCATCGGCCTGCTGCCGTACTCGCCGCTGGGCCGCGGCTTCCTCGCCGGCCGGTTCGCCTCCTTCGACGAGCTGCCGCAGGACGACCAGCGCCGCCGGCTGCCGCGCTTCCAGGACGACAACCTGCGGGCCAACCTGGACATCGCCGCCAAGGTCCGCGAGGTCGCCGACCGGGTCGGCGCCACCCCCGCGCAGGTGGCCCTCGCCTGGCTCGGCGCCCAGGGCCCGCACGTCGTCCCCATCCCCGGCACCAAGACCCCGAAGTACCTCGCCGACAACGCGGCCGCCGCGGACGTCCGGCTGTCCGCGGCCGACCTCGCCGACCTCGACGCCATCCAGCCTCCCGTGGGCGCCCGCTACTGAGCGGAGCAGGGCCCGTCAGTGGTGGTGGCCGCGCCGGCCGAGGGTCTCCACGGGGCCGGCGCCGGGGCGGGTCCACTGCGGTACGGGCCGGCTGGCCGGGCCCCACGTGGCGTTGCCGTCCGCGTCCGAGCGCCAGGACCAGCACGCGGCGCCGCCCTCGGGCCGCCCCTCGGGGTTGTCCTCCCACGTCTCGCGGCGGCCGTACGGCGTCATGTCGAGCAGGCCGAGGGAACCGTTGACCCGCTCGTTCCCCCGGCCCGTCGTGGAGTAGGTGAGGAACACGCGGTCGCCGTCGCGCAGGAAGGAGGTGATCTGCCCCATGCCGTCGCCGACCGGGCCCGGCACGTCGCGCACCGAGTACCAGGGCTGGGTGTAGCCCATGAACGCGACGTAGGAGGCCACCTCGTCCCAGCGGCCGGTGGTCAGGACGGCGAACGAGACGCCGCGGGCGTTGAGGTAGACGGCGTCCTTGAGGTGCCAGGCCGTGGTGGTGCAGCCCTCGCACTGCCCTTGGTGCGGCGCGCCGTCGTACCACATGTGCTTGTAGACCACGAGCTCGTCGCGGCCCTGGAACAGGTCGAGGAACGGCACCGGGCCGTCGGCCCCGACGACCTCGGCCGTCCCGTCGAGCTCCACCATCGGCAGCCGGCGCCGGGCCGCGGCGAGGGCGTCGCCCTCCCGGGTGTGGGCCTTCTCGCGGACCAGCAGCTCGTCACGGGCGGCCTGCCAGGTGGCCGGGTCGACCACGGGCGGGCGGCCGGGCGCCGCGGTGGTCGGGTCGTCGGGCATGGTCGTCATGGGGGCCTCCGTGGTGTCTCGTACCGGGCGGTGCCGTACGGCCTTCCGGGGCCGTCACCACTGTGGACCCGTGCCCGGGCCGGAACTCATCGCCCTCGGCGGTGACGACCGTAGGCCTCCCCGGGCCCCGTGGCTGCCCGCCGGGCGGCGCGGGGCCTCCGGCACGGCGTGGTCAGCCGCGGAACAGCAGCACGATCGTGCCCAGCACCACGCCGAGGACGACCGCGGCGACGCCGTTGCCCACCCGGTGCGCCCGCACGCCGGGCACGTGACGGTCCAGCGCGAAGCGGCCGGGCCCGACGACGGCGAGGACGACGGCCACCGCGGCGATGAGGAGTTCGTACTCCACCCCGGCCGGGGCGAAGAACCCGCCGCTCCACTTCAGGGCGATGGCGTTGGCCATGACGCCGAGCACCGCCGCCGCGGCGAGCGGGGTCAGCAGCCCGACGGCCAGGCCCAGGCCTCCCAGCACCTCGCTGAGCCCGGCCATCACGGCCATCGCCTTGCCCGCCGGGTAGCCGGCCGAGGTGAAGACGCGTCCGGCGCCGTCGAGGCCCACCCCGGAGAACCAGCCGAACAACTTCTGCGCTCCGTGGCTCGCCATCGTCAGCCCGAGCACCAGCCGCAGGAGCAGCAGCCCGGCGTCGTGGACGTACGGCGGGACGCCGTGCTCGTCGAGCGCGTGGGAGCCGGAGCGGGACAGCGTGCCGAGGGGGGAAGCGGACATGTCTGGGGCCCTTCGTGGGGATGCCGTGCGCGGCCTGCGAGCCGGACGTCGCGACGGCGGCTCACCGCGCGGCCGGTCACGCCTCACGCCTCACGCCAGCAGCGTGGCCCGACGCGGCGCCGTCCGGCGCGCGGCACGCCGGACGTTAGGTCCATGGGGGTCGCATGCCGTGCCACCGATGGCCCCCTCCGCGCCCCGGCAGGGTCCTCCGGTGGCGTCCGGGAGACGCCGCGCTGCCCACGAACGCCGGGCACCACTCCCGCCGCCGGGCGAGATCTTTGACCCGGCAAGGATTCGGCACGTACACTCCGCACCTGACTTCAGTAATTCAAGTCAGAAGCGGGGCAAGGCGTCCCGCGCACAGGAGGAGTTGGCGTTGGCTTTCCCGTTCGACCCGGAACTGGCCCTGAGGATGTCGCGGTCCGCCTCGGCGGACGAACGCGCGGCGGTCGCGCGGATGCGGGCGGAGGCGGCGTCGATGGAGGCCGATCCCTACGCACCGCCGGTCCCGGTCGACGTCCGCGAGGCCACCGTGCCGGGCCCGCCGGGCGCTCCGGACGTCCGGGTGCACGTCTACCGGCCCGCGGGACACCGCGCGAGGCTGCCCGCCCTGCTGTACCTGCACGGCGGCGGCTTCGTCATCGGCCTCGTGGACTTCTTCCGCAACGAGACGACCCGCATCGCCGCGGAGGTCGGTGCGGTCGTGGTGTCGGTGGACTACCGCGTCGCACCCGAACACCCCTATCCGGCGGCCCTGGAGGACTGCCACGCCGCCCTGTGCTGGCTGGCGGGGCACGCGGACGCGTTGGGGGTCGACCCGGGCCGGATCGGCGTGGCCGGGGAGAGCGCCGGCGGCAACCTGGCGGCGGCGGTCGCCCTGTACGCACGCGACCACGGCGGTCCCGCCCTGCGCATGCAGTACCTGGGCGTCCCCATGCTGGACGACCGCCTGACCACCCCGTCCATGCAGACCTTCGTCGACACCCCGGGCCTCGACCGCCGCGGCGTCCAGCACAGTTGGGACCGCTACCTCGGCGGCAGGGGGCTGCGCGGCGGCAGCGACGTCAGCCCGTACGCCGCCCCGGCCAGGGCGCGGGAGCTGGCCGGGCTGCCGCCCGCGTACGTCGCGGCCGCCGAGTTCGACCCGCTGCGGGACGAGGCCCTGGCGTACGCCGGGCGCCTGATCACCGCGGGCGTGCCCACCGAGCTGCACCACTTCCCGGGTGCCTTCCACGGCGCGGCCCAGCTGGCCCCGCGGACCGAGGTGGGCCGGCGCATGATCGCCGGACAGCTCGACGCCCTCCGCCGCGGCCTGCGGGCCGGACCGGCGGGCGGCACGGACTGACGCCGTCCCACCCAGCGGCGGGCACCCGAACCTGACGGCCACCCGGCGAGCGCTCCGGCCGCCCGTACCAACCGTGCCGTCGGCCTGCTGCTCCTCGGGCTCCTCACCACAGGAGTACTGACCGCGTGACCGCCCGCCGGGCGCGGTACGACGGCGGTAGGTTTCCCGGTGTGCCGTACGCAGTGCCAGTCGACGACGTGATGCGACGCGGCCGGCGCACCGCACCGCGCGGAGCGCCGGCGGTGCCGCGGTGACCGCGGCGGCCCCGGGCCGGGAGGCGTCGCCGCGCCGGCGGATGTGGCCGCTGTACGCCGCCGGGTTCACCACCGCCTTCGGCGCGCACGGCGTCGCCGCGGGCCTCGGCGGCCCTTCCGAGGACGCCGTCACCTCCCTGATCGTCCTCGGCGGGCTGCTGGCCGTGTACGACGGCGCCGAAGTGGTCCTCAAGCCGCTCTTCGGCACCCTCGCCGACCGCGTCGGGGCCCGGCCGGTGCTCCTGGGCGGGCTCGTCGCCTTCGCCGCCGCCTCCGCCCTCTACGCCGTCGCGGACAGCCCGGGCCTGCTGTGGGCGGCCCGGCTGGGCCAGGGCGCGGCCGCCTCCGCCTTCTCCCCCTCGGCCTCCGCGCTCGTCGCGCGCCTCAACCCGGCGGCGGGGCAGGGGCGGGCGTTCGGCTCGTACGGCTTCTGGAAGTCGATCGGCTACACCCTCGGACCGCTGCTCGGCGGCGTCCTGATGTGGGCGGGCGGCCTGCGTCTGCTCTTCGCCGTCCTGACGGCCCTGGGCGCCGCCGTCGCCGTCTGGGCGGCGCTCGCGGTGCCCGCCGTACCGCCGCTCCCCAGGGCCCGGCAGACGCTGCTGGACCTGGGTCGCCGCCTGGCGGAGCCCGCCTTCCTGGCCCCGACCGCCGCCCTGGCCGGGGCGACCGCCGCCCTCTCGGTGGGCGTGGGCTTCCTGCCGGTCTCCGGTCGCGCGGCCGGCCTGGGCACCGTCGCCACCGGCGCGGCCGTGTCCGTACTCGCCGGGTGCGCGGCGATCGTGCAGCCCCGCGCCGGGCGCGCGCTGGACGCCGGCCGCCTCACAGTGCGGGGCGGCGTCACCGCCGGACTGCTGCTCGCCGCGGCCGGCCTGGGCTGCGCCGTGCTCCCCGGGCTGACGGGGGTGTTGTGCGGCGCCGCCCTCATCGGCGCCGGCACCGGACTGATCACCCCGCTCGGCTTCGCCGCGCTCGCCACCGCCACACCCCGCGAACGCCTCGGCCAGACCATGGGCGCCGCCGAACTCGGCCGTGAACTGGGCGACGCGGGCGGCCCCCTGCTCGTGGGCGGCGTCGCGGCCGCCTCCGCCCTCCCCTACGGCTACGCGGCCCTAGCCGCCCTCCTCGTCGCGGGCGCCGCACTCGCGGCCGCACGGCGGACACCGGACCGGGGATGAAGGACGCCTGCGCCGTCCGGCCGACGGCCGCCCCGTGACGGGGTACGGCGTGGGCGAGTCGGGTGACGTGGAGAGCGGGGCGGAGCGGGGGCGGTTAGCCTGAGCCGGCCAGGAGCCCGGTCGGCGTCGGGAGCAGCGCGTGGCGAGACTGGGAACGTGGAAGCGGCCGGGACGGCGGAGCCGCCTGATCCCGGCCACGCTGCTGTCCTTCGCCCTGCTGATCGACTTCGTCACCCCCCGCACCGTCAGCGCCGCCGCCCTCTACGCGGCCGCGATCCTGGCGGCCGCGACCCTGCTGTCCCTGCGCGGCACGATCCTCACCGGGGTGAGCGCGCTCGTCCTCGACTGGGCCATGTTCCGGTACTTCGGCTACCGCGAGAGCGCGGTCGCGGTGAGCGAGCTGGTCATGGTCGCGACGGTGACCGTGGTCGCCGTCCTCCTCAACCGGCTCCTCCACCACCGCGAGCGGCAGCTGCGGTCCGTGCGCGACATCGCCGCCGCCGTCCAGCGCGCCGTCCTGCCCGCACCGCCGGAGCGGATCGGCCCACTGCGCTTCGCCGCGCGGTACGAGGCGGCCCAGACGGACGCGCGGATCGGCGGGGACCTGTACGCCGTGGTCGACACCCCGTTCGGGGTGCGCTGCGTCATCGGCGACGTGCGCGGCAAGGGGATGGGTGCGGTCAGAGCGGTCTCCGTCGGCGTCGGCGCCTTCCGCGAGGCGGCCCTCCAGGAGCCCAGCCTGACCGGGCTCGTGCGGCGGCTGGAGCAGGCCGTCACCCTCGAGGCACGGCAGTCGGGCACCCTGACCGAGCTCGAGGGCTTCGTCACCGGCGTGCTGGCGGAGTTCCCCCGCGGTGGGGACGAGGTACGGCTGATCAACCGGGGCCACCCGGCGCCACTGCTCTTCCTGGGCGACACCGTGCGCTACGTCGAACCCGCCCGACCGGGCCTGCCCCTGGGTCTCGCCACCCTCGGCGAGGGCCCCGGCACCGTCGACACCCTGCCCTTCCCCGAAGGGGCCACCCTGCTGCTCTACACCGACGGACTCACCGAGGCCCGCGACGCGGCGGGCACCTTCTACGACCCCGTCGCCGGATGCAGGGGCCGCCGGCACCCCGGCCCGGACGCCCTCGTGGACGCCCTGCTCGCCGACCGGCACCGGCACACGGGCGGCCGGCGGACCGACGACACGGCACTGCTGGCCGTCACGCACGCGTCCGCGGCCGGGCGGACCGCGAACGGCTGAGCCTCCGTCACCTTTGGCGCACGCGTAGTCGAGGGGCCACGGAACACGTCGTCGGGCGGATCACCGGACGCGGCACGCACGACCAACTGCTCGCCCTCGACGTCAGGTAAGCGGCCGTGGTGCGCCGTGACACCGAACTCGCCCCTACGGCATGATCTTTGCCCATGGGACCACTCGACGGTGCCGACCTGCCGGCAGGTCGCCGAGCACGCCTGGACCGATGACCACGGCGATGTGATCAGCCTGCACTTCTTCGACCTGCCTCCGGACATACCGGCGCCCCTGGAGGAGCCGGACCGGCTGCGGCAGGCACTCGCCCGCTTCACGGCCGACGCGGGCGGCGGCCTCATCGAGGCCGACGTCGTCCGGGTCGCCGCTCTGCCGGCGCTGCGCCAGGTGCTCAAAGTGCCGCTGCCGGACCGGCCGAGAGGCCAGGCGTTCCTGGGCACGTACACCCTGCCGCGCGCGGCCTGCAGCGCGGTGGTCAAGGTGCAGGCCTTCGAGGACGGCGTCACGGGGATGCGCGAGGCCATGGTGCTCGCCGAACTCGGGCCTGAGCACTACTTCCTGGAGCATCCCTACGCGCCCGGGCTGCGCGGCGGGCTCCCCTTCCACCGCGCCGACGCGGAGGAGTACGACGCGCGCTTCCCCGACCACCCGCTCACCCGGGTACGGACGGCGCTCGCCCATCTCGCCGGGACCCTCGGCGCCGAACCCGGCTTCGCGGAGCTCCCGCCCTTCACCGGCCCCGCCCGCCGCGACCTCCTGGGACGGCTGACCAAGCGCACGCGCCGGGACCGGTGATCCGCCGGGCGGGGTTCCAGCCGCCGCCCGGGATAGGTTCTCCGCATGGACGACGCTGAGCTCGCCTCACTCCTGGCGGGATGCTCCGATTGGCCCTATCCGGGCGAGTGGCAGGGTGCGCCCTTCTCCGAGCGCACGGTCGAGGACGTCCGCTACGCCGTCGTGGCGCTCGACCCGGGCGTGAGCGCGATCGGCCTGCGCCGCACCGACGGCTCGCTGTGGCTGCTGGGGAACGACGGTACGGCGCGCCTGCTCAACTCGGGCCACGAGGAGTTCGTGGCGTTCTGCCGGGCCTACGAGCAGGCCGCCCATGAGGCGGAGCGGTACGAGGCGCCGGAGGACGACGACTCCGACGAGGCCCTGGAACGTGCGATGCGTGACGCCGACGCCCTGACCGACGCGCTGGTCGAGCGCTTCCGCGCGGTCGACGCGGCGGCGGTCGCCGACGAGAACTCCTACTGGCACATCGCAGCCGAGGAACTCGGCTACTCCATGGACGCCTGACCCCGGCACCGCAGGGCTCGACGGCTTGATAGGCAAGTCGTCACTTGCCTATGCTCGGGCCATGGCAGAGGATGTCTTCAAGGCACTGGCCGACCCCACCCGCCGACGCATCCTGGACGAGCTGGTGGAACGGGACGGCCAGACCCTGTTCGAGATCTGTGGACGGCTTGCCCTGAAGCACGGCCTCGGGCTGTCCCGCCAGGCGGTCAGCCAGCACCTGGCCGTGCTCGAGACGGCGGGCCTGGTGCTCACGCGGCGCCAGGGCCGGTACAAGTACCACGACCTGAACACCGAACCCCTTGAGCGCATCGTGACGCGGTGGCTCAGGCCCGACGCACCGGAGAGCACCCCATGAGGATCCACCTGTCCAGCGTCTTCGTCGACGACCAGGAGAAGGCGCTGCGCTTCTACACCGACGTGCTGGGCTTCGTGAAGAAGCACGACGTCCCGCTCGGCACGGACCGGTGGCTGACGGTGGTCTCCCCGGAGGACCCGGACGGGACGGAGCTGCTGCTCGAGCCCTCCGGCCATCCCGCGGTGAAGCCGTACACGTCGGCGCTGGTCGAGGACGGCATCCCGGCCACCTCCTTCGCCGTGGACGACGTGCGGGCGGAGTTCGAGCGGCTGCGCGGGCTCGGGGTGTACTTCACCCAGGAGCCCGTCCGGATGGGCCCGGTCACGACCGCCGTCCTGGACGACACGTGCGGCAACCTGATTCAGATCGTGCACAGCGACGACGCCACGGGCTGACCCGAAGGCCGGCCGCGGTCCGCCGCGGGAGCGGCCCGGCGGTCACGCACCCACGTTCGCCGAGGAGTCCGACGTCGCGAGGCCCAGCGCCCCGCGTACCCCGACGACGGCGTCCTGTACGCCCACGGCCGGAGCTGCCGGCATGATCCGGTCGATCGGGAACCGCACATGGGGGTTGATGTGTTCCATCGCGCACTGCGGCGCGCTCTGTTGGGCGGCGTCGCGTCCGTCCTCGTCCTGAGCGGCTGCTCGGCCGGCCCGGTGGCCGCCCGGCAGCCGGAAGCGGCCACGGCCCGCGCCACGCCCCGTTCGGCGGCGCCCGCCCCGCCGGTCGCGTCCGCCGCGTCCTGGCAGGATCCGGCGGAGGGGCTGACGGATGCCAGGATCTGGGTGTCGACGGGACGGCGCAGCGGCGGCCTGGAGCAGGCGCTGCCCGCGAAGCCCCCGGGCGGGACGGTCTACGTGGCGACGCAGTGCCAGGGCACGGGGACGCTCACCGTCGACGCGGGCCGCTACGGCACGTTCACGGAACACTGCTCCGGCCGGCCGGACGGCAGCCTCAACGGCGCGGCGATGACCACCGCCAAGGCCGCGACCCGGCTCAAGGTCACCGCGAGCCCGGGCGTCACCTGGGCGGTGGCGGTCGGCTGGGACCAACACGCCGAGGCGCCACCGGAGTAGCACCCTCGCGGCGGAAACGCTGCGCCGCTCCGGCCAGTGGGCTTCGCGGCCGGGTCGGCCGGCTACCCCACCGGTCCGAGGTGGCCCTCGAGCACGGTGACGGGGATCGGCGGGCGGTCCCAGAGGGCGAGGATCTCGTTGGCCAGGTCCACCACGGGGAGCGGGTGCCGGTCGCCGTGCACCTCGATGGCCGCGGCCAGCAGGCCGCGCGGGACGGCCCCGGCGTCCAGCAGGACGCGCCAGTGCTCTGGGCCGAGTTCGAGGTACTCCAGTCCGGTCAGCCCGGCGATCTCCAGCGGATCGGCGAGCGTGCCCGGGTAGGCCGTGAGGGCCCGCAGGCGGGGCAGTCCGACGACCGGGGCGAGGCTCAGCGGCTCGCCCTCCCGGACGCCGATGTTCAGGACCTCGAGCCCGGGGTGTGCGGCGGCCGCGACGCTGCCCAGGCTCCCGGTGTTGACCCAGGCCACGGCCTCGGGCTCGCCCGTCCGCTGTTCACCGGCGTGGGTCGGACGCCGGTCCGCGACCATGTCGGTGAGGGAGTCGGCGACCAGCTCGGCGCCGACGTTCTCCTCGTGGCTGAGGATGACGACCTGTCCGATGTGCCCGCGCGGACCCGGTGTCAGGTCGACCGCGATCCGGTCGCCGCCGCCGTTGTCGCCGAAGGCGATCCAGCCGGGTGAGCCGACCACCCCCTGCACCGCGGCGTCGGGAGCGGTGACCACCGCCTCGATCGCGGCGAACTCCCAGGGACACGGGCGTGAGGCCGCGTCGGCGACGTAGAGGTCGTCGAGCGACAACAGCTCGCAGCCGACCGCCCCGAAGACCCGCTTCGCCGCCTCGTAGTCGTCGGCCCAGTCCTCCCACCGGGCCCGCGTCACGCGGTACAGCGCCTTGAGTTCGTCGGGCAGCACGACGCCCAGGCGCTCCTCCGCCTCGGCGATCTCCGCCTCGGTGGCACCGATGGCGTCGGGGATCCGCTCGCGGAGCGTACGCTCCAGCCACGCCGGATCGGCCGTCGGGGACACAACCGCCTCCGGCGCCGGTTCGGGAAGGCGGCGCCAGGGCTCCGGGACCGCGTCCTCGACCAGGACGAGCGCACCCGGGTGCGCACCGCCGATCCCGGTCTCCACGGCGGGACTTGGGCCGTGCAGGTACAGGACAGTCCTTCCGTCCGGCTCGATCTCGGCGGTGAACGGGACGTCCTCCACGCCGGCGTCCGCCAGGGCGCTCCGCACCCCTCCACCGCGTCGAACTCGTCCTGCACGTCCTCGATCTGGAGGGCCCGTCCCGGCGCCGGGAACCTGGGCGGCATCGGCACGCTCCACGATCCGAGGCCGATCCGGCCCGCAACGTGGCCGCCCGGGGCCGCGAGCCGCTCCGCGTTGCCGGCCCGCAGGACCCTCAGCAGGGGCTCCCAGGTCGTGAAGTCGTGGATCGAGGACAACTGCGGCCTCCGGTGGCGCTGGTGAACGTGACGGAACGTGCTGTCCCGGCCGATGCTAGGCGCCACCACCGACACCGGCCCGTCCCCGTCCCTGCCTCCCGCCTCCCGCCGCGGGGGCCCGGGCGGCCCGCACCGGCGCAGTCCTCGTCGTCCGGTGGGGAACCCCGCCGCACGAACACCCCGACCACCCCGACGACGAGCGCCGCGACGCCCCTCGGAACCCGGATGCCCAACCGTTGCCGTCGTGCCCCACGGGCGGCGACAGCCGCCCCGGCCCCCGCGGGTCGTCACGGGCGACCGTCAGGCACACGCCCCGGAGTACTTGTCCCGGCTGTCCCCCGCGGGCGCGGTGACGCGGACGCCGAGGAGGCGTCCGGCGGAGTTCACCCGCACCTCCAGCGACGTCACGGCCGCCATGCGGTCGTCGCGGTACGGGTACGTGACGGTCCACGTCTCGCCGGGGCCGTCGTCGGCACGGAGCACCGCGGGCCGCTCTGTGCCGGCGGTGGGATAGCGCGCGGCCACGTAGCGGCCGGCGGTCCGCTCGGCGGCGGCCGCGTCGTGCACGGGACCGGCGGCCCCCGGGATGGGCCTGCCCACGGCCGGGGCCTCGGTCCGCGGCCCCAGCGACACGTCGACCCGGTACCCGTCCGGGTCGGGCCAGCGCATGAAGGCGACGCCGTCCGGCTCCAGTTCGGCCCAGACCTCCTCGTTCACGCCGTCCATACCGCACGGCGTGTTGTCCGAGACGCGGGCGATCGTGACGTCGTCGCCCAGCGCCTCGCGGACCGCCTCCCCGATCACGGCGCGCTGTTCCGCCGACGCCTGCCTGTTCGGCTCGGCGTGGTCCACCACGCGCACGTCGACGACGGTCGACAGCACGCAGGCGACGGCGACGAATCCCGACCCGGTCACGGCCAGGAAGCCGCGGTGACGCGTGGGCCAGGCCGGCAGCCCCCGTCCGGCGAGGCGCAGGGACAGCAGCCCGGCCCCCACGCCCGCGGCGGCGCCCACGACGTTGGTGACGAGGTCACTGGTGTCGCAGTAGCGGCCGATGACCGGAAGGCACGCCTGGACGGTCTCGATCCCGCAGGCCAGGAGGACGGACAGCAGCAGCGGCGGCACCGGCCGCCGGGCGGCGCGGACGCCGAGGAATCCGATCGGCACGAACAGGGCGACGTTCATCCAGCCCTGGGTCGTCCCGAACGACTCCCACACGTCCTTGCTCACCGTGCACCTCACCGCGCCGGTGCCGACGGGTCTCAGCCAGAGCGTCAGGAACAGGGCGGCCGTCGTCGTCGCCGCCCAGGCCCCGTAGGTCCAGGGCCGGTCGGAACGGCCCCGCAGGGCGGTCGCGACGACCCCCAGCACGGCGGCGGAGACGAGGGCGACGAGCAGGAGGTACAACATGTGCCCTCCGAAGACGAGAGCGAACAATGCCGTGCCTTTCGAGCGCGAGGGGACCGGTCGACGGCGCGCTTGCCGCGGCGCGTCGGCGATCACCCTCGCGCCCGCACGTCATGGGCCCTGGCTCAACGGATGACCAAGCTGTAACAGCCCCTCCCCGCCGGTTCCGGGACCGCCTCGGACCTCGCGCTCCCGCCCTACGGCCGCGGCGCGGGTTCCGTCGCCTCGGGAAAGCCCAGCGCGTCCAGCAGCGCGTGGAACAGGTCCTCCACGAAGGTCTCCTCCGAGCGCAGCAGTTCCTCGATCCGGGACCGCGTCCCCACCGCCGGGACGTCCGCCGCGGCGGCCCAGGCGAGGGCGCCGGCGGCGTCCGCGGGGACGTCCGCGTCGAGTGCCGCGCGCGTGCGGTTCACGGCCTCGTCGAACTCGGGGGTCCACCCACAGGCTGACGTCTTCGAGGTCCTCGGGTTCCTCGGTGAGCAACCCCGCGGCGATGTGCAGGTTGAGCCATGCCTGCCAGCGCCGCCCGTCCGTCCCCAGCCCCGTCACCAGGGCGACGCTGCTGTCGGACACGTCCGCGACGCAGGCCGGTGCGCCGGTCCATTCGACCAGGGCGGGCAGATCCTCCTCCGTCCAGACCCCGTTGTCGGCCTGGAGGGTCTGCCAGCCGCCGGGGCGCGGCCACCACGCGTGCACGGCGTCCTTCCGCTCCTGAGCGACGCCGTCGAACACGGGTGCCTCCAGCAGCGGACGCTCGCTGCGGGCGAAGACCAGGTGCCCTGAGAACCCCACGGGAACTCCTCCTTGCATGCGTTTCCCGCACCTTAAGGGCCGCCGCCGACACACCCGGCCGGCTGCGCACGAGGGACTGCAACCGCAGTTCACGGTCACGCGGATCGCGGCGGTCCCGCCCCGGCACGTACCCCGGCGCCGTCACGGCGGCGTGTTGCCGAACCGGGCAAACCGGACCCGGTTACTGTCAAGCGCGCTGGAGGTGCGGGCCCTTGACGGCGGACGGGCGGAGTGCTGACCTGCGCGGACTTCAGCGAGAGCGGCAACGACGCACCCCATGGCTGTGCCCAGGGACCGCCCTACCGCCTGCGCTGAACCCGAACCCGAACCTGAACCCGAACCGGGCCGGCGGAGTCGTGGCCGGGGGCGGCGCTCGTCGTCACATGCCGGAAACGTACCCGGCGGTGGTACGCCAGTAGGGTCCCCGCATGCTGCTTTTCCATTTCACGCGGCCGGGGCTGTGGCCGCTGATCTTGGCAGACGCGGAGATCCGGGCGACCCGGCCGGAGGGGCCGGACGCCGTAATGGAGCCGGCGCGGACCGTGCACCTGACCGCGGATCCGAGCCCGGGGTCGCTGCCCGGGCCGTTCCGCGACCGGACGGTGCGGATCACGGTGGAGGTCCCGGTGCCCGAGGCGCAGCGGTGGCATGCCTGGGCCGGTACGAAGCTGCCCGCCGGGTCGGCCGAGGCGCTCGCGGCGGCCCTCTTCGACGGGCGTCCGGACGAGTGGTTCGTGGTGGAGCGGGCGATCCCGTCGGCGGAGTGGGTGTCGGTGATCGACCTGGGCGTGATGGCGCCGCTCTGGACGCGTGCGTAGCCGCGAGGGCGCCGCGCCGTCACGCGGGCCCGTCACCACGTCGTGGGCCCGGCGCCGCGCCACTCGACGAGGTCGCTGTCGTACAGGTCCCCCAGGCGCATGCGGAGCCCGGCGCGGCGGACCAGCGCGAGGACGTCGCGGGGTCCGTGGGCGAGGCCGAGGATCCTGCCGTCGCACCGCACCCGGCGGCCGCCGCTGCCCGACGGCGGGTAGACGATCACTCGGCATGGCACCAGCCCAGCCTGGCCCCGCCCGGGCGGGGCCGCATCCCGGCGGAGTAGCCGGACGCGCGCCGCCGCCCCGCAGGGCTTACCAATGGAGGGACGAGGCAGGACACCCGGGGGCCGGAGAAAGTGGCTGGGCATGCGCGTTGTCGTCGATCTCACCCGTTGCCAGGGCTATGCGCAGTGCGTGTTCCTCGCGCCCGACGTGTTCGAACTGCACGGCCCGGAGGCACTGCTGTACAACCCGGCGGTCCCGGAGGACCAGTACGCACGCGTGCGCCAGGCCGCCGCGGCGTGCCCGGTCCAGGCGATCCTGGTGGGCGAGGGGGTGAGCGCCGGTGCCCGGTGACCTCCGTGAGGGGCGGATCGTCGTCGTCGGCGCGTCCCTGGCCGGCCTGAGGGCAGCCGAGGCGCTGCGCGAGAAGGGCTTCACCGGTTCGCTGACCGTGGTCGGGGACGAGCCCCACCCGCCGTACGACCGGCCTCCGCTGTCCAAGCACGTGCTGCTCGGCAAGGGGCGGGCGGACGCCACCGGGCTGCCGATGCGCCGTGACCCGGAGGCGGAGTGGCGGCTGGGCGTGCCCGCCGCCGGGCTGGACGCGGTGGGCAAGCGGGTCCTGCTGGGCGACGGCTCGTCGCTCCCGTTCGACCGGCTGCTGATCGCGACCGGTACGCGGGCCCGGCCCTGGCCGGTTCCCGAGGAGGCGGCCCTCGACGGGGTGTTCACGCTGCGCACCAGCGACGACGCCGCGGGGCTGGCCGAGCGGCTGGCGGCCGGGCCGCGCCGGGTGCTGGTGATCGGGGCGGGCTTCACCGGTTCGGAGATCGCGTCGGTGTGCCGGGAGCGGGGTCTGGAGGTCACGGTCACCGAGCGCGGGCCCGCCCCGCTGGTGGGCGCGCTCGGCGGGACGCTGTCGAAGCTCGCGGCCGCCATGCAGCGGGCGCACGGCGTGGACCTGCGCTGCGGCGTGACCGTCACCTCGCTGCGCGGCAACGGCAGGTTCACCGGCGCGGACCTCTCGGACGGCACCCGTGTCGACGCCGACGTGTGCGTCGTCGCCATGGGCGCGGTGCGCAACGTGGAGTGGCTCGCGGAGTCGGGCCTGGCCGCGGATCCGCGCGGGATCGCCTGCGACGCGGGCTGCCGGGCGTTCGACATGTACGGCATCGTCACGGACGACGTGTTCGTGGCCGGTGACGTCTCGCGCTTCCCGCACCCGCTGTACGAGTACCAGTTGCTCTCCCTCGAGCACTGGCGCAACGCGGTGGACCAGGCCGAGGTGGCCGCGCACAACATGGTCAGTCCCGGGCCGCAGCGGCGTCCGCACCTCGCGGTCCCGACGTTCTGGTCGAGCCAGTTCGGCCACAACATCAAGTCGGTGGGGGTCCCGACCTTCTCCGACGAGGTGGTCGTCGCCCAGGGTTCGCTGGATGAGCGGCGTCTGGTCATGGTCTACGGCTACCGCGGCCGGGTGACCGCCGCGGTCACGGTCGACATGGCCAAGTCGCTGGAGTACTACGAGCGCCTCATCGAGGTGGCCGCCCCGTTCCCGCCCCCGCCGGGGGCCGCGGACCGGCGTGCGGCGGCCGAGGTCCCGGTCCCCTCCGACGTGCCGGACCCGAGCAGGCTCTCGCACGGTCCCACCGTCGCGCTCACCGGGTACCTGCCGGACCGGCGGCTGGTGCTGGCGCGGCCCACTGGGTGACCCGCCCCCCGCCCATCCGGCAGGACCCCACGAGGACCCACGAGGAGCCACCCCGCATGACCGCCGAGACCCTGCTGGAACGCATCACCGACTACGCCAGCCGCCCCGACCCGTACCCGTTGTACGCGGAACTCCGCGAGGCCGGGCCCGTGGTGCGGCAGGCGGACGGCAGCTACCTGGTCGGCACGTACCACGAGGTCGTGGGCCTGCTCCACGACCCGAGGCTCAGCGCGGACCCCCGCAACCGCACCACGCCGGCCCCGGAGGCGGTGGAGGAGACGCGGCACCTGCCGTTCCTGCGGCTGGACGACCCCGAGCACCACCGGCTGCGCACCCTGGCCATGCGGCCGTTCGGCCCGCCCCACAGCCCCGGCCGGGTCGACGCCATGCGCGGCGAGATCACCCGGGTCACCCGGGAACTGGTCGACGGGCTCCGGGGCCGCGAACACGTCGACATCGTCGACGACCTCGCCTATCCCCTGCCGGTCTCGGTCATCTGCCGGCTGCTGGGTGTCCCGCGCGAGGACGAGCCCCGGTTCCGGGAGTGGACCGACGGGCTCGTCGCCGCCGCCGACATCAGTCCCGGCGAGGACAGCGCCGCGCGGGCCGAGGCGGGCCGCCAGGCCCGGATCGCGATGGGCGCCTACCTGCTCGGTCTCGCGGAGGAGCGCCGCGGCCGGCCCACCGGCGACCTGCTCTCGGACTTCGTCAACGAGCCCGATCCGCAGCTGCGGCTCACCGACGAGGAGCTGGCGGTGACCGCGATCCTGCTGCTCATCGCGGGGCACGAGACCACGGTCAACCTGATCACCAACGGTGTGCTCACGCTGCTGCGCCACCCGGACCAGCTGGAACGGCTCCGCCAGGAGCCCGAACTGATGCCGGAGACGGTGGAGGAGCTGCTGCGGTACGAGCCGCCGGTGCACCTGCGCGAGCGCGTCCCGCTGGCCGACGTGGAGATCGCGGGCACCGTCATCCCGAAGGGGACGTCGGTGATCCTCGCGCTCGCCTCGGGCAGCCGCGACCCGCTGCGCTTCAAGGACCCCGAGCGGTTCGACCTCGCCCGCAAGGACAACGAGCACATCGGCTTCGGCAGCGGCGTCCATTTCTGCTACGGCGCCCCGCTCGCCCGCATCGAGGCCCAGACGGCGCTCGGCGCGCTCCTGCCCGGCCTCGGCACGGCGACCCTTCTGCAGGACCCGCCGCCCTACCGCCGGAACGCCATGCTGCGCGGGCCCCGTCACCTCCTCGTCGGCTTCTGAGGCCGGCCGGGCGGCCCCCTCCCCCACGGCCGCACCGGACCCGGGCAGCAATTCCGCGGCGCGCCGGAATTCGCGAGTCATCGCGCCGTGGCGGCACATGGAATTTCCGTGCCACGACGCATTGTCGGTGGCACGGATTTCCGTCGGGAATTCGTGGACGTTGACTCGACGGGGTTCTCAATGTCTCCGGCGCGTAACCGCCTTCCGGTCGGATCGTCACGAGGGGCTTTGTGACTGGCATTGCGTCAGGCCGGCTTGTCAGGGTGGTGGTCGTGACGGGGAAGAGCCCCGCCACGAATGGGAAAGTAGGTCTTTCATGAAGGTCTCGACCGCCTGCCGTGTCATACCCGCCCTGACCCTGGCTTTCGCCGCCCTGACCGCGTGCGGTCAGGGCGGTGACGAGGCAGGCGCCGGCCGCGCGGACTCTCCGGCGGCGGCCGCCCCGGATTCCTCGTCGGCGAGTATGTCCCCGTCCACCTCGCGAGAACGGGCCGCCGGGCAGGACTCGTCCTCCGACGAGGTGTCACGCGATCGTTCCGGCGGTCAGGATGCGGAGTCCGAGGCGGGTCGCGTCGGTGGCGTGCAGCGGTGCGCGGCCGGGCAGTTGCGGGTTTCCGTGGAGAACCAGGATTCCGCCGCCGGCACCACGCATTTCCAACTGGCCTTCCGAAACACGGGGACCGAGCCGTGCTCCTTGACGGGATTCCCCGGAGTGTCCTTCCACGGCCGTGACGGTGCCCGGATCGGCACCCCGGCCGACCGTGCCACCGGCACACCCGCCACGACGGTCACCCTGATTCCCAACGCCCGGGCCGTCGCGGACGCGAAGGCGCTGAACGGGCAGGCCGGTCTTTCCGCCGGCGAGTGCCGACTGACGAGCGTCTCCTTCATGGGCGTTTTCCCGCCCGGGTCCAGGCAGCAGATCGACGTGCCGTGGAAGGCTTCGGAGTGCGCTGTCCGCGGGGCGCACGGGCTGACGGTCGGCCCGCTCCACCCCGTCCGCTGAGTTGGGGCAGGGGCCCGGGCGACCGGGCCCCGTGGCCGACCGGGCCCTGTCGCCGTGGGGTGCCCTTCGTCGCCCCGGCTCAGACCGACGGCACGCGGTGCGTGGCGTCCGTGCCCCAGCTGACCAGCAGGCGCAGCGACTCGGCGGAGGGCGAACCCGGCTCGGCGTGGAAGGTCACGAGGGTCACGTCGGGGTCGTCCGCGAGCCGGAACTGCTCGAAGTTCAACTGGAGCTCGCCGGCCAGCGGGTGGTGCAGGCGCTTGACGCCGTGGCTCTTCTCCTTGACGTTGTGCAGCGCCCACAGGCGACGGAACTCCTCGCTCTTGACGGAGAGTTCACCGACAAGGGCGGACAGCTGGGGGTCGTCGGGGCAGCAGCCGGCGTCCATGCGCAGCCCGCACACGACGTCGATCGCCTTCTGCTGCCAGTCGGCGAACAGATCGCGGTACTCGGGACGGAGGAACACCAGCCGCGCCCAGTTGCGCTCGCTCGCGGGCAGCTCCGACCAGTCGCCGAAGAGGGCGGCCGCCGCCCTGTTCCAGGCGAGGATGTCGGAGCGCCGTCCGACGAGGTAGGCCGGGACGCCCTCCAGCGAGTCCAGGAGCTGCCACAGCGCCGACCGGGCCTGCGGCTGCCGCGTCGCGGGCTTCTTCTTGTACGCCTTCGGCTTCGCCAGGTGGGTCAGGTGCGCGTACTCGGCGTCCGTCAGGCGCAGGGCGCGGGCGATGGAGCCCAGCACGTCGGTGGAGACGTTGTGGCTGTTGCCCTGTTCCAGGCGCGTGTAGTACGCGACGGAGACCCCGGCGAGCTGGGCCAGCTCCTCACGGCGCAGGCCGGGCACCCTGCGGTGCCGGCCGGCGTCGGCCAGTCCGACGTCCTCCGGCTTCAGCCGGGCCCGCCTGCTGCGCAGGAACTCGCTCAGCTCGGCCCGGCGGTTCAGGGGCCGTGCGGCGACGGCTTCGGCTCGCTGTTCCATACCTCCAGTATCCGCGCCGTCCCCTGGTCGTAGGCAGCGCAGCCTGACCCCGCCGGTGGTAGGCACAGCGGTCGTACGAAAGGGCGGGTGAACGCTGATCCGCCCGACCTGGGGCAGGCTGGGATGTACTCGGCAACCATGCCCGGGATCGATCGGGCACCGGGTCCGCACATCACGAGGAGAACCCCTGCATGACGACTGTTGCTGCCTACGCCGCACCCGCACCCAAGGCACCGCTGGAGCGGACCGCCATCGAGCGGCGCGCGGTCGGCGAGCACGACGTCCTGATCGACATCAAGTTCGCCGGCATCTGCCACTCCGACATCCACCAGGCCCATGACGGCTGGCGCCCCGGCCTCTACCCGATGGTCCCCGGCCACGAGATCGCCGGCGTCGTCTCCGAGGTCGGCCCCGGCGTGACGACCTTCGCCGTCGGCGACCGCGTCGGAGTCGGCTGCATGGTCGACTCCTGCCGGGAGTGCGCGAACTGCAAGGACGGCCTGGAGCAGTTCTGCACCGGCGGTGGCCCGACCTGGACGTACAACGGCACCGGCAGGGACGGCCTGCCCACCCACGGCGGCTACTCCGAGAAGATCGTCGTCGACCGGCACTTCGTCGTCCGCATCCCGGACGCGCTGCCGCTGGACGTGGCCGCCCCGCTGCTGTGCGCGGGCATCACCACGTACTCGCCGCTGAAGCACTGGAACGCAGGCCCCGGCAAGAAGGTCGCCGTCGTCGGCCTGGGCGGCCTGGGTCACATGGGCGTGAAGATCGCCCACGCGCTCGGCGCCGAGGTCACCGTCCTGTCGCAGTCCCTGCGCAAGAAGGACGACGGTCTGCGTCTGGGCGCCGACCACTACCACGCCACCGGCGACCCGGAGACCTTCGCGAAGCTGGCCGGCACCTTCGACATCGTCCTGAACACCGTCTCGGCGGGGCTGGACTTCTCCGCCTACGTATCGCTGCTGCGCACGGACGGCGCGATGGTCAACGTCGGTCTCCCCGAGGAGTCCGTGCACCTCGACCTCAAGGCCCTGAACGGCCGGCGCCGGGTGATGACCAGCTCCAACATCGGCGGCATGCCCGAGACCCAGGAGATGCTCGACTTCTGCGCCGAGCACGGCCTCGGCGCCGAGATCGAACTGATCTCCGCGGGTCGGATCAACGAGGCGTACGAGCGCGTCCTGGCCGGCGACGTGCGCTACCGCTTCGTGATCGACACGGCGACCATCTGAGGCACTCGCGAGCCGGCCGGTGCCCCGTCCTCCGGCCGGTTCCGCCCATCTCCGGGCCTGACTCCGACGTTCACCGCGACGGCACGCCCGCCCGGAAGGCCGCGCCCACCCGGGACGCTCAGCCCCGGGCGGGCGGTGGCGCCTCGCGGCCAGGCTCCTCGCGATGGCCGCCGCGTGGGAGGCCACGTCGTCGATCGTCGGGGGCCGCGGCGCGGCGGCCCCCGGCTCGTCTCAGGCCGTCGTCGTGGTGCGGTGGCGGGCGCGGAAGGCGGCGGCCTTGACGCGGTTGCCGCAGGTCCGCATCGCGCACCATTCGCGGCGCCGGCCGCGGGAACGGTCCAGGTAGACCTGGGTGCACTCGGGGCGGGCGCACTCGCGCAGCAGGGCCGCCTCGTCGCCGATGATCCCGACCGCCTCGCGGGCGAGGGCGGCGAGGCCCTGTGCGGCGGACCCGGAACGGCTCGTGCCGTCGGCGGCGAGCTGCGTCACGACGGGAGTACGGGCGGCGTGGCGGTTGACCGCGGCGACGGCGCCGGCGGGCAGCGCGGCACCGTCGAGCCGGGCCCCGACCAGGGTGTAGATCGACTCCCGTAGTTCCACGGCGGCCGCGAGGTCCGCCGCGTCGGCGCCGGGCTCGTGGTCGAGCATCCCGGACTCGGTGAACCAGGCGTCGAGGAGTCCGGGCGTGGCGAGCTTTTCCGTGGGCACCGCGTTGCGTCGCGCGCGCAGCGTGCCCAGGAAGTCGAGGGCGAGCGTCCCGCAGGGAAAGGCATGTTTCACATCACCATCCTAACCGGTGACCCTGATTTCGTCACTTGCTTGACAGGTGACTTCTCCCCGTGGGACGGTCGTCACCGTTCGAAACGGTTACTTCTTGATGTGGGGGACGCCGCAATGGCTGTCGTTCGTTTTCACCTGACCTCCTCGCTCAGCCCGTCCGAGGCGCTGGCCGTGCTCACCGACTTCGGGCCCGCGCGGGCCCGGAACTGGCCCACCATCGACGCCGGGCACCTGACCGTCCACGCGATCGGCGACACCTGGGCCGAGGTGACCGAGGGCACCGCGTCCGCGTGGGAGCGGGCGCGCTACGACTGGGACGCCGAGCAGGGCCGGGTCACCATCGCCACGCACGACTCGAAGGTGTTCGGGCCCGGCGGCGGATGGGTCTTCCGGATGACCCCCGAGGGGGAGGGCACCCGGGTCGACGTCGAACTCACCCGCACCCCCGGCACGCTCAAGGGCAAGGTGCTCGCGAGCCTGCTCCCCCTCGCGGCCGGGTCGCTCCGCAAGTCCTACCGGCAGCCCTTCAAGGCCGTCTGACCCGCGGCCGCACGGCCGGTCGGCGAGCGGCCGCCGACCGGCCCCCGGGCCTCGGCCACCGGCCCCGGGTCCGGCCCGGCCGCAGCGCGGCCCCGCGACCGATCCCGCCCCCGAACTCACTGTCGGGAAGCGGATACCGTCCGTACACTGTCAAGTTGCAGGCATGCGGGCAGTGTTGACCGGGGGGAGCCGCCATGTCCGAGCAACCGCACGGCGCCACATATGGATACGGCTACGGTTACGGGCCGGGGCACGTCCCGCCCATGCCCTCCAGCCCGCCCCCCGCACCGCCGGACGGACTGCGGGCGGCGGCGGTCGGGCTGCTCAACCTCAGCGGCCTCGGCCTCGGCTACGCCCTGACCCGGCGCTGGGCGCCCATGGTCGTGTGCTGGTTCGCGACCGGCCTCCTGCTGCTGGTGGCACTGCCCGCGGACCCGGACGGCGTGCCCGTCGGCCTGGTCGTCGGCTACCTGGTCCTCCTCCTGGCGGCGGCCGTCCACGGCGCCGTTGTCGGGCTGCGCACCCGTCTGGTGTGGCCCGCGGGCTCCCCCCTGGCGATCGCCCTCGGCCTGGTGCTGCTGGCCGTTCCGGCCGGCGGTGTCGTGCTGTACGACACGGCCCGCGACGAGGCCAAGGAGCAGGCGCTCCTCGGCCGCCTCGACCAGGCCGACACGTTGGTGCGGGCCGCCGGGGCCAGATCCTTCGAGATGGCCGAGTCCGACTACCGCAAGGCCCTGCGCGAGTACCGGGACATCAGATCCGGCCACCCGGACTCTCGGGCCGCCGCACGGGTCCCCGACCGCCTGAAGACGTACTACACCACCGTCGGCGCCGCCTACGACCGGCAGGACTTCTGCGCGGCGATCCCTGCGCTGACGTACCTGCGCACCGTCCCGGGCACCATCGGCAAGCAGCCGCTCGGCACGCTCGCCACGTGGCCCGACGACCGCCTGGCCACCTCGCTCTACGAGTGCGGCGCGCAGCGGCTGGACAACCAGGACTCCGACTGGACGGGGAACCTCGGCGAACTCGTCCGCAGCTTCCCCGACTCGGAGCAGGCAGCGAAGGTCGCACCGGCCGTCGACTCGGCCGTGGACAAGGCCGCGAAGGACGTCGGCGGTTCCGACCCCTGCGCCGCCGTCGAGCGGCTGCGCGCCCTGGGCACCCAGGCCGGGGGCCTGAACACGGGCGGCGGGGACATCGGTGACGCCGTCGCCGCATCCGCCGCCCGGGCCGGAAGGAGCGCCGACTCCGGCGTGTACTCCTGCGGCGTCGACCAGTACAAGGAGGGCGACTTCGACGAGGCGCGGGGGACGATGAACACGTTCGTCGCCAAGAACAAGAGCGCCGGGAACCGCGCGCTGGCCAAGAAGTTCGCCATCGCGGCGGAGGTCGCGGACGCGATCCCGGCGGCCGGCAAGCGGCTGCCCACGCTGGCCTCCGGCGGCAGCATCTCGGTCACGATCAAGAACGACAGCCCCAACCCGATCACGGTGCTCTACACCGGACCGGTGACCGGCAGCATCACCCTCAAGGCCTGCCGGGGCTGCACGTCGTACGACCTCCTCACCCCCTCGTTCGGGGGGTCCAGGCCCTGCCAGGACAGCAGCAGGAACTACCCCCAGCGCACCATCCGGCTGCCCGTGGGCACCACGTACTTCCTGCACAAGTCGACCTCGTCGGACGGATCGAGCCCCGCGTCCGACACGGCCAGGCTCAAGTCCGGCTACATCTACACCGAGTGCGCCTACACGACGAAGTCCGCCTTCGGCTTCTGATCCGGGACGGGACCCGCGGGGCTGCCGGCAGGTCTCCCGGCAGGGCAGCCTGCCGGGTCCCGCCCGCCGTCGCCGGCGTCAGTCCGAACCCCCGCCCCCACCGCCGCAGCCGAAGCCCCCGCCGGAGTGGCCGCCGGAGTGGCCACTGTCACCTCCGTGAGCGCCGCCGTCGGTGCCGTCCCAGCCCGCGCCCCCGTCGTCGGCGCGCCAGCGCAGGAACTCGTGCCGGCCGAACGGGAACAGGCCCTCGTCCGCGACCGCTCCCCGGCCGATCAGCCCGGCCTCGGCGGTGAACGCCGGGACGAGCGCGGTCAGCGCCGGGTCACCGTGGAGCGCGACGGCGAGCAGGACGTCGGCCTCCGCGAGCCCCGCGCGGTCCTCGGGCACCGGCGTGTTCCGCCGCAGTTCGGCGACGTACCGGCGGGCGGCCCGGGTCGGGCTCGCGCGCACCAGCCGCAGCAGCCCCGCCCCGGCCAGCTCGGCCCGCATCCGCGACAGCGCCTTCCGCACGACCGCGCGGCCGAGCAGTTCCCTGATCCCCGCCGGCCGGTACAGCCCCACGCGTACCGCCTTCTCCAGCGGATGGCGGTGCGGCGGCGGGTCGGCCTGCTCCGGGGAGGGCTCCCGGCGCAGGGTGCCCGGCCGTCCGGACTCGACGGCGCCGCGCAGGTGCAGCGCCACCACGGCGACCGTCACGGCGGCTCTGGGGCCCCCGCGCAGCATCGCGATCTCGTGCGGTTCCAGCCGGACCGCCGTCGCCTCGTCCATGGCCTCTCCCCCCGTGCCCCTGCCGGGTACGTGCCCGCCGCCGGGGGTGGTCGAAGCCTCCGCGAGCCGGGTTCAGAGGGGGATTTGAGGGTGCCGTAGCGGGCGTACGGCCGCTGGTGCAGGCGCGCCCGGCCCCGCTCAGGGCCGACCGGGTCCGGACAGGCGGGCACGGAGCGTGGCGGCGAAGTCCTCGGCGCGGGACAGCTGCACGCGCAGTTCCTCGATCTTGCGCGCCGCCTCCCGCTCGTAGGCACGGACGCGGTCCAGCAGCGCCTCGCGCTCGGCACCACCGGGCGGGTCGGCTCCGTCGAGGCGGTCGACGGCGTCGAGCAGGTCGCGCATCTGGTCGAGGGTGAAGCCGAGCGGCTTCATGCGGCGGATCACCATCAGCCGCGCGACGTCGGTCTCGGTGTAGAGCCGGAACCCGCCCTGGGAGCGGGCGGAGGGCGTGACCAGACCGGTCTCCTCGTAGTGCCGGATGGTGCGCAGGGACAGCCCGGTCCGCGCCGCGACCTCACCGATCTGCATGTGCCCGCCGTCCACGACCGTCGCCCCGCCCTTCCCGTGCCCGCCGATCCCTACCCTAACGTCAGGGTAGAGTTGCGTGCGCGGACCCGGTGGGTCCGCGCACTGCCGAGCCGGGGCCGACGGCGCCCCCGGCGGAGACCTCGAACCGTGCGGGAGACCCACGTGGCCGCGTCCATGGTCACGGGCGCCGCCGCCTGCCCGCCCTGACGGTCCGGTGACGCGCGTCGGGCCGTGCCCCGCGTGCCGCCCGTCCGGCGACCCGGCCGCCCGGGAGTGCCGTCCCGTTGTCCGCGCCCTTCCCGCGCTCCCCCGCCGTCCACGGGGGCGTGCCCGAGCACGACAGGTACCCGTTCCCTTGTCCTCTCCCACCGCAACTCTGCGTCGCGCCCCGCGCCCCGACTGGCTCACCGATC
The DNA here is from genome assembly GCF_042956445.1 of Streptomyces sp. NPDC008238. Taxonomy (NCBI): domain Bacteria; kingdom Bacillati; phylum Actinomycetota; class Actinomycetes; order Kitasatosporales; family Streptomycetaceae; genus Streptomyces; species Streptomyces sp. NPDC008238. The sequence goes on along the minus strand of NZ_JBIBGK010000019.1, from coordinate 65,368 downwards.
CGAAGGTGTGGCGCACCGAGGTGCTGGCCGGTCTGGTGGTCGCCCTCGCGCTGATCCCCGAGGCCATCTCGTTCTCGGTCATCGCCGGGGTCGACCCCGCGATCGGCCTGTTCGCCTCCTTCACCATGGCGGTGACCATCTCCGTCGTCGGGGGACGCCGCGCCATGATCTCGGCCGCGACCGGGGCCGTGGCCCTGGTCATCGGTCCCCTCAACCGGGAGCACGGGCTCGGCTACCTCGTCGCCGCCGTCATCCTCGCCGGCGTGTTCCAGATCGTCCTGGGAGCGCTCGGGGTGGCCAGGCTCATGCGGTTCGTGCCGCGCTCGGTGATGGTCGGCTTCGTCAACGCCCTCGCCGTCCTGATCTTCCTGGCCCAGGTCCCGGAGATGCACGACGTGCCCTGGGCGGTCTACCCGCTCATCGCCGCGGGCCTGGCGCTCATGGTGTTCTTCCCCAAGGTCACCAAGGTGGTCCCGGCCCCACTGGTGTCCATCGTGACCCTGACCGTCGTCACGGTCGCCGCCGGCATCGCGGTGCCGACCGTGGGCGACAAGGGCGCCCTGCCGTCCTCGCTGCCGGTGCCCGGCCTGCCCGACGTGCCGTTCACCGTGGACACCCTCACCACCATCGCCCCCTACGCGCTGGCGATGGCGCTGGTCGGACTGATGGAGTCGCTGATGACGGCCAAGCTCGTCGACGACATCACCGACACCCGCTCCTCCAAGACCCGCGAGTCCATCGGGCAGGGCATCGCCAACATCGTCACGGGCCTCTTCGGCGGCATGGGCGGCTGCGCCATGATCGGGCAGACGATGATCAACGTGAAGGTCTCCGGCGCCCGCACCCGGCTGTCCACCTTCCTCGCCGGCGCGTTCCTGATGGTGCTGTGCATCGTCTTCGGCCCGGTCGTCTCCGACATCCCCATGGCCGCCCTGGTCGCGGTGATGGTGATGGTCTCCTTCGCGACGTTCGACTGGCACTCCGTCGCGCCGAGGACGCTGCGCCGGATGCCGGCCGGGGAGATCGGCGTCATGGCCGTCACCGTCGTGGTGGTGGTCGCCACCTCCAACCTGGCCATCGGCGTGGTCGTCGGTTCCCTGACCGCCATGGTCGTCTTCGCCCGGCGGGTCGCCCACCTCGCGGACGTCACCGCCGTCGTCGACCCCGACGGCACGACCGTCGTCTACTCCGTGACCGGTGAGCTCTTCTTCGCCTCCTCCAACGACCTGGTGGGCCGCTTCCACTACGCCACCGACCCGGACAGGGTCGTCGTCGACCTGTCCGCCGCGCACATCTGGGACGCGTCCTCCGTCGCCGCGCTCGACGCCGTCGAGACGAAGTACGCCCAGCGCGGCAAGAAGGTCGAGATCGTCGGCCTCGACCGGCCCAGCGCCGCGCTCCACGGCAGGCTCACCGGCGAGCTCGCCGGCCACTGAACGCCACTGAAGGCCGCTGAGCACCGCTGCGGGCGGCAGGTCGTGGCGGCCGGTACGGGGGAGGGCGCCGGTGCCGATGATGCGCGTGTAAGGAAATGTGCCAGGGGAATTGCCTTGGGGCCTCCCCTACGGCAGGCTGTCGCTCCAGTCAGGCCCTGCCCTCGGCACACCCGTACGTACGCGCGAACACCCTTGCGCGGCACCGGAGTCGGCGGCGGGGGCACGATCGTGTCCGGGAGTCCACCGAACGGGCCACGCTGGAAGGAAACCGTGTGAGCCGGATCTCGGTCCGGGGGATCGCGGTGGCTTCGGCCACGGCGGTCACCTCCGTGGGCGCCGTCGTCGGTGTCGCGTCGAGCAGCCAGGCGAGCGTGCAGCCCGTCGCCGCCAGCGACTCCACCGTCCTCGCGGACATACCCGCCGCCCAGCGCGTTCAGCAGGCGTCGCTGACGCAGCAGGTGCAGGCGCAGTCCGACGCCGCGGACGTCGGCACCCGGCAGGCCGCGGAGCAGGCCGCCCGCAAGCAGGCCGCCAAGGACGCCACCGCCCGCAGGGCCGCGGCGGCGAAGGCCGAGGCCGACCGCAAGGCCAAGGCGGCCGCCAGGGCCGCACTCGTGGTGAAGGCCTCGTACACGGTCGCCGAGGTCCAGGCGATGGCGCAGGCGATCATCGGCGACGCGTCGCAGTACCAGTGCTTCTCCAACATCGTCGGCCACGAGAGCGGTTGGGACTACACCGCGACGAACTCCTCCTCCGGCGCCTACGGCCTCGTCCAGGCCCTGCCCGGCTCGAAGATGGCCTCCGCGGGCGCCGACTGGCGCACCAACCCCGGCACGCAGGTCAAGTGGGGCCTGAAGTACATGAACAGCCGCTACGGCAGCCCCTGCGGCGCCTGGTCGTTCTGGCAGAACAACAGCTGGTACTGACCTACCGTCCGGTCGCTGTCGCCTTCGCCGCCGGCCTGCGCTCAAGCGAGGCCGACGGCGCGGCGGTCGTCGCCCGGTCTACGCGTCGTCGCGGCACAGGCAGAAGGGGTGGCCGGCCGGGTCGAAGAGCACCCTGACGTGCTCCTGCGGCTGGAACTCCGCGACGGTGGCGCCCAGGGCGACCGCCTCGGCGACCGCCGAGTCCAGGTCGCCGACCTGGAAGTCGAAGTGCATCATCGGCCGCTGCTCGCCGTCGGCCGGCGGCCACACCGGGGCCCGGTAGCCCTCCGCCTGCTGGAACACGAAGAACGGTCCCTGCGGCGAGGCGGCCACGATGGCCGTGCCCGGCTCTTCGTGCCCGATGTGCCAGTCGAGGAGCTCCGCGTAGAACCGCGCCAGACCTCCGGGGTCCGGCGCTTCGACCGTCGTCCCCCACCACATGCCGCCCGTTCGAGATCGCATGCCTGAGCCTATCCGGGACCCCGGCACACGGGCACCCGCCCGGAGGCACCGGATCTGGTTCCTCCGGGCGGGCCCCGTACGGGAGTTCGGCCCGCCCGCGGCAGCAAGGCCGGGGGCATCGGCGTCCACGTACCGGGTGCGACGCCACCGCACCGTACGGGGAGCATGGGGACGCTCCGGACGCCCCCGGCGTGAGCCGGGGGCGTGGGCGGCGGGCCGGGGGCGCCCGGGGGCGCCCGGGGGTCAGCGCAGCGACTCGGGCAGGGCCTCGCGGTGGACGATGCCCAGGCGCTGGGTGGCGCGGGTCAGGGCCACGTACAGGTCGCTGGTCCCGAAGCGGGCCGGTTCCACGACGAGGACGTGGTCGAACTCGAGCCCCTTGGCCTCGCGGGGGCCGAGCAGCACCACGGGCCGCGTGAGGTCGGGCTCGGCGCCGGGCGTGATGCCGTCGAGCGAGGCGGCGATCTCCTCGTGCAGCGCGCGCGGCGCGATCACCGCGAGGCGCCCCCGCCCCGGGGTCAGCTCCGCGACGGCCAGCGCCACCGCGCCCGCCAGGTCCGCGCCGGCGTGCCGCGTCCACGGCTTCTCGCCGGTGGAGCGCACCGACCGGGGCGGCTCGAAGGCGGGGTCCTCGACGCGTACCACCTGCGCGGCCAGATCCATGATCTCCGCGGGCGTACGGTAGTTGACGCCCAGCCGCACGTGCTCGAAGCGGTCTCCGACGTACGGCTCGAGGATCTTCTCCCACGAGCCGACGCCCGCCTCCTCGGAGGTCTGCGCCGGATCGCCGACCAGGGTCAGCGAACGGGTCGGGGAACGGCGCATCAGCAGGCGCCACGCCATCGGCGACAACTCCTGCGCCTCGTCGACGATGATGTGCCCGAACGCCCAGGTCCGGTCGGCGGCGGCCCGCTCGGCCGCGCTGCGGTGGTCGGCCTCCTCCTGCCGGTCCGCCATCCGCTCGGCGTCGATGATGTCGTGGGCGGCCAGGACCTCGGACTCCGCGTCCTCGAACTCGAAGGACTCCGAGCCCCTGGACACCTCCAGGACGCCCTGCGCGTAGGCGATCTGCTCCTGTCGCTCGGCCTCGGCGGCGGCCCGCGCGGCGCTGTCGTCGACGCCGAGCAGTTCGGCCGCCTCGTCCAGGAGCGGCACGTCGGCCGGGGTCCACTCGCCCTCGCCCGGGGTGCGGCGGATCGCCTCGGAGTCCGCGTCCGGCAGGTACACCGGCGCGGCAAGGTAGTCGGCGAGGAAGTCCTGCGGGGTGAGCATCGGCCACAGCTCCGCGACGGCCGCCCGCACCTCCGCGCTGGAAGCGACGCCCTTGCCGAGCTGCGCGATGTCGTCCGGGCCGAGGAAGTTGGGGCCGCCGTAGGGGTCCGCGCCGATGCGGTCGGCGAGTTGTGCGGTGAGGGCGTCGATGACGTGGAACGCGAAGTACGGCCGGGCCAGGTTGTGCGGCAGGCGCGTCTGGCGGGCGGCGTCCCGGGCCTGGTAGGCGATCTCCCAGTCCAGGACGAGTTCGCCGTCGTCGTGCGGGATGACCACCGGCGCGCCGGGCTCGGGCAGCGCCTGGCGGTCGCGGACGGCCAGCGCCAGCGCCTCGGCCATGTCCGCGGCGCCCTTGACGGCCGCCGCGCGCGGGCTGTCGGTGCCCCGGGCGTGGACGCCCGGGAACAGCTCGGCCTGCGTGGCGAGCATGACGCCGGTCTCACCGAGGGCGGGCAGCACCTCGCCGATGTAGCTCAGGAAGGCCGGGTTGGGGCCGACGATGAGGACCGCGCGCTTGGCCAGCAGCTCGCGCTGCTCGTACAGCAGGAAGGCCGCCCGGTGCAGGGCGACCGCGGTCTTGCCGGTGCCGGGACCGCCCTCGACGACGAGGACGCCGCGGTGCGGGGCGCGGATGATGCGGTCCTGGTCGGCCTGGATGGTCCGCACGATGTCGGCCATGCGGCCGGTCCGGGCCGAGTTGAGGGCGGCGAGCAGCACGGCGTCGCCCGTGCGGTCCTCGAAGCCGGTGCGGTCGCCGTCCTCGAGGTCGAGGACCTCGTCGTGCAGCTCGGTGACCCGGCGGCCCTCGGTGGTGATGTGCCGGCGCCGGCGCAGGCCCATGGGCGTGTGACCGGTGGCGACGTAGAACGGCCGGGCGACCGGTGCGCGCCAGTCGATCAGGAGGGGGGTGTGGTCGGTGTCGTCCTCCCGGATCCCGATGCGGCCGATGTGGTGCGCGGCGCCGTCGGTGAGGTTGATCCGGCCGAAGCACAGCGAGCCGTCGACCGCGTTGAGGGCCGCCAGCAGCCCGGACCGCTCGGCGACGAGGATGTCGCGCTCGAGACGGGCCTGCATGCCGTTGCCCACCGGGGACATTACGTCGTCCACGCGCTGGGCGGCGACCCCGCGCAGCGTGTCGACCCGCTCGTAGAGCCGGTCGATGAATTCCTGCTCCTTCTGCAGTTCGACACTTTCGCGAGTTGACACATTCGCTCCCTGTCGGTTATGCTGTTCCTGTTGGCCCCCGTTGAGGGGCCTTTTCTGTGCGCGCACAGAAACACTCAATATACGTGAGGAAATCCCCGTACCGCAATTGCGGTACGGGGATTTCTGCGTCCCCGGGGCGGTGCGGCGCCTGCGGCGCCGCGGGGATCGCAGAGCTGCCCACGGCGGGCAGCCGCGGGCTGCGGAAAGGAAAGGGAAGAGAAAGGGGGCGTCATCCGGCCGTCCGGTCCTTTCCGCTCTTACCGCGCTTTCCGGTCCAGGCTTTCGGCGCACCCGATGGACGGCGGCACGGCACGGCAGATATCGCGTCGGCACGCCCCTCGGCGGGACATCGGGGGGCCCGGCGTTCGCGGGAGTGCCGGCCCACCCGCCCGGAAGGCCGGGGCCGGGTGCCCCTATGATCAACGCCCGCTGAACGAACGATCGAGCGGGGGGACGGGAAATGACACACCGGCGCGCGGCGATACCGGTCGTGACCGGGGGATTGCTGCTCACGGCGCTGTTGTGGTGGGCCGGGGCGAGCGCGCACGCGCTGAACCTGCCCGGCGCCGTCGACGTGCTCGGCAGCCGGGCCGCCGCGGAACTCCAGGTCTGGCTGACCCCCTGGGCGTACGACCCGCCGGCCCGGGACCTGACAGGCGTCACGGCGACCGGAGGCGCCGACTACCTCACGCTCTACCGGACCGGGCTGCAGATCCGGTTCGCCGCGGTCTTCGTCTTCTTCGTGCCGGGCGCACTGCTCCTGCTGCGCAGGCTGCCCCCGGTGCACGGTCGACGGACCGCTGCTCTGCTCGCGGTGTGGGCGTGGGGCATGGTGGCCGGAACACTGGCGGTGACCGTCTCCGCACCGTGGCTGATCGCGTCGTACGGGCACGGCAGTTACCGCGTCCTGCCCCAGCTGGCGTCGCTGATCACCACGGGGCGGGAGGCCACCGCGGTGGCCTCGCTGTTCGCGGCGGCGGTCACCGTGCTCGTGGCGCGCGTCACCGCCGAGGACGCGGACCCCCTCCCCCAGGCGGTCGTCCCGGCGCGTACGGGCCGCCTGGCCGCGACCGTGGGGACGGCGGTGATCGCGGTGTCCCTGGTGGTGCTGTCGTACCAGTCGGTCGCCGCCGCCATCCAGACGTACTCCCCGGGCATCGGGCTGCTGTCCGAGCCGGGTGAGCTGCTGCGCCAGTGGCTGCTCCTCGGCGCGTGGACGGCCCCGGTGGGCGGCATGTCGGCCGACTGGCTCCTGGCGCGCGCCGCCGACGTGCTGCTGCTCGTCGTCGTGTGGTGGCTGCTGCGACGACTGCCCGTGCTGCTCACGCGGGCCACGTTCCCGGCGATGGCACTGGGCGCGGTCTGCGCGACCGTCCTCGGGCTGGTCGCCTCGCAGTTGCTGCGGCTGGCGTTGGACGGGTCCGGCCTGCAGTGGCCGCCGCTGTTCCTCTCCGCCGGCCTGGTCGTCGGGACACCGGCCGCGCTGACCTTCGGCCTGACGGCGGGAGTGGCGGCGGCCGCCGTCCTGCGGATCGCCGAGCGCCACGCGACGAAGGGCGTCTGACGGCGTCTCCGGCCGGCGTGTGGCCTGTGTCGTGGACGTGCACCGGCTCCGCGGGCACCCATGTGCCCGCGGAGCCGCTCACGCCCTCGGCGACCGGGCGGTGGCCCGGTCGCCGAGGGGTCTTCACTGCGGTTGCCCGGAACCCGGGCTAGGTCGTGTCGTCAAACGAGCTCCCCCAGCTACCGCTGGGAGGTGCCCCCACCGCCCGAAGGGCGGGCTCAGCGGCTCCCCCGGCTTGCGCCGGGAGGTGCCCCCAGGTGCGGTGCATCGCAAGGCGGAGAGTCGTCCTCGTAGTGGGCTACTCGGACGATTCGACAACGCAGCGTGGGGGCACCTCCCAGCGGAGCTGGGGGAGTGCCGTACCAGGCGTCGCTGAGCAGGGGGGCGTTTGACGACACGACCTAGAACGAACCGCTCTTCGCACGGCGGAGCAGGAGGAATCCTCCGATCGCCAGGACCGCTCCGAGGCCGGCCGGCCACAGGTTGGTCCCGGTGTCGGCCAGACCGCCGTTGATCGCCTGCTGGCCGACCTGGCCCGCGGGGCTCGGGGCGTACGCGCCGGGAGTGGGGATCTGCTGCGCGGGCGCCGTCTGCTGCTCCTGCGGGTCCTGCTGCTGCCCGCTGTGGTGCTCGTGTCCGCCGGCGGGCGGGGCGGCGGTGTCGTCCTCGTCCGCCGGAGGCGTGGAGTCGGCCTTGGGCGTCACCGTGACGGGGGCGTCGGGGGTGTCGCCGCCTCCGTTCTGGCCGTCGTCCTGGCCGTCGTCCGGGGTGTCCGCCGGAGGCTCGTCCGTGCCGGGGTCGTCGTTCCCGCCGTTGCCGGGCTCCTCCCCGCCGGGGTTGTCATTGCCTCCGTTGCCGGGGTTGTCATTGCCTCCGTTGCCGGGGTTGTCGTTACCTCCGTTGCCCGGGTTGTCGTTACCTCCGTTGCCGGGCTCCTCCCCGCCGGGGTTGTCGTTCCCGCCGTCGCCGGGGTTGTCGTTGCCCCCGTTGCCGGGCTCCTCCCCGCCGGGGTTGTCGTTCCCGCCGTCGCCGGGCTCCTCCGCACCGTCGTCGCCGGCACCGCAGGTGCGGCCCTGGTTGATGCAGTCGGCCACCTCCTGCATCAGGCCCTCGTCGAAGATGTTGATGAAGTCACCGTGGTCGGTCACCGGCTTGTGCAGGTTCTCCGGGAAGGAGTCCACCGCGAACAACGGCACCGTCTTGCCGCCGTCCTGGACGCTCGGCGCCTTGACGTCGTACACGATGCGCTGGACCAGCTGCGGGATGGCCTTGAAGCCCTGCGGGCAGTTGCCGCCCGCGTCGGCGAACGCCACGTGGGTTCGGTGGTTGGCGCTGTCGACGTTCTGGCCGTCCCAGCAGCTCTGGAAGCGGAAGGTGCGGACCACGTCGCTGCCGTCGGGGCAGAGCGGGTACTTCTCCTTCAGCTGCCGGTCCTCGTGACCCGTGCAGCTCCACGAGGCGTTGGCGTTGGCCGGCCCGTTGACGAACGCCTTGGCGTCACCGGTGATGATGCGCAGCAGGCGCGGCATCGGGGTGACCTTGCTGACGGGGTTGCCGACGAACGTGAGGGTGACCTCCTTGGGGGTCACGATCTTCCCGGCGTTGCCCTCGGTGCCGCCGCCGGGCGCCTGGGCGTCCCGCTCGACGGTGCCGTCCTGGACGCGCAGCACGGGCCAGTAGTACGACGACTTGTCGCCCTGGTCCTTGCAGCTCGTCTCGGCCTTCGCGAGGTCGTCGATGGTGGCCAGTCCGTTGTTGGACTGGTTGCCGACGTAGTCGTGGAAGTGGTGGGCGCCGTTGGTCACTCCGGGGGCGACGATGATGTTGTCGGAGTTGAACAGACCGTTGGCGTTGACACCGCACTCGGAGGAGAACGTGCCGGAAGAGGCGTCCGACGGCTGCGGGCCGCGCGGCGCGTTCGGGCTGATGCTCATGATGTCGGCGAAGTCCGCCACGACGGGGCCGTTGCCGCCCTGTCCGCCGCCGGCCTGTCCGCCGCCCTGGTTGCCCTGGCCGTTCTGGCCGTTCTGGGCTCCGTCACCCGTGGAGGGCTGCGGGCTGCCCTGCTGTCCCTCTTGACCCTCCTGGCCCTGCTGGCCCTCTTGCCCCTGCTGGTCCTCCGGCGCCGCGGTGGAGCGGACCGCCGTGCACCCCGCGAGGCCCTCGATTCCCTGCGGGGGATCGCCCACACGGTCGATCGCCTGCAGGATGCGTGCGATCGTCGCCGCCCGCTTGTCCTTCAGCGGGCCCAGGATCGCGTTGTCCACGAAGCCGGGGTCCTGCTGCTGGGCTGCCGAGGTGTCCTTCAGTCTCTGGTAGGCCTCGGCCGTCTGCTGGTCCAGCAGGGCGAGTTCCTTGTCGACCTCCTCCTTCGCCTGCTCGGGGACGGCGGTCAGTCCCGCGCCGACGTCCGGGCAGTCGATCGTGAACGCCTGGCCCGCGGAGGCCGTCTGAGCCGAATCGCCCTCGGTCGCCGAGGCGAACACGTTCGCCGTGACTAGGACACCGCCTCCCAGCATCAGGGCGACGGCTACAAAGGTGCCGCTACGTGTACCGGTAGCACGTCTGCGCGAATTGCGTACCAAGGAAACCCTCCTGCGCGCCTGATAATTGGCGGCCTGAACACGACAAGCCGTCGATACATACGGACGCCTCCTCCGGAGTGTTCAACCGCCCCAGGAATTCACAGGAGTTACTGTTCGCGGCCGGGTCCGCCCAGGCCGGGCCCGGTGGCCCCACGCCACCGGGCCCGGCCGGCGCGAGCGCCTCACCAGGTGTGGGCCACGTCGACCACCAGGCGGTCGGGCAGCTGGAACACCCGGAACGGCAACCGGGCCCTGACCCCCAGACCCACCTGCGTGTCGCCCTCGAAGCTCGACGCGAACCTCGCGTCCCGGAAGGTCCGGTAGCCCGTCAGGTCGACGCCCGGCAGCGTCCGCCCCGCCCGGCCCGGGTAGGTCGCGGCGCCGGTCTGCGGGTCGTACGAGGGGGCGGCCACCCGGATCTCGATGATCGCCCCGCCGGAGACCGGTATGACCCGGCCCGAACCGTCCTGGTGGACGGCGTCGACGTACTGCACGGTGTAGCCGATCGCGTCCGTGCCGGCGGTGGGCACGTCGAACACCACGCGGTCGTAGCACTCGTGGCGGCCGGCCCTGATGTCGGTCAGCGCCCCGAGGTCGGCGTCCGTCCCGGACTTCGGGAGGCTGCCCCAGCCCGTGGGGCACACGGCCGCGGGCGCCGCCGCTGCCGTGGGGGCCGCCGCGGCCACCCCCGCACCCGCCATCACCAGGGCGGCCAGTGCCACCCCGTATCGTTTCGCACGCATCGTTCCCCCTTGCATCGCGGCTCTTGTTCCCTTGCCATGTACGACATGCCGGTCAAGGGTTTGGTTGTGCGGGGGCGCCCCGGAACCGGCCTTTCCTCCCGCCCCCGCCGCTGCGGCGGGCGAGTGGGTCGGCGACGAGCCGCAGCCCGGTCTGGTCGAGGTCCGTTTCACCGACGCCCACGGCCGGGGGTGGAGCTTCGTCGAGAGACGTGGCCGTGCGCGTGTCAGCCGTCGACGCGCGGGAACGCCGTGGTCAGCGCGTCCGTGACCGCGGTGAGGGTGGCGTCCGACGGGGCGCGCAGGCAGACGTCGACGCGCACTTCGAAGGGCTTGCCGTAGGCCGTCGAGCGTCCGTGGCCCCAGGCCGTCAGCTCCGTGTCGCCCAGGAGGATCCGGCAGCCCTTGCCCGCGGGTGAGGGCTCGCCCACGCGGAGGGGGGTCGCCAGACCGGCCTTTCCCGTCGCGGCGGGCTGGAACGCCATCAGCACACCGCCCTCCTCCAGCGCCTTCAGCGGCCGGCATGTGAGCAGTGCGCCGTCCGCGCCGTCCGGGCAGGAGCCGTCCGGGGGGCGGCTGAGGGGCTGCGAGGAGACGAATCCGGTGGCCCAGCCGTCGTCGCCGACGGACAGGCTGTCCCAGCCCCGCGGCACGGTCAGGGTCAGTGCGGTCTCCTCCAGGAGGCGGACCGTCGTGAGGGACCGTGTGGCGGCGGGCGAGGGCGAGGGCGTAGCGGCCGGAAGGGCGCTCCGGCGGTCCGGCGCGGCGGCCGGTGAGTGGGCGTCACCCGGTGGCCGCGGTCCCGGCAGGAGGAGGAAGCAGGCCACGACGGCGGTCAGTGCCGTGACCGCGCCGGCCGCCGTCGCGCGGCGCCGCCTGCGCTGTCGCACGCGCCGTCTGATCTGCCGCATGCGGTCGCCGGGGGTGGCGGGCCGCGGAACCCCGTCGCGCAGGAGGCGCCGCACGACCTCTTCCGTGTCGTGCCACTGCTCGTCAGGCGCGGCGCGCATGTTCCTCACTTCCCTCCACCCGCCGGGACGTCTACGCGTCGGCCGGCGCCCCACGTACGTGCACCTCGGGATCCACCCCGGCAGGTCCTCTGCCGGACGAACCCCTCACCCCTCTTCCAACCGGCTGGCAGACGATTCGGTTGCCGCGGAACCCGGACAGCGCCCGGTCGGGGACGTTGCGGGGGACGTGTCGTTCCTAGGAGTCGCCCGCCATCAGGACGTACACGGACGCCAGGAGCGCGACCGCGCAGACGCCGCCAGGACGACCAGCGCGCAGCCGATCACTCCCGTCACACCGGCCACCGCCCACCAGCCGAACCGTTCCGCCCGACCGGCCCGCCGGACCGCGTCCTCGTACTCGGTGTCGTCGTACCACCCGCGATCAGCCATGATCCCCCCTCGGGCGCACCCTACCGGCCGGGGCCGTTCCGGCACGCGGTGGGCCCCGCCGTATCCTCGTCGTCACGTTGATCGCGGCAAGGGGGCGGGCACGAGGATGGGCGGCGACGACCGTCGGTGGGTGTGGGGGTGGCACGGGCCGCTCAACATCGCGGCGATGCATCTGAGCGGTGTCCTCTTCCTGGTGGGCCTGCACGCGCTGGTCGCTGTGAGCGGCCCGGACCTCTCCTACGGTGATGCCTGGGCGCTGACGATATGGGTCGTGCTGGTCCACGTCGTCGTACAGATCCCTGTCGGGGCCGTGGCCTCCCGCTGGGCGGTGCGGGGACGTGCGCGCGAGGCCGCTGCCGTCGCCGTCGTCGCGGCGGGAGCGCTCGCCTGGGGGCTCTGCCTGCTCGCCGGCGGCGGCGCCGCGGGCGTGCCGCCGTTCCTGTGGTGGCAGACCTGGGCCGGTCTCTGCGTCTCCCTGGGTGCCTACGTATGGCTGTGCACGCTGCGACGTTCCACCGTCCGGCGCTTCGCCCGCCGCGTCGGGTCATGGGCGGACGTCGTGGACGTGTGGCTCATGCTGCTCTTCCCCCGCGGCAGATGAACGCCGCCGCACGGCCCGCGCCTCGTCCCGCACGGCGGCCGTGATCCGCTCGGGGACGGAGAGGTCGGCGGCGCAGGCGGGGCACCGGGTGCGGCCGAAGAGGTGGGTCACCCGCCGGGCGGCCGCGTGCTCCCGGGCCTCGGCGGCCAGGCGGTGCAGCCGCGCGGGCAGCGCCCCGAGGTCGGCGGCCGCCGCGGGGCGGACCGGGGTCCGTACCGGGCCCTGCCGGGCCCGGTACGGGTCGCGGAGGCTGCTGCCGGGGTTCCGGCCGCCCGTACCGCTGAGGTCGATCTCCACTGCTGCCGAGCAGGACGGGCACTCCACGTCGTGGTGGTCGGGGACCAGGCGGTGGTTCCACACCGGCACGCACTCGAAGGCCATGAGGGTCTCCAGGGCGTAGAGGTGGTCGTCCTCGTCTCCCTCGAAGGACCACTCCACCAGAACCCGGTGCATCACCTGGCGCAGTTCGTCGAGCGCGGCGGGAAAGTGCGCGCGGACGTGACCCGGTTCGTGGAGCTGCCCCTCCTCGGCGACGATGCGGCCGGCCAGTGCGAGCGCCCGCGCCTGCTCGCCGGGCCGGCGGCCGATGGCGATGTCCGCCAGGACGGGCAGGGCGGCGAAGCTCGCCGGGTACACGCTCCCTTGGTGGTACAGCCGCTCCCACAGCTCGAACCAGGCGTCGTCCTCCAGTTCGGGATCGCCGACCTCTTCGAAGAGCGGCCCGAGTTCCTCCGCGGAGCCGTAGGCGTCGTCGAGGCGTGACCAGTCGATGGGCATGCCCGTCATGATCGCAGGCGGGGCCGGAGCGGTACGCGCCCGGGCGGCACCGGCCCGCCGCCCGGCGTGCCCAACGGGCGGGCGGGCGGGTCGGTGCCCGCGGGGCTCAGGCCGTGGTCACTCCTCGGTCGGCCCGAGGTCGGGGGTGTCGCGCAGGTCGGCCGTCGCGCGGACGGTCGCGTGGAGTTCGAGGACGACCAGTTCGTTCGTGCCGTGCCGCAGGGCGGGGCCGGGGACGTAGAGGCGGCGCTGCGGCCCGCGGGACCAGAAGCGGCCGAGGGGGAAGCCGTTGACCCAGGCGTTGCCCTTGGTCCAGCCGGACAGGTCCAGGTAGGTGTCGGCGGGCTGCTCGACCTCGAACTCCCCGCGGTGGAAGGTGGGTCCCACGGGCTGCGGGCCGCCGGAGGTGAAGGGGAGGCGCGACAGGTCGTCCAGGGGCAGGGGCCTGCTGCTCCAGCCGGTCAGTTCGGTGCCGCCCGCGGTGACGGTGCCGGTGAGGCCCTTGCGGTCGTGGATGCCCTGACCGTAGTTGACGCGGCCCTGGTTCTCGACGAGGACGGTCAGCGTCGCCCCGCCGTCGGGCACGGTGACGGCGAGGGCGGCCTCGTGCTGTTCGCGTTCGAGGACCCCCGCGGGCGCGCCGTCGAGGAAGACCTGCGCCCGGTCCGCGATCCCGGCGAAGTGCAGCAGGGTGGGGCCCGGTTCGCGCAGCGCGGTCTCGTACAGCACGAAGCCGAAGTCCTGGCCGAGTTCCTCCATGGTCAGCGGTCGCGGCCCGGTCACCGCCTCGCCGAGAAGGACCGCGGAGCCGAGCAGCGGGGCGCTCTGCGCGAGCGGGACGCCGAGGAGGTTGAGCTTCTTGGACGGCTCGGGCAGGGGCTCGTCGGGGACGGTGGTGTGCCGGGCGAGGACGTCGCGGAAGGCCAGGTACTTGGGGGTGATGTCGCCGGCCTCGTCCAGCGGCGCGTCGTAGTCGTAGGAGGTGATGGTGGGGCGGTAGGTGTGCTTGTCGTTGGCGCCGTTGGTGAAGCCGAAGTTGGTGCCGCCGTGGAACATGTACAGGTTGACGCTGGCGCCGGCCGACAGCAGTTCGTCGAGGTCGGCGGCGGCCGACGCGGCGTCGCGCACGACGTGCACACCGCCCCAGCGGTCGAACCAGCCGTTCCAGAACTCGGTGCACATCAGCGGCCCCTCGCCCTGATGCTCGCGCAGCGCGGCCAGGCCCTGCGCGGGGCGGCTGCCGAAGTTGACGGTGGCGAGGACGCCCGGGACGCTGCCGCGGGCGAGGTCGGCGGGCTGGTCGCAGGTGAACAGCGGGACGTCCACGCCGCCCTGCCGCAGCCGCTCCTGAAGGTGCGTCAGGTAGACCGGGTCCTCGCCGTAGGCGCCGTACTCGTTCTCCACCTGCACCGCCAGGACGGGTCCTCCGTTGCCGGACAGGTAGGGGACGACCAGCGGCAGCAGCCGGTCAAGGTAGTCGTCGACCGCCTCCAGGTAGCGGGGATCGGCCGTGCGCAGCCGGATGCCGGGCGTGGCGAGCAGCCAGGACGGCAGTCCGCCGCCCTCCCACTCGGCGCAGATGTAGGGGCCCGGGCGCAGCAGTACGTGCAGGCCCTCCTCCTGGGCGGTGCGCAGGAAGGCCGGCAGGTCCAGGCCGTCGTCGTGGCGGAAGGTGCGCGGCCGGGGCTGGTGGAGGTTCCACGGCACGTAGGTGTCGACGGTGTTGAGTCCGAGCAGGCGTGCCTTGCGCAGCCGGTCGCGCCACTGGGCGGGGTGGACGCGGAAGTAGTGCAGGCCACCGGAGATGATGCGGAACGGCTCGCCGTCGAGGCGGAATTCGTTCCCTTCGATCCGCAGTTCGGGCATGGGCCGTGCTCCTCCAGTGGAGTCGAGTATCTGGTGCGTGCGGTGCGGTCGCGGGGTGTCCGCCGGTGTGCGGCGGGCATCCCGCGACGGGATGTTTGCGTTGCCATCGCGGGGGTGGGCGGTGGCCGGCGGGACAGGGGAGGGAAGGGGCGGTCAGCGGCCCCGCGGCGGAGGGGCGGTGCTGCCGCGCACGACCAGACGGGTGGGCACCAGCGTGGTGCCCCGCTCCGCCTCGTCGTTGCGGATCTGCCGGAGCACGCCGTCGACGCAGCGCCGGCCGACCTCGGCGAAGTCCTGGTGGATCGTGGTCAGCGGCGGCATGTACGAGGCGGCCTCGGGGGTGTCGTCGAAGCCCACGACGCTGACGTCCTCCGGCACGCGCCGGCCGTGCTCGCTCAGCGCGCGCAGCAGCCCGAGCGCCATCTGGTCGTTGGCGACGAACACCGCCGTGCAGCCGGGGTCCCCGGCGATGCGCAGCCCCGCCTCGTAGCCGGACTCCGCGGACCAGTCCCCGCGCAGCAGCGGCGGCACCTCGCGCCCCGCCGCCTCAAGTGCCGCCCGCCAGGCACCCACCCGGCGCTCGGCGGCGAACGACTCCTTCGGGCCGGCGATGTGCCGCACCGTGCCGTGGCCCAGGCCCAGCAGGTGCTCCACGGCCGCCCGGGCGCCGCTGGCCTGGTCGGTGTCGACCACGCAGTAGCGGTCACCGGCGTCGGAGTCCACCACGACCACGGGAGCGGTCGGCGGCAGGGCCACCGTCATCGCGTCCAGCAGATGGACCTCCATGATCATGACGACGCCGTCCACGGCCAGCTCCCCGAGCCGGGTGAACGCGCCCTGGACCCCGTCCTGCGTGGGCGCGGTGACCGGCAGCAGCGTCGTGGCGTAGCCCTCGTGGGCCGCCGAGGACGCCACCGCCTCCAAGGTGCGCATGTTGCCGGTGCTGGAGAGGCTGAACAGGATGACGCCTATGGTGCGGAACTCGCCCCGCTTGAGGGCGCGCGCCGCGCTGTTGGGCCGGTAGCCCAGCTCCTTCATCGCGGCCAGCACCTGCCGGCGGGTCTCCTCCAGCACCCCGGGGAACCCGTTGGAGACCCGGGAGACGGTCTGCGCCGAGACGCCCGCCAGCTTGGCCACGTCGGCCATCGACGCACCGCGCCGCCGCCGCTGCGCGCCCGCCGCCGAGCTCTGTCCGGTCCCGTCCACGTGCGTCGTACACCTCATACGTTTCACAGCCGTTGGTGGTCAGAAGTCTAGGGGGCGGGACCTCGCGGACCGGTGGTCCGCGGGCCCCGACGGCCGGCGCCGGCGCCCCCTTCCGGGAGATCCGCGGGCGCCGGCCGCCGCCCGTGCCGGGGCGTCAGCCGCCGACGCTGAAGCCCTGGTCCTTGCCGTACTTCACCGAGGCCTCCTGCCAGGTGCCCAGGGCGTCGGACAGCGGCGTGGAGGACACGTACGCCTTGCCGACGGTGTCGTTGAAGATCGAGTTGGCGTACACCTGGTACGGCAGGTACGACCAGCCCTTGACGACGTTCCCGGCCGACTTCGCGAAGATCTCGTTGGCCTTCTGGCCGCCGAAGTAGGGGAACTCGGTGTCCAGGAACGCCTGGGAGTTGAGGTCCGCGGTCGTGGCCGGGAAGGCGCCGCCCTTGATGCGGGCCTGCACACCGGCGTCCTTGTTCGCGTACTTCACGAAGGCGTAGGCCAGCGGCTTGTCCTTGGCCGCCTCCATCACCGCCAGCGAGCTGCCGCCGTTCTCGGCGCTGGCGGTCTGCCCCGCCTGCCACTGCGGCAGCGGCGCGGCACGCCAGTCACCGGACGCCGAGGGCACGCCGGAGACGAAGTTCGCGGGCATCCAGGCACCCGTCGACAGCGTGGCGATGGTGCCGTCGGCCAGGCCCTTGTACCACTGGTCGCTCCAGGACGCGATCGGCGCGAGGAGCTTCTCGGAGATCAGCTTCTGCCAGACCCCGGTGAACTCCTTGGTCCCCGCGTCGCCGAAGTCGACGTTCACCTTGGTGCCGTCCACCGTGTACGGGTGGCCGCCCGCCTGCCAGATCAGGCTCGTCACGAACCCGGCGTCACCGGTGTCGTTGGCGATGTACGCCTTCGGGTCCGCCTTGTGCAGGGCGCGGGCCGCCGTCAGGTACTCGTCCCAGGTCGTGGGCACGGCGATCTTGTACTTGTCGAGGACCTTCTTGTTGTAGAACATCGCCATCGGCCCCGAGTCCATCGGCAGCGCGTACACCCCGCCGCCCACGGCCACGGAGTTCCACGGGCCGGGCGAGTACGCCTTCGACAGGTCCTTGGCACCGTACGCGCTCAGGTCCGTGACGGACTTGCCCAGCGCGAACTGGCTCAGCGCGTAGTACTCGATCTGCGCCACGTCCGGCGCCCCGGAACCGGCCTGCACCGCGTTCTGCAGCGCCGTGTACTGGTCGTTGCCCGTACCCGCGTTGACCAGCTTCACCTTGACCTTGGGGTACTTCGCCTGGAAGTCGGTGACCACCTGCTTCAGCGTCGGCTCCCACGCCCACACCGTCAGCGAGCCGCCCTTCTTCAGCGCCGCATCCACGCTGCCCGCGTCCGCGGCCTTGGCGCCCGACCCCGAGTCGTCGGAGGAACCGCACGCGG
Organism: Streptomyces sp. NPDC008238; assembly: GCF_042956445.1. Taxonomy (NCBI): domain Bacteria; kingdom Bacillati; phylum Actinomycetota; class Actinomycetes; order Kitasatosporales; family Streptomycetaceae; genus Streptomyces; species Streptomyces sp. NPDC008238. Next base: position 47,899 of record NZ_JBIBGK010000019.1, on the reverse strand, counting down.
TCAGGGACAGCGCCGCCGCGCAGAGCACCGCGATCGCCTGCGCCGAACGGCGCAGTGGCTTGTTCGTCATCGCATCTCACTTCGTTGTGGTGGTGGTCTGCGGCACCGCCCGTCGCCACGGCACGCACGTGCCGGGCGCAGGGCCGCAGGGTGAGGGGGGTACGGCGCCACGGCGCCGGTGGTCATTCCTTGACGCTGCCGGCGGCGAGCCCCGACTGCCAGAAGCGCTGCAGGAGGAGGAAGGCCGCGACCAGCGGCACGATGGTCAGCAGCGAGCCGGTGACCACCAGGTTGAACACCGGCTGCCCGCCCGCGGTGGCGGCCTGGGCGTTCCAGGCGTTGAGGCCCAGGGTGAGGGGGTACCAGTCCGGGTCCTTGATCATGATCAGCGGCAGGAAGTAGTTGTTCCACGTCGCGACCACGGTGAAGAGCAGCACGGTGACGATGCCGGGTCCCAGCAGCGGCAGGCTGACCCTGAAGAAGGTGCGGATCTCCCCCGAGCCGTCGACCCGGGCGGCCTCCAGCAGTTCGTCGGGGATCGCCTCGGAGGCGAAGACCCACATCAGGTAGAGGCCGAACGGCGAGATCAGCGAGGGCACGATCACCGCCCACGGGGTGTTGGTCAGGCCCATCTTGCTGAACATCAGGAACGTCGGAACGGCCAGCGCGGCGCCCGGCACGGCGACCGCGCCGATCACCACCGCGAAGACCGCGCGCTTGCCGGGGAAGTCGAACTTCGCCAGCCCGTAGCCGCCCAGGACCGCGAGGAAGGTCGCCCCGCCCGCGCCCACCGCCACGTACAGCAGGGTGTTCAGCAGCCAGCGCACGAAGATGTGGTCGTCGTAGGTGAGGGTCTGCGAGATGTTGTCCCACAGGGCGAAGTCACCGCTGAACCAGAGCCCGAAGGAGTCCAGCAGGCTCTTCTGCGTCTTGGTCGCGCTGATCAGCAGCCACGCCAGCGGGACCAGGGTGTAGACGGCGACGAGCGCGGTCAGGACGGTGAGCAGGACGCTGCGCCGGGGCCGGTCCGAGGAGTGCCGCCGGCCCGGGCGTCCTGACGCCACGGTGGCACGGCGCTCGCGCCGCGGGGCCGGGACGCCGGCCGGGGTGGTCGCCTGAGTCATCGTCAGGCCTCCTTGCGCATGCCGCGCAGCTGCACGACGTAGGCGATGATCATCGTGACGACCCCCATGACGATCGCGACGGTCGCCGCGTAGTTGTGCTGCTGCCCGGAGAAGGACAGCGAGTAGGTGTAGAGGTTCGGCGTGAAGTACGTCGTGATGGCGTTGGGCGCCAGCGGCTTGAGGATGCTGGGCTCGTTGAACAGCTGGAAGCTGCCGATGACCGAGAAGATCGTCGCGATGACCAGCGCCCCGCGGATCGCCGGGATCTTGATGGAGGTGACGATCCGCCACTGGCTCGCGCCGTCGATCTCGGCCGCCTCGTACAGCGAGCGCGGGACGACGTGCAGCGCCGAGTAGAAGATCAGCATGTTGTAGCCGACGAACTCCCAGGTCACGATGTTGCCGATGCTCGCGAGCACCAGGCCGGGTGACAGCGGGTTCGGGATCGCGACGCCGAAGGCGTCGTTGATGTCGGCGACCAGCCCGAAGCGGTCCCCGTACATGAAGCCCCACATCAGCGTCGCCACGACGGCCGGGACGGCGTACGGCAGGAAGATCGTGATCCGGAAGAACTTCCGGCCGTGCAGCCGGCCGCTGTCCAGCGCCAGGGCGACCAGCAGCGCGATGCCCAGCATGACCGGCACCTGCACGGCCAGGAACAGCGCGACCCGCCCGAGGCCGGACCAGAACTGGCCGTCCTGGAAGGCCTGGACGTAGTTGTCCAGGCCCACGAAGGAGGTCCCGCCGATGAGACGGTCGCGGAACAGGCTCAGGTAGATCGAGTAGCCGATCGGCGCCAGGAAGACCAGCGCGAAGACGATCATGAACGGCGCCACGAAGCCCCAGCCCAGCCAGCGCCGGCCCCGGCGTCCTCGGGGAGGAGCGGCCCGGCCGGTGCCCGGTGGCGGCGGTATGGCAGCCATGTTCCCATCCTTCACATCGTCGTGCGGGGACCCGCCGCATCGGGCGGGTCCGGGATGGTTGCGCAAACATCGCCGACCGCAGTCGGCGCACGTTTACGCAAACATTTGATGGACGCGATGGTGACACCGGCCATCAGGACACGTCAAGGGCCCTCACGCGGTTCCCCCACGGCACCCGCCCACCAGGCCGTCCCCGCACGTCACCAGCCTTCGCACCGGCCGCGGCCACCCGCGGCACCCGCGCGACCCGAAGGGCGACTCGCGCCGCGGACCGTCCAGGCGACTCGCACCGCCGGCCCGCGGCGACGCGGACCGGCGGCACACGCGGTCACTCCGTACGCAGCCCGTCCGCCCGCATCAACCGCCACAACGCCGGAAGGCTCAGCACCGTCACCACCAGCACCGCCGCCGCACCGATCCCCGCGTACGGCAGGAACACCCACCAGTCCCGCACCGGCTTCGCCACGACGCCCAGCATCGCCCTGCCCAGCACCAGCCCGCCCGCGATCGCCACGACCGTACCCGCCAGCACCGGCACCGCCGTCTGCCACAACACCGACCACGCCAGCGTCCTGCGCCGCGTACCGAACGCCACCAGCACCGACAGCAGACGCCGCCGCTCCCTCAACTGCTCGACCAGCGCCACCAGCATCCCCGCCGCGATCAGCACGACCGTCAGCGTCCCCCCGACCCGCAGACCGGTCTGCACGCTCGAATACTGCCGGTCACGCTGCACGTTCACCGCCCCGGACACCCGCAACGTCGGCTCCACCCGCGCCGCGGCGTTGCGCAGCCGCTCCGCCGCGTCCGGGACACCGCGGTCGACCGCGACCGCCGCGGACGTCGACGCCTGCCGCAGCCGCTGCCCGGCCAGCGCCCCGGAAGTGGCCAGGATGCCGTCGTGGACCTCACCCAGCGGATCGCGCACCGCCACCACCGCACGGGCCGACACCGGCAACGTCCACAGCTCGCCCCCCGAGCCGCCGTCGGAGATGCCGCCGAGATCCATCCGGCCACCCGGCACGGCGACCTCGTCGGTCAGCCGGTTCCGCTCCCGCACCCGCCCGGACGTCCCCGGCTGGTGCGCCACGAACACGTCACCGTCACGGCACGAGGGCAACGAGGCCAGCGACCGCAGCGTCGCACAACTCCCCACCGTGAGCGTGGTGACCGACCCGGGCCCCCATCCCGCGTCCGCGCGGCTCACATAGGCCTCGACGGTCGCGACCACCCGCCGCACGCCCTCGACCCGCCGGAACCGCTCCGCCATCCGCTCCGCCAGCGCCGGAGAACCCGCACTGCCCGAACCGGTGGCGACATGGAAGTCCGCACGCACGACCGCGGCCCCCGCCCCCTCGACCCGCGCGCCCCCGGCACCCGCGGACGACTCACTCGCCGCCTTCGGAGCCGACGACGACGCGAAGTCCTCCTGCATCCCGCCGAACACCATCTGCAACGCGATCGCCCCGGCCACCGCCACGGTGATGCCGCTCACCGCCCGCGACGCCGTCCCACTGCCCAACTGCAGCCGCCGCACGGCGAGTTGCCACGCGACCGGACCCCCGCGCAGCCGCCGCACCGCGGCCTCCACCAGCCACGGCAACACCCCCGTCAGCCCCACCAGGACCAGCACCGCACCCAGCGCGACCGGATACACACCCCCCGAACCGAGCTCCTCCTCCGCCGACCCCGCCCACGTCAGCACACCGACGCCGACCACGGGAGCCACCAGCCGCCACCACAACCGGCGCGGACGCAACGCGGCATGCCGCACCACCCCCAACGGCTCGATCACCACCGACCGCAAAGCCGACTGGGTGACCAGCACCGCACCCACCAGGATCGCCACCACGATCAGACCCGCGAGCGCCGGGTCCGGGGCGACGTCCGACGGGAAGGCACTCACACCCCACAACCGCACCGACCCCGCCAGCCGCCGCGCCCCGAGGAACAACCCGGTACCGACCAGCAACCCGAGCACCGCACCGAACAGCGCCTCGCCCGCCGCGATACGACGCGTCATGGCCGCGTCCGCACCGACCAGCCGCAGCGCCGCCAGCCTCCGGTCCCTGCGGTCACCGCCGAAACGTACGGCCGTGCCGACGAAGACACCCACCGGCACCAGCAGGACGACACAGATCAGGACGACCAGGACCATCAACCGCGGGTCGAACCGCCCCGGACCCGGGTCATGGCCGTAACCGGCGGACCTGATCGCACCCCCGCTGCGGGACAACGTGCCGCTGCCGGCGTAGAAGCGCAGCTCACCCGGTTCGAGCAGCCCCGGGTCCGCGATGGTCCCGACGATCCGGTAGTCGAGCCGCTCCTTGAGGAGGGCACCGGACGCCGAGCCCAGCAGCCCGCGCAGGGCGGGCGAGACCACCATCTCCCCCGGCCCGGGGATCCGCGCCACACCCGGTGGCGGCGGAGCACCGGGACCGTCCGGGCGCAGCAACTGCCCGCCCACGGCCTCACCGCGGAACTCGGTGCCGGCGTCGTACCAGAGGAACGTCGTGTCCCCCCGCCCCACCGACACCTCGCTCCCCACGTTCGGCGTCTCCCGCGCGTGGCCGCGCCCTTCCCGGGCGTCGAGGACGTTCGGCACGGCGGCGGCGAGGAACAGCAGGGCCACACCGAGGCCGACACCGACCGCGGTCAGGGCCGTGCGGATCCACCCCTCGCGCCCTCCGGCGACCGCCAGCCGCATGCCCAGCGCCAGGTCCGCGAGTGCCGGACGGATCCGCCCGGGCGCACCGCCGGCAGGTGGGCGGCTCATGCGGCGCCTCCCGGGGCGGAGGTGCCGTCGTGCGTCACCGTACGGCGGCGGGCACGGGACGCGACCTGGGGCGGTGCGAGCGGAATCGGGAGCGGGTCGAAGAACATGCAGTGAATATACACCGTGTCTATACACTCGATGTCTACCCACAAGGTGTGATCACATCACGCCCGCGATTCCGGCTCAACACCTCCGTTTTCGCCGCCGAATTGACGAGGGGAGCGGGCGGACGCGAGGAGGCGGCCCCGGGACATCACACGCACAGTGGCAGTGTCGACATGGGTGGGGTGGAGCGGCCACCGGTCCGGGAGCGGAGTCACCGGTGCGGGGCAGTCTCGACCTTCGCATTACTCGTAGCGCGCACGATCGACGCCACCTCACGGCACCCCCTGTTCCTCCGGCGAAACGTGCAGGTGGGAGAGGCGTTCCCGCCCTCGGACAGCGTGACCGGGCCGAGGACGGCGAGCGCGCGTCAATGATGTGGACTGGCCAAGATCTTCTGCCGTAATGTCCTTCTGCCCGCCGCTCGGCGCGCACGTCTCATGTTGTGTCCCTGGGGGGATTCCATGTCGTTCAGCCCTGTCGGGCCGCCGCCCGGCGCCCCGTACCCCGTACCCGCCGGACCGCCGGCGACCATCGCCGTGCTGCGTTCGCCGCTGGGCCTCGCGACCGCGGTGGTGGTGCTCCTGTCGCTGGTCATCGCGGCCGACGTGGTCGACATCGCCGCGGAGGCCGGCCGCTACGCCCTCATGGGCACGGCCGTCGCGGACGAACTCGCCACCGTCGACCAGTCCGCTCTGAGCCGCTCGGACATCTGGGTCGGCGTCGCGGCCGCGCTGCAGTTCCTCACGTTCGCGGCGACGGGCGTCCTCTTCGTCATCTGGTTCCACCGGGTGCGCTCCAACGGTGAGGTGTTCGCCCCCAACGGCTTCGAGAAGGCCCGCGGCTGGGCGATCGGTGGCTGGTTCATCCCGGTCGCCTTCTTCTGGATCCCCTTCGGGATCGCTCGGGACACCTGGGTCGCGAGCTCCCAGACGACGCAGGACGGCCGCCTGCGACCCGCCGACTCGGGTCCCGTCTCGTACTGGTGGGCGGCGTGGGTGGCCGGCCAACTCCTGGACCTGCTGGCGGCGCTCGTCACCAACGAGAACTCCGGGTACTCCGACGACCTCCGCGACGCCGCGGGCATGACCATCGCCGTGGACGGCGTGGACATCCTGGCCGCGATCCTCGCCATCCTGTTCGTCCGCAAGCTCACGGCCATGCAGCACCGCAAGGCGACGGAAGGCCCGTTCGCCCTGTCCTGACCGTCGAGCCCGTCACCATCCGCCGATGGTGTGGCGGCCCCGGTCCGGCGGGCCGATGGGAGTCGCGACCGGCACCGCGGCGTCGGCGGGGCGTCGGGCCTGCGCGGAGGCGTGTCAGCGCGCGGTCAGCGCCGTGTCAGCGGGGGCGGGCAGCCTGCGGTCATGGACACCGTGACCGCGGACCGATCCGCCCCCGTCTCCCCTGCCTCCCCCGCCCTTCGCCCCCGTGCCTCGGACCCCGCGCGTTCCGCGCCGGCCGCGTTCGTGCGCTTCGTCGTGTGCGGTGGCGGGGTGGGGCTGGCGTCCTCCGCGGTGCTCATGGCGCTGTCGGGGCGGGTGCCGTTCGCCCTGGCGAACGCGCTCGTGACGGTGGCGTCGACGGTGCTGGCCACCGAGTTGCACGCGCGCTTCACCTTCGGCCGCGGCCGCGCCGGGTGGCGGGCGCACCTGGAGTCGGCGCTGACGGTCGTGGTCTGCTACCTGTTCACCACGGCCGCCGTGCTGCTCCTGCAGGCGGTGTGCGCCGCCCCCGGCGTACTGCTGCGGCAGACGGTCTACTTGGCGGCCTCCGCGCTGGCCGGACTGGGCCGCTTCTTGGTGCTCCGCGCGGTGGTCTTCGCCCGGCGGGGCGGCTCCGCCACCTCGGTGTGGCGCAGGGACGCGGCGTACATCTCGTCGGGGTCGAGCCGGCGCAGTTCCTCCGCGACGAGCTCGGCGGTGGCCCGGACCTTCAGCGCGAGGTGCCGGCTGGGCTGCCCCGGGATGGTGAGGGTGGCCAGCGGTCCCTCGGGGCGGTCGATGGTGATGTCGCCGTCCGCGGTGCGCAGCCGTACCGCGGTGACGACCGGACCGTCGGTGACGACGCGGTCGACGGGCACGCGCAGCCGGTTGCCGAGCCAGCGGGCGAGGAGTTCGGCGCTGGGGTTGTCCGCCTCGCTCTCGACGGCGGCCGAGGTGACCGTGGCCCTGGCCTGGTCGAGCGCCGCGGCGAGCATGGACCGCCAGGGCGTGAGCCGGGTCCAGGAGAGGTCGGTGTCGCCGGGGGTGTAGCCGGCGGCGCGGGCCTCCAGTTCCTCCAGGGGCCGCTCGACGGCGTACGCGTCGGTGATCCGGCGCTGCGCCAGGGCGCCGAGGGGGTCGGCGGCGGGGTTGGCGGGCGCGTCCTCGGGCCACCACACGACGACGGGGGCGTCGGGCAGCAGCAGCGGGAGCACGACGCTGTGGGCGTGGTCGGCGAGTTCGCCGTGCAGGCGGAGCAGGACGATCTCGCCGGTGCCGGACTCGCCGCCGACGCGCACCTCGGCGTCGAGGCGTGCGTTGCGCCGGTCGCGGGGGGAGCGTCCTGGGCGCTTGATGACGACCAGGATGCGCGAGGGGTGCTCGCGGGAGGCGTCGGAGGCGGCCTTGAGGGCGTCGTAGTGGTTGCCCTCGTCGGTGACGATGACGAGGGTGAGCACCATGCCGACCGCGGGGCTGCCGATGGCCCTGCGGGCCTTGATCAGCGCCGAGTTGATCTTGCTCGAGGTGGTCTCGGTGAGGTCGATGTTCATGGCCGGCGCCAGCTCCTGCCGTCTCGTGCGAGCATCTCGTCCGCCGCCTTCGGACCCCACGTACCGGCGGTGTACTGCTCGGGCCTGCCGTGCCGGTCCCAGTACTCCTCGATCGGGTCCAGGATCCGCCAGGACTCCTCCACTTCCTGCGGGCGCGGGAAGAGGTTGGCGTCGCCGAGCAGGACGTCCAGGATCAGCCGCTCGTAGGCCTCCGGGCTGGACTCGGTGAAGGACTCGCCGTAGGCGAAGTCCATCGTCACGTCCCGGATCTCCATCGAGGTGCCCGGCACCTTCGAGCCGAAGCGCACGGTGACGCCCTCGTCCGGCTGCACCCGGATGACCAGGGCGTTCTGCCCCAGTTCCTGGGTGTCGGTGTGGCTGAAGGGCAGGTGGGGCGCGCGCTGGAAGACGACCGCGATCTCGGTGACGCGGCGGCCCAGGCGCTTGCCGGTGCGCAGGTAGAAGGGGACGCCCGCCCAGCGGCGGCTGTCGATCGCCAGTTTGATCGCGGCGTAGGTGTCGGTCTTGGACTTGGGGTCGATGCCCTCCTCCTCCAGGTAGCCGAGCACCTCCTCGCCGCCCTGCCAGCCGTGCGCGTACTGGCCGCGCACGGTGTGGGCGCCGAGGTCCTCGGGGGGCCGCACGGCCTGGAGGACCTTGAGCTTCTCGCGGACGAGGGACGTGGCGTCGAAGCCCGAGGGTTCCTCCATCGCGGTCAGTGCGAGGAGTTGGAGCAGGTGGTTCTGGATGACGTCGCGTGCGGCGCCGATGCCGTCGTAGTAGCCCGCGCGGCCGCCGATGCCGATGTCCTCGGCCATCGTGATCTGCACGTGGTCGACGTAGGAGCGGTTCCACAGCGGCTCGAACATCGTGTTGGCGAAGCGCAGCGCCAGGACGTTCTGGACGGTCTCCTTGCCCAGGTAGTGGTCGATCCGGAACACCTCGGCGGGCGGGAAGACCTGGTGGACCACCCGGTTGAGCTCCTGGGCGCTGGCCAGGTCGTGGCCGAAGGGCTTCTCGATGACGGCGCGCCGCCAGGAGCCTCGGGGAGGGTCGGACAGTCCGTGCTTCTTCAGCTGCTGGACCACGGTGGGGAAGAACTTGGGCGGCACCGAGAGGTAGAAGGCGAAGTTGCCGCTGGTCCCGCGGTCCTTGTCGAGTTCCTCCACGGTCGCGCGCAGCTTCTCGAAGGCGTCGTCGTCGCCGAAGTCGCCGGGCACGAAGCGCATTCCGGCGGAGAGTTCCGTCCAGACCTCCTCGCGGAAGGGGGTGCGCGCGTGCTCCTTGACGGAGTCGTGGACGACCTGTGCGAAGTCCTGGTCCGCCCAGTCGCGCCGCGCGAAGCCGACGAGCGAGAAGCCCGGCGGCAGCAGCCCGCGGTTGGCCAGGTCGTACACGGCGGGCATCAGTTTCTTGCGGGACAGGTCGCCCGTCACACCGAAGATCACCAGGCCGGACGGGCCCGCGATGCGCGGCAGCCGCCGGTCGGTTGGATCGCGCAGCGGATTCTTCCAGCTGTCGGTTTCCGTCATGGGTCCACTTCTCTTCATCGTGGGTACGGCGTCGTCGTGGCGGCCGGGGTCATGCGGCGCCGAAGAGTTCCAGGAGTGCGTCCTTGCCGAACATGCGGGCCGTGTCGATGGCCGAGGGGGTGCCCGCTGCGGGGTCGGCGCCGCCGTCGAGGAGGACGCGGACCACCTCGTCCTCGCCCTTGAAGACGGCGCCGGCGAGCGGCGTCTGACCGCGGTCGTTGGCGCGGTCGGGGTCCGCGCCGTGCCGCAGGAGGGCGGCCACGGTGGCGGCGTGGCCGTGGTAGGCGGCGAGCATGACGAGGGTGTCGCCCTTGTCGTTGGTGAGGTCGGCCGGCACCCCGGCGTCCACGTACGCCGTCAGGGTCTGCGTGCCGCCCCGGCGGGCGAGGTCGAAGACCTCGGCGGCGAGTCGCAGGACGCCGGGGTCCTGGGCCGGGTCGTTCTGCGGGGTCGGCTCGCTCATCGTTCCTCACTGGAGGTGGCTGGTCGCCGTGCGCGGGAGGGGCCTTCGTGATCCACCCTAAGCGGCCTCAACGGCCCTGGCCTCGCCGGAGGTGCCGGCGCTGCGTGGCACGGCGGGGACGTGGACCGGACAAGAAGCCATGGCCGAAGCTTAACGATTTTGATCACTCGAACGGGCGACTTCGCTGCTCCGTCGGCGGGGCCTGCCCCATGACACGCCGGACGACCGGCGAGGATCACACCGCAAGAAACAGTTCGGCAGAGCCGAAAGGGTGAACTTCCCTACAAATCACCCATTCGCCTCTTTTCAGAACATATTACTAACTGTAATTCTGGAACAACTCATGGTGACAGTCCCCATCACACAGGAGTAGCCCCCATGATCCTGTCCATCTCAGGCGTCGTCCTGCTCGGCATCATCGTCTTCCTGTTCTTCCGCAAGGACGGACTCAAGGCGTCCCACGCGCTCGTCTGCGCCCTCTTCGGCTTCTACCTCGCGGGCACCGCCATCGCCCCGAGCATCAAGGCCGGCGGGGCGAGCCTGGCGAGCCTCCTGGGCGGGATCAAGTTCTAGCGCGGCCGTTCCGCACGGCCGAACCACCACCGGGCCCGGCGCCGCTCCGCACCGGGCCCTTCCCGTCCGGTCCCGTCCCGCTCCCCCGTCCCGTCGCGTCCCGTCCTGCCGTCCCCCCGGTCCCGTCCCCTCCCTCCCGTCGTACCGTCCCCGCAACGATCCTCTGGAGCTCCCCGTGGTCCGGCGCACCCTCTCCGCCCTCCTGAGCAGCCGCCCCTCGCTCACCCGCGGCCGTGAGCTCGCGCGGGCCGCCGTCGACAGCACCACGGACGTCCTCCACCCGCTCTTCGTCATCGCGCGCGGGCTGCGCCGGCAGGCCGGCTGGGCGCGCGAATGGTGGGGCAGCACCCCCAAGGACCGCCGCGGACCGGCACTGATGGCCTCCGTGGGCGCCGGGTTCCTCGTCCTGGTCCTGCTCCCCTACGGCGCCTACCTGCTGGTCGCCGCGCTGATGGGCTCCGCCGGCTGGATGGGCCGCGACCGCACCCCCGCACCGACCGGGCCGAGCGGCGCCGAGAACGACCGGCTGACCGCGCTGTACGAGGCCCTGGTGCCGTACCTGTCGGTGGCCGACGACCCCAGCCCGCTCTACGCCCACGACGGCAGCTGGGAGAACGCCTTCGGCGACCACGCCTTCGAGGACGGGCGGCTGGTCCGCCTGAACCTGAAGTACCCCGCCTACTTCACCGACGGCGAGCCCGCCGCCCGGGCCCGCGTCGAGCACGTGCTGCACGCCAAGGTGGGGCGCGGCCGCGAGTACCGCTTCGAGTGGAACGAGGAGGAGAACCACCTCACCCTCACCGCGCTCCCCCCGCTGCCCACGGACATCGCCGCCCAGCGCTTCGTCACCTCCCCCGGCGAGACGGTGCTCGGCTTCACCGACCCCGAGGCCGTGCAGCGCACCGTCCCGGTCGGGGACGGCGAGGACGTCAGGGACGCGCCGCCGGTGGTCTGGCGCACCGGACCGCGTTCCACCGAGCCGCACCTGCTCGCCCTCGGCCAGCCCGGCACGGGCACCACGACACTGCTGCGCTCCATCGCGCTCCAGGCCCTGCCGGAGGGCGACCTCGTGGTCGTCGACGGCAGCGGGACGGGCGAGTACGCGTTCCTGAGCGAGCGGCCCGGAGTGATGGCCGTCGAGAGCGGCCTCGCGGGGACGCTGGCCACCCTGGAGTGGGCGGCGCACGAGACCGAGCGCCGGCTGATCGCCGTCAACCGCGCCCGGCAGGCCGGCCGGACCGCTCCCGACGACGTACGACGCCCGCTGTGGATCCTGGTCGACCGGCCGACGGTGCTCAGCCACCTCGCGCACGCCGAGAACCGCCCCGACCCGCAGGAATTGCTGGACACCCCGCTCCGGCACGGCCGCGCGGCCGGGGTGACCGTCGCCGTCGCCGACCACCTCGACGGCGCCGAGGCACTCGCCCAGGTGGTCGTCGCCCACAGCAGGGCCCGGATGCTGCTGGGCGCGGTCACCGCGGAGCAGACCCAGGCGGTGCTCGGCGCGCCGCAGTGCTCGACGTCCGCCGCCGAGGTGCCGCCGGGCCGCGGTTACGTGCGGCTGGGCTCGGGCCCGGTGCTCCGGGTGCAGGTGCCGGCCACCCCGGACCCCTTCGACGAGGACGCCGGCGACGCGCACCGCCGGGCCGTCATGGCGCTGCTGCCGCCCGCGGACGCCGCCGGCGGCGCGGAACCCCGGGAGCGGGAGGCGGAGGCCGCCGAGGCCGCCGAGGCCCCCGGCGCGGTCCGGCTCTCCGGGCACCCGGGCGCCGTCCGCCCGGCCGGCGACCCGGCGCTGGAGCACTAGAACCCCGGCACCCCTGCCCTGGTCGGCGCCTCGGTCAGCGCCGCGGTCAGCGCCGCGGCAGTTCGTGCAGACGTACCTCGGTCAGCGCGCCCGCGGCCGCGACGGCGGTGAGGTAGGTGCCGTACGGCTGGCGCCTGCGGTCCGTCGGCGAACCGGGGTTCAGCAGCCGCAGCCCGCCCGGCGCCGTGCTGTCCCAGGGGATGTGGCTGTGCCCGAAGACCAGGACGTCGAGGTCGGGGAAGCGCTCCTCGCAGCGGCGTTCGCGTCCCTGCGCCGGGCCGCTGTCGTGGACGACGCCGAAGCGCAGGCCCCCCAGCTCCGCCCGGGCGACCTCGGGCAGCCGCGCCCGCAGCCCCGGGCCGTCGTTGTTGCCGTACACGCCGATCACCCGGCGGGACCGCGCCTGCAGCAGGTCGAGCGTCGCGTCGTCCACCCAGTCGCCGGCGTGGAGGACGACGTCGGCCTCGGGAATCCGGTCCAGGAGTTCGGCCGGAAGCTCCTTGGCACGTTTGGGCAGGTGTGTATCGGACATCACAAGAAGACGCACACGTCCACGCTATCCGCGCGGGGGGACGGGAGCGGTGCCGGGCACGGCGGCCGGAAGGGAGGCCGACGTCGCGGCGTGCCGCGCGGGGCGGCGTGGCCGGTGGGGCGACCCCGCGGTCGCCGGGACCGCGGGCCTCATCGATGAAGGGCCCACACGTCATGTGCGGTGACACCACCCCCACCCGTTCGGCGGAACTCGTACAGCCCGCGGAGGCCGCCTACGTGGGCGCCGCGCGCCACTTCGCGTCCGAGCTGCTGGGGCTCTGGGGACTGGCCGCGGAGGACCGCATCGCCGCCGAGCTGATCGTCGACGAGCTCGCCGCGAACGCCGCGCGCCACGGCAGGGCGCAGATGTCGGTCCGGCTGTGCCTGCACGACGACGGCCTGGTCATCACCGTCACCGACAGCGGCGAGGCCCGGCACCACGACGGGGCCTCCCCCGACAGCACCCCGCCGGACGAGCACGGCCGCGGGCTGGAGATCGTGCGCAGGCTGGCCGGGTCCACCTGCATCCACGACGACGAGCGCGGCCGCCGCGTGGTGACCACGCGCCACCTCGCCCCGCTCCAGCGGTCCGTCGCGGGGGTCACCAGCCCGGCGTCGTAGGTGCCGGTGGACATGGGCGAGAATGACGGGCCGGACAGCGACGGGCGGGCCCAACGTGCCCGGGACGCGGGCCACATGAGTGCCCGCGGCCGTTCCGCCGGACACCCGCCCGCTCCAGGAGGAACGACCGTGACGTCCCGTGTGAAGCCGTCGGTGCCGCCGGGGGCCGCGTCGGTGGTGGCGCCGCACCGGGTGCTGGTGCTGCTGTTCGAGGGCCTGCAGTTGATGGACGTGACGGGTCCGCTGGACGTGTACACGGCGGCGAACGAGTACGGCGCCCGGTACGTGACGCGGACGGTGTCGCTGGACGGCCGGCCGGTGACGACGACCGCGGGGCTGCGGCTGGTGCCGGACCTGTCGCTGGCGGAGGTCGACTTCCCGGTCGACACGCTGCTCGTCCCCGGGCGCCCGGACTGGTGGGCGGCGGTGGCCGACACCGCGCTGGTGGACGGCATCACCCGGCTCGCGGACCGCTCCCGTACCGTCGCCTCGGTCTGCGCGGGCGCGTTCCCGCTGGCCGCGACCGGGCTGCTGGACGGACGCCGGGCCGCCACCCACTGGCGGCTGGCCGACGACCTCGCCGCCCGCTACCCCAAGGTCGAGGTCGACAGCGACGCGATCTTCGTCAGGGACGGCCGCTTCATCACCTCCGCGGGCATCAGCGCGGGCATCGACCTGGCCCTGTCCCTGGTCGAGGCCGACCTGGGACCGGACATCGCCCGCAATGCCGCCAAGTTCCTGGTCGTCTTCATGGCACGTCCCGGCGGCCAGTCGCAGTTCAGCGTCCGGCAGAGCCCCCGGCACCCCGCCCACTCGGTGCTGCGCCGGGTCCTGGACCAGGTCGCCGCCGACCCCGCCGCCGACCACAGCCTGCCCGCCCTGGCCGCCCGGGCCGGGGTCAGCTCCCGCCATCTGACCCGGCTCTTCCGCACCGAGACCGGCGGCACCGCCGCCCAGTACGTCGAACGCGTCCGCGTCGAGGCCGCCCAGGCCCTGCTGGAGGCCGGCGACGAAGCCCTCGACACCGTCGCCCGCCGCAGCGGCTTCGGCTCCGAGGAGACCATGCGCCGCGCCTTCCGCCGCCGCCTGGGCGTCAGCCCCGGCGCCTACCGCGACCGCTTCCGCACCACCCGCCCCCACGGCACCCGCGAGTGACGGCCACGGGCACCGGGGGACACCGGCGCGGGGTCACTCCGCCCAGGGGGACTGCAGGATGGTGTCCACGAAGTTCCCGCGGACGAAGCCCGGCACGAAGCGCTCCAGCACGTCGGCCTTGACGTTGCCGAACGTCGTGTCGGGGCGCGGCGCGATGCCGTGGGTGAACTCCTTGAGGATGTTGTTCTTGAAGTCGGGCCGCGGGTGGACGGCGACGACCGCCTCGCGCTCCTCGGGCGTGATCTCGTCGTAGCCGATGCCGAGGACGTCCACCTCGACGCCCGAGGTGACCAGCGCGATCTCGGGCGCCATGTGCCACGGGATCTCCGGGGTGGTGTGCAGGGCGATCGCCTCCCACACCAGCCGCGCGCGGTCCGCGGGGACGTCGTGCTCCAGAAGGAAGCGGCGGGCCTCGTCGGCGCCGTCGATCTCGAAGCGCTGGTCGGTCCTGGCGTAGGTGTCGGTCAGCCCGAGGTCGTGGAAGAGGGCACCGACGTACAGCAGCTCGGGGTCGACGTCCCACCCGCGGTTGCGGCCGCGCATCGACGCCCAGAAGTACACCCGGCGGGAGTGGTGGTAGACCACCGGGTCGGCGGCCTTCCGCACCAGTTCGGTCGCCTCCGCCACGAGCCGGGTGTCGGGGACCTCGATGTCCGCGATGATTTCAGCCACGTCGAATCTCCTGACAGGATTCCGGGTTCCGCCGGCCTCCGGGCGGGGCGCCCGGTGCCGATGGGTCCATCCTCGGACGGGACGGCCGGGCCCGCCGGACGCGGTACGGACGCGCGACCCTCGGATCGGGACACGCGGCCGCCGCGGCCGAATCAGGCGGCGTCGGCGAGTTCCGCGATGACCTGCGCGTGGCACGGTTCGGGCACGCACCAGCAGCCGAGCCTGCGGCCGCGCAGCGCGGGCAGCATCGCGAGCAGGTCGGGGCGGCCCAGCAGGTGTTCGCGGTACTTCTCCAGCACCTCCCGGCGGGTGCCGTCGGGCCCCCGGCCGGTAGGGGCTGGCCAGCGGGGATCCGGGCAGGTGCCATCCGCCGCGGTGCATCGGGCGGCCGACGTAGACGACGTCCGCGTACGCCGGGTCGTCGCGGTGGCCCTTGAGGTTGACGACGGTGGTCCGGGGCTCGGTGTCGCTCATGGCCTGTTCCTTCCTGGGCGCCGGGTCCTGGGCGCCGGTGCGGGCCGCGTCAGGGGCGGACGTAGCGCAGCACGCCGAGCATGGCGTCCTCGGCGAATTCCTCGTCCGGGCCGGCGACGCACGCGTCGAGCCCCTTGCGCAGGGCACCGGCGTCGAGCCCCGCACCGATCATCACCAGGCGGGTGGCGCGGGACTCGCCCCGCGACCACGGGGACGGCAGGAAGCGCAGGAAGCCGCCGACGGCGTGCAGGGTGTACTTCTGCCGGTGGGCGGGCGGGGCGAACCGCACGAAGCCCTTCATCCGGTAGAGCCCGGCCGGCCTGCCGTCGAGGAACTCCATCAGCCGGCGCGGGTGCAGCGGACCCTCGGAGGTGAACTCCACGCTGTCGTAGGCCGCGTGGAGGTGGCCGGTGTGGTCGCCGTCCGCGGGGTGTCCGTGCCCGTCGTCCGCGTACAGCTCCTCGAAGGACAACTGGCGGGCGGCCGTGCCGTCCTCCGTGCGCGGCCGGGGCTCGAAGAGCAGGGCGGGGTCCACCCGTCCGTGGGCGGCCTCGACGAGTGGCGTACCGGGGGCGAGGGCGGTCAGCGCCTCGCGGACCCGCCGGCGGCCCGCGGCGTCCACGCGGTCGCCCTTGTTGAGGACGACGAGGTCGGCGGCCCGCACGTGGCGGTCGAGTTCGGGGTGGCGGGCGCGCACGGCCTCGAACTCGGCGGCGTCGACGACCTCGACCAGCCCGCCGTAGGTGACGGCGCTGCCGGTGCCGGCGAGCAGCAGCCGGATCATGCCCTGGGGCTCGGCGAGGCCGCTCGCCTCGATGACGATGACGTCGATGCGGGCCTGCGGGCGCGAGAGCCGGGCGAGCATCTCGTCCATCTCCGTGGCGTCCACCGCGCAGCACAGGCAGCCGTTGTCGAGGGCCACCATGGAGTCCACCTGGCCGGCGACGGAGAGCGCGTCGATGTTGATGCTGCCGAAGTCGTTGACGATCACGCCGATGCGGGTGCCGCCGCTGTTGCGCAGGAGGTGGTTGAGGAGCGTGGTCTTTCCCGAGCCCAGGAATCCCGCGATGACGACGACCGGAATCCGTTGCTTGGCCAAGGCTTCCTCTCCGGGTCGGGCTGCCGGGCCCCTCATCGTAAGCCCCGCGCACCCCGGGGTGCTTCGTGCGGGTGAACCGGCGCCGGGCGCAGAACCGCGGCGGGGGCGGTGGGGTCTTCCGACGCGTCCACGGGGATGGCCTGACGACGAAGGAGGCGCCCATGGCGGAGCAGGAGGCGGACCGCGGCACGGTGCTGGTGTGCATCGCGGCGGAGGACGAGGAGACGGCCTACCGCATCGTCGACCTGATCTCCGGGCGGCACCCGGCGACGGAACCGCAACTGCGGCACACCCGCGAGGGCGTGGTGGCGTGCGCGCTGCGGGCCCAGACGCTGCGGGTGCTGGGCGACGCGTGAAAGGCTCGGCGGGCCGGTCCGGCCGGCCCGCCGAGCGAGGGGGAACGTCACGGCCTAGCCGAACTCGCCCTCGCGCACACCCGCACGGAACGCCGTCCACTCCCGCGCGGTGAACCGCAGGGGCGGCAGGTCCTTGTTCTGGGAATCACGGATGGCGACGGCCCCGTCGCCGAGGTCCGCGACCTCGACGCACTCCGGCAGGTAGCCGCTCCTGCTGCTCTTGACCCAGCGCGCCGCGGTCAGGTCCCGCGCGTACAGGTCGGCCTTTCGGTCTTGCATGGGGAACCTCCGTTCGAGGTTCGGTCTCGCTTACCCTCCCCACCCTCGCCCCGGCCCCTTCCGTGACGCAACCTCCGAAGCATGTGGTTGCCCGAGGCAACCACATGGCCGAGGCTCCGCGGTCCCCGACGGGCCCCGCGACCCGACCGGACCCGGCCCGCCGGAGCGGTCGTGCGGCCCCGGCGGACCGGCCCGTCAAGCTGAGGTCAACGCGGCGGCCTAACCGAACTCGCCGTCGCGCACACCCTCCCGGAACGCCGTCCATTCCTCCGCGGTGAAGCGCAGCGGCGGCAGGTCCGCGTTCTCGGAGTCACGGATCGCGACGGCTCCGCCGGCGAGTTCCGCCACCTCGACGCAGGTTTCCCGGTAGGGGCTCTTGCTGCTCTTGACCCAGCGCGCCTCCGCGAGGTCGCGCCTGTACAGGTCGGCCTTTCTCGCTTGCATGAGAAGCTCCGTTCGATGCCCGATCGGATGTTCCCCCTTCCCACCCTCGTCCCGCAGCACCCGCCTCGCAACCGGCGCCGCGCCCGTGATCGGGGCGGAGCACCGGGTCGGTTCAAGTGCGCACGGGCACAGGCATTCTGACGGTCCGTCGAGCACCGGTTGCGCCCTGTCGCGAAACGCCGCGACGCGGCAGTATCGAACACATGGCGGCATCATCGGGGTGCGAGGTGTGCGGGCGGGAGGACGACACCGTCCGCGACTGCGGCATCCGTCATCTCCCGCTCGCCGTGTGCGAC
The DNA here is from genome assembly GCF_042956445.1 of Streptomyces sp. NPDC008238. Taxonomy (NCBI): domain Bacteria; kingdom Bacillati; phylum Actinomycetota; class Actinomycetes; order Kitasatosporales; family Streptomycetaceae; genus Streptomyces; species Streptomyces sp. NPDC008238. The sequence continues at coordinate 29,917 of NZ_JBIBGK010000019.1, read as the reverse complement.
GCGTGCTTCGGGGACATGGCACGGGCCCGGCGCGGACCGCTGCCGCGTCCGCTGGACGGCGCGGAGGTCATGGCCGCCGTGCTGGAGGCGCTTCACGAGGACAGCCGGCGCTCGTCCTGAGCGGGGCCCGGCGCGGGCGGATCGGCGAAGGTGGACGGCAGCACGGCCCGGCCGCGGCCCGCACCGACCGGCACGGCGCGCGCCCGGTACGGATCGGCCGCGGACAGCCCCTCGGCGCGCAGGGCCACGGCCCGCACGGGGGCGCCGTGCGGACCGAGGGCCTCGTGCATGGCGAAGGCGGCCTCGGCGAGTTCGCCGGGGTCGGAGGTGGGCTCCGGCAGGGTGCGGCTGCGGCTGACGGACGAGCCGCCGGCGAGCCGGACGGTCAGGGTGAGCGCGGTGGCGGTACGGCCCGTGCTGCGCAGCCGGTCACCGAGGCCCAGCCCGAGTTCGAGCACGGCCCGGCTCAGCGCGCCGCGGTCGGTGGGGTCGGTGGTGTCGGCGGTGAAGAGCCGGTCCGCGGCGAGTGAGCCCGGCGGGTGCTCCGGGGTGATCGGCGCGGGGTCCAGGCCGTGCGCGCGTTCCCACACACCACGCCCCGGAGCGGCGCCGAGGAGGGCCTGGACGTCGGGCAGCGGCGCGGCGGCGACCTTGCCGACGGTCTCCAGCCCGGCCGCGGCCAGTAGCCGGACGGCCTCCGCGGTGATCCCGGGAAGGGCCGCGACCGGCTGGACGCGCAGGAAGTCGGCGACGGCCCGCGGATCGGAGTCGACGGCGCGGATCCGGCCGGCGAGGACGTCGTGGGCGGCCATGGCGGCGACCGTACGACTCCCGGCGACGCCGATCGTCGGGCTCACGTCGTACAGGGCCGAGGCCCGGGTGCTGATCATGAGGGCCAGCTGCTCGGGCAGCAGCCCGTAGAAGCTCACCGCGGAGCGCACGTCCGCCACGACCGCGTCCGGCGGCTCGGCGCGGACGACGGGGGTGAACTGGCCGACGAGCGCGGTCAGCGCCGCGAGCGTCGCCGGGTCGGCCCCGCCGCAGCGGATGTACAGCACGCAGGGCCCGGGGTCCTGGTGCGGCTCGGCTTCGACCATGGTGTGTCCGCCTCCACCTCGTTCGAACAACTGCTCGATTTCGAGTGTAGGGCATTCCGGCTCCCCGCGTCCGGCTCATAGGGTGCTTCGCATGACCCTGACCGCCGTCCAGCGCCGCGCCCTGCTGGAGTCCGACGCCGACACCGGCCAGCTGAGCGCGCGCGAACCGACCTGCGCCGCGCTGACCAGGCAGGGTCTCGCCGTGCGCTACGGCCGTACCGGCGGCTACTACCTCACGCAGGAGGGCCGCCGGGTCCGCACCGAACTGGCCCGCGGGGAGATCCCAGAGGCGGGGACGGGGGCGGGGACGGCGCCGGAGGAGGCACCGGCGGAGGAGGCGCCGGCCCGGGACGCCGAGCGCGGTTTCGCCGCCGACGACGGGCACCGCACGGCCGGCGCCGCCCCCGGCCGTGCCGCCGAGGTCGCCTCCGCCTGGTCGGGGCTGCTGGAGATCCGCCGCGTCCTGCAGGACGGCGACACCACGCGGCCCGCGCCCTGGGAGCGCGAGCGCCTCGTCCACGCCGTCGCCCTGGCCCTGGAGGCGGACGGCCGGCCCCCGTCCGCGCGCGACGCCGACGGGCGCCCGTCGGTCACCGGCTACGCCGTCGGGCCCTCCGCCCAGAGCGGGGTCGCCGAGGTCTCCTGGCACTCCCCCGCCGGGGCCGCCCCGGGCACCGCCGAGGCCGAACTGGACCGGTGCCGGCGCGTCCTGGAGGCGTACGGCTGGCAGAGCACGCTCCACCACGACCGCCGTCGGAGGGCGTTCCTGCTGGTCTCGCCCCGCCGGGCCTGAGGGAGCAGGATGGAGGCAGCGACCGTAGGAGGTCCGCCATGAAGTCCACGTCCTCGGACGCCGATCCGTACCTCTACGCCGGGACCCCCTCCCAGGCGGAGGGCGAGCGGATCTACGACGACGCCGAGCGCAGCACGATGGAGATCCACCCGGACGTGCCCCGGACGACCCCCTCCCAGGCGGAGGGCGAGCGCACGGACGACCTCCCGCCCGGATGACCCGGGGCGGGGCGCGGCCGTCGGGCAGGCCCGTCCGTCAGCGATCCCTGCCGGAGAGCACCGCCAGGGCGAGGACGAGGACGGCCAGTCCCGCCCAGGACAGCGGCGTCGGCCGCTCCCCCAGCACGGCCACCCCGAGCAGGGCGGCCACGGCGGGCTCGGCGAGGGTGAGCGTGGTGGCGACGGACGGCGGTGTGTGCCGCAGGCCGTGCCCGAAGAGCCGGTAGGCCAGGAAGGTCGTCAGCACCGCGAGGTGCAGGACGACGCCTGCGCCACGGGGTGTGGCGAGCCAGACCACACCCGTGGTGACCACCACCGGCAGGGTCAGCAGCCCGGCGCAACCGAAGAGCACCCCCATCACCGCGCCCGGCGCCTGCCCGCGGCCGATGAAGTGGCCGCCGACCAGGGAGTACACCGCGTACGAGAGCCCGGCCAGGGCTGCCAGGGCCACCCCCGCGGCGTCCGTGCGCGCCGCGGGGCCCGCGTCCGCGCCGCCGAGCACCAGCAGCCCGCAGCCGAGCACGGCCACGGCCGTCGCGGCGGCCCAGCGGCGGCTGGGGCGGTGCGCGCCCGCGGCCCAGGCCAGCAGTCCGGTGAAGACCGGCGCGCTCCCCAGGGCGATGACCGTGGCCACGGCGACCCCGGTACGGGAGACGGCCGGGTAGAAGGCGAGCGGGTAGCCGGCGACGGCCAGGGCGCCGACGGCCAGCAGCGCGGCTCCGGCGCGGCCCGCGGTGCGCAGCAGGGTCCGCGCCCCGCGGGCGCCCGCCAGGAGCAGGAGCCCGCCGAGGGTGAGCCCGGCACCGCCGACCGCCGCGGGCGGGGCGCCTGCGGGCGCGAAGGACGCGGCGGTCCCGGTGGTGCCCCACAGCAGGGCGGCGGTGAGGATCGGCAGCGCGCCGCGGACGGAGCGCGGCCGGGCGGCGGCAGCGGGCGCGAGCGGGCGTCCGGGGGCGAGGGAGGGGGTACGGTCCGGCACGGAGGCGGCCTTTCGTCACGTCACGCATCGAGGGAAGCGGATCCGGGACGGGCGCACCTGGACCGCCCCTGGCGGCCGGGCGGCCTGCCGGGGACGGTGGTCCGGTCCTTCAGTGAGTGCGCCCGGTCAGGCGCACAGCGGCGGAAGGACGACGTGCCAGTGGGAATTCACCCGACGATCCTACCGAAGGGCGGGCATGGCAGGGTGAACGCATGCCGATCACTGATGTCACCGATGAGCAGCCCGGACGGGTCGTCGACCTGCGGAGCGACACCGTCACGCGGCCCGGCGCGGCCATGCACCGCGCCATGGCGGAGGCCGAGGTGGGCGACGACGTCTTCGCCGACGACCCCACCGTGAACGCCCTCCAGGACCGGATCGCGGAGCGGCTCGGCTTCGAGGCCGCGCTGTTCGTCTCCTCCGGGACGCAGAGCAACCTGTGCGCGCTGCTGACGCACTGCGGCCGCGGTGACGAGTACATCGCCGGGCAGTCGGCGCACGTGTACCGCTGGGAGGGCGGCGGCGGTGCCGTGCTCGGCGGGATCCAGCCGCAGCCGCTTCCCCACCGGGCGGACGGGACGCTGGACCCGGCCGACATCGCGGCCGCGGTGAAGCCGGACGACCCGCACTTCCCCCGCACCCGGCTGCTGTGCCTGGAGGACACCATCGGCGGCCGGGTCGTCCCCGTGGACTACCTGCGGGCCGCGACGGGGCTGGCGCGCGAGCACGGGCTGGCCACGCACCTCGACGGCGCCCGGCTGTTCAACGCCGCGGTGGCCGCGGGCGGCGACCCGTACGAGCAGGCGCGGCTGATCGCCGGCCACTTCGACAGCGTCTCGATCTGCTTCAGCAAGGGCCTGGGCGCCCCGGTCGGCTCCGCGCTGCTGGGCAGCCGGGAGTTCGTGGCGCGGGCGCTGCGCTGGCGCAAGGCGCTCGGCGGCGGGATGCGGCAGGCGGGCGTCCTGGCCGCGGGCGCGCTGTACGCGCTGGAGCACCAGGTGGCGCGGCTCGCCGAGGACCACGCGAACGCGGCGCTGTTCGCGGAGGGGATCAAGGGCGTGCCGGGCCTGCTGGTGGGCGACGCCCAGACCAACATGGTCTTCGCCGAGCCGGCGCCGGGGGTCTCCGCCGACCAGGTCCAGGAGCGTCTCGCGCGGCACGGGCTGCGCTGCGCCGGCTACCCCGGGCTGCTGCGCTTCGTCTTCCACCTGGACGTGTCGCGGGCCGACACCGAGGAGGCCGTCCGCATCGTGCGTGCGGCCCTGGAGGACGCCCCGCGGGGCTGACGTACCGTCACCTCCACTTCCCGCACCGGCCGTTCCGCAACCTCCGGTGCCTCCCGGTTGTCCTAGGGGGTGAGGCCGTCGCGCGACGGCCTCACCGGGGAAGGGGAAGCGATGAGAGCGGGAGCGTCAGCGGGACGACGGGCGGGGGCCGCCCTCGCGGTGGCGGTGATGGCCGTGACACCGGTCGTGGCGGGGGGCGGCACGGCACAGGCCGCGTCGTGCACGACGAGCAAGGGGCCCTACCAGAAGCAGGTGGAGAAGTTCCTGGGCCGGCCGGTGGACGGCAAGCAGTCGGCGGCCGACTGCAAGGCGACACGGGCCTTCCAGACGAAGTACGGGATATCCCCGAACATCGGCTACGCGGGCCCGGTGACCTGGGGCGTCATGAAGATCATGAACTCCCAGAAGGCCGCGGGCAGCAATCCCAACAAGGCCGGCAAGTGCCCCACCACCAAGGGGCGGATCGCGTGCGTGGACCTCACGCGGCAGCTGAGCTGGATACAGGACGGCAAGAAGCTGAAGTTCGGGCCGGTCCCGGTGCGGACGGGCCGTAACGGCTACGAGACCCGCACCGGTTCCAAGAAGGTCTACTGGCGCCACAAGGACCACTGGTCGACGCTGTACAACGTGGCGATGCCGTACAGCCAGTTCTTCGACGGCGGGCAGGCGTTCCACTCGATCGCGGGGAGCGTGTGGTCGCCGCCGGGGTCGCACGGCTGCGTCAACATGCGCAGCGGCGACGCCAAGAAGTACTGGAGCCTGCTGAAGAACGGTGACGACGTGTACGTGTACGGGCGCAAGCCCGGTACGTGACGCGTCGCGGCGCCGGCGGGTGGGGGCGGGCGGGACCGGGCGGGGGGGATCCCCGGTCGGGGCCGCCCGCCCCTTCTTGGTCCAGACCTCTTGACGGGGTCAGGGGGCGGCAGTTCAATCACGGCGTGAACTAAGGCTTGAACGAAGACGGACGGGAATCCTCGCGCCCCCACGCGCGAGGGTTCAAGAAATGTCAGGTGCATGACCGACGTAGCGCAAACCCCGTCCGCCACCCCCCACGACCGCCCCGAAAGGCAGCGCCCTGTGAAGGCACTCCCCCCACACCCCCGCCCGCTCCGGCGCCCGCGCGCCCGCGGCCTGTTCGCCGCCGCCACCGCCGGGCTCCTCGCCCTCGCGGCCCTGACCACCACCGGCCCCGCCGACCACCCCCTGCCCGCGGCCCCCGCCGCCACCGCCGCCGTCACCACCTTCGCCGACGAGTTCGACGGCGCGGCCGGCAGCGCCGTGGACGGCGGCAAGTGGCAGGTCGAGACCGGCGACAACGTCAACAACCACGAGCGGCAGTACTACACCGCCGGGAACCGCAACGCCGCCCTCGACGGTCAGGGCCACCTCGTCATCACCGCCCGCAAGGAGAACCCCGCCGGCTACCAGTGCTGGTACGGCAGCTGCCAGTACACCTCCGCCCGGCTCAACACCGCGGGCCGCTTCACCACCACCTACGGCCACGTCGAGACCCGCATGAAGGTCCCGCGCGGCCAGGGCATGTGGCCCGCGTTCTGGATGCTCGGCAACGACATCGGCGACGTCGGCTGGCCCGCCAGCGGCGAGATCGACATCATGGAGAACGTCGGCTTCGAGCCCGGCACCGTCCACGGCACGATCCACGGCCCCGACTACTTCGGCTCCGGCGGCATCGGCGCCGGCTACACCCTGCCGGGCGGCCAGGCCTTCGCCGACGCGTTCCACACCTTCGCCGTCGACTGGAACCCGGACTCGATCACCTGGTCCGTCGACGGCACGGTCTACCAGCGGCGCACCCCGGCCGACCTCGGCGGCCGCCGGTGGGTGTTCAACAAGCCGTTCTTCGTCATCCTCAACCTCGCGGTGGGCGGCTACTGGCCGGGTGACCCCGACGGCAGCACCGCCTTCCCGCAGCAACTGGTCGTCGACTACGTCCGCGTCACCACCTCCGACGGCGGGGGCGGGGGCGGCACGGCCGGCCGCATCACGGGCCTGGCCGGCAAGTGCGTCGACGTCGCCGGGGCCAGCCCCGCCAACGGCACCCCCGTCCAGCTCTACGACTGCAACGGCACCGCCGCCCAGCAGTGGACCGCCGCGTCCGACGGCACCCTGCGCGCCCTGGGCAAGTGCCTGGACGTCAAGGACTTCGGCACCGCCGACGGGTCCCAGCTGCAACTGTGGGACTGCGCCGGGAGCACCAACCAGAAGTGGGTGCTCAGCGGGGCCCGGGACATCGTCAACCCGGCGGCGAACAAGTGCCTGGACGTCGCGGGAAACAACTCCGCCAACGGCACCAGGCTGCAGCTGTGGACCTGCACCGGCGGCGCCAACCAGAAATGGACGCTGACGCCCTGACCTCCTGACGCCCTGACGCCCGGGGCCCGGGCCCAGAACCCCCGGGCCCCGGGCCCCTGACGTCGACCCGCCGGTTTCCCCGTACCACCTCTGAAAACTGACAGGTCGTCATGGGACCGTCACCCCATGACGGATCCCCTCCCGCTCGCCGGACGCGCGGCGCTGGTCACCGGCGCGTCCGGCGGGATCGGACTGGCCGTCGCCGCGGAGCTGACCGCCGCGGGCGCCCGCGCCCTGCTCACCGCCCGCGACCCGGTCCGGCTGGAGACGGCGGCCGCAGGGCTGCAGGCAGCCGGGCACACCGTGGTCACCCTGGCCGGCACGGTGGCCGATCCCGGCCACCTCGCCGCCTGCACGGCGTTCGCGGTCCGCGCCCTCGGCGGCCTGGACGTACTGGTCAACAACGCCGCCACCAACCTCCCGTACGGGCCGCTCGCCGAGGCGGACCCGGACCTGTGGCGCACCGCGTTCACGGTCAACGTCGAGGCGCCCCTGCGGCTGACCCAGCTGGCGTGGCGGGCCTGGATGCGCGAGCACGGCGGCGCGGTGGTCAACGTCTGCACCGAGGGCGCCGGGCACGTCGGCCCGAACGTCGGCGCCTACGGCACCAGCAAGGCGGCGCTGCTGCACCTGACGAGGCAGCTCGCGGGGGAACTCGGCCCGGCCGTGCGGGTCAACGCGGTCTCCCCCGGCCTGGTGCGCACCGAGATGGCGCGCTTCGTCTGCCAGGACGCCGAGCACACCATCGCCGCCGGGCTGCCGTTGGGACGGATCGGCGAGCCCCGCGACGTGGCCCGGGCCGTGCGCTGGCTGGTCTCGGACGAGGCCGCCTGGATCACGGGCGCCGAGCTGGTGGTGGACGGCGGGACACGGGTCCGCGCCGCCCACACCGGCGCCGCGGACGCCCCGGGCGGCACGGGGCGTCCGGGCGGCACGGACGCCCCGCGCGTCGGCCCCGGCGGAGGTGTCTCCACCGCCGGGGCCGACGCCGTGCGGGAGCGGCTGCTCGGCAGCCGGCCCGCTCCGGAGGGCTAGGCGGCCTGCTCGCTGTCTCCGGAGTTGTGCGTCAGAACTGCACGTCGGAGCAGGCGTAGAAGGCGTTGCCGGTGTCCGCGACGGACCAGACGGCCAGGATGATGTGCCGCCCGGTCCGGCTGGGGATGGTGCCCTGGTGGGTGACCGTGGCGGGCGGCCTGGCGCCGTTGTAGTTGACGGTCAGGAACGGCGTCAGGGTCAGGGCGGAACGGGTGAGCGGCCGGCTGGGGTCGAAGCCCTGCTTGGTGATGTAGTACTTGAAGTCGCTCGTCGCGTGCGATGCCGTGAACTGCCAGCGGAAGCTGTAGTTCTGACCTGACGTCACCTTGGTGGTGGGCCATCCGGTGCCGCCGCGCGGGTTGTCGAGCTGGGCGAACCGGCTGTTGCCGCCGGCGCAGAGGGTGCCGTCGGAGGGGCCGGAGGACGGGAAGCCCTTGGGGCCCTCGACGCTCTGCGGCTCCCACTGGATGTCGCCGCAGTTGGTCACGGTGCCGTTGGCGCAGAGCTTCTGACGGCTGATGGGGGCGTCGGTGTAGCCGTGGCTCCAGGCGCTGCCGGTGCCGAGCACGGACAGCCCGACGAGGCCCAGGCCGATGGCGGCGGCACGGAATTTCCTGTGCATGCTTCGCTCCTCGGAGAACGTGGGGGAGTTCTGAGAGCAGTGCGCAGCCCGCGGGCAGTAGGTCTAGACCAACAGCGAAGGTACTCCCATGAATTGGTCATGTCCAGACCAAGAACAAGGGAAGCCCCGGCCAGGACGGGGGGATCTGGCCGGGGCAGCGAGGGAGTTCGTCGCGGACGCTCCACCGGGTCCGCCGGACGATCTGGAATTAGTTTAACAGTGAAAGAGGACTGCTCCTCACCACTCCAATCCTGTCAGCGCTGTGGTGTCCCGCACATGCGCGGGTCCAGGACGCGCTGCAGCCGGTACGCCACCGGCCTGAAGCCCACCGCCGGCCAGTGCCCGGCCGACACCGGCGAACCCGCGGGCCAGCTGGCCGTGATGTGCCGGTAGCCGCTGTCGTACGCCCACGCCAGCGCCGTCGCGAGCAGCACCCGGCTGATGCCCTCACCGCGCGCCGCGTGCGTCACGTACGCCTCGACCAGTTCCACGCACCCGTCGGGCACGACCGGGCCCGGCGCCGCGGGGGTCAGCACCACCATGCCGATCTCCTCGCCCCGGCGGGCCGCGACCCACGCCCCGCAGCGGCCGTCGGTCAGGGCGTCGGCGTAGTGCGTCCGCAAGGTCGCCAGCGCGCCCTCGGGTTGGGGCCGGAACACCGCCGTACCGCGGTCGGCGCGTGCCGCCTCCGCCGCCATCCGCCCGATCCGGTCCAGGTCTCCGGGTCCCGCGCGGCGCACCGACAGCGCGTCCACCCCGCGCGGCTGCCGCCCGCGCGGCCGCACGGCCATCAGGCCCCGCACCCGTTCCAGGCCGAAGCCGGAGCGGAACCACGCGGAGGCCACCGCCTCGTCGGCCGGCAGGTCCACGTAGTGCACGTGGCGGCGCTCCGCGACCAGGCGCGCGGCGACCGCCGCGTACAGCCCGCGCAGCACGTCCTCGCGCACCCCCTCCCGGCCGCCGCGCAGCGCGTGCCCGCCGTAGGCGACCAGCGCGGAACGCGGGTGGGCACGCAGCACGGCCCGGTCGTCGTCGGCGAGGTCGAGCGGGGTGGTGACGAGGTAGCCGGTGACCGACCCGTCGCCGTCCCGGGCGAGCACGGCCTCCACGCCGGGCCCGGCGAGGGTCTTGCCCAGCAGTTCCTCCCCCGGCGGCGGCGCGGTGCTCCGGCCCGACTGGTGGGGCAGCGCCTTGCGGGCCCTGGCGTACCAGCGGTCGAGGAGGGCCGCTGCCTCGGGGACGTGCTCGGTGGTCAGCGGAGCGATGGCGACAGTCATGGTGCTCCGGGACGCTAACGGTCGCGGCGGGGCGGCGGCAAGGGCCGCCGGGTCACCCGGTCCAGGCCGGGTGCCGCGGGTCGTCGGTGTGCACCACGACGTCCGCGGTCCCGCCGGGTGCGGTCTCCCGCTCGTAGCGGGCGTACGCCGGGAGCGTCCAGCGCTCGTCCTCCGGCGTGCGGCGCGCCAGGGCCGCCCCCGACATCCTCAGGTGGACGCAGAGGTCGAAGGGGAAGCCGTAGCCCTGCAGCAGCGCGCCGTCCAGCAACAGCACGCCCCCGGGCGGCAGTTCCTCGTAGGCCGCGCGCGTCGCCCGGTCGGTCAGCGGGTCCCACAGCGAGGGCAGCACGCGCCCGGTGCCGCCCGGGGCGAGCGGGTCGAAGACCTCCCGCCACAGGGCGCCGGTGTCCAGCCAGCGCTCGTAGAAGGCGTCGGGGTCGTGGCGTCCCAGCTCGTAACGCTGCGAGGCGGGCCGCCAGTAGGTCTCCGCCCGTACCCGGACGACCGGCCGGCCCCTCAGCCGCAGTGCCTGCGCCAGGGCCTCCCCCAGCGCGTCCGGGCGCGTGGCCGGTGCCCCGTCGACCGCGACCCGTGGGCGCTCGCCGCCGTCGTCCGGCTGCAGTTCGAGCACGCGGTCCGCGACGGCGTCGGTCAGCCGTTCCCAGGTCACAGGCGTCAGTCGCACGCCCCCATACTGCCGGTCGGGATCCGCGCCCGCGCAGGCGGCCCGTGGTCACCCGGCCCGTGGTCCGTCAGCCCGTCGTCACCCGGCCCGCGGTCACTCCTCGCCGGTGACCCGGCCCGGCGCCAGCGGCACCCGCAGGTCGACCGTGGTGCCCTCGCCCGGGGCGCTGCGGACGGCGAGCCGGGCGTCGATCAGCTCGGCGCGCTCGCGCATCGCCGACAGGCCCATGCCCCGGGTCTGCGGCGAGGACGGCTCGGCGGCGCGCGGGGTGCCGCGCCCGGCGGCGGTCGCGGCCGCCATGCCGTGCCCGTTGTCGGTGATGGCCACGTGCACGGCGCGCTGGTCGCTCTCCAGGCTGACCACCACCCGGGTCGGCTCGGCGTGCTTGGCCGCGTTGGTGATGGCCTCCTGCACGATCCGGTACATCTGCGCCTGCGTCTCGGCGGTGAGCCGGCCGCATTCGGTGTCCGCCTGCGGCCCGAGCCGCAACTCGGTGCGGATGCCGTACGTCTCGAACGAGCGCCGGCACAGCGCCTGCAGGGCCGGCTGCAGGCCCAGTTCGTCCAGGACCACGGGCCGCAGGTCGACGATCAGGTGCCGCAGCGAGGCGATCTGGTTGCCGACCAGGCCGCGCGCCTGGTCGATGGCCTCCCGCATGGCCTCCGGCCGGCCGTCCGCGGCGGCGGTGGACAGCACCACCTGGACCGCGCCGAGTTCCTGCAGGGTGTCGTCGTGCAACTCGCGCGCCCAGCGGCGCCGCTCGCGCTCCTCGCCGTCGTGCCGGGCCCTGACCCGCTCCCGGCGCAGGCCCGCCTCCCGGCGTGCCGAGGAGCGGACGGCGAGGAAGGCGTAGGCGACCAGCAGCAGCGGCAGCACGTGCAGGACGTTCAGCGAGGGCTGCTGGGCCATGCGGACCGTCCCGGCCACCGTCAGCATCAGCGCGAACGCGATGGCCACCACGAGCCACACCCGCTGCCGCGGCGGCACCATGGGCGTGAGCGGCAGATAGCAGACCGCCGCTGCCAGCGCCAGGGCGAGCTCCCAGCCCTGTGAGCGGTCGGTGACCTCCATGACGGTCGCCGCCGCCAGGAGACAGGTGCCCAGCCCCTCCAGGGCCAGGCGCGTCCCGGTCCTTCCTGGGCCGGACGGCGTCATGCCACCAGCCCTCGCTCTCTGGCCGCGGCGATCAGCTCGGCCCGGCTCTCCTTGCCGAGCTTGTCCCGCAGCCGCGACCGGTGGGTCTCCACGGTCCGTACGGAGACGAACAGGCGCCGGGCGATCTCCTGGTTGGTGTGGCCCAGCGCCAGCAGGGTCAGCACCTGCGCCTCCCGGTCGGTGAGCGGCTCCTCGTGGTGCCGCTCCGCCAGATCCAGGTCCTCGACGGCCAGCCGCGCCCCGAGCGAGGGCTGCACATAGGTGGCGCCGCCGGCGACCTGGTGGGCGGCGGCGAGCAGTTCCTCGGCGGCGGCCTCCTTCAGCAGGTAGCCGGCCGCTCCGGTGCGCAGCGCCTCACGGGCGAACGCCGGGTCCTCCTGCATGGTGAGCACCAGGATGCGCGTCCTGGGCGAGGCGTTCAGCAGCGCCGGGATCGTCGGCAGGCTGGACCTGCCGGACATCGTCAGGTCCAGGACGAGCACCCGCGGGTGGTGGCGCTCCACGGCCTCCAGCGTCTGGGGCACGGAGCACGTCTCGGCGACGATCTCGAAGGCCGGGTCCGCGGCCATCAGCAGCCGCATGCCGGCCCGGACCACCAGGTGGTCGTCGGCGAGTACGACGGAGATGGCGGGGTGCGGCTGACTGCCGTCGGGGCGGCTGAGGACGTCCATAGCACACACGGTAGATCGGGCGCGCGCGGTGGGCAGCCCGCGCCGGCGGTGTTGCGGGAAACCCGCAGTCACGTCTACGGCACATCCCTGGTGACGTCTGCGGCGGTGCAGCGACCCGTTCGCCCAGGTGGGGAGGCAGCCTCGGAAGTGAGTGCTTGAAAGGCACACCAACCGCCGACCCCGAACCTCACCCGAGGCGAATCCCATGCTCTGTGCCACCCTCCCGCCCCAGGCCGGCCCCGCCGACCGGCCGTGGTCCTACGACGCAGCCCAGCAGCTCGTGGATTCAGCCGTGCCGGCGGTGGCCGACTTCGCCGCCGTCGAGGTGTCGGACGCCACCGTCTCGGAGCAGGCCGCCGTCTCGGGACTGCCCGCCACCGGGCTCGCCTTCCGCCGTGGGGCCTTCCGCGCGGCCCGCGGCTCCGCGATCCCGCGGGCCTACGAGGTCGGCGAGATCAGCACCCTGCCGGCCAGGACGCCGTACCACGCGTCGCTGACCGACCTGCGGCCGCACCTGGTGATGAACCTCCGCCCGCAGACGGGGTGGCTCTCCCGGGACCCCGTGCGCGCGCCGCTGCTGCGGATCAGCGGCACGCACTCCCTGCTGGTGATGCCGCTGGACGTCAGTGGTGTCGTCCTCGGCATCGCGGCCTTCTACCGCACGGCGGGCTCCCCCGCCTTCTCGCGGGCCGACCTGGTGGCGGCCGGTCACCTGGCCCGCAGGGCCGCCCGGCTGCTGGACTGCGCCCGCCGGCGCCTGGTCCAGAACGCCGCCGGGCGGATCCTCCAGGAGTCCCTGCTGGCGCCGCAGGGCCCGCCGGTCAGCGCGATCGAGGCACCCCGGGGGCACCTGCCGTCGTCCGCGGCCCCGGGCGCCTGGGTCGACGTCATCCCGCTGCCCTGCGCGCGGGTGGCCCTGGTGACGGGCGCGGTGCGCGGGCACGGTGTCGCCGCGGCGACCGCGATGAGCCAGCTGAAGGCCGCGGTGCGGGCGCTGGTGCTGCTCGACATGAGCCCCGGCGAGGTCCTCTCCCGGCTCCACCGGTCCACCGCGACCCCCGTCGGCGACGGGGCCGACCAGTGCCTGATCGTCGTCTACGACCCGGTGGCCTGCCGCTGCACGGTGGCGTACGTCGGCTGGACGGCGGCGCCCCGGGCGCTGCCCCCGGCGCCCCCGGCAGCGGACGACGACGTCCCCGCGCCGGGCGAGCCGGAGGTCCTGGAGTGCGACGTGCCGCCCGGCAGCGTGCTGCTGCTGAGCTGCGGCACGGACGGCGTCCCCGACGGCGCGGAGGCCGCCGGCCGGGTGACCGGGCTGCGCGTGCTGCCCGCCGACGGCGCGCCGGCCGCCGAGCCGGCGACGGTGCTCGACGGCGTCCTGCGCACGCCCGCGTGCGGCGCGGACCCGGTGCTGCTCGCCGCGCGCACCCGCGCCCTGGCCGCCGACGACGTCGCGACCCGCGAGGTGCCCAACGACCCCGCCGCGGTGGCGGAGGCGCGGGCCTGGACGGACCGTCTGCTGACCGAGTGGAAGCTGACGCAGCTGGCCTTCACCACCACCCTGGTCGTCAGCGAACTCGTCACCAACGCCGTGCGGTACTCCACCGGACCGATCCGGTTGCGCCTGATCCGCGACCGGGTGCTGGTGTGTGAGGTGTCGGACTGCTGCAGCGCCGCCCCGCACCCGCGCCACGCGGCGCCCAGCGACCAGGACGGGCGGGGGCTGTCCATCGTCGCCCAGCTGACCGACGCCCAGGGCACCCGCTACACGGAGACGGGCAAGACGGTCTGGGCGGAGCAGCTCATCACCCCGCCGCTCGCCGCGTAGGCCCGGCCGCGCCGGGCCCACGCGGCGCGGACGTCAGGCGGGGTTCTCCGAGCGGTCGCCGCCCCACAGCGTGTGGAACGAGCCGGACTTGTCGACCCGCTTGTAGGTGTGCGCGCCGAAGAAGTCGCGCTGCCCCTGGATGAGCGCGGCCGGCAACCGCTCCGCGCGCAGGGCGTCGTAGTACGCGAGCGCCGCCGAGAAGCCGGGCGCGGGGACGCCGAGCTGCGCCGCGGTGGACACGACCCGCCGCCAGGCCGCCTGCGCGTCGCCGAGTGCCTCGGCGAAGTGGTCGTCGGTCAGCAGCGTGGGACGGCCCGGCTCGGAGTCGAACGCCTCCTTGATGCGGTTGAGGAAGCGCGCCCGGATGATGCAGCCGCCGCGCCAGATCGTCGCCATCGAGCCCGCGTCGATGTCCCAGCCGAACTCCTTGCTGCCCGCCTGGATCAGGTTGAAGCCCTGGGCGTACGCGACGATCTTCGAGGCGTACAGCGCCTGCTCGACGTCGTCGGCGAACCGGTCGCCCGCCGCGCTGTCCAGCCAGGTCTCCGCGGGTCCCGGCAGCCCGTGCGAGGCGGCCCGCAGCTCCGCGCTGCCGGACAGCGAGCGCGCGAACACCGCCTCGGCGATGCCGGAGACGGGAACGCCGAACTCCAGGGCGTTCTGCACGGTCCAGCTGCCGGTGCCCTTCTGGCCGGCCTGGTCCAGCACCACGTCGACGAACGGCTTGCCGGTGTCGGCGTCCGTGTGGGCCAGCACCTCCGCGGTGATCTCGACGAGGTACGACTCCAGGCGGCCGGAGTTCCAGGTGCGGAAGATCTCCGCGATCTCGCCCGGCCGCTTGCCGGCGGCGTGCCGCAGCAGGTCGTAGGCCTCGGCGATGAGCTGCATGTCGGAGTACTCGATGCCGTTGTGCACCATCTTGACGAAGTGTCCGGCACCGTCCGGGCCCACGTGGGTGCAGCAGGGCACCCCGTCGACCTTGGCGGCGATGTCCTCCAGGATCGGGCCCAGGGACTCGTACGACTCCACCGAGCCGCCCGGCATGATCGAGGGTCCGTTGAGAGCGCCCTCCTCGCCGCCGGAGATGCCGGTGCCGACGAAGTGCAGGCCCTGTTCGCGCAGCGCCTTCTCCCGGCGCCGGGTGTCGCGGTAGTCGGCGTTGCCGCCGTCGACGACCATGTCGCCGGGCTCCAGCAGCGGCACCAGTTCGTCGATCACCGCGTCGGTGGGGGCGCCGGCCTTGACCATGATGATGATGCGCCTGGGCCGTTCGAGCGACTCGACGAACTCCTTCAGGGACTCCGCCGGATGGAACTCGCCCTCGCCGCCGAACTCCTCCACCAGGGAGCGCGTCCTGGCCGGGGTGCGGTTGTACAAGGCCACGGGGTGGCCGTGCCGCGCGAGGTTCCGGGCCAGGTTGCGGCCCATGACCGCGAGTCCGGTGACGCCGATGCGGGCCTGCTCCGCCATCTGCGGGTCCTCTCTGTGCTGTGGTGCGGGGGGCACGTACGGCGTCCAGCCTGTCAGCGAACCGGCCGGGTGGCCGGGATTCCGGCGGATCCGTCAGCTGCCCGTGCCGATCCGGCCCTGACCTGCTACACGGGCCATCGCACGGCGCAGCCCCCTGGCCGGCGGAGCGGGAACGGCTCCGACCACCTCGGCGGCCGGTGCCCGGGGCTGGGCCGCCCGGAGCGCGCCGGTGGCGGGCGGAGGTGGTGGCGGAGACGGCAGCGGGGGCGGCGGGGCGATGCTGTGGTCGCCGAGGGCCTCGCGCAGCCGGCGCGCGTCCTCCGGGAGGTCGCGGCGCCAGGCCCAGCCCAGGAACGGGCCCAGCAGCAGCATGCCGCCGCCGAGCTGGCAGGTGACCTGCAACTGGACGAACGCGCCCCCCGAGTGCGGCAGCATCCGGAACGCGAACTCGGGCGTCTGGGTGCCCAGCGGGCTCCACATCCGCCGGCCGCGGTAGGCGATCCGCCGGCAGGGCTGGAAGACCGAGCAGACCAGCCGGTGCTCCCGGTGGCGGCCCGGGTAGTGGTAGCGGTAGACGGCCCGCTCGCCGGGGGGTACGGCGTCCGCCGAGACGGCGGCGATGCCGGAGTTCCACGACGCGAGGTTGCGGGCGTCGGCAAGGAAGTCGAAGACCTCTTCCACGGTACGGGTGACGATCACGCTCGTAGACACCGTCGGCATCGCAGACCTCCCCGGTGCCGGCGCGGCCAGCATGTGAGCAGAGTGGCTTCTTGGCTCCTCACCGACAGCCTGCGTCCAATCGGGCGGTGTGTCGTGGCGGGTGAGCCGTCCGGGTGAATCCGGGGTGCGTGACCGGCGCGAACGGCATGTGGCCGGGCCCTCGCGGTCAGTGTCCGAGGGGCTCCGAACCGCTCCTGCGGTCGCGGAATTCGCACCACACTGCCTTGCCGGAACCGTGCGGCTCGACACCCCACGCGTCCGCGAGCCGGTCGACCAGCAGCAGACCGCGTCCGGACACCTCACGCTCGCCGGGCCGGCGGCGGCGCGGCCAGTTCGCCGCGAGGTCGTGCACCTCGATGCGCAGCCGCCGGGTGACGTCCGGCACGGCGTGCGCCAGGGACGGGTCGGGCAGCAGGCGCAAGGTGAGCACGGCGCCGCCGTCGGTGTGCACCAGCGCGTTGGTGATCAGCTCCCCGGCGGCGAGTTCGGCCTCGTCGACCCGGTCGGGCAGGCGCCAGCCCGCCATGGCCTCGCGGACCATGGCCCGGGCCTCGGAGAGCGCCTTCGGGTCGCCGGGCGCGATGTGGCGGTGCAGCCGGTGGGGCGGGTGCGGGGAGGCGTCGCTGTCGCGCCGGAGCAGCAGCAGGGCCATGTCGTCGTCGGTGGCCTGCTCGGCCATGACGGCGGTGAGGTGGTCGGCGAGGTCACCGACCTCGCGGGGGCCCTCGCACAGCGCCGCGGACAGCCGGCGCACCCCGACGTCCAGGTCCGCGCCGGGCCGCTCGACGAGTCCGTCACTGAACATCAGGAGGGTGTCGCCGGGGGCGAGTTCGGCGGGGGTCACGGGGTAGTCGGGCCTGCCGAACTGGGCGGACAGGCCCAGCGGCAGCCCGCCCGCGGTGGGCAGCGCCCGGACGGTGCCGTCGGACTGCCGCACCAGCGGGTCGATGTGCCCGGCGCGCACCAGCAGCGCGGATCCGGTGGCGGGGTCGACCTGGGCGTACAGGCAGGTGGCGAAGCGGTCGGTGTCCAGCTCGTACAGGAAGGCCGAGGCCCGCGCCATGACGCTGGCGGGCGGGTGGCCCTCGCCGGCGTAGGCGCGCAGCGCGATCCGCAACTGGCCCATGACGGCGGCGGCGTGGGTGTCGTGGCCCTGGACGTCGCCGATGATGACGGCGACCCGGCCGCCGGGCATCGCCACGACGTCGTACCAGTCGCCGCCGATGTCCCGGGCCAGCCGGGCCGAGCGGTAGCGCACCGCGATCTCGGTGCCGGGGATGCGCGGGATGGTGCGGGGCAGCATCGCGGTCTGCAGGCCCTGCGCGATGTCGTGCTCCTGGTCGAAGAGGATCGCGCGCTGCAGGCTCTGCGCGATGCTGCCGCTGAGCGCGATCAGCAGGTGCCGCTCCTGGGGGGAGAAGCCCTGCTTGTGCCGGTAGAGCAGGCCCAGGGCGCCGATGGGCTTGCCCTGCGCTATCAGCGGCAGATAGGCGGCGGCCGACGCCCCCAGCGGCTCGATGTGCGGCCACAGCTCGGGGTAGCGCCGGGCGAACTCCTCGCCGGAGGTGATGAAGCGGGGTACGAGGGTCCGTACCACCTCGCTCATCGGGAACTCGTCCTCGATGCGGGTGTACTGCAGCGACGGCACCCAGCTGCCGGCCTTGGCGTCGCTCACCACGTGGACGCGGCCGGCCTCGACCTGGCCGAGGAAGAGGCTGGCTATGCCGAGCCGGTCCATCCTGCGGTTCCCGGTGAGGGCCGCGGTCACGTCGCGCACGGTCACCGCCCGGGCCAGCGACGCGGTGACCTCCATGACCAGGTTGCTCTCGGTCGGGTGGTCCCCGTCCGCGCGCAGGCACTCCGCGGCCTGGGCGATCTCGTCGGTCGCGTCGCTGACGAGCCCTATGACCCGGTTCGCCCGGCCGGCGTCGTCGCGGACGATGCGGCCCTGGAAGCGGATCCAGCCATGCCTGCCGTCGCGCCGGGTGAGCCGGCTGAAGGCGAGGAAGGAGGAGTGGCCCTCGCCGAGGGCCTGGGTGATCGTCCGGGTGACGTCGCCGGCCTCGTCGGGCGTGAGCCGCGAGAACAGCGCCTTCGGGTCGCCGTCGAAGTCCTCCGGGCGCAGGTCGACCGTCCGCAGGGCGTTCGGGTCGAGGTGCATGCGGTCGCGGTCGAGGTCCCAGTCGAAGCCGCCGATGTCGTTGAGCGACATGCTGGCGGCGGCGGGAGCCGGCCAGGCCACCGTCGCGGGCGCAGGGGGCGCCCACTCCCGAGACTCCGCCATCACGCCCTCCGGAACCGCTCCCCGCTGCGCCGAGCCGCACCGGAACGGGGACAGCGTACCCATACTCCGGTGGGGGGACATGCTACTGCCGTGACGCGTGGGAGAGCCGGGTTCCGGCGGTACCGGGAACGCTCCCGGAGGCCGCCCGGCTCTCCTCGTCGCGCCCGGCCCCACCGCTCAACGGGTCCCCGGCGGCGCGTACTTGTAGCCGACCCGGCGCACGGTGACGATGCTGCCGCGGTGTTCGGGCCCGAGCTTGCGCCGCAGCCGGGCGATGTGGACGTCGACGGTGCGCCCGTCCCCGACGTGGCCGTACCCCCAGACCGTGGTGACGAGCTGGTCGCGGGTGTGCACGCGCTGCGGGTGGGCCACCAGGTGGGCGAGCAGTTCGAACTCCAGGTAGGTGAGGTCGAGGGCGCGGCCCGCCACCCGCGCGACGCGGCGTTCGGCGTCGACGGTGACCGGGGGCCGGCCGGCGGCCGTGGCAGGGGACTCGGGCGGCTCCTGGCCCTCGACGGGGACGAGGACGAGGTAGCCGACCATCGGCGGCCCGCCCACGCCCGCGGGCATCAGGTGGCCGGGGGCGGGCAGCCAGGTCGCGCCGGGCGGCAGGAAGTCCGGTACCGGGGGGACGTCACCGGTGCGGACGCCACCGCCGCGGACGGCGCGCAGGTGCTGACGGTTGGCGGCGGGCAGGGCGAAGGACTGGGTGCTGGTGCTGGAGGACATGCAGGTCTCGGCTCTCGCGCGAAGGGTCGTCGGACGACGTGTTGCGCGGGACCACCGGGAGGCCGGCAGCGGGCGGCGACCGGGGGACGGCGTCAGCTGTGGGCCGGGGTCCGCGCGGGGACCGCGCGACAACACTCCCGGTCGAACTGGTACTCCTGCCTGGACGGCCAGAACGGCTCGAGGTCGCTGCGACCTGTCGCGGTGTCAAGGAGGCCGGCCATGGGATCCATTGAACCAGACGTCGTGCCCGCCGGGACAGGGACGGCCGGGAACGGGGCCCCGACCAGGCCGTGAACAGGCCCCGGCAAGGGGCCGGCCGGTCCCTGGCCGGGGCCTGGGCCGTGCCGTCACATGAGCTCCCTCGGCTGCCACTGGGAGGTGCCCCCAGGTGCGGTGCATCGCAAGGCGCAGGATCGTCCTCGTCGTGGGCTACTCGGACGATGCGACAACGCAGCGTGGGGGCCACCTCCCAGCGGAGCCGGGGGAGCTGTGGGGTGGAGGCACCCCCGGCCGAAGGTTGGCGGAGGGCATGTGACGACACCGCCTAGAGCGGCTGCGGCTCGGGCTGCGGCTCCGGGTCGGGCTCCGGCTGCGGGGGCGGCTGCGGCACGGGGTCGGGGGTCGGACCGGGGACGGGGTGCGGGGAGGGCGGCACGGGGTCCGGCGGGAAGGGCGGCACCGGGCTCGGGGCGGGCGGCACGGGCGGCACCGTGGCACGGTGTGCGGGGGCGGGGGCGGTCATGACGTTCTGCCTCCTCGGACTCGCCGGAACGGATCTTGCGCTGCGCTTACCCGGCCCTCCCCGTCCTACCCGTCCTATCCTCAGCCTCATGACCTGGTTGCGTGCCCTGCGCCGCAGTGCCCGCGAGGGGCTGCGGATCGAGCGCGCCGGGCTGGAACCGCTGGTCGCGCTGCGCGCCGCCGCGGGCGTCGCCATCGTCATCGGCCTCTCGCTGTGGCTGGCCACCCCCTCCGTCGCCGCCTCCTCCGCCTTCGGCGCCTTCGCCTCCGGCATGGCCACCTTCCAGCGCAGCTGGCGGCCCCGGCCGGTGCTGGCGCTGGTCGCCGGGGCCGGGCTGGCCGTCAGCACCTTCCTGGGCTACCTGGCGGGGGCGCACTGGTGGATGTTCGTGGCGCTGCTGGCGGTCTGGGCGTTCCTCGCGGGCATGGCCTGGGCGCTGGGGCCCACCGCGGGCATCGTCTCGTCCCTGACCATCGCGGTCATGCTGGTCGTGATCACCCTGCCGACCTCGGTGCTGAGCGCCTTCGGCCACGCCCTGGTCATCGCGGCGGGCGGGGTCGTGCAGGCGGCGCTGATCCTGCTGTTCCCGGTACGTCGCTGGGGCAGGCAGCGCGACGCGCTGGCCGACGCCTTCGCGGCGGAGGCGGACTACGCGCGGCGGCTGCGGCACGACCCGGTCGCGCCCTTCGACCCCGAGCCGCTGATGACCGCGCGCAGCGCGGCCGTCATCACCGACCGGCAGGCACGGCGGCGCCCGGCCGCGCTGCGCGGCAAGCGGGTGCTGGCCGAACGCATCCGGCCCGTCCTGGCCTCGCTCGCCGATCCCGCGGTCGGCGCCGCCGCCGAGGGGCCCGAGCGCGACCGGGCCCGCGCGTTGCTGGCCGCTGCGGCCTCCGTGCTGGACGCCGTCGCGCGCGCCGTGCGCGAGGCCCAGCCGGTGCGCGTACCGCCGGAGGCGGATTCCGTGGTGCTCGTCGAACCCGCCCCCGAGGAGCAGCTCACCGGCCCGGCCCGGCGCACCGCGCTGAGGCTCGTCGCGCTGCTCAGCGAGGCGGTCTCCTCCGCCACCGGACGCGGCAGCTCGGTCGGCGGCGACACCGCCCACCTGCGCCGCCCCAGCGTGGCCGAACTCCTTCCGCTCGCCGTGCGGACGGTGCGGCGCGAGGCCCGCTTCGACTCCCCCGTCTTCCGGCACGCCGTCCGGCTGGCCGCCGTCGCCCCGGCCGGCTACGCGCTCGGCGCGGCCCTGCCGTTCGGCCACGGCTACTGGGCGCCCCTGACGTCGGTGCTGGTGATGCGGCCGGACTTCTCGCAGACGTACGGCCGCAGCGTGGCCCGCTTCGTCGGCACCCTGGCGGGCGTCACGGTGGCGACCACCGTGATGCAGTCCTTCGCCCCGGGGCCCTACCCCTGCGCCGTGCTGGCGGTGGTGTCGATCGCCCTGATGTACGGGCTGATGCGCACCGGCTACCTGGTCTCGCAGGTGGCCGCGTCGGCGTACGTGGTCTTCCTGCTCGGCATGGCCGGCTCCAGCTGGACGCAGACGGTGCCCGACCGCGTGCTGCTGACGATGCTCGGCGGGGTGCTGGCGATGGCCGCGTACGCGCTGTTCCCGGCCTGGGAGACCCCGCGGCTGCGGAACCGGCTGGCCGACCGCATCAAGGCCACCGGGCGCTACGCCGCCGCAGCGATGGAGGCCCACGCGTCTCCGGCCAAGGGACGGCGCGAGGCCGTGCGGGCGGCCCTGCTGGACGCTCGCGCGGCCGCGCTCGCCTGGGACCAGGCGGTCGCCCGCGCCGACGCCGAACCCGTCCGGGGCCGCGGCCTGTCCCGGCGTGCCGCCGACGGCGCCGACACGGCCCTGTCGGCCATGGGCCGCGTCCCCATGCTCATGGAGGCCCACCTCCCGGCCCCCGACGCGGCCCCCGTCCCGGATGCCGCGCCCTTCGCCCGGCACCTGCGCGCGGCCACGGCGGACGCCGCGACCGCGGTCCGCGAACGGCGCTCCCCGGACTTCGCCCCGGTCCGCGCCACCCTCGACGCCTGGCCCCGGTCTGACGCGGACCGCATCGTCCGCCGCAGCGCCGAACTCCTCATGGAGACCCTCGACGACCTCGAGACCGCCCTCCGCCCCCGGCCCCGCACCCGCCCCGCCGCCCGCCGCCGCTGACGCCTCCGGCAGCGCGCACGACGCCTTCCACCGGGCGGCTGCGCTGCACGGTCGCCGCGGGCCGACGGTTCCCCGCACAGTCGGATGACCGATGTTCGGCCCCCGGGGACCGGCCGATGCTGGTCGCACATCCGATCAGGCCGCATCCGGTGATGCGCGGCATGCCAGGGAAACGCCCGGAGAATTTCCGATCCCGCAGAAATGCCGCCGAGCCGTCGCGGCCGGGTCGGAACTCCGGAACAGAGCAAAAGATCCACGCGGGGAAGAAGAAGGAATCATGCACGCCTCACAGACACCTCCCGAGAATTCGCTGGAGGTCGTCGCAGCCGACTTCGACGCACTCCGCCCGCGTCTCTTCCTGATCGCGTGCCGCGTGCTGGGAAGCGCGTCCGAGGCCGAGGACGTGGTCCAGGACACCTGGCTGCGCTGGCAGGGCACCGATCGTGCGAGAGTGCTGAACCCGCCCGCCTTCCTGGCCAGGACCGCCACCCGCCTGGCTCTCAACGCGGCGCGGTCCGCCCGGCTGCGCTACGAGATCGGCGGCGGAACGGGGGCGGCCGCGGACATCGACTCCGGCCTGGACCTGGTCACCGCGGCCGAGAGGGCCGAAGCGCTGGAACTGGTCCTCCGGCTGATCCTCGAGAAGCTGAACCCCACGGAACGCGCCGCCTTCGTCCTCCGTGTCGCGTTCGACTACCCCTACAGCGAGATCGCCGAGAATCTCCGGATGAGCCAGTCGAACACGCGCCAGATCGTCAGCCGCGCGCGCAAGCACCTTTTCGGCGGACCGGGAAATCCGGTATCCAGATCCGAGCACCGGAGATTCCTCAAGACCTTCACGACGGCGGCACGGTCGGGGAATCTCACCGCCCTGGAGGATCTCCTCGCCCAGGACGCGGGCGGGGAACGGGACAAGGTCCGTCATGCGGGGTACGGGCGCTGGAAATCGTCCGCGCCCCGGGGCAACACGGACGTGTTCGCGCGGTCCGGGGAGTCGTCACCCCGGAAGAGCCCGTCGTAGCGCGGTCGCCGGCGTCGGCTTCCCGCCGCGCACGAGCCGCACCTCCCTGCGCTCGCCCGGGGGGAGCGAACCGGAGTCATTCTCGAGTCATCGTGCCCGTCCCACCGGAGCAGGCGCCGGGGTTCCCGTCGGACACCCGCAGGTAGCATCGGAAGGGACGTGGCCGGTTATCAGAGGAAGCTCCGCATGTTCAGCCCTGTACGCGCACTGCCGGCGACCGCCCGAAGGCGGGCCGGCGGGCAGCACGGGACGGACGGCGGCGCCGGGTCCAGGACGTCGGCGGCCGGGAACGGGCCGGCATGAATCCGCACGCGGTGACCGGCCGGGACGAGGAGCTGCGGAACCTGCGCGCGTTGCTGGCGGAGACGGCGGCCGGCAGCGGTACGGCGTTCCTGATCCACGGCACCGCCGGCGTCGGGAAGTCGGCTCTGCTCCGTGCCCTCGGCGCGGAGGCCGCCGAGGGCGGTTTCCGGATCCTGCGCACCTCAGGGGTGGAGACCGAGCAGTGGCTGCCCTTCGCCGCGCTGCAGCTGCTCCTGCAGCCGGCCGTCCGCGGCATCGAGGACCTGTCGCCCGCGCACCGCGAGACCCTGGGCCGCGCGTTCGGCTCCGCGGAGACCGAGCCGCAGGTCTTCCACGTCGCACTGGCCGTGCTGGAACTGCTCGCCGATTCCGCCGACCGGCAGCCGCTGCTGCTGCTCGTGGACGACCTGCAGTGGATCGATGCGTCCACGAAGGACGTGCTCAGGTTCCTCGCCCGGCGAACCCGTGATCTGCCGATACTGATCGTCGCCGCCGCACGGGTCCGCACGTCGGACACGTTCCGGCCGGACCCCGCCACGCCTCCGGACGTCCATCTGGAGCCTCTGGGCCGGGAGGCCGCCGCCGAACTGCTCGACGCCGGCGCGCCCCGGCTGCCCGCCCGGCTGCGGACACTCGTCCTGGAGCGCGCCGCGGGCAATCCGCTGGCCCTGATCGAACTGCCCAAGGCCCTGGAGGACATGCCGCCGGCCCACACGGACGACCTGCCGCTGACCCAGCGACTGGAGATCGCGTTCGCGGCGCGCACCGATTCGGCGAGCCGTGAGTGCCGGGCGCTCCTCCTGGCGCTGGCGGCCGAACCGACCGCGCCCATGGGGAGGCTGCTGAAGGTCGCCACGCACCTGACCGACTCGCCCGTTTCCCCGGACGCGCTCCAGGAGGCGATCGACGCGGGTCTGGTCACCCTGGTCGGCCGTGCCCTGGAGTTCCGCCATCCCCTCATGCGCTCGGCGATCTACACCCGGGCGTCGGTCACCGACCGGCTGGCCACCCATCGCGCCCTCGCCGCGGTGATGGCGGACACGCCCGACCGGCAACTCGCCCACCAGGCCGCGTCCGCGATCGGTCCGGACGACGAACTGGCCGACCGGCTGGAGCACTTCGCCGACGCGTTGCAGGCCGCCGGCAAGCCGGCCGCCGCCGTCCCGGCGCTGCGCCAGGCGGCCGACCTGGTCCACGACGCCCACCGCCGGACGGGCCTGCTGATCCGGGCGGCCGAGCTGTCCAGCGAGGTCAACGACCGCGTCCACACACAGATGCTGCTGGACCGGGCGGACATGCGTGCCGTCGGCCCGCTGGAACGGGCGCGTCTGCTGCTCGTCTCCGACAAGGCCGCCTTCGAACCGGACGAACCGCACCGGCGGATCCAGGACATGGTCACGGCCGCGGCCGCGGCCAACGACGCGGGCGCCGGGGACATAGCGGAGGACCTGCTGTGGCGCGCCGCCGCACGGTGCTTCTTCCAGGACGGCGACGCGGAGGTGCGCGCCGAGGCCACTGCCGAGCTGAAGCGGTGGAACCCCGACCCGGACACGCCCCTCGTGCTGACGGTGCGCGCGTACACCGAACCGTACCGTCACGGGGCGGAGGTGCTCGCGCGGCTGGACGGCTTCGAGCCGGACCGGGCGGACGGCCGGGTCCTGCACTACCTGGGCAGCGGCGCCATGGTCATGGGTGACTGCAGCCGGGCCGCGCGCTACCTGGCGCTGGCGGCCGCGGTGTGGCGTTCGCAGGGCCGGCTCGGGCTGCTCGCCCGTGCGCTGGCGGGCAGTTGGCCACGGTTGTACCTCGGTCAGTTCGACCGGGCCCGGCAGGAATGCGGCGAGGGGCTCGTCCTGGCCGAGGAGACCGGGGAGTGGATCGTCTGGCTGGGGCTGAAGGCGACGTCCGCGCTGCTGGCGGCACTGCGCGGCGAGACGGAGACCGCGGCGCGGACGATCAGGGAGCTGCGGAACCACCGCCTGTTCCCGGGCATGCCGTTCGCCGCGGTGATGGCGCAGCAGGTCGACGGCCTGCTCGCGCTGTCCGACGGCCGTACCACCGAGGCCTACGAACTCCTCGCGCGCGCCTTCGACCCCGCCGACCCGCACCACCACTCGGTGAGCCGCTGGTTGCTCGCCCCCGACCTGGCGGACGCCGCCGTCGCGGCGGGCACCGTCGGGGACGCCCGGGAGGTGATGGCGCGGCTGCCGGAACTGGCCCGGCGACTGCCCTCGGAGATGATGGTGGTGGCGCACGCCTACACCGCGGCGGTGCTGGCTCCGGACGAGACGGCGGAGCAGCGCTACGCCGAGGCCCTCGCGGCGATGCCCGCCGGCTGGGCGCCGGCCCGCGCCCGGCTGCACCTGCACCACGGCCGGTGGCTGCGCCGGCAGCGCCGCCACGTGGACGCCAGGACCCCGCTGCGCGTCGCCCGCGACGAATTCGACCGGATCGGCGCGGAGACCTGGGCCCGGACGGCCCGCGAGCAGCTGCGCGCCGCCGGCGAGTCGAGCGGCCGGCGGCGCGCGAACAGCGCGGAGCAGTTGTCCGCCCAGGAGATGCAGATAGCGGTCCTGGCCTCGAAGGGCCTGAGCAACCGCGAGATCGGACAGCGGCTGTTCATCTCGCACCGCACCGTGGGAGCCCATCTGTACCGGATCTATCCCCGCCTGGGCATCACCAGCCGGGGAAAGATCGCCGAGGCGCTGGCGAACCTCCATGGGACGCCGCCCTCCCCCGGCCCCACCGATGCCCCTGACTGAGGCACCGGCACGGCCGCGGTCAGAGCACGATCTTGCGCGGGTTGAAGTTGCCTCCCGGGTCGGCGGCGTCGAAGAGTCCCGACATCACCGCGACGCCCTGCGGGGAGATGTCCTCCTCCAGCCAGGGCGCGTGCTCCAGGCCCACGCCGTGGTGGTGCGAGACGGTGCCGCCGGTGTCGGCGAACGCCTGCTGGATCGCGCGCTTGACCGTGTCGTACTCGCCGAGCGGGTCGTCGCCCAGCACGAAGGCGAACGTGAAGTAGAGACAGGCACCCGAGTGGTACGAGTGCGAGAGGTGGGACATGATCCAGCCCCTGCGGCCGATCTCCTCGTAGGCGTCGTCGGCCGCCTCGTAGACCGCGGCGTGGAGGTCGCGGAGCCGCGACCAGGGAGCGGCGGTCTCGCTCACGTCGCCGGCGGCGCCGTGGTCGAGCAGGAAGTCGCGGATGTACGGCGTGTCGAACTTCTTCTGGTCGTAGAGGGCACCGGGTCCCTTGCCGACGCCGATGCCCTGGTGCCGGCGCACGATCCGGTCGACGACCGATTTCTGCCGCTTGGCGTGCGCCGTGCCGCCCTCGAAACCGATGAACGACAGGCAGATCTCGTCGAGGTTCCAGCCGCGCCTCTTGAGGTAGGCCATGAGGCCGGCCTGCAGCATCTTGGCGACCCCCTTGGACCCCTTGCTGGTGGCCAGGGAGAAGCCCGTCTCGTGCGCGTCCGAGACGCGGGTGACGGAGGGCGAGGCGTCGCTCTCGGCGATCGCCTGCATGGCGGCGAGGCCGTGGTCGAGGTTCTTGAAGAAATAGGCGTAGATGCCGCGTGTCTCGGGAAGCCGGTGGATCTGCGCGGTGACCTCGGTGATGACACCGAGCCGCCCCTCCGAGCCGACCACCATCTCCCGCACGCTCGGCCCGGTCGACGCGCTCGGAACGGCGCGGATCACCAGGACCCCGCCGGCCCGCACCACGCGCAGGCCCTTGACGATGTCCGCGATGTCGCCGTACTTGTCCGACTGCATTCCGGACGAGCGCGTCGCGACCCAGCCACCGAGCGTCGAGTGGGTGAACGAGTCGGGGAAGTGCCCCATCGTCCAGCCCTGCCGGTTCAGTTGCGACTCCAGGTCCGGCCCCAGGGCTCCCGCCTGGACGCGCGCGAGTCCGGAGTCCGCGTCGATCTCGAGCACCCGGTTCAGGCGGCCGAGATCGAGTGAGACGACCACCCGTGACTCCTCGGCGTGCGGTTCGAGGCTGCCGGCGATGTTGCTGCCGCCCCCGAAGGGGATGATGACGGCGTCCGACCCGACGGCCGCGTCGACCACCGCCTGGACCTCGGCCTCGTCGGCCGGGTAGACGACGACGTCGGGCGTGCGAGCGAACTCGCCCGCCCTGACGCGGACGAGGTCGCGCAGGCTCTTGCCGTAGGTGTGCACCACCCGCGACAGGTCGTCGGTGACGACGTTCTCCGCCCCGACGACGTCACGCAGGAGTGCGACGAACTCCTCCGGTGCCCGCGAGTCCGGCACCTTCAGCTCCGAGAGTGCGGGCTGTTCCGCGCGCTTGCCCGTCCGGAGGTCGAGACCGACGGCCGCGCGTACGAACGGCGCGAAACCGGGCTTGTCCTCGTGGTGGAAGCCGACGCCTTCGACGCCCCAGCCCCACCACTTCATGTGCTTCACCTCACCGGCGCGCGGTACCCCGGTACGGCGGGTCGATTCGGCGGTCACGGGCGCTCTCCTTCGGCTGCGGCGTGGTGGTGCGGGGCGACGTGCACGGGGAGGCCCGGGGCGGCGTGCTCCTCGGCCAGCTTGACCACGGCCGAGCGGATGCGTTCGGAGAACTCGCCGACCCCCTCCCCCGGCAGGGCGGTCAGCGGGTCGCCGAAGACGACCGTCACCGGGAGCCTGCCGCGCTTGGGCCACTTCGATCCACAAGGGTGCACCGTGTGCGCGCCGACGATCGCCGCGGCCAGCACCGGCACCTCGGTCGAGGAGGCGAGCGCGGCGGCTCCCGGTTTGAAGGAACCCAGTGATCCGTCGCGGGACCGGGTGCCCTCGGGGAAGATCAGCAACGGCACTCCGCGGTCGAGCAGCGACCGGGCGCTGACGCGGCGCGGGTTGGTGCCGGTCCGGTCGACGGGGAAGGCGTTGAAGAACAGGGCGGTCAGGCCCCGGCGCCACCACACGTCGAAGAAGTAGTCGGCGGCGGCCCCGACCGCCAGGTGCCGCGCCAGTCGCCGGGGCAGCGCCCCCATGATGAGCGGGGTGTCCAGGTGCGAGGTGTGGTTGGCGACGACGACGTACGGGCCCCCGACGTCCCTCAGGCGCTCCCGTCCGAGGACCGTCACGCTCGTCTCGCTCCAGACGACGGCCTTCAAGAGCCCCCGCTGCGCCACGAATCGCGCCACGGCGAGGGAGCGGGAGGTGAAACGGTCGCGCGTTCTCGCGGGCATCGTCTGCCTTCCTGTTCGGCTGGGTGACTTCGCACGCCGGGTGGCGTGCCCGTGGCTCCCGCGCGGCGTCGCGTGCCGTCCGGCGACGGCGCGGGGACGGACGCGTCCCGGGGCGGGGCTCATGCGGCGATGCCGCGCTGGTCCATGGACTCCTCGACGATGCGCAGCCCGTCCATGCCGGGCAGTTTCGCGATGTGGGAGTCGATGTCACGGATGAGCTTGCGCCCCTCGGGGCCGGCGAAGAGGTGCGTCATGACGTGCTTGACCTCGCTCTCGGGCATGACGCCGGAGCCGACGGGCCCCCACGCCTTCTCGAGCGCCATGCGGGCGATCACACGGGCCTTCTTGCTGGCCGCGAGACGGTCGCGCGCCTGCGACGCGTAGAACGCGACGTGCCGGGTCTCCTGCTGGGCGATCCGCTGCAGCAGGGGCGTCAGCACCGGGTGGCTCTCGAGTGCCGCGAGCCGGTGGTAGGCCGCGTTCGCCGACCATTCGTTCGCGGCTCCCCACGCCATGTGCACGGCCACGAAGTCGTGTCCGACGAGCCGGCTCACGAGCGTCTGCTGCACGGTGCCCAGGCGGTCCTTCCAACTGAGCTTCAGGCGGGTCGCCTTGAGCGCGTCGAAGTCGACGACGATGCCGTGGCGCGCCAGCACGGCCCCGAGCGCCTCGCCGTGCCAGAACTCCTCGCGGTTCCACATCGTCATGAAGGCGCCGACCGCGGGCTCGTTGTGGGAGGGCGTCGTCAGCAGATCACGCAGGTAGCACACCGTGTGGTACTCGATGTCACACATGTAGCGCAGCGTGCGGAGTGTCTCCTCGGGCAGCGGATTCCGCTCGAACTCGTCGAAGTCGAGGTCGGACCACTGCACCGCGGCGGAGCTCTTGGTGTACTTGTCGATGTCGAAAGCCATGAGACGTTCTTTCCTTGCACGTTCCGAAGTCGTTGGCCGGGACCGGGTTCGGGCCCGGGCGCGGGCGCAGGCGCAGGCGCAGGCGCGGGGCGGGCCGGGCCCGCCGGCAGCCCGCGGGGCGCCGTGCCGCGGCGTCCGCGGCCGTTCCGCCCGCGCGGGACGAGGTCCTAGGGCGTGTCGTCACATGAGCTCCCCCAGCCGGCGCTGGGAGGTGCCCCCACCGCCCGGAGGGCGGGTCCCGCGGCTCCCCCGGCTTGCGCCGGGAGGTGCCCCCAGGTGCGGTGCATCGCAAGGCGGAGAGTCGTCCTCGTAGTGGGCTACTCGGACGATTCGAC
>NZ_JBIBGK010000018.1:0-160210 GCF_042956445.1 Streptomyces sp. NPDC008238 | reverse complement strand
CACCTTCGCGCCCGCGGCTCGCCCTGCACCCTGCTGGCGATCACACCCGGGTGACAAGACGAAAGCCGGGGGGAGTACGCGCAGTTGCACAGATGGGAAGCCGAAGTACGCGCGGAGGGCACCGAAGTGCCCGACGTGGTCCCGGTTCCGGCGGAAGGGCCGCTTCGTACGGCCGTGCCGCCCTCGTCGCGTACGCCCCTCGCACTCCCGGTGGCTCCCGCGGCCGCGGACGGCCGGCACTCGCGGTGCGGCGGCGGCCGGGCCACCGGATACTGCTCACGAGCGACGCTGGAGGTCGGCGATGGGGCGTTTCGACGGGAAGACCGCGGTGGTCACCGGGGGGACCAGGGGCATCGGGCTGGCCGCCGCCGAACGCCTCGCCGCCGAGGGCGCGCACGTCTTCGTCACCGGCCGCAGGCAGCCGGAACTGCGTGACGCGGTCGCGGTGATCGGCCCGGACAGGGCCACCGCGGTGCACGGCGACGTCGCCGTCCCCGCCGACCTGGACCGGCTGTACGCCCGGGTCGGGGCCGCCGGACGGCGGATCGACGTCCTCTTCGCCAATGCCGGCGGGGGCCGGATGGCCCGCCTGGAGGACGTGACGGAGCGGGACTTCGACGACACCTTCGGGGCGAACGTCAAGGGCGTGCTCTTCACCGTCCAGAAGGCACTGCCGCTCCTCAACGACGGCGCCTCGGTCATCCTCACCGGCTCGACGGCGGGCAGCGGCGGGGCGGAGGGCTTCACGGTCTACAACGCCTCGAAGGCCGCGGTGCGCTCCTTCGCCCGGACGTGGGCGAACGAGCTCAAGGGGCGCGCCATCCGGGTGAACACCCTGAGCCCGGGGCCCGTCGAGACCCCGGGGGTCCACACCCTGGCCCCCGGCCCCGAGGAGAACCGCCGCCTGCTGGATGGTCTGGTCGCCACGGTGCCGCTCGGCCGCATGGGCCGGCCCGAGGAGGTCGCCGCCGTGGTCGCCTTCCTCGCGTCCGACGAGAGCAGCTTCGTCACCGGGGTGGAGCTCTTCGTCGACGGCGGCCAGCGACAGGTGTGACCCCGCTCCTCCCCCGCCCCGCCGCGCCCCACCGGGGAGACGGCCGCGGACGGCCCTGCTTGACACCCGCCGCAGGCCGACCTAGTTTCATATCGACCACTACATAACTCGCTCACCCCCACCCCCGACGCGACGCATGCGAACGCGACGCGAAAGGCGCCACAGGCGTCTCCTGCGGCGAAATGTAACAACAACAGTTACAACGAGGCGGGCGATCATCGATCGCGATACGGAGCAATTCCATGGGACAGCTTGACGGCAGGACCGCCATCGTCACGGGCGGCACCAGCGGCATCGGCCTGGCCACCGCGCGGCGGTTCGCCGCCGAGGGCGCATACGTGTTCGTCACCGGCCGCCGCAAGGACGCACTCGACGCCGCCGTGGCGGAGATCGGACCCCGCGCCACCGGTGTCCACAGCGACGTCGCCGACCCGGCGGCCCTCGACCGGCTCTACGACGCCGTCGCCCAGGCGGGGCGCCGTGTCGACGTGCTGTTCGCCAACGCGGGCGGCGGCAGCTTCTCCACCCTGGAGCAGGTCACCGAGCAGCACTTCGACGAGATCTTCGGGAGCAACGTCAAGGGCCTGCTGTTCACGGTCCAGAAGGCGCTGCCGCACCTCAACGACGGAGCCTCGGTCATCCTCACCGGCTCCACCGCGGGCTCCGTCGGCAGCGAGGCCTTCGGCGTCTACGGCGCGTCGAAGGCGGCGGTGCGCTCCTTCGCCAGGACCTGGGCCAACGAACTCAGCGGCCGCTCGATCCGGGTCAACTCCATCAGCCCCGGCCCGATCGACACACCTGGCATCGACGGCCTCGCGGCCGACGCCGAGGGGAGGGCACAGCTCAAGGGCTTCCTCGCCGGCCAGGTGCCGCTCGGCCGGATGGGCCGGCCCGAGGAGGTCGCCGCCGCGGCCGTCTTCCTCGCCTCGGACGAGAGCACGTTCGTCACCGGCGTCGAACTCTTCGTCGACGGCGGGGCCAACCAGGTCTGAGCACGACCGGGGCCTCCCTCCCCCGGGCGGCGCCGGGGACGGCCGTCTCCGGCCCCGCCCCGCCCGGCCCCGCGTCGGGCGACAACCGCACGCACCGCCACCACCGGCACCACCACCAGCACAGACGGGACACACGATGGACTTGGGACGGACAGGAATCTGGAGCATCGAGCTGCGCACGGCCGACCCCGGCGCGATCGAGGACGCCGCGGCCGAACTCGACGCGATGGGCTGGGGCACCCTGTGGATCCCGGGGCTCGGCGGCGGTGACGTCCTGGGCGACTCGGAGCGCCTGCTCGCCGCCACGCGGACGGCGCGCATCGCGGTCGGCGTGCTCAGCATCTGGCGCCACCGTGCCGCGGAGATGGCGGCGGGCCACGAGCGCCTGCGGCAGCGGTACGGCCGCCGGTTCCTGCTCGGCCTGGGCGTCAGCGACGCGGCCGCCGCGCAGGGCGCGGGACGCCCCTACCGGCCCCTGTCGGACATGGGCGCCTACCTGGACGAGCTCGACGGGGCCCCGGCCCCCGTACCGGCCGAAGAGCGCGTCATGGCGGCGCTGGGGCCGAAGATGATCGGGCTCGCGGGACGCCGCACAGCGGGTGTGCACCCGTTCATGGTCACCCCCGGGCATTCGGCGGCCACCAGGGAACTGCTCGGTCCCGGCCCCCTTCTGGCGCCCTATCAGGCGGTCGTTCCGGAGCGTGATCCGTCCAGGGCCCGTGCCGCCGCCCGCGGCTTCCTGGGGACGTTCCTGGCCATGGACCACTACGCCCGCAGCCTGCTGCGCCAGGGCTTCACCGAGGAGGACCTGGCCGCCGGCGGCAGCGACCGGCTCATCGACAGCGTCGTGGCCTGGGGCGACACCGAGGCCATCGGCGCGCGCGTCCGCGACCACCACCAGGCCGGGGCCGACCACGTCTGCCTGCACGTCGTCGGGACGGACTCCGCCGTCCCGCTGGCCCAGTGGCGGGAACTCGCGGCGCTCGCCGGCTGAACCGGCGGGCGGCCCGCGGTGCCGGCGCCCTTCCCGGGCACCCGGTTGCACGGGGCCGCGGGTCACCGCCGCCGGACGAGCGCGTCGGGGAGCACGTCGGCGACGGTCGTCGGGGCGAGCTCCGCTCGATGCCGCCGTGCGGGCCGTCGTGCACCTGCCGCAGGGTGGAGCCGGAAGAGCGTGCCGTCCCGACCGCCCGTGGGGTTCGCCCAGGCAGCGCCCGATGACCACGGGTTCGGTGTCGACGCTGCTTGCGATGCGCTCCGACGTGGCCGCCGGGCCGTCGTCGCGTCGGTCCGGCGCCGTCCGCGCGAGCACGTGGACAGCGACGGCCGGCCTGCTGTCGGCGCTCACGCCACGCCCGCGGACCGCCTCCTGGCCGATGTCAGCCGGCCACCGGCTCCGCGGGCCAGGCGCCCAGCGCGAGCTCGACGACCCGGTGCAGTTCCTCGCGGGTCGCACCGCCCGCGGCCTGAACGGCGAGGCCCTGGTACACGGTGATGAAGTAGCGCGCCAGATCGGCCGGATCGGCCTCGGAGGGCAGCTCTCCGTCGGCCTTCGCCTTGTCCAGCCGCAGACGGAGCGCCGTCTCGCCGGCGGCCCGGCGTGCGGTGAGTTCGTCGCGCACGGTCTGCGATCCGGGCGACGCGGCGAGCCCTCCCTGCACGGTGAGGCAGCCAGGGGGGCAGTCGGGCCGGGTCGTGGCGTCCGCGGCGCCGTGCAGCAGCCGCTCCACGACCCGGCGCGCGCCGGGCTCGGCGAAGGCCTCGCGGATGTACCGGGCGGGGCCGTCGGCGTAGTGGTCGAGGACCCGCTTGAACAGCTCCTCCTTGTTGCCGAAGGCGCCGTAGAGGCTCGGCGGGTTGATGCCCATGGCCCGGGTGAGGTCCGAAATGCCGGTGCCCTCGTAGCCCTGGCGCCAGAACACCTCGAGCGCCCGGTCCAGGACCTCGTCGACGTCGAAGGCGCGCGGCCGTCCTCCCGCCATCGTGACCTCCCGACCCGTCGATCTGTAACGCCCGCTATATTACCGCGCCGACGAGGGCGCGGGAGACGGACCCGCGCCGCCCGGCCGTCCGCAACCTGGCCGGTCAGGCCTCGCCGCCGCCCATGAGACGGCCTGGCCCGGCATAATTCCCGGGCCGCCGGGCGGCAGGGGTGAAAGGCTGACCCGGAATCCGCAACGGAGGAAGTGAGCATCCAGTGACCGACGACGACCGCGTGGGCCCGCCGCTGCTGGGCGGGGAGCGCGAGACGCTCCGGGCGTTCCTCGACTACCACCGCGCCACGCTGGCCATGAAGTGCCGGGGGCTCTCGGACGAGGAACTCCGGCAGCAGTCGATGCCTCCCTCGACCCTGTCGCTGCTCGGGCTCGTGCGGCACATGGCGGAGGTGGAACGCGCCTGGTTCCGCCGGGTGTTCGAGGACAACGACGCGCCCATGGTGTGGTCCGACAGGATCGACTTCCAGGCCGCCTACGACGCGAGCGCGTCCACCCGGGCCGAGGCCTTCACGGCCTGGGAGGCCGAGGTGGCGAACTCCCGGCGGATCGAGGAGGCGGCCGCGTCCCTGGCGGTGACCGGGCGCCAGCCCCGCTGGGGCGAGGACGTCTCCCTGCGGATGGTGATGGTCCACGTCCTCCTCGAGTACGGCCGCCACAACGGGCACGCGGACTTCCTCCGCGAGGGCGTCGACGGCACCGTGGGCGCCTGACCGCCCGCGGCGGAGCCGGGGCACCGGCGACGCCGGGGCCACGGCCCGGGGTGGCCGATCGCGCGGGCGCCGGAGAAGCTGGGCGTACCGGGCGTTCGGAAAGCCCGTGAACGGACCGAGGTGATCACCGATGTCGGACGAGAGCGTGAACCACCCGGGTCTGATCGTCCCGGTCGGCCACGTGGAACCCGTACCGCGGCGCATCCGGGCGCAGCTCGGGGGCCGTACCGTCCTCGACACCCGGCATGCCCTGTACGTGTGGGAGTGGCCCGGCTACCCGCAGTACAGCATCCCCCTGAAGGACCTCACCGGGGCGGAGCTCACCGACGACGGCCGGGCCGGCCGGCTCGGCCCCGGCCCGGCGCGCCGCCATTCGCTGCGCGTAGGCACCGAGGTCCGCGAGGGCGCCGCCTGGGTGTGGGACGAGGGCGCCCCGGACCGGCTCCTGGGCACCGCGCGCTTCCGCTGGGAGGCCCTCGACGCCTGGTACGAGGAGGACGAGCAGGTCTTCGTCCACCCGCGGAGCCCGTACACCAGGGTGGACGCCCTGCGCTCCTCCAGCGGCGTCCGCGTGGAGGTCGAGGGCACCGTCCTCGCCGACGCCCCGCACGCGGTCACCCTGTTCGAGACGGGCCTGCCCACCCGGTACTACGTCGAGCGCGTCCACGTCGACTGGAGCCGGCTACGCCCCTCGGACACCGTCACGCGCTGCCCCTACAAGGGCACGACCAGCGGCTACTGGTCGTTCGACGGCGAGGGCGCCACACACGAGGACATCGCCTGGGCGTACGACTTCCCCACCGCGGCGTGCGCCCCGGTCGCGGGCATGGTCGCGTTCTACAACGAGCACGTCGACCTCTACGTGGACGGCGTGCCGCTCCGCCGCCCCATGGCGACGTCCCGCGACGCGTGGGACCGGCGGCACCTGTGACGGCCTGAGACGAAGCGGCCTGAGACGAAGCCCACGCCCGGCACCGCGGGCAGCGACTTAGGCTGGCCGCATGTCTCAGCAGGTCGAAGTCGTGCAACTGCTGGTGTCGCCCGCGCACCGGTACATGGGGCGGCCCTCGGACGGGCCGTCGGCGGCGGCGGACGGGGAGCTGGTGCGCAGCGCCGAAGTGCGGAGCGGGCTCGGGCTCGTGGGCGACCGCTACTACGCGCGGCCGGCCCACCGCAACGCGGCCGTCACCATGATGGCGGCCGAGGGCCTCCCGCTGGACATCGCGCCGGGGACGGACCTGCGGCACACCCGCCGCAATGTGCTGCTCCGCGGTGTCGACATCGACGCGTACGTGGGCACGACCGTGGAACTGGACACCGGGGCGGGGCCGGTCCGGTTCGCGGTGCGGCGCCCCGCCCGGCCCTGCGCCTGGATGGACGCCGTCATCGGCCCGGGGGCGCAGCGCGCGCTTCGGGGCAGGGGCGGGGTGCGCTGCACGCCGCTGAGCGACGGGGTGCTCGCCCTGGGCCCGGCCGAGTTCCGGGTCGTGGAGGACCCGCGGGAGGCGCCGTAACGCAGGCGCGTGGAACCCGTCAGGCCGCGGGGCGGGAACCGGACGGCCCGGCCCGGCGTCATTGCTGCGTGCGATCACTGGGGCGAACGGATCATGGGCGGGCGCAACGCGGACCGGCGGATCACGGCCGGGCGGCTACGGTGCCGGACGGCCGCGGATGGCGCGGCCGCCGCCGCTGGGACGGGGTGCCGGCGGCGCTCGCGCTCCTGCTGGCGCTGCTGATCGTGTGCCATGGGGCGGTGCCGAACGGTCCCGGCCGGCCGGGGAGCCTGCTGGAGACGTTCCTGCCGTGGCTGGGCGCGGGCGTCCCCGTCCTGCTGTGCGTCGCCCTGCTGCGGCGTTCGGGCGTCGCCCTGTGCGCGCTGCCGGTGCCGGTCGCCGCCTGGTCGGTGGTCTTCGGGGGGCTGCTGGTCCCGCACGGCGGTTCCGCGTACGACCTCGTCGCGGTGCAGCACAACGTCAGTGACGAGAACGCCGATCCGAGG
Organism: Streptomyces sp. NPDC008238; assembly: GCF_042956445.1. NCBI lineage: Bacteria > Bacillati > Actinomycetota > Actinomycetes > Kitasatosporales > Streptomycetaceae > Streptomyces > Streptomyces sp. NPDC008238. The sequence goes on along the minus strand of NZ_JBIBGK010000018.1, from coordinate 153,458 downwards.
GGCACGGCACGTCAACTCCTGTCGGCCGGTGGCGACATGATCGCTGTGCAGGAGCTGACGCCGTCCCTCCTGCCGCAGTTCCGCGCCGTCCTGGACGGGCCCTACCCGCACCACGTCACCTTCGGCACGGTCGGGTTGTGGTCCAGGTATCCCCTGGTGGACGGGCGCAGGACCGACATCCGGCCCGCGGACCTGGGCGAGGACTGGGACCGCGGCCTGCGCGCGACCGCCCGGACGCCGCATGGGGACGTCGCCGTGTACGTGGTCCACCTGCCCTCGCTCCGCCTCGGCGCGAGCGGGTTCGGCTCCGCCAGGCGGGACGAGAGCGCCGCCCTCCTCGGCGCCGAGATCGCGGCGGAGCCGCTGGAGCGGGTGATCCTGCTGGGGGACCTCAACGGCACGGTGGACGACCGGGGACTCGCCCCCCTCACCTCGCGGCTGCGCGCCCCGGAGTCGGGGCTCGCGTTCAGCTGGCCGGGGCGGTTCCCACTGGCGCGGATCGACCAGGTCCTGGCACGTTCCGCGACGGTCTCGGACGTACGGACCCTGCCCGCGACCGGGAGCGACCACCTGCCCGTCGCCGCCCGCATCCGCTTCTGAGGCCGGCCGGGTGAATCCCGCGCCAACGAACCGTTTATGACGATCCATCAGCGATGGGCCGGATGTCAGGCTGGAGTCATCAGCGGGCACGGCGAAGCACACTGACGACCCGTCAGCAGCTTCGGCGCCGGGAGGAGCGATCCTCCGCCGCCCCGCTGACGCAAGATTAACTGATCGTCCGTCACCCGGTTGGACATCTCTTCACATTTTTCTTATCCGGGTCGCCACACCCCCTCTCACCTGCGGAAACTCCCCACATGACGCCACGGCCCCACCCCATTCGGCCGTACACCTCCGCCGGTCTCGGGGTGCGGAGCGGCCGCCGATGATCGCCATATAGGTCTCGAGGACGCGCTGGCAGTCGTGCCGGGGGCCACATCCCGCCTGCCCCGTCCACAAGGAGGTTCAGCTCCATGCGTGGTGCTCGTATCCTGGCGATGGCGACCATGACGGCCGCGGCGGTCGTCCTTCCGAACTCGCAGGCGTTCGCCGTGGTCGACGTCAACGTCGCCCAGAGCGGACGCTCCGTCACCGTCACCGCCAGCTCGGAGGTTTGCCAGGCGCCCGGCGCGATGGTGAACGCCAACGCCTTCCCGTCCGGCCTGCTGCGCAACGCGCTCGCCCTGAGCGCGACCACCCCGGGCGGCCCGCTCACCGGCACCTTCACGATCCCGGAGGACGCGCCGGCGAACACCTACACGATCACCGTCAGCTGCATGATCGGCCCGAAGGCCGACCAGGGCAGCGTCGGCACCCTCACCGTTCCCGGCACGACCAGCACCAGCGGCGACCGCGACGGCGGCACCAACACGAACACGAACAACAACACCAACAACAACAACAGCAACAGCAACCACAACAACGACAACGACAACTACGACAACGGCGACGACAACGACGACGAGTACGGCGACGACTACGAGGACGACTACGGCAACTACGGCCGCGGCCACGGGCACGACAAGTGCTCATGGGGCGGGCACGGCCGGGGCGGCCACGGAGGCCGCGGTGACGACAACGGCGACGACAACGGCCGCGGCGGGTACGGCGACCGCGGCGGCCACGGGGACCGGGACCGCAAGTGCCACAAGCGCCACTACGGCCACGGCGGCCGTGACAACGACCGCGACAACGACCGTGACAACAACAACGGCAACGGCAACGACAACGACAACGACTACGGCGCTCCCGACACCGGCTTCGGCGGCGGCTCGACCGGCATGAACACCGCCGAGAGCCTCGTCGGCGCCTCCCTCCTGGCCGCCGCGGCGGCGGGCGGGGTGTTCCTGCTGCGCCGCCGTCGCACCCAGGGCGGCGAGGCCTGACGCCCCGCACCCCTCCGCACGGCACTCCGCCCCGGGCCCGCACACGGGCCCGGGGCGGGCTGCCGTCCACCGCCTGTCGGCCGCACGGACGCGGCCCGGCGGCCGGCCGGCGGGCGCGGCGCCGTTCACTCCACCGGCCCAGGCGAACGCTCCCGCCGGACACGGTGCGTGGTGCACTGATCACGCCCCGGCAGGTGAAGGAGAGACGTGGCGATGACGGAAGCCCGGACCACCGGCCCCATATCCCGCGGACCCCGGCGCGGGCGCCACCACGCGGCGCTCGCCGTGCTCTGGACCTGCGCACTCCTGGTGACCGCCTGCGCGGCGGACCCGCCGGGGCGCCGCGCGGGCCACGGCCCGGCGGGGCCCACGGGCACCGGCACCACCGCGGCCGTTCCCCCCGGGCTGACCGGCTACTACCGGCAGGAGCTCGACTGGAGGCCCTGCCCGGAGCAGCCGTCGTTCCAGTGCACCACCCTGCGGGCCCCGTTGGACTACGCCCACCCGCAGGCGGGCGACATCCGTCTGGCGGCGACCCGCAGGAAGGCGACCGGGACCGGCCCGCGCATCGGCTCGCTGCTGTTCAACCCGGGCGGCCCCGGGGAACCCGCGATCACCTCGCTGTGGTCGTACGCCGGGTCCTTCTCACCGGCCGTACGGGCCGCCTACGACCTGGTCGCCGTCGACCCGCGCGGGGTCGGCTCCAGCACCCCGGTCCGATGCGCCACCGGCACGGCCGGCGCCCTTCCCGGCGTGCGGGGCGCGGCGCGCACGGCCGGTCCGGACGCCGCCGGAGCCGGCGCGGCGGAACCGGACTTCGCGGCGGCCGACGCGTCGGCCCGGGAGACCGCCGACGCGTGCGAACGCGGCGCCGGGCCGCTGCTCCCCCACGTCGGCACGCTCGACTCGGCCCGCGACATGGAACTCCTGCGGGTCCTCCTCGACGACGAGCGGTTGCACTACCTCGGCTTCTCCTACGGCTCCTACCTCGGTGCGAGCTACGCCGGCCTCTACCCGTCGCACGTCGGGCACATGGTGCTCGACGGCGCCGTCGACCCCACGCTCGACGGCGTCCACAGCCTGCTGGGCCAGGCCCGGGGCTACCAGATCGCCTGGGACTCCTTCGTCGCCGACTGCGCCGCCCGACCGGCCTGCCCCGTGGGCCACTCGGCCGCCGAGGCGGGCCGCGCGCTGGACGCGCTGGTGGAGGGCCTCGACCGCGCGCCGTTGCGGCAGGGCAAGGACGTCGTCGTCGACGGCGACACCCTCGTCAACGCGGTCACCACCGGACTCATGGCACCCGCGTGGGAGAAGCTGCGCACCGCGCTCCGCGAGGTGCGCACCGGTGGCACCACTGCCGTGCAGGAACTCAGCGGGGCCTTCGAGGACTCCGGCTTCAGCGGTGACGCGTACCTCGCGATCACCTGCCTCAGCGGCAGCCTGGGGCCGCGCGCCACTCCCGCGCAGGCGCGGGCCGCACTCCCCGGATTCGTGCGCGTCTCGCCCCGCTTCGGCAGGTACTTCGCCGAGCAGTTGTCGACCTGTACCCACTGGCCGGTCCCCGCGGACCAGCCGGCAGGTCCCGTCACCGCGCACGGGGCGGCGCCGATCCTGGTCCTCGGCACCACGCGCGACCCGGCGACCCCCTACTCCGAGGCCCGGGCCCTGGCCCGTCTGCTCTCCTCGGGCCGGCTGCTCACCTACGACGGCGACGGCCACACCGCCTACCTCAGGTCGGTCGGATGCGTCGACGACGCCGTCGACCGCTACCTGACCGGCGGGCGGTTGCCCCCGCCGGGCACGGTCTGCACCTGACGTCCCCGACGAGGTTGGGGGGCGCCTCGGGGTCGACCCTGATGTCCCGGGGACGGCACACGCGATGTGCTGGAGGCCCGCGCCACCGTCCCCGCATCCCAGGAGGAGCCCCATGCCCGTTCCGAGGGCGCTCGCATGAACGGCGGCCTGCTGTCCCTGGCGGCGGCCCTGCTGTCGGCGGTCTGCTACGCGACGGCGGCCGTCACCCAGGAGCGCACCGCCGCCGGGAAGAGGCCGACGGGCCGGCTGTGGACGCTGGCGCTGGTCCTCCAGGCCGCCGGGGCGGGGCTGCACGCGGTCGCCCTGCGGTACGGGTCGCTGACCGTGGTGCAGGCGCTCGGCGCGCTGACCCTCGTCCTGGCACTGCCGCTGCACGCGGCCGTCGGGCGGCGCCGGGTGCGGCCGCGGGAGTGGCGCGGGGCGGCGCTGACCGTCCTGGGGCTGGTGGCGCTGCTGCTCTCCACGGCCCACCCGGTACGGAACGGGCGCTGGGCGGCGCTGAGTTGGTCCTGCTGGCCGCGATCACCGCGGCCGCGGCCCTGGCACTGACCCGGCTGCCCTGGGGGGCCGACCGCTCGGTGCCGCGCGCACGGCGCTTCGCGGCGGCGGCGGGCGCGGCGTTCGGGATCGCCTCGTGCCTGACCCAGGGCCTCGCGGTGCGCCTGGCCGCCCAGGGGCTCGGGGCCGCCGTCGCCGACCCGATGCTGCTGGTCGCGGGCGACTGCACCGGCGTCCTGGCGATCGCGGGGATGGTGTGGTCGCAGGAGGCGTACCGCGGCGGGCTGGGCGTCGCGCTGGCGACGGTCACGCTGGCGAACCCCCTGGTGGCGGGGTGCGTCGGTGTCCTGCTGCTCGGTGAGGGCTTCCGGGGGGGCTCGGTGGGCCTGGCGGTGGCGCTGGCGGGGGCGCTGGCCGCGGGGCGGGGGGTGGTGGTGCTGTCCCGGCCGACGCCGGCGGCGGGCCGCGCGCAACGGGTGCCGGGCCCGCGGACGGCGTCGCCCGCGGTCGCCGACTAGCCGGGGACGAGGGCCAATTCCCGGCGCGCGACCGCCCGGTGGGTGCAGCATGTCCGCAGTCCGGTCGTGGCCGGGCCGCGCGCCTCGTCCGAGGGGGGTCCCATGTCGCACTGCGTCTGTCCCGCCGTGCTGCCGTCCCGGTGCCGCCCCTGCGCGCACACCCTTCCGCGGCTGGCCGCCTCCGTGCTGATGGCGCTGGCCGTGCTCGTCTCGGCCGGTCTGGGCTTCGCCGTGCACCGGGCGGAGCGCGCGCAGGCGCTGGCCGAGCGGGGCCACCGGCACCTGGTGGCGGGCATCGCCCTGGAGGCGACGGGGCCGGTCTTCCACGAGCACGGCATGCGCTCCGTACCGCCGGCCCGCGCCGGCTGGGAGTACCCGCGCGGCCGCGCGCACTCCGGTCGGGTCCCGGTGGGGCGGCCCGTCGAGGCGGGCGACCGGATACGGATCTGGGTGGACGACCGCGGCTCGCCGGCGCCGGAGCCCCGCAGCACGGCCGCGGCCCGGGGGGCGGGCCTGGTACTGGGCGTCACGAGTCTGCTGCTGTGGTCCGCGGTGGCGTGGGGCGTCCACCACTGCGTGGCCGCCCTCGCGCTGCGCGCGCGGCTGCGGACGTGGGAACGGGAGTGGGAGCGTGTGGAACCGCTGTGGTCGGGCCGGACGCCGTGACCCCGGCCGTCGGGGCGGGCGACCGGCTCAGAGGAAGAGCCGCAGGACCCGCAGACCCCGTACGGGGTCCTCGCCGGGACCCGCCTTCAGGTCCTGCGGGGGTTTCCAGTCGGCGTGCAGGGCGGCCCAGAAAACGGTCCAGGCCTGGGTCTCCGTCGGCCCGCGCCCGACCGCGTCGGTCCCGGGACAGCTGACCACATAACCGTCGCCGTCCTGCTGGATCGTCACCGCCGGCTCGACCATATGGCCCACCTCGCGTCCCGGTGCACCCGAATCACGTCAAGGGTCACCCGGTCGGCGCCGACGCGCAACAGCGCTCCGCGTGGGCCGTCCGGGGGACGCGGCGAAGCCGCTGGCGGACGGGGGCGGCCGCCGCCGGGAGGACCGGCGGCGACCGCCCGGGGTCTTGCGGGGTCCCGGCGGCGGCTCGCCGGCCGGTCGCCGGGAGCCGCCCACGCCGTCACCAGGCCAGGACCGCGCGGCGGAAGCCCTCGGCGAGCTGGCGCAGCCCCCTGGCCGCGTAGGCGAAGACCGGGCGGAAGGCCGGGGCGGTAAGGCCGGGCCGGTGGGAGGTGTCGCTCATCTCGGGCGGCCCTTTCTGGAACGTGCGCGGTGTGCGTCGGGACGGTCGTCAATACGGGAGGGGCTTTCCGGACGGTGTCCGCAGGTCGATCGGAGGGCGCGACGGCGCCGGCTTCTTCGGTCGCTGGACGCGGATGCGGCGCATGGTCATCACTCCTTCGGGAACGCGGCCCGTGCAGGCCGGACCTCTTCAGTCCTACGCCGTGGACCCTGGGGCCCGCGTGAGAGAACATCCCCGAAGCCACCCCTATGCCCGGTTCATCCCTCCTCCCTTGGGGTGAGACGTGGCCCCGGAGCACGAAGTCGCTGCTCAGGGGGCCTACATGGAAACGCGCGGGCATCTCTGCAGGGAGGGGGCCGGCGGCGCTTTACCACGTCCTTGCTTATATAAGCCGCTGCTGACATAGTGACGGACGTGCACGCATTCGACGTACTCGGGGATCCGGTGCGGCGCCGCATCCTGGAGCTCCTCGCCTCGGGGGAGCAGCCGTCCGGCGCGATCACCGAGGTCATCAGAGGGGAATTCGGCATCTCGCAGCCCGCGGTGTCCCAGCACCTGAGGGTCCTGCGGGAGAACGGCTTCGCCGTGGTGCGGGCGGAGGGCACCCGCAGGCTCTACGCCGTCCAGGCCGCGCCGCTGCGCGAGGTCGACGCGTGGCTGGAGCGCTTCCGCGGCTTCTGGGAGCAGCGGCTGGACGCGCTCGGCACCGAGCTCGCCCGGGGGCGCCGGGAACGGCGCCTGGCACAGGAACAGCGGCAGCCGGGGACGGGACAGGCCCGGGACCCCGGAGGGGAACGGGAAGACACCGCATGAACATCGTGGACGAGATCAACGCCATCCACCGCGCGACCGGCAGCCGGGAGGTCTCCGGCGAGGAGGCGCGCACCGTGCTCCTGAGCCGCACCTACGACGCGCCCGTGGAGGACGTGTGGGACGCCTGCACCACCGCGGAGCGGATCGGGCGCTGGTTCCTGCCGGTCACCGGGGAGCTGCGGCTCGGCGGCCGTTACCAGTTGCAGGGCAACGCCGGAGGTGAGGTCCTGCGCTGCGAGCCCCCGAAGCTGCTCCGCGTCAGCTGGGCCATGGGCGGGGCGCCCGGCTTCAGCGAGGTGGAGGTACGGCTGACCGCGCGCGACGAGGAGCGGACGCTCCTGGAACTGGAGCACGTCGCCGTCGCGCCGCCCGGCATGTGGGACCAGTTCGGGCCCGGCGCGGTCGGCGTCGGCTGGGACCTGGGACTGCTGGGCCTCGGCCTGTACCTGGCCGGTGCCGCCGTCGGGCCCGAGAAGGCCGAGGAGTGGCAGTTCTCCGACGAGGCACGGGAGTTCATGACCCGCAGCAGCCGGGCCTGGGGCACGGCGTACGCCGCATCGGGCGCCGGCGAGGACACGGTGGCCGCGGCGGTCACCGCCACGACCGGCTTCTACGTCCCGGCACGGCCCGAGTAGGCCCCGCCGGCCGGTGGGCCGGTGGGCCGGTTGCCCCGCCCCGGCCCGCCGGTTTAATGTCGAAACCGGGAGAGGCGGGCGATGCAGAAGAAGGACTTCAGTGACGGACCGTGCCCTGTCGCACGGACCCTGGGCGTCGTGGGCGACTGGTGGTCGCTGCTGATCGTCAGGGACGCGCTCAATGGGGTGCGCAGGTTCAACGACTTCCACCGCGGCCTCGGCTGCGCCAAGAACATCCTGAGCAGCCGCCTCGGCAAGCTGGTGGAGCACGGGGTGCTGCGCACGGTGCCCGCCGCGGACGGGAGCCCCTACCGGGAGTACGAACTCACCGAGGAGGGCAAGGGCCTGCGCCTCGTGCTGCTCGCCCTGCGCCAGTGGGGCGAGACCAACCTCTTCGAGCCCGGCGAGGAGCGCACCACCGTCGTGGACCGGGCGACCGGCCGGCCGGTGGCCCCGCTGGAGATGCGCGACGCCGACGGCCGGCCGCTCGGCCCCGACGACGTCGAGTTGCGGGCCCCGGCGCCCTGACCGGTCGGCGGGGTGCCGGACCGCGACGGGGGAGACGCGGTCCGGCACCCGCACCACACGCCTGACCGCGATGGCGCCGTTCATGCGCGCCGGGCACGGCCGGTCAGCGAGGCCCGCCCGGCGCTCAGTGCGGGCGGCCGGCCGGTTCCAGGACGAAGACCGGGATCTCGCGGTCGGTCTTCTTCTGGTAGTCCGCGTAGTCGGGGAACGCCTCGACGGCGCGGTCCCACCACAGGGACTTCTCCGCGCCGCTCACCTCACGCGCCGTCATGTCCCCTCGCACCGGGCCGTCCTGGAGCTCCACCCTGGGGTCGGCGAGCACGTTGTGGTACCAGACGGGGTTCTTGGGGGCGCCGCCCAGGGAGGCGACCACGGCGTACCGTCCGTCGTGCTCCACCCGCATGAGGGGGGTCTTGCGGATCTTCCCGCTCTTCGCGCCACGGGTCGTCAGGATGACCACGGGCAGCTCCCGCATCGTCGTCCCCTCGGTACCCCCGGAGCTCTCGTACCGCTCGACCTGCTCGCGCACCCAGGTCTGCGGACTCGGTTCGTACTCGCCCACCAGTGGCACGGGGTCCTCCTCCGTCTCGGTCGTGCTGTCCCGCCCCATCCTCCCCTGCCCGCCGCCGCGTTGCGACCGAGGCGGGCGGAGCCCCCGGTCCTCCGCACCTCCCGCGCCTCCCGTGCCGCCACGTGCCGGAAAAGGGCGCGCATGGTGGCGGCGGGTCGGGGCACACGCGGGGTCAGGAGGTTGACGACATGGTTCCCTTGCTGGTTGTCCTGCTGCTGGCCCTGATCCTCTTCGGGGCGGGTTTCGCGCTCAAGGCCCTGTGGTGGATCGCGCTGATCGTGCTGGTCGTGTGGCTGCTCGGCTTCGTGTTCCGGGCCGCCGAGGGCGGCGGACGGCGCCGCTGGTACCGATGGTGACCTGACGGCGTCACCACAGCACGAGGGGCGGGGTCCCCGGCCGCGTAAGGCGGCCGGGGACCCCGCCCCTCGTGCGTGGCCCACCCGGCCGGACCGCGCGGCAAGTGCCGTGGACGGGGCGCCGGTTCAGGCGGGGCTCGCCGCTCACCTCGGCCACGGCCACCACGCGGAGTCCCGTCGCCGCGCGCGCCTCGCCGTCGTCGAGCATCCGTTCCCGGACCGCCGGTTCGAGCGCCGCAGGTTCGAGGACCGCAGGTTCGAGGACCGTCGGTTCGCAAGCGCCGCCGGTTCGAAAGCGCCGCCGCGCCCCGTTCGACGAGCCGGCCGACAGGAACAGGTGACTCGTGGACGGCGCCGATCCGCCCCACAGCCGCACAGCGGGAACGGACCGGGCCCCGGCGCTCCCCCGCCGTGGGCCGTCCGGGTGACGCGCCCCCGAGGGGGTCGGCGCAGCTCGGACGCCCCGCATCCCCTGGTGGCGGTATGCCCCGGCAAGCGGTTTTTGTCCGGTGGTGGTTTGCTGCGCTTGGCGGCGGACCTGTTCTGAGAGCCCCCTCCATGGAGCCGCCGTCCCATCCCCCCTTTTCCGTCACAGCTCAAGGAGAAGCTTGATGTCGGTCTACACCCCCCAGCAGTACGGTCAGCAGCCGCAGCAGCAGTACGGTCAGCAGCCCCAGCAGCAGTACGGCCAGCAGCAGTGGCAGCCGTGGGCAGGCCAGCAGGGCTACGGGCAGCAGGGCATCGCCCAGCAGTTCATGGGCCCCCAGGGCTACGGCCAGCAGCACTTCGGCCAGCCCGGCATGGGGCAGGGCCAGCAGCAACTGCCGCTGCTGGTGACCGAGTTGTCGCTGCGCTGTGCGGCCACGGCGGTCAACGCCATGGTCGAGCAGGTGCGCGTCGACCCGCAGATCATGATGGGCATCCAGTCGCAGGGCCAGATCCCGCCGCACGCGTGGAGCAGCGTGCTCACCGAGTGTGCCCGCCGCATCGCGCCGGTCGTGCACAGCGCCCTCTGCCAGATCGCCCAGGGCCAGCAGTACGGCCAGCAGCAGTACGGCCAGTTCCAGAACGGCCAGGCGCCGTACGGGCAGTCGCCCTACAGCCAGCACGTCGGTCAGATGCCGCTCGGCATGTGACCGGTCTCCCGGTCGGCCGCGGCGGCCCTCGTGGGCTGCCCCGGCCGGCCGGGGCGTCCGGCCGCGGCAGCGGCGCGGTGTGGTCCAGCGCAAGGTGATCGGTGAAGGCGGAAGCGTGATGAGTGAGCAGCAGGGCAACGGCGGTACGGCGAAGGGGCAGGGCGGCGCCAAGGGCGGCCGCAGGCCCGGTGCCGGAGCGGAATCCGGCGCGGCGAACGGAGCGGGCACCGGACCGGGCGGAACGCAGCGGGACGGCGCTCAGCCGTACCCGGGCATGGCCGGGACGCACCCCGGGCAGCCGGGACGGCCGGGCCACGGCGGCCGGGGCCGGTACCTGGTGGCCCCCCGGCCGGCACCCTGGCTGACCGCGGGCGTGCCGTCCGTCGATGCCTCGGCGCTGTTCGCGCTGCTCGAGGAGGACCCGGAGGTGGAGGTGGTCGCCCAGGTGCACCCCTCGCCCCGCTCCCGCGGGCTGGAGGCGATCGCCGAGCCCCACCCGGTGTGCCCCCCGGTGGCCGTGGTGACGATGCTGCACGAGCGCGCCCGGGCGCTGGCCGCCAACCCCCAGCTGGTGGTCGAGGCCGACCAGCCGCTCGTCCACCCGCCGGCTTCCTCGGCGCGGCCCGCCGTGCCGGTGCCGGACCCCGCGACGGAGGTCATCCTCCAGGAACCGTCCCGCGTCACCGTGCGGGTGACCAGCCGCGGTCAGGGTGTGGCGGACGCGCAGGTGTGGGCGACCGGCACCGGTTCGACGGCGTACGCCGTCACCGGCGCCGACGGCCGGGCGGAGCTCGCGCTCCCGGCCGACACCCCCGCGACCTTGCGCTCCCTGTACGTGCGTCCGGCGCGCGACCACTGGCCGGTGCGCACCGGCCGTCCGTTCCCGGACGACGTCACCCTGACCGGGGCCGAGGTGGAGGTGGTGGTCCGCTCCCTGGCGGAGACCTTCGAGGGCTTCCCGGACCGGCCGCTCACCGGCTGGGGCCGGCAGGCGATGCGCCTGAACGAGATCCCCCCGACCTACCGCGGCCACGGGGTGTCCGTCGCCCTGCTGGACTCCGGGGTCGACACCGCGCACCCGGACCTGAAGGACACCGTCCGTTCCGGGGCCGACTTCACCCCCGCGGCCGACGACGCGGGCTGGCGGACGGACGCGACGGGTCACGGCACGCGCTGCGCCGGCGTCGTCGCCGCCGCGGACAACCGGACCGGGGTCACCGGCATCGCCGCGGACGCCACGGTGCACGCGCTCAAGCTCTTCCCCGGTGGCCGTGTCGCCGATCTGCTGCGCGCGGTGGACCACTGCATCGCCCACGACATCGACGTCGCGCAGATCAACGTCACCTATGAGCAGCCCTCGCAACTGGCGGCGTGGAAGCTGATGGACGCGCACGCGGCCGGCATCGCCGTGATCGCCCCGGCGGGCGACACCGGGGGCGCGCTCAGCCCGCTCGCCGCGCTGCCGACCGTACTGGCCGCCGGCGCCCTGGCGCACACCGGCACCTATCCGCCGGACAGCCCGGCGGCGGCCACCCAGCCACCGTGGCCCGGCCCCTACCCGGCGCCCTTCACCCCCACCGGGCCCGGCGTGGACCTCACCGCGCCCGGCGCGGCGGTCGTCACCACGGCACCCGGCGTCGGCTACGCGGTCGCCGAGGGCACCGCCATCGCGGCGGCCCACCTCACCGGTCTGGCCGCACTGCTGCTCGCACACCACGAGCACCTGCGCGCCACGCCGTACCCGGGCGGCGCGAACCGCGCCGACCAGCTGACGACCTTGATCCGCGCCGCCTGTCGCCCGCTGCCCGTCACCGAGCCGCTCCGCGTCGGTGCCGGGCTGCCCGACGCCCCGACCGCACTCGGTCTCGGCACCCCGGCGGGGATGCCCGCCCCGGGCCCCGACCCCATGGCGACCGGTTCCCCCTCCCCCAACTGACCCCCGCCCCGCGGACGGTGGTCCGGCTCCGCCTCCCGGACCACCGCCCTCCCGCGCACCCGGGTGACCGTCACCGGCGTCACCGTCACAGCTGCGGCAGGGTCTCCCCGCAACGGCGGGGGCGTCGGTGGTCGAGCCAGAGGACGTAGCCGCGCAGATAGGCTTCGAGACCGTCGTCGAGGTACGCGACGAAGTCGCGGTGCCCGCGGGCGGCGTCCTGGTAGTGCCCCCGGTAGGTCTCCGCGGCGTTGTGACCCCAGCCCGGATGCGCGGCGGCGCCCCAGTCCGCCGCGATGGCCACCGCCCACTCGCGGACGCGGCCCCGGTCGCGCCACCACGCGCGGACGAGCTGGGGCGTCCAGTGGTCGTCGCCGTCCCAGCCGTATCCGCTGTACAGCTCCAAGCGGGCGGCCGCGACGAGGGCCTCCGTCTCGGCCTCGTTCACCGGCTGGCGGAACACGAACTCCGCACCGAAGCCGCCACCCAGGTCGTCGTCGTACGCGATGTGGCGCGGGGCGTCGAGCCTGCCGGTCGCCATCGAGTCGGTGGCCGCACCGTAGAACGGGCCGGGGACGTTGCGCCAGTTGCGGTCGGCCCAGTCGCCGCAGAAGACCTCCCGGCCCGGTTCCGCAAGGGCCAACAGGCGCCGGGCGGTGGGGAGCGGATCCCAGTAGGCCTGCACGGCGCCTCCCCCATCGGTCGACGGCACCAAGTCGGCACCAAGTATCGCGGGCGGGTCAGGCCGGGGTGTGGGCGAGGGTCAGGGCGATGCGGCGGTCGCCGACGCGGGTGATGCGGACGAGCGGGTCCGGGAGGCCCGCGGCGGCGACGAGGGCGGCGGAGGCACGGAAGCCGGGGGCTAGGGGGAGGGTGTAGCCGACGCGGCCGCCGGGCCGCAGCGCGCGGCGCCGGTCGGCGAGGGCCCGCGCGACGAGGAAGTGCAGGGACGACGCGCAGAGGATCAGGTCGAGCCCACCGTCGGCGCAGGGCAGCGGTACGGCGTCCGCCACGCGCCAGTCGATCGCCCCGGAGGGTGCCGCACGCCGGGCGCGGGCACGTCCAGCGGCGACCATGCCGGCGGAGACGTCGACCGCGAGGACCGCGGGGTCCGCGGGCGAGCGGGTGCGGGCGAGCGCGAGGGCCACCGCGCCGGTGCCGCAGGCCACGTCGGGCACCCGCCGGTCCGCGGGCGAGGGGGCCGCGAGGTGGATCAGGGTCGCGGCGACGGCGTCTTGGTGGTCGTCGTCATAGTCCGCGGCCGGCCGGTCGAACGCCCGGCGCATCGGCGTCGGCGGCCGTGTCGGCCGCGGTGTGGGCCCGTGCATGCGGTGGCGGTCCTCCCAGGGTGTCGCGCACGATCGCGACCACGGCCATGTCGTCCTGCAGCGGGGCGGCCACGTGGGCCAGCAGGTCGTCGGTCATCTTCCGTACGAGCTGGTCGGGGCGCCGGTCGCCCCACTCCGCGACCCGACTCATGAGCGGGTAGAACTCCCCCGCGTCGTTGCGGGCCTCGGTCACGCCGTCGGTGTAGAGCAGCAGGCGGTCGCCGGGGGCGAAGGGGAAGGTGGTGGGGGCGTAGCTGCTCCCGGTCAGTCCCCCGAGGCCGAGCGGCGGCGCCGGTTCCGGGACGTCGAGGGTGGAGACGGTGCCGTCGTGGAGGAGCAGCGGCGGCAGGTGACCGCAGCTGACCACCCGCACGTAGGGCTCGTCGTCCGGGATCTCGACGACGGCCGCGGTGACGAAGCGCTCCCCGATGTCGTTCTCCTCGGGTCCGTCCCATTCCTGCGTGAGTTCCCAGCGGACGCCGGCCTCCAGCGACGCCATCAGCTCGTCCAGCGGTGCCTGCCGGTGCGCGGCGGCGCGGAACGCCCCGAGGACGGTCTCGGTGTCGCCGATGGAGCCCAGGCCCTTGCCGCGCACGTCGCCGATGAGGAGGCGGGTGGCCCGCGCCGTGCGGGCGACGGCGTAGAGGTCGCCCCCGATGCGGTCGCCGTCGCCGGCGCTGCGGTAGGCCGAGGCGATGGTCACCGGGCCGGCGTGTCTGGGCAGCGGCCGCAGCAGCACGCCCTGGGTCGCCTGCGACACCTCGCGCAACTCCGCGAGTTCGTGTCTGCGGCGCTCGCGCAGGGCGCTGATGAGGACGAGCAGCACGGAGAGCAGTACGAGCGAGCCGAGCTGGACGAGGACGTTCTCCGTGGACAGGGTGTGCCGTTCCGCCCCGGCCGCGATGAGCGCCAGGACGGCCGCGAGACCGGTCATGGCACCGCGTACGGCTCCTGCGAAGGCGGAGGCCAGGGCCACGGGGATGACGAGCACGTGGGCGAGGTGGATGTCCTCCGGCAGGAAGGCGTCGGCGACGGGCACGGCCGCGACGATCGCGAGCATCCCGGCGAGGAAGACCCTGCAACCCGATCCGACGGGATCCTGCATCGCCGAGAGACGGGACCCGAATTGCATACGGGTGCCTCCCTTCCCGCACCCGGGCCGGGTGCGACCACGACAGCCCTGCCTCTGGGCGATCTCAACATAAGGGTATTTCGTTTTCTTCCGGACAAAATTCGCGTAAGCAAATTCATTCACGGATATCCGGCGGCAGGGATGACCGGCCCGGGGGGGGGCGTACGACCAGGTCAGGCGGCCGGCAGCTCGGCCCAGCGGGCGCTGCCGCGGCTGCGCGCGCCGAAGCCGGAACCGATGCCGGAACCGATGCCGAGGCCGTCGACGATGGCGGCCCCGCGGCCGTGCTCGCCCGGGCCGCAGCTGGCGGCCCAGGCGCCGTGCCGCGGCGCGGGTCCGCCGTCCGAGACCTCGACGCGGATGATCGCCGTGCCGTCCACCTCGCCGCGGCGCAGCCGCAGGCGCAGGGCGACCGGTGGCAGCGCGTGCTCGACGGCGTTGGTGACCAGTTCCGACACGACCAGGACGGCGTCGTGGACCGCGTCCTCCGGCACGGACCAGCCGGTCAGCACGGTGCGTGCGCTGCGTCGCGCGACGGCGACGGCCACGGCCCGGTGCTCCAGCTCGCACACGTACACGTACAGCTCGGTACGAGCGGCAGGTGACGAGGTGGCGTACCAGTGCGTCATCTCCATCGCTCCCCACGCCGAAGGGCTGCTCCGCAGCGTCACCGGTATGGGGAAGGGCCCCCTGTCCGTCCCCAACGGATGCGGGGCCCCGGGACCCGCCTCCATGGTGTACCCCGCCGTGACCTCCTGAACCCCACGTGTCACAGGAGTGGCCCGGCGCCCCTCCGGGGCCCGTACCGGCGGGGGCGGGGGGGCCGGGCGGCCCGCGGCGCACGGACTGCGCGGTGCCCGTCGAGGAGCGGTCGGCCGGGAGCGGTGTCGCAGTACGGGGGCGAGCGGCTGGCCGCACGGGGAGGCGGCCCGGACGCCTTCGGCTCATGCCTCACAGGCATTTGACGGTGCGTCACGTACCGGCCGGCGACGGGAAGGAACGCGTCCTCGTTGTCACACGCGTCGAGACCCTTGCGGCGCGGCCCCCGCGGTCACCCGCGCCCCGGACCCGTCTGCGATGCTGGGCGGGTGCCGCCCCCGCAGACCACCCCGGAACCGATCACGGCGGATCCGCCCGACGTCGGCACCGCCCCGCTGCTCACCCAGTCGTGGCTGGACCTGGCCTTCCTCCACTGGGCGGCCGACCCGGCGGCCATCGCGCCGCTGCTGCCGGCGGGCACCGTTCCCGACACCCTCGACGGCGTCACCTACGTGGGGCTCGTCGCCTTCCGCATGCACCGCGTCGGCTGGTTCCGCCTCCCCGGTGTCCCCTACCTGGGGACCTTCCCTGAGACGAACGTACGGCTGTACTCCGTCGACGCCCACGGGCGGCGCGGTGTCGTCTTCCGCTCGCTCGACGCCTCCCGGCTGATACCCGTGGCGGTCGCGCGCGCCGCGTTCCGCCTGCCGTACCTGTGGTCGCGCATGGCCGTCCGCCGAGACGGCGACACCCTCACGTACACCAGCACCCGCCGCTGGCCGGGCCCGCGCGGGGCGCACTCCCGCATCGGCGTCCGGGTCGGCGAGCCCGTCGCGGAGCCCACCGAACTGGAGCACTTCCTCACGGCGCGCTGGGGGCTGCACAACACCTTCTTCGAGCGGCCGGTCTACCTGCCGAACTCGCACCCCCGCTGGCCCCTCCACCGCGCCGAGCTCCTCGAATGCGACGAGACCCTGGTCACGGCCGCCGGACTCCCCGCCCCGGTGGGGCCGCCGGTGAGCGTCCTGTACTCGCCGGGCGTCCCCGTCCGCTTCGGCCGCCCCTCCCGGCCGGGCGGCATCCCCACGCCCTGACCCCCACGCCCTGACCCCGCGGGCCCGCTCAGTCGGGCGGGAGGAGCGTGCCCAGCGGGCCGAGGTCGAGGTTGAGGTCGGACATGGACAGGCCGTACTGCGCGCAGAGGCCCGTCATGCGGTCGTGGAGGATCATCAGGGTGGCGCCGAGGCGTTCCTCCTCGTCCTCGGTGAGGTCGCCCGCGTCGACGCGGTGCAGCGCCTGCCGCTCCATGAGCTGACGCAGCAGCTCGACAAGGGTCAGGACCAGCTTCATCAGGTCGCGTTCGACGGTGTCCGGGTCGGTGCTGATCCGGCGCGCGGGACGGGCCGAGGGGGTGTCGCGGGGGACGGCGGGCAGCAGGCGGAAGGCGCGGGCGGCGGCGTCCGCGACCTCGCCGAGGCGGTCCGGGGGAAGGTCGTCCCCGGGGCGTGCCGGGGGTGTCACGGGCCCGGCCCCGGGGCCCACGGCGAGGGGTTGCGTTCGCTGATGGAGACGATGAGCGCGCGCAGGGAGATGCGGACGAGGTCGATGTCGGCGATGGACAGCACCACGTCGCCGGTGAGGACCACTCCGCCGCTGAGGAGGCGGTCGAGCAGGTCGACGAGGGCCACCTGACGTTGCGCCAGCGGTTCGGGGGCCCGGCCGGCCGCGGTCATGGCGCCGCGTCCGCCGGGTCGGCGTCGTCCGCCTGATCCACCTGATCCGCCGCGGGCCCCGGGGTGCCGGGGAGGGCGGCGAAGGAGTACGGGGCCCAGGGGCCGGTGACGTCGACCCGCACCCCGGGCAGTCCTTCGCCGGCGGCGAGGGCGCGGCTGCGGAAGGCCTCGGCCCGTGCGTGCGCGACGAGGAAGGCGTCGTTGAGCACGTTCTCCCCCGCGCCGGCGGCGAGCCGGCCCTGCTGCACACGGTGCCGGGCGTGCCCCGCGGCCAGTTCGCGGCCGATCGCCACGACGCGTGCGGCGGCTTCCTCCGCCGCACGGTAGGCCTCGTCGCGGGAGTGCCGCTGGGCGTGGCGGGCCCTCAGGTAGGCGCGGCCCGGGCTGAGGTCGTCGGCGGCGCCGGCGGGCCCGGCGGCCGCCGCCGGGGCGTCCACGTAGACCTTGACGCCCCATTCGAGGTGGCCGGTCAGCCGCTCCAGGACGTCCGTGAACGCCGCGTCGTCGTCCCGCAGCACCTGGCGGACGCGTTCGTCGTCGAGGTAGACCGTGGCGAGCCGCAGCGGCAGCACGGTGGTGTGCGCCGAGAGCGCCTCGATGACGGTGTGGTGGGCGCGGGCGACGGCCTCCAGCCAGTCCAGGTCCTCCAGGTGCCGCCGCAGGGCGTCCTCGTGGAAGTCCGCGGCGGGCACCGGGCTGACGGCGACGGCCAGTGGACCGGACGTCACCAGCCGTACGGGGGCGGCCGCGACGCCCGTCAGCGCCTCCATCGCGCCCGCCGGCACGCCCCCGTCACGGAGCACGGCGTATGCGTAGCTGACCCGGTCATCCATCGTCGTCCGCCCTGGTGCCGCCGCGGCGGCCGTGCGTCGCCGAGGAGGAGCGCGTGCGGTGGCGGGAGGCCACGCTGCCGCTCGGGGTGTCCGTCAGCTCCCGTGCCTCCGACAGCTCGCGCCCTTCCCTCAGCGCCTCGACCTCCTCGCGCAGCCGCCGGTTCTCCGCGGCGAGCGAACTCTCGCCGTGGGCACGCGAGGAGAGCGACGGGTCGTGCTCCCACCAGTCGATGCCCATCTCCTTGGCCTTGTCGACGGAGGCCACCAGCAGACGCAGCTTGATGGTGAGCAGTTCGATGTCGAGCAGGTTGATCTGGATGTCGCCGGCGATGACGATGCCCTTGTCCAGGACGCGTTCCAGGATGTCCGCCAGGTTGGCCGAGGACCCCTGCCCGTAGGCGGACGGCTGGGGAGCGGCCCTCGTGGGGTACGAACCGAGCCGGCCGGCCGGGGAATCCGTCACAGCGTCACCTCGTCTCAGGGCGCGGCCTCACCGCGCCGGAAGGCCGCGATCTCCTCGAGGCGGTCGAGCAGTACCTCCTCGCGCTCCCCGAAGGTCTCCTCGTCGATCCGGCCGGCGAGGAGTTCCTTCTCCAGGGCGGCGAGTTCGCGTTCCACGGGCTCGGGGTCGTAGTACTCCTGCTCGGCGGCCTCCAGTACACGCTCGACGACCCAGCCGACCCCGCGCACCGGCGCCAGGGGGAGGGTGACGATCTGTGTGAACAGTCCCATGAGGCCTCCTCGCCCCGTCACACGAAGCTGTAGGGCGGCAGCGGTCCGAGCAGCCGGAAGTCGCACTCCTCGCCCACCTGGTTGGCCAGGCTCAGCTGGGTGGCGAGGAACATCTCCTCCTTGCTGTCGTCCACGAGGAAGGAGACGCTGAGGAAGTCCTGTCCGCCGGCCGCGGTGGCCACGTCGTCGCGGACGAAGGGGCGCAGCGCCTCGACGATGCCCGCGCCGAGCGCCTGCTGGCGGGCCTGCACCTCGTTGGAGATCAGCTCGCCCAGCATCAGCGGCATGTCGGGGGAGCCGGCGCCACCCCGGATCTCCTCGTTCAGGCGCCGTGCCTCGTCGTTCTCGTCGAGGATCCGGCGCAGCAGGGAGTCCTCGTCCCACGAGACCTTCAGGTGGTACTCGGCGCAGCCCTCCAGGTTCTTCAGCTGTTCCCGGAACTCCTCCGCGCGGTCCTCCAGCACGCCGCGCACGGCGTCCTCGTCGGGTGCCGTGAAGCCGAACCGCAGCGGCAGCACCGCGCCGTCGGCCATCAGCCGTTCCTGGACCTCCTGGTGGGCGAGCACGTCCCTGCGCCGGGGGCGCAGGTCGGGAGGGGCCTCGCTCACGACGGCGCAGAGGTCGCCGTTCGTCACCGTCCGCAACGGCTCGGCCGACCCGCCGACGGGCTTGAGGCCCTCCAGCCGCACCGGGTGGTCCTTCGAGGTGATGGAGTAGACGTAGACGGCCATGGTCATTCCCTCTCCCGCCGGGAGGCCCGCCTGGTGCTCCTGCGCTGTGGTCGGGGCTCCTCCTCGTACTCCGCTTCCTCCTCCTCTTCCGGCTCCTCCTCGTACTCGTCCTCCTCGTCCTGGTCGTCGCCCTTCAGGGCTCCGGTGACGGCTTCCACGGCACCGGAGAGCGCGCCCTTGGACTTGCCCTTCGCGCCGCCCTCGGTGATCTCGCCCACGATGTCCGTGAGCTGGGCGGGCTGTTTGCGGCCGGACTCCAGGTCGAGGCGGTTGCACGCCTCGGCGAAACGCAGGTACGTGTCGACGCTGGCCACGACGATGCGGGCGTCGATTTTCAGGATCTCGATGCCCACCAGCGACACGCGGACGAAGACGTCGATGACGAGCCCTCGGTCCAGGATGAGCTCCAGGACGTCGTAGAGGCTTCCCGTACCGCCCCTGGAGATGTTGCCGCCACCCTGCGGCACCACGGTCATGGCGCCTCCCTTCATCGCCTCGTCGTCTCAGAAGCGCCGGTCGATCTGCCCCCGCGTGTAACGGCGGGTGCGTTCGTACGCCACCAGGTCGCCCTCCTCGTCGAGCTTCACGTGATAGGTGGCCATCACGCTGGTGGTCTCGGGCACCCGCTCCAACTCCAGCACCTCGACGTCCGCTTCCCAGCCTTCGTCGACGGGTCTGACCGCCGACACGGACTCCGGCCTGCGGCCGAGGAGTTCGAAGAGCTGATCGGCCGCGGAACGCATCGCCCATGCGGCGGAGCGCTTGCGCGGCCGCTCCGCACGTTCGTCGTCCCGGCCGCGCCTGGTGCCCTTGCCCCGGGCGTTCCTGTCGCTTGCGGCCATCCCCTTCTCCGGTTCCGGAGGAGCGCCACCCCCACTAAGAAACGTACTATTTCAGCATATACACCCCACAACATGTGTGCGGCGCCGAGTCGCTTTCCGAAGGGAACGACTGATGAAGGACACGACCAAGATCGCTCTTGCCGCCGCAGTCGCCGGTGGCTACGTGCTCGGTCGCGCCAAGAAGGGGCGTCTCGCGTTCGCCATGGCGACCTTCCTCGCTGGTCGCCGCGCCGGACTCGATCCGCAACAACTGGTCACCGAGGGTATTCGCAAGCTCCAGGACGTACCCCAGATCGCCGACCTCAACGAGCAGCTGCGCGGCGAGCTGATGAACGCCGGCCGCAAGGCCGTCAGCGCGGCCGCGGACCGCAAGCTGGCAGATCTGGCGGGCGTGTTGCACGACCGCACGGCCCGCATCGGCGCCAAGAAGGAGCACGACGAGAAGGAGGGGACGGAAGAGGAATACGAACCGGAAGAAGGGGAAGAAGAGGAGACCCCGAAGAAGCCGACGTCCCGGCGCCGCCGCCGCTCCCGGGCGGAGGAGGAACCCGAGGAAGCGGAAGCCGGGGACGAGGAGGAGGAAGCCGAGGCCGAGGAAGAGGACGAGGGCGACGAGGAGCCGCCGAGCCGCCGCCGGGCCGCGCAGCCCAGGCCGCGGCGTGAGCCCGAGCGCAAGCCGGCGGCGAAGAAGGCGCCCGCCAAGAAGGCGCAGCCGACGGCGAAGAAGACCGCCGCCGCCGAGAAGAGCACGGCCAAGAAGACCGCGGCACCGGCGAAGCGCACGGCGAAGAAGACCTCCGCGCCCGCCGGCAAGACAGCGGCGCGCAAGGCACCGGCGAAGAAGGCGGCGGCCAAGAAGACGTCCACACGGCGGAGGTAGCCCGATGGCCAGGACGACACAGGACACCGGTAACGGCCAGGCCTCCGGCCTGGACCTGCTGCGCGGCGAACTCGCCGACTTCGTCGGCGCCCAGGTGGGGAACCTGGCCGACAAGGCGGGCGACAAAGTCTCCGACCTCACCGAGCAGTTGGTGGGTGTGGCCGAGAGCGGCGGGGTGCTCCCCAAGGCGGGCCTGAAGATGCTGCAAGGCGAATCACCGCTCAAGGCCATCGGAGGCGGCGTGCTCGACAAGGCGAAGCAGGCGCTCGGCGGCGGCAAGAAGGGGAAGGGCCGCAAGTCCGGGACGCAGAAGGTGACGAACATCGTCGAGGTCCAGGACGTCGGCGTGCCGATCCGGTTCGCCTACGACCACTGGACGCAGTTCGAGAAGTTCAGCGCCTTCACCAAGGGCGTGCGCAGCGTCTCCAAGGGCGACGACACGTCGAGCGACTGGAAGGTCAAGGTCGGCCCCTCGACCCGCGGCTGGAAGGCCACCGTCGTCGAGCAGGTCCCGGACGAGCGCATCGTCTGGCACTCCGACGGCGCCAAGGGCACCACACGCGGCAGCGTCAGCTTCCACGAACTCACGCCCACGCTGACCCGCATCGTCCTCGTCGTCGAGTACTACCCCTCCGGGCTGTTCGAGAAGACCGGCAACATCTGGCGCGCCCAGGGCCGGCGGTTGCGGCTCGACTTCAAGCACTTCCAGCGTTACGTCTCGCTCACCAACGAGGAGCCCGAGGGCTGGCGCGGCGAGATCCGCGACGGCGAGGTCGTGCGCACGCACGAGGAGGCCCTCGAAGCGGAGGAGGCCGAAGAGGCCGAAGAGGGCGAAGAGGGCGCGGAGGACGAGGAGTACGCCGAGGACGAGGAAGAGCCGGAGGACGAGGAAGAGCCGGAGGACGAGGAAGAGCCAGAGGACGAGGAAGAGCCGGAGGACGAGGAAGAGCCAGAGGACGAGGAAGAGCCGGAGGACGAGGAAGAGGACGAAGAGGACGGCCAAGCCGAGGACGAGGAGGAGGAAGAGGAGTACCCGGAGGACGAAGAGGAACCGGAGTACGAGGACGAGGAGTACGAGGACGAGGACGAGGAGGAGTACGAGGGCGCGCGTCGATGACGCCCCGTCACTCCCCCGGATCAACGCGCGCCGGCGGACCGTGGTCTCCACGGCCCGCCGCGTCGCGTGTCAGAGGGGCAGGCGGCGGATCTCCAGGGTGTTGTCCACGCGGGTCGTCGGCCGCCCGTCGGGGTCGTTCTGGATGCGCTCGTGCTCGTCGGTCAGCACCACCTCCCACTCGCCCTCCGGGAGGCCGAGGCTCTCCAGCACCTCCTGCGGCGTCGGGAAGTGCACCTCCGGGTGCGGATCGGTCTCCCAGGCGGGGAATCCGGCGTGCCCGACGACGAGCAGCACTCCGCCGGGCGCCACGGCCGCCGCGGCGGCGCGCAGGATGCGCTCGCGGGGCATGTCGTGCGGCGAGTGCAGGAACTGCGCGGAGACGAGGTCGTAGGTGCCCCCGGGGAACGTCTCGCCCAGGTCGTGGCGCTGCCAGTCGATGAGGCCGTCGGGGATGCCCTCCGCCTCCGCGTGGCGGGCGGCCCGCTCCAGCGCGACGCGCGAGATGTCGACGGCGGTGACCCGCCAGCCCTGCCGGGCCAGCCAGACCGCGTCGGCGCCCTCGCCGCAGCCCAGGTCGAGCGCCGAGCCGGGCTTGAGGCTCCCGGTCTCACGGACCAGGACGTTGTTCGGGTTGCCGCTCCAGACGCGGTCGCTCCCGGCGTACCGGGCGTCCCAGAACTCCGCCTCGGTCCCGGCGCCGGTCGCGTCGGTGGTGCCGTCCGTCATGGATGTCGTCTCCTCTGTGCCGCAGGTGTGGACCTGCCCCCGACCATGCGGTCCGGCGCGCCCGCCGGGCAAGCCCTGTTGCCGGTTCGGCAACACGTCCGCACGCCGCCCTCTGCCCCGGCGGCGGGTCCGCGCCTATGTTGGGTGTCATGGACATCACGTCGCGTGAGGAGCACCCGCTGCGCAGCCTCACGCTCGACCAGTTGCGGCGCCGCACGAGCATGAAGTGGCGTACCCACCCGGAGGACGTGCTGCCGCTGTGGGTCGCCGAGATGGACGTGCCGCTGGCCGGGCCCGTGGCCCGGGCGCTCACGGAGGCCGTCGCGGCGGGCGACACCGGGTATCCGGTGGGCACCGCGTACGCGGAGGCGCTGGCGGACTTCGCGCGTGAGCGGTGGGGCTGGGACGGCCTGGCCGTGGAGCGCGCGTCGATCGTGCCCGACGTGATGCTGGGCGTCGTCGAGATGCTGCGGCTGGTCACGGGTCCCGGGGACCCGGTGATCGTCAACTGCCCGGTGTACCCGCCGTTCTACCAGTTCGTGGCGCACATGGACCGCCAGGTGGTGGAGGCCCCGCTCGGCCCCGGCCTGCGGCTGGACCTCGCGGCGCTGGAGGCGGCCTTCGCCCGGTCCACCGGCGGCGGCCGCCGGGCCGCCTACCTGCTGTGCAGCCCGCACAACCCCACCGGCACGGTGCACACCGCCGGCGAGCTGGCAGCGGTGGCGGCGCTGGCCGGCTCGTACGGGGTGCGGGTGGTGGTGGACGAGATCCACGCGCCCCTGGTGACGGCGGAAGCGGTGTTCGTGCCGTACCTGAGCGTGCCCGGCGGCGAGGACGGGCTGTCGCTGATGTCCGCGTCGAAGGCGTGGAACCTGGCCGGGCTGAAGGCGGCGCTCGCCCTGGCCGGGCCCGCCGCGGCGGACGACCTGGCCCGCATGCCGGAGGAGGTCGGACACGGGCCGAGCCACCTGGGCGTCATCGCGCACACGGTGGCGCTGCGCGAGGGCGGGCCCTGGCTGGACGCCCTGTTGGACGACCTCGCCGGCAACCGGCGGCTGCTCGCCGGGCTGCTGGCCGAGCACCTGCCGGCGGTCGGCTACGCCCCGGCGCCCGGCACCTATCTGGCCTGGCTGGACTGCCGGGAGCTGGGCCTGGGCGACGACCCGGCCGCCGCCTTCCTCGACCGCGGCCGGGTCGCGCTCAGCGCGGGGCCCGCCTTCGGCACGGGCGGCGACGGGCACGCGCGGCTGAACCTCGCCACGACCCCCGAGGTGCTCACGGAGGCGGTGCGCCGGATGGCCAAGGCGGTCGGCTGACGGCCGGGCGACACCCGGGGCCGAGGTCTGAAACCTCCCTCGCCGGGTAGTCGCCCCGACGGACCGAGGCAAACACCGGACGATGCCGCCGGGACCCGGGGCCACCCGGACCCGGCACCGCGACCGGGCGCCCGGCAGTCGGCGGGTCCCCGGACGCTCCCGGCGGCGACCCAGGGAGGCGAGGACGGTGACGCACGACCCCGCACCCGGCAACGGCGGCGCCCTGCGCGTCGTGGTGGTCGGGGCGACCGGAAACGTCGGGACGAGCCTGGTGCGGGCCCTCGGCGACGACCCGGCGGTGTCCCACGTCGTCGGCATCGCCCGCAGGATCCCCCGGGACTGGCGGCCCGCCCGCACGACGTGGGTGCAGGCGGACATCGCCGACGACAGGACGCGCCTGGCCGAGCACCTGCGCGGCGCGGACGCCGTCGTGCACCTCGCCTGGCTGCTGCAGCCCACCCACGACCCGTCGATCACGTGGCGCACCAACGTCCTGGGCGGCATCCGCGTCTTCGAGGCGGCCGCGGAGGCCGGTGTGCCGGCCCTGGTGCACGCCTCGTCGGTGGCGGCGTACTCCCCGGGGCCCAAGCGGCACCCGGTCGACGAGTCCTGGCCCACGCACGGCTGGCCGGGGGCCGCGTACTGCCGGGAGAAGGCGTACGTCGAGCGCTGCCTCGACACCTTCGAGCGGGAGCACCCGCGGGTGCGCGTGGTGCGCATGCGGCCGGGCTTCATCTTCAAGCGGGAGTCGGCCGCCCAGCAACGCCGTTTGTTCGCGGGGCCGTTCCTGCCGAACAGGCTCGTACGGCCGCACCTGGTGCCGGTCGTCCCTGACCTGCCGGGTCTGCGTTTCCAGGCGCTGCACTCCGACGACGCGGCCGAGGCCTACCGGCTCGCGCTGCACCGTCCCGTACGCGGCGCCTTCAACCTGGCGGCCGATCCGCCCCTGGACGCGGGTGAACTCGCGGCGCTGCTCGGGGCACAGGTCGTCCGCGTGCCGCGCGGGGCGGTGCGGGCGGCGCTGGCCGGGGCGTGGTGGCTGCACCTGGTGCCGGCGTCACCGGGTCTGTTCGACGCCGTGGTCAGGCTGCCCCTGCTGGACACCGGCCGGGCCCGTCGCGAGCTGGGCTGGGAGCCCCGTCGCACCGCCACCGAGGCGATCGGGGAGTTCCTGGCGGGGCTGCGTGAGGGCGCGGGTGACACCTCGACCGCCCCGCTGGCGCCGGGCGGGGCGGGCGGCCGGCTCCACGAGGTGGCGACCCGTGTCGGCTCACGGCCGTGAGGGCGGGGACGGGCACGCCACCACGGCCTCCCGTCACCGCGCCGCGGCCTCCCGTCACCGCGCCACGGTCTCCCGTCACGGCCCGTCGTCGGCGTGGAGGCGTTCGGTGTCCTGCGGTTCTGCCTTGGGCACCCGGTCGTCCGGGCCGTCGTCGTCGGGGCCGCCGTCCGGCATGGTCCGGGCCCTTTCGAGTTCCGCGTTGAACTCCAGGCCGAGCAGGACGGCGATGTTCGAGATCCACAGCCAGACGAGGAAGACGATGATCGCCGCCAGGCTCCCGTACAGCCGGTTGTAGTGGGCGAAGTTGGACACGTACAGGCTGAAGAGCGCCGATGCCGCCGCCCAGATGGCCACGGCCAGGGCGCTGCCGGCGCTCACCCAGCGGAAGCCGCCGTGCCTCACGTTGGGGGCCGCCCAGTACAGCAGCGCGAGCACCAGTCCGAACAGCACCAGCATCACCGGCCACTTGACGACGCTCCAGACCGCGAGCGCGGCGTCACCGACGCCCAGCACCTGGCCCGCCCTGCGGGCGAGGGCCCCGGTGAACACCACGCCGATCGCGATGAGCGCCGTGACGGCCAGCAGCACCACGGGGATGACGAACCTGCCGGCCAGGGTCTTCCACAGCGGCCTGCCCTCGTCGATGTCGTAGAGGGCGTTGGCGGCCCGTATGAAGGTCGCCACGTAGCCGGAGGACGACCACACGGCGACCACGACGCCGACGGCCAGGGCGAGCCCTCCCCGGCCGACGCCGTGCTGCAGCCGGCCGAGCACGCCGGTCAGCGTGTCGCGGACCGGTCCCGGCGCGAGGTCGCCGGCGTTCGCGATCAGGGGTTCGACGCTGGGGCTGCCGAGCAGGCCGACGACCGACGCCAGGACGAGGAGGACGGGGAAGACCGACAGCACGGCGTAGTAGGTCAGCGCCGCGGCCCAGTCGGTCAAATGGTCCGCCCAGAACTCCTTCACCGTGCGCCGGAGCACCACGCGCCAGGACTCCTGGGGGAGCTCGGTGGGCTTGCGGGCAGCGCCCTGCGTGTGGCGAGCCATGCGCGTTCACCGCCTCGGGGCACACCTGCCCCACAGGAAACACGGACAAACCAGTCCATACGGCAACAGGCCGCGGCGCACGTCCGGCGCCGCCGCTCAGTGCTGGAGCGCGACCTTCGCCGCCACGATGACCAGTCCCAGCACCAGGTTCACGAACCCCGCCGACACCACCTCCCAGCGGGACGCACCCACGCGGACGACGGCGGCACCGGCCCATCCGACCTGCTGGGCGACGGCGACGGACAGGGCCAGCCAGGCCGTGCCCCCAGTCCGAGCCCCAGCAGCGGGCTCACCGCGACGGCCGCCGCCGGCAGCAGCGCCGCCTGCACGATCGGCCACTCGCGGACGCACACACGGCGGATCTCGCGCCGGGTGACCCCGCCCCCGCGCAGCCGGTCGCCGACGAAGCCCGCGTAGACGTGCGCGACCCAGAACACCAGTCCGGTGCAGATCAGCAGGAGCACCAGCTCCAGCCGCGGGTACGGGCCCGCCGAGCCGGCACCGGCCACCACCGAGGCGGCCAGCAGCGATCCGTAGACGGCGCCCGTGTAGTTGGCGCGGCCGGTCGCGGGCGCCTCCGGGGCCGTGGCCTCCTGGGGGGAGGAGCCGGCTGTCACCTCTCAAGGATGGGCGGGGCGGCCGGGGCGCGCACGGCACGCCGTCGCGGATCCGGGGAAACGCGACGTCCGAAACCCGCCAGCGGCCCGCCCCCGCGATGCCGCACAGTGGAGGGGTGACGAGCGAGACGACCGGCGAGGACAGCAGGTACGAGGCGGTGTGCAGCCGCGACGCCCGCTTTGACGGCGAGTTCTTCTTCGCGGTGACGACGACGGGGATCTACTGCCGCCCCAGCTGCCCGGCGGTGACGCCCAAACGGCGCAACGTCCGGTTCTTCCGCACCGCCGCGGCCGCCCAGGGGTCGGGCTTCCGGGCCTGCCGCAGGTGCCGCCCGGACGCGGTGCCGGGCTCCGCGGCGTGGAACGCGCGGGCCGACGTGGTGGGACGCGCGATGCGGCTGATCGGGGACGGCGTCGTCGACCGGGAGGGCGTCGCGGGGCTGGCCGCGCGACTCGGCTACAGCGCGCGGCAGGTGCAGCGGCAGCTCAACGCCGAAGTGGGGGCCGGCCCGATCGCCCTGGCGCGGGCGCAACGTGCGCACACCGCGCGGATCCTGCTGCAGACCACCGACATGCAGGCCGCGGAGATCGCCTTCGCGGCCGGTTTCGCGAGCGTAAGGCAGTTCAACGACACGGTCCGCGAGGTGTACGCGCTCACGCCGACCGCGCTGCGGCAGGCGCGCCCCGCCCGCCACGCCCACGCCCCCGCCGACGCCGCGGCCGGGGTTCCGCTGCGGCTGGCGTACCGGGGGCCGTACGACACCGGGCGGGTCTTCGACTATCTGGCGGCGCGGGCGATCGCCGGCGTCGAGGAGATCACCGGCCCTCCGGGCGGGAGGGTCTACCGGCGCACCCTCCGGCTGCCGCACGGACCGGCGGTCGCCGAGGTCGAGGAGGCGGCCGGCCGGGGCGGCGACTGGCTCGAATGCCGGCTGCACCTGGCCGCGCTGCGCGACCTGACCACCGGAACGGAACGCGTGCGGCGCCTGTTCGACCTCGACGCCGATCCGTACGCGGTCGCCGAACGGCTCTCCGCACACCCGTCGATGGGGGCCCTGGCCCGGAACCGCCCGGGTCTGCGCGCCCCCGGGGCCGCCGACCCGCACGAACTCGCGGTGCGCGCGGTGCTGGGACAGCAGGTCACCGTGGCGGCGGGGCGGCGGCTCGGCGCGGCGCTGGTCACCGCCCACGGCGAACCGCTGACGGCGCCGAGCGGCGGCCTGACCCATCTGTTCCCCGACGCGGACGCGCTCGCCGGGGCGTCCCTGGAGGCGGTCGGCATGCCGCGGGCCCGGCGGGAGACGCTGCGGGGTCTGGCCCGCGCGCTCGTCGACGGCGACGTCGTCCTCGACCCGGGCACGGACCGCGACGGCGCCGAGAAGGACCTGCTCGCGCTGCACGGCATCGGGCCGTGGACGGCCGGCTACATCCGGATGCGCGCCCTGGGCGATCCCGACGTACTGCTGGAGGGCGACGTCGCGGTGCGCGCGGGGGCCGCGCGTGCCGGCGTCCCGCTGGAGGACGCCGAGGGCTGGCGGCCGTGGCGCAGCTACGCGATGCACCTGCTGTGGAGCGCCGGTTGACCGGCACGGGCGCGATCCGCAGGGGTGGGACGGCGGGAATGCGACGTCCGAATCCCGCCGGACATCGGTGACGAACCGCCGCAGAATCGTGGATGTCACTGAAGGTGTGAGAAAGGGAAGGACCGATGACGGTCTACACGACGCTCGACAGCCCGCTGGGCGAACTGCTGCTGGTCGGCGAGGAGTCACCGACCGCGAAGGGCGGCACCGCGCTCTCCTCGCTGTCGGTGCCGGACCAGAAGGGCGGCCTCGTCGCCGCGGACCTCGCGGACGGAGCGCGCGCCGACCACGCCGCGTTCACCGAGATCACCCGCCAACTGCGGGCGTACTTCGCCGGTGAACTGACGGACTTCGAGATCGAGTTCACCGCCGCGGGCTCCGCCTTCCAGCAGCAGGTGTGGAAGACCCTGGAGACCATCGGCTACGGCACGACGCTCACCTACGCGGGCGTCGCCGAGGCGATGGGCATCCCGCGGACCTCGTCGCGCGCGGTCGGCACCGCGATCGGCCGCAACCCACTGCTGGTCGTCCGTCCCTGCCACCGCGTAATCGGCGCCAAGGGCGCGATCACCGGCTACGCGGGCGGGGTGGAACGCAAACGACTGCTACTGGACCTCGAGGCCGGGCGCGGGACGGCATGAGGACGACGGCCGTGACCAACGCCGCGACGCATCCGGCGCCCCCCTTCCACGAGCGGGTCGAGACCGAGGACTGGGCCGCGCTGACCGCCGGACTCGACGCCCACGGCAGCGCCCTGACCGCCCGCCCCGTCCTCTCCCCCGCCGAGTGCCGGGCGGTCGCCGCGCTCTACGACGAGCCCGGGCGGTTCCGCTCGACCGTCGACATGGCACGGCACCGCTTCGGCTCGGGACAGTACCGCTACTTCGCGTACCCCGTCCCCGAGCCCGTGCGGGCCCTGCGGGCGGCGTTCTACCCGCGTCTGCTGCCGGTCGCCCGCGACTGGGCCGCCCGGCTGCGGCAGCCCGCGCCCTGGCCGGACACCCTCGACGAGTGGCTGGCGGCGTGCCACGCAGCGGGGCAGACCCGCCCGACACCGATCCTGCTGCGCTACGGGGCGGGCGACTGGAACGCCCTCCACCGCGACCTGTACGGGGACCTCGTCTTCCCGCTCCAGGTCGTGATCGGGCTCGACGTCCCCGGCGAGCACTACACCGGCGGCGAGTTCCTGATGACGGAGCAGCGGCCGCGGGCACAGACCCGGGGCTCGTCCACCACCCTGCCCCAGGGCCACGCGCTGGTCTTCACCACCCGCGACCGGCCCGTGCGCTCGGCCCGCGGCTGGTCCGCCGGCCCGATGCGGCACGGGGTGAGCACCGTGCGCGAGGGCCGCCGACACACCCTGGGCCTGGTCTTCCACGACGCGGCGTGACGCGGTACGTGCTGACCGGCCCGGACAAACTGCCCTACCGCAGCGCGGTCCCGGGGACGCTGGGCGGGCACCGGCGCGGCCGGCTGTACGGCCGCCTGGACTGCCCGGCCGCCCTGCGGGCCCTCGCGCGCGGCGGTTACGTGCGGGAGCGGGTGTTCTTCGCGGACGAGGCGGCGGCGCTCGCCGCGGGCTACCGGCCCTGCGCCCGCTGCCTGCCGGAGCGGTACCGACAATGGAAGGCGACACCGACGGAGCGGAACGCCATGACCCACCCCGGCGCACCCGCCGAGGCAGCGGCCTCGCCGCTGCTTCCGCCCGACGACCTGGCCGTGCTCGACGGCGTGCCGGGGCCGCGGCCGCACACCGGGGCCGAACTCACCGCCCTGCTCGGCCTGCTCGGTGACGCCCGCCCCCGCGTGCGGGTCGTCGCCGTCGGCCACAGCCGGGACGCCGCCTCGTGTGCCGCCGCCGGCGCGTTCGCCGCGGAGTGGCGCGCGTCGGGCGGCACCGTCGTGGCCGTCGTGGACTGGCCCGAACGGGCGGCGTCCTGGCTGCGGGCCGCTCGGCGGCTCACCGCGCCCGCCCCGGACGCCTGGGTGGTGGCCGCGGCACCGGCCGGGTGGGCGCAACTGGCCCGCCGGCTGCGGCACAGCACGCCGTGGGACCCGGCGCGTACGTACGGCTTCGCCTCCCTCGCCGACGCGCGCGTGGTGGCCGCGGCGGGGGCGGGTACGCTCCAGGGCCTGCGCGGCGCGGCCGCCGACGGCGGGACGTGGCGCGTGGACCGGGGCTGGGTGACGGCCACGCCGTGGACGGGCGGCGCCCGGTGAGCGCGCTCATCCCCCGTCCGCGCATGCGGGTGGCGCCGGGCGCGGTGCACGTGCCGGGTTGGCTCACCCTGGACGAGCAGCGGGAACTGGTCGTCGCGTGCCGTGCCTGGGCGATGGGCCCGGTGCCGATCCGGCACACCCGGCTGCCCCGCGGCGGGGTGATGTCCGTCCGCACGGTCTGCGTCGGATGGCACTGGCAGCCGTACCGGTACACCCGGACCGCGGACGACGTGAACGGCGCCCGGGTGGCCCCGTTCCCCGACTGGATGGTGGCGCTGGGCCGCCGGGCCCTGGTCGCGGCGTACGAGGACCCGGCGGCGGGCGACGGCTACACCCCGGACACCGCGCTGATCAACTTCTACGACGGCGACGCCAGGCTCGGCATGCACCAGGACAAGGACGAACGCAGCGACGCCCCCGTCGTGTCGCTCACCATCGGCGACTCCTGCGTCTTCCGCTTCGGCAACACCGAGAACCGCAACCGCCCGTACACGGACCTGGAACTGGCCTCGGGCGACCTGTTCGTCTTCGGCGGCCCGTCCCGCTTCGCCTACCACGCGGTGCCGAAGGTGCACCCGGGCACGGGCGACCCGGACACCGGTCTCGCCTCCGGCCGGCTGAACATCACGATGCGGGTCACGGGACTGGACGACGGGACGCCCCGGGGGCCGGCGCGGCGTCCTTGACGGCGTCCGCGGTGCCCGGGCGCAGGCCGGGGGCGAGCACGAGGGTGACGGCGACGGAGACGGCGGCCATGACCGTCATCGCGGTCGCCGGGGAGGTGTGCTGGGCGACGGCCCCGGCCAGGGCGGCGCCCAGTCCCTGGCAGGCGAGCATGCCCGAGGAGTGCAGCCCGAGGGCGTGGCCGCTGAGTTCGTCCGGGGTGAGGGCCATCAGCCGTTCCTGCAGCAGCAGGCCGGCCGCGTAGCCGACGGAGGCCAGGGCGACGACGGCCGCCGCGAGCGGCAGCGCCGGGTGCAGGGCGAAGACGAGGTAGGGGGCGGCGAGCAGCAGCCGCAGCGCCGCCCCCGCGCGCTCCCGCCACCACGGCGGGACGAACCGGCCGGCCAGGGTGTCGCCGGCGAGCATGCCGCACGCGGCCGCCGCCAGGAGCAGTCCGGCGTGGTCGGGCGCGTACGGCACGAACAGCGATTCGCAGCCGACGATCAGGCCGTTGGGCACCCAGAGCGCGAGGTACACGTAGCGGCGCGGCCGGGCGGACCAGAGCAGGGCGTTGGTCCGCCAGGTCTCGGCCGCGGAGGGGCGGCCGCCCGCCCGCGGGGGCCTGGCGCGCAGTCCGGTCAGGGCGGCCGCCGCGGCCGCGAGGTAGAGGGCCGCGCCGGCGAGCAGGATCCCGCGCGGGGACAGGGCGGCCAGCAGCAGGCCGCCGGCGGCGAAGCCGCAGACCTGCATGGTGCCGGTCGCCATGTTCAGCACGGAACGGCCCAGCAGGAAGCCGCCTTTGGGGAGGATCTCGTGGAGCAGTCCGTAGCGCACGCCGCCGCCCAGGGACGCCACCAGGCCCTCGGCGGGCAGGATGACGAAGACGGCCCAGATCGGCAGCCCGGGGACGGCCAGTACGGCGGTGCCGAGGGCGAAGAGCAGGGCGACCGCGGTGAGCGCGGCGCGCGGCGGCAGCCGGTCGGCCGCCGACAGCAGGGTCGTCGCACCCACCACCTGGGCGAGGGACGGGCCGAACATGGCGACGGCGGACAGCAGCGGCGATCCCGTGGCGTCGTAGACCAGGGTGCTCAGGGCCAGTCCGCTCACCGTCTGCGCGGCGACCTGTCCGGTGGAGACCAGGAAGAGCGGGGTGAACTCCCGTGTGCGGAAGAGCTCTTGGTAGGTGCGCATGGCCCGAGTCTCGGGGCCGCCGGATGGGGCGGTTAATGTTTCGCACAGGCGCGAAACCCGAGGCGCCACACCCGAGGCGCGAAAGCTGAGGAGGGCGGGGCATGGGCTGGTGGCTGGTCGACGCGGAGACGCTGGTGGGCAGCCGGTTCGTCGTCTCCCCGCTGGCCGAGGCGATCGCGGCCCTGAAGCTGCTCGACCGGGGCACGGCCGCACACCCCGGGGAACGCGGCTGGCTCGACGCGCACCTGCCCGCGTACCGGGAGCGGCTGGCCGCCGACCCGGTGACCGGGCTGCTGGTGCGCGCCGCCCTGGGGCGGACCTGGAACGCGGACTTCCTCACGCCCACGCCCACCGGGGAGGGGGGTGCGGGTTTCGAGGAGGAGCTGGAGCGGATCCGGCGGACCCCGCCGGACGCGGCCCGGGAGCATCTGACCGTGTCGCTCGGCGGACCGCTCCCCGATCTGCTGCGCCGCGCGGACCTGCCGGAGCGCGCGGCGGACGTCGTCGGCTGGGTGTGGACGCACACGGTGCTGCCGGAGTGGCCGCGGCGCCGGCGGGTCATCGAGGCCGACATCGTGGCGCGCACCGCCCAGTTGGGCCGCGGCGGCTGGGCGGAGGCGCTGGACGACCTGCGGCGGGGGATGCGCTGGCTCGGCGAGGGCCGCCTGCAGATCAACACGCGGGACTACCCGCCGCGCGACCTGTCCGGCGCCCGGCTGATGTTCGTGCCCGTCACCCCGCGGACCGGCTGGGTGTCCTGGGACGACGCGGTGCGGTACGCGGTGGTGTACCCGTGCTCGGGGGCACTGGCGGAGGCGGGCCGGCAGCCGGTCCCCGAGGCGCTGGGCGCGCTGCTCGGCCCGGCGCGTGCGGCGGTCCTCGTGCTGCTGGCAACACCGCTGAGCACCACGCAACTGGTCGCCCTGACGGGCCAGGGGCTGGGCTCGGTGGGGCGTCATCTGAAGGTGCTGCTGGACGCCCGTCTGGTGCGGCGGCGGCGAGCGGGCCGTTCCGTGCTCTACTACCGGACGGAGACCGGCGACGCCCTGGTCGCGGCCCAGCGGGACGGCTGAGTGGCTCGGCGGGACGGCTGAACGGCCGGGCGGGACGGCTGAGGGAAGGAGCACCGGGCATGGTCCACAGACCCGTGCCGTTCGACGAGCTCGACCGCAAGATCGTCGCGGCCCTGATCGCGAACGCCAGGACGAGCTTCCCCGAGATCGGCGCGGACATCGGCCTGTCGGCCACCGCCGTCAAGCGGCGCGTCGACCGGCTGCGCGAGTCCGGCGTCATCACCGGATTCACCGCCACGGTCCGGCCCGCCGCGCTGGGCTGGCGCACGGAGGCGTACGTGGAGGTGTACTGCGAGGGCGCGGCGCCGCCCCGGCGGCTGGCCGAGGTCGTCAGGAACCACCCGGAGATCACGGCGGCGATGACGGTGACGGGCGGCGCGGACGCCCTGCTGCACGTCCGGGCCACCGACGTCGGGCACTTCGAGGAGGTCCTGGAGCGGATCAGGACCGAGCCCTTCATCCGGAAGACGATCAGCTACATGGTGCTGTCGCACCTGCTGCCGGAGAGCCCGGAGGCGGGGGCGGGGCGGTCCGCCGCGGAGGGCGCAGCGGAGCTGCGCTGAAGGGCCGCTCGACGCAGCATCGCTGCGCCTGCGCGCAGCGCCCGGATCTTGTCGTGCGCGGCCCGCGATTCCTACCGTTGAGCCGTTCCCCCCGGCCGTCCCGCAGGAAGCGGAGGAGTTCGCCGTGCCCGAGAACCGTGTGGCCCGCCCCCGGCGTTATCTGGTCTGCCCGCCGGAGCACTTCGACGTGCGGTACGCGATCAACCCGTGGATGCGGGAGGGCGTGCGGGTCGACACCGCGCTGGCCCGGGGGCAGTGGGCCGCGCTGGTGCGGTCTTACCGGGAGCACGGTCACACGGTGGAGTCCGTCGAGCCCGTCCCGGGGCTGCCCGACATGGTGTTCGCCGCCAACTCCGCGCTCGTGGTCGAGGGGCGGGTGTTCGGCTCGTCCTTCCACGCGCCCGAACGCCGCCCGGAGGCCGACGAGTACGCGGCCTGGTTCAAGGCGGCCGGTTACCCGGTGCACCGCCCGGTGCCGGTCTGCGAGGGGGAGGGCGACCTGGTGCCGGTCGGCGGGGTCGTGCTCGCCGGTACGGGCTTCCGCACCGTCCGGGCGGCACACGTCGAGGTGCAGGAGTTCTTCGGCGTGCCGACGATCGGCCTGCAGTTGGTGGACCCCCGCTTCTACCACCTGGACACCGCGCTGTTCGTCCTCGACGACGGTGCCGGCGGCGGCCCGGCGAACATCGCGTACCACCCGGGGGCGTTCTCCCCCGGGAGCCGTGAGGTGCTGCGCCGGATGTTCCCGGACGCGGTCGTCGCCACCGCGGACGACGCGCTGGCGTTCGGCCTCAACTCGGTGTCGGACGGGCGGCACGTGTTCGTGGCGCCCGCCGCGACGGGGCTGGTCGAGCAGCTCGCCGGGCGGGGCTACGTGCCCGTCCCCGTCGACCTCACGGAGTTCCACAAGGCCGGCGGGGGCATCAAGTGCTGTACGCAGGAGCTCCGCCCGGCGGTGTGAGCCGCGGGACCGCCGCCCGCGGCTCCGTGCACGGTCCCCGCCCGCGGCCCCCGGCCGGGGTCACGCGGGCAGGGACCGGTTGAACAGGCGTACCTGGCCGCGGGCGATCGGGCGGCCCGCGGCGTCGGTGATCACCACCAGCCACAATTGCAGGCTCCGGCCCTGCTGCAGGGGGGTGCCGCGGACGTCGAGGCGGCCCCTGACGTACGGGAGCAGGAAGTCCGCCTGGTTGCCGACGCAGACGGCGAACCGTTCCTCGGACCGCACCGCGTAGGAGGCGCCGACGCTGGCCACGCTCTCGATGACGGTGGAGTAGAGGCCGCCGTGGGTGATCCCCCACGGGGTGTGGTGCTCCTCCGTGGCCTCCAGGTGGGCGGTGACCTCCTGGGCGCTGATCGTGTCGAACCGCAGCCCGACGGCGCGCAGGAAGGCTCCGGCGGCTTCCGGATCGAGGTCGGGGTCCTTCCTCTCCGTCATCGTGCTTCCTTCCTGTCGTCCGGTGCCGTGGGCAGGGTCAGTGGGCCTGGGGAGCCGGTCGGCTGCCGACGAGGACGAGGGCCGCGACGGCGGCGGCCGCCAGGCCCACTCCGGGGATGAGCACGGCCAGGTGCAGCGCCCCGGTGAAGGCGTCGCCGACGGCGGCGGTGACGGTGTCGCGGAGCGCGGCCGGCAGCGCGGAACCCTGCGCGCCGGTGCCGACGGCCTCGGTCACCTGGCCGGCGACGCCGGAGGGGACACCGCGGTCGGCGAGTTCGCCGGGCAGACGGGACGCGAGGCCGCTGGTCAGCACGGTGCCCGTGACGGTCGCGCCGAGCGTTCCGCCGACCTGCCGGAAGAGGTTGACGGTACCGCTGGCCATGCCGCCGTCGGTGTGCGGAACGCTGATGACGGCCACGGCCGTGCTCGGCGGCAGGACCAAACCCGCGCCGGCACCGAACAGCGCCATCAGCAGCACGATCACCTCCGTCGACGAGGTGGGCGTCTGGGCCGTCATCAGCAGGGTACCCGCAGCCGCGAGCAGGGCGCCGATGCCCAGGGTCGTCTTGAAGCCGATGCGGCGTGCGATCCCCGCGGCCACGTAGCTGACCAGCACGTAGGAGCCCATCAGCGGCAGGAGCAGCAGGCCCGCGTCGAGGATCGACTCGTGCCGGATCCGCTCGAAGTACAGCACCTGGGCGAAGGCGGTGGCCACGAAGGCGTACTGGGCGATCATCGCGACGACGTTGGCCGTGGCGAAGGAGCGGCCGCGGAAGAGCCGCAGCTTGAGCATGGGCGTACGGGTCCGCGCCTCGTGGACGACGAAGGCGACGAGCGAGGCGGCGGCGACCGCGAAGGCGGTGATCGCGCGGCCGGTGCCGAAGCCGGTGTGGCCGCCCTCGACGAGGCCGTAGTTCAGCGCGCCGATGGCGAGGACCGCGAGCACGAGGCCGGGCGGGTCGAGATGGCGTCCGGGCTGCCTGCTCTCGGTGACGAAGCGGGGGGTCAGCACCAGGACCAGCACCGCCAGCACGACGTTGACCAGGAACACCGCGTGCCAGGACCAGCGCTCGAGGATCAGGCCCGCGGCCACCGGGCCGAAGGCGAGGCCTATGCCCGAGACGGCGACCCAGATGCCGACGGCCCGGGTCCGGGCGTGCGGCTCGGCGAACATGTGGGTCACCAGGGACAGGCTGTTCGGCAGGATGGCGGCGCCGCCGAGGCCCATCAGGGCCTGGCCCACGATGACGCCGGTGGCGCCCGAGGCCAGCGAGGTGACGAGGCTGCCGCCGCCGAGCAGCAGCACGCCGAGGGCGAAGACGCGCCGCCGGCCGAGGCGGTCGCCGACGGTCCCGGCGGACAGCACGAAGCTGGCGACCATCATCGAGTAGATCCCGGCGATCCAGACCAGCTGGGCGCCGGACACCCGCAGGTCCTGCTGGAGGGGGGCGAGGACGGCGGTGGTCTGGGTGATGTTCACGAACATCGCCATCTGGCCGAGGCTCGCGACGACGAAGCCGATCCAGCGCCTCCTCCCCTCTTCCGGATCCGGCGTCCTCGGGGTGCTCGTGGCGTCGGTCGCTCCCACGCTCACGGCCTGGTGCGTGGCGGCGCTCGGGCTCGTCATCAGCTGTTCCCTTTCCCGCTGAGTTCGACTTTCGAACCTAGCTCTGGGGGTGACGCTACCACGCCTGAGTTCTATCGCAGGACTCAGGTAGGATCCGACCATGGAATACCTCGACCAGGACCCCTCGAACTGCTCCGTCGGCCGGGCCGTGGGGCTCGTCGGCCAGTCCTGGGTGTTGCTGATCCTTCGCGACGTCACCCGCGGGATCAGGCGCTTCAGCGACCTGCAGGACCACCTCGGTGTCTCCCGTTCGGTGCTCGCGGACCGGCTCGGCGGGCTGGTCGGCCAGGGGCTCCTCGAACTGCGCACGTATCAGGAGCCCGGCGCGCGGCGCCGGTCGGAGTACGTGCTCACGGACAAGGGCCGCGACCTCTACCCGCTGCTCACGTCGCTGCGGCAGTGGGGCGACAAGTACCTCGCCGACCCCGAGGGCCCCGCGCTGCTGGCCACCCACCACGACTGCGGCGCACCCGTACGGGCCCGCCTGGTCTGCGACGAGGGCCATGTGATCCAGGCCCCGGAAGAGGTCGACCGCACCCCGGGCCCGAGCGCCCGGCCCCGCCCCACCGCGAACGCGACGGCCTGAGCGCACCCGCGCCGCACGGCGCACACCGGCCCGTGGCGGCCCGGCCGCCACGCGGACCGGAGCGAGCCGCGAGGACCACGGCTCTCGAGCGGCCGCTCCGGGTGTGGGGGGACCAGGCCCGCTGTCAGACCGTCGCCCTACCGTGAGACGGGATGATCGCCGACGATCGGAGACAGGCGATGGGCGCCACCGGCTGGGACTACGTCACTTCGTACCGAGGGAGCATCGAGGCCACGCTCGAAGCCCTGCACGAGCAGGTCTTCCAGGAGCTCTACGCCGACGACGAGCAGTACAGCGATCGAGCGGCGCTCTACGCCGACGAGTCCGTCGAGGAGTCGGGCACCCACTCGATACTGGACGTCCGCCGCATCGTCGGCACACCCACGGGTCCAGGCAGGGGCGACTGGGACTACTGCACGCTGCGTCCGCTGCGTTCCGAAAGGCTGGTACACCACTTCGGGACGGCGGAGCCGACCCCACAGCAGTTCGAGGACGCCATGGCGCGCGCCAAGGCCCCCTCCTCCCCCAGGCCGCGCAGGTCGCGCGGAGCCGAGGGCCTGACCCTGCTCGACGAGCAGGAGCTGCGCTGGACCGGGCACTACGTGCTCCTCCACTCGCACGGAGAACCCACGCACGTCGGCTTCTTCGGGATATCCGGAGACTGACCTCTCGACGTGCCCGGCCGGGGGCTCAGCCGCACGGAGGCGCCGTGCTGCCGCGGACGACGAGTCGCGGGGTCGGCTGGGCCACGTCGCGGGCCGGGCGCCCGCCGAGCAGGCGGACCAGTTCCTCCGCCGCGCGCCGGCCGAAGGCCGTCGCGTCGCGGTCCAGGGCGGTCAGGCGCGGGTGGGTGGCCCGGCAGAGCACCGAGTCCTCCCAGGCGACGACCGACAGGTCGCGCGGTACGGACAGGCCCAGGCCGAGGGCCACGCCGGCGCCGGCGACCGCCATCACGTCGTTGTCGTAGATGATCGCCGTGGGCGGTTCGGGCCCGCCGAGCGCGAGACGGGTGGCGTCGGCGCCCTGGCCCTCGGAGTAGTCGGTGGTGACCGAGCGGACACCGGGCAGCCCCAGCCGCGCGGCCCCCGCCCGCAGGGAGGCGATGCGGCGCGTGGTGTGCGCCAGCCCGGCCAGGCCCGCGACGTGCACCACACGGCGGTGGCCCAGCCCCGCGAGGTGCTCGACGATCGCACCCATGGCGGCCGCGTCGTCCACCCGGACGCTGGAGATCACCGGGTACGGAACGGGCACCTGCGGCTCGAGGTCCACGTCCCGGGCGCCGACCACCACCGCGGGCAGGCCCAGGGAGTCCAGCAGTACGGTCCGGGGGTCGCCGATCCGCGGGTCCACCACGATGACCCCGTCGACCCGCTGCTCGGCCCACCAGCTGCGGTAGACCGCGCACTCCTCCTCGGCGCCCGCCACCACCCGGAAGAGCAGGCCGAGGTGGCGTTCGGACAGCACCTCCTGGATGCCCGAGACGAGTTGGAGGAGGAACGACTCGACGCCCAGTGAGCTGGCCGGACGGGCGAGCACCAGACCCACCGTCGCGGCGCCCTCGCCCGACAGGGCCCGCGCGGCGGTGCTGGCCCGCCAGCCGAGCTGGTCGGCGACCCGGCGCACGCGCCGGCGGGTGGTCTCGGACACGCCCGGGCGGTCGTTGAGGGCGAAGGAGACGGCGCTCTCGGAGACGCCGGCCCGCCGGGCGATGTCCTTCATCGTGGGGCGCCGGGCGGGCGCACGCCGCCCGGTCCGGGCAGCGGGCGGCGGCTCCACCGGTGGCTCGTGCGCCGCGATCGTGGGCCCCCTCGGATCGTCCGCCTGACGTGGTGCGCGCCGGGCCCCGGGCGGGCGCGGTACGCAGACCAGTATCCCCCGGCCGGGAGGGCGGAGCGCTAAAGCGCTTGAGCGGAAGGCTCCTAAAGCGCATTAGTGCTGTTGGCCGAATTCCGTTCGCACGCGGCTGACCTGGGCCTTCTCCACCTCAAGGGGCGCATGTCGGGAGCGAGTTGACTTTCCCGGGGCGCGATGTCACCTTGTCGTGGGCGCCGGCGGCGACTCCCCCAGCCGCGCCGATCACGGGACGGACACCCCCGACCGCCCCGCGACCACCGGTTCCGCCGCCGCGCGCCCGCCCCAGCTCGTACGAACACGGGAACCGCCATGACACCGCGCTTCGGCGTCAACTACACGCCCAGCCAGGGCTGGTTCCACCACTGGCTCGACTTCGACCTCGACGCCGTCCGCGCCGACCTGGACGGCATCGCCCGCCTCGGCCTGGACCACGTACGGGTCTTCCCCCTGTGGCCGCTCTTCCAGCCCAACCGCACCCTGATCCGGCCGCGCGCCGTGGAGCAGCTGGTCGCGCTGGTCGACGCCGCGGCCGAACACGGCCTGGACGTCAACGTGGACGGCCTGCAGGGCCACCTGTCGAGCTTCGACTTCCTGCCCTCCTGGACGGCCACCTGGCACCGCAGGAACATCTTCACCGACCCGGACGTCGTCGCCGCCGAGGCGGAGTACCTGCGGACCCTCGCCGCCGCGCTCGCCGACCGGCCCAACTTCCTGGGCATGACCGTCGGCAACGAGATCAACCAGTTCTCCGGCCCGCCGCACCCGGACCCCGACCCCATCGGTCCCGCCGAGGCGGAGGCCTGGCTGCGCCTGATGCTCGACGCGTGCGAGCGCGGCGCCCCCGGCAGGCTCCACCTGCACGCCGAGTACGACGCCGCCTGGTACCAGGACGACCACGCCTTCACGCCCGCGCAGGCCGCCCGGCTCGGCTTCGCGACGGCGGTCCACTCCTGGGTCTTCAACGGCACCGCGCAGCGCCACGGCCACGCGGGCGTCGCCACCGAGCACCACGCGGCGTACATGATCGAGCTGTCCAAGGCCTGGGCGACCGACCCCCACCGGCCGGTCTGGCTGCAGGAGGTCGGCGCCCCCGCGCCGGTGGTGCCCCCCGAGCACGCGGCGGCGTTCGCCACCGCCACGATCGCGGGCGCCCTGGACTGCGCCGACGTGTGGGGGGTGACCTGGTGGTGCTCGCACGACGTCGCCCGCTCGCTCGCCGACTTCCCCGAACTCGAGTACACCCTCGGCCTGCTCACCAACGACCGCGAGGTCAAGCCGGCCGGGACCGCCGTGGCCCGCGCCGTGGCGGAGCTGCGCGAGCGCGGCTACGCGCCGCCGCCCCGGACCACCGCACTCGTCGTGGACGTGGGCGACAGCGTCACGGCCCCCCGGCGGGCCGGCTGCGCCCCCGGCGGCGAGGTGTTCGAGGCGTGGGCGGAACTGACCGCCCAGGGCGCACGGCCCGCCCTGGTCCTCGCCGACCGGGCCGCGGACGCGGCGCACCTGGCCGCCCGCGGCATCACCGAGGTCGTCACGCCCGCCCAGGTCCGCTGAACGTCCGGACCGCCAGGCGCCCATACCGCCAGGCGCCCGGACGGCCGGACCCCCGTGTGCCCCGTCCCCCGGCGGGCCCCCGGGCACGGGTCCCGTACCCGTGCCGGGGGGCTCGGGGACGCTCCCCGGGCTCATCGCCGACAGCCCATTCCCGGGGACGCGGTGGCCTGACAGACTCGTCCGGTGACCGAATTCGACCTGCTCGTCATCGGATCCGGCCCGGGTGGCCAGAAGGCCGCCATCGCCGCGGCCAAGCTGGGCCGCCGGGTCGCCGTCGTCGACCGCCCCGACATGGTCGGCGGGGTCTCCATCCACACCGGCACCATCCCGTCCAAGACGCTCCGCGAGGCCGTGCTCTACCTGACCGGGCTCACCCAGCGGGACCTGTACGGCCAGAGCTACCGCCTCAAGGAGGACATCACCATCGCGGACCTCACCGCGCGCACCCAGCACGTGGTGAGCCGCGAGGTGGACGTGATCCGCAGCCAGCTCTCCCGCAACCGCGTCACCATGCTCACCGGGACCGGCCGCTTCACCGACGACCACACGGTCGCCGTGGAGGACCCGTCCGGCCGTGAGGTGCTGGTGACCGCCGAGAACATCGTCATCGCCACCGGGACCCGCCCGGCCCGCCCGTCGACCGTGGAGTTCGACGACCGCACGGTGATGGACTCCGACAGCGTGCTCAGCCTGGACCGGGTGCCGCGCTCCATGGTCATCGTCGGCGCCGGCGTCATCGGCATCGAGTACGCCTCGATGTTCGCCGCGCTGGGCAGCAAGGTGACGGTGGTCGAACAGCGCGAAGGGATGCTGGACTTCTGCGACGTCGAGGTCGTCGAGGCGCTCAAGTACCACCTGCGGGACCTCGCCGTCACCTTCCGCTTCGGCGAGACCGTGGCGGCCGTGGAACGGCATCCGACGGGCACCCTCACCGTCCTGCAGAGCGGGAAGAAGATCCCCGCGGACGCCGTCATGTACTCGGCCGGACGGCAGGGCCTCACCGACGCCCTCGACCTCGGCAAGGCGGGCCTCGCCGCCGACAAGCGGGGCCGGATATCCGTCGACGAGCACTACCGCACCTCCGTGCCGCACATCTACGCCGTGGGCGACGTCATCGGCTTCCCGGCGCTTGCGGCCACCTCCATGGAGCAGGGCAGACTCGCGGCCTACCACGCCTGCGGCGAACCGGTGAACGCGATGAACGGCCTGCAGCCGATCGGCATCTACACGATCCCGGAGATCAGCTTCGTCGGCCGTACGGAGGACCAGCTCACCGACGACAACGTGCCCTTCGAGGTGGGTGTCTCGCGCTACCGCGAGCTGGCCCGCGGCCAGATCATCGGCGACTCGCACGGCATGCTGAAGCTGCTGGTGTCGACCGAGGACCGCACCCTGCTGGGGGTCCACTGCTTCGGCTCCGGCGCCACGGAGCTGCTGCACATCGGCCAGGCGGTGATGGGCTGCGGCGGCACGGTCGACTACCTGGTCGACGCGGTGTTCAACTACCCGACCCTCGCCGAGTCGTACAAGGTGGCCGCCCTCGACGCCACCAACAAGCTCCGCCAGATCAACCGCCTCACCGGCTGACCCGGGTCCGTCGTGTGCGGGGCGCCCCCGGCCGGGGGCGCCCCGCACACGTATCCGCACCACCCGTTCGGCGGGGGAACGACGAGGGCGCCGCGTGGCAGCCTCCCGGGAGGGGACGGAAGCAGACCGCCCCGCGACCCTCCGAGGGAGCACGCGCCATGGCCACCAGGAAGAACCTCCGGGCCGACCGGACGAGCCTCACCCACAAGGTCGGCTACGCCCTGCGGCACCCCACGCGGGTCGCCGCCCACGTGCGCCGGGCCGCGCGGGACCGCCGGCTGGCCCACCGGTACCGCGACCACGTGGCGTACTACCGGGCCGTCATGGCGAGCGACACCGCGCGCGACCCGGAGGCGGCCGTCGGCAGCGGCAGCCACGAGCGCTGGCTGGCGCTTGGCGCGATGCAGTTCGACTACCTGCGCGAGCACGGCCTGTCGCCGCGGCACCGGCTGCTGGACATCGGGTGCGGCAACCTGCGCGCGGGCCGGCTCCTCATCGGCTACCTCGACGCCGGCCACTACTACGGCATCGACATCTCCCCCGACATCCTGATCGCCGCCAAGCGCACCGTGGCGGAGCGTGGCCTGCAGTCCAAGCTGCCGTACCTCACCCTCACCCACGACCTGACGTTCGACTTCCTCCCGGACCGCCACTTCGACGTGGTCCACGCGCACAGCGTCTTCTCCCACTCGCCGCTGGAGGTCATCGACGAGTGCCTGGCCAACGTGGCGCGCATCCTGGCCCCCGGCGGATGGTTCGACTTCACGTTCGACCGGACCGAGGGGAAGGAACACCACGTACTGCGCGAGGACTTCTACTACCGCACCGAGACGCTGGTGGAACTGGCCGCCCGGCACCGGCTGACGGCCCGCTTCATGGACGACTGGGAACTGCGCGGCCACGGGCAGTCGAAGATCCGCGTCCACACGGGATCCGCCCCGTCCGCGTGACGGCCCGGCGCCCCGGCCGTGCCGGACGGGGCACGCGGCCGCCGTCCGTCACGCGGTCTCCGCCCGTCACGGGGCCTCCGCCCGTCACGGGGCCGCCGTCCGTCACGGGGCCTCCGCGGCCTCCTGCTCGGCGCGCTTGCCGGCCACGTGCTCGACCAGGTCCCCCACCGTGCCCATCCGCTCGACCTCGTCGGCCAGCAGCATCACCCCGACCTCGCGCTCGACGGCGTCGGCGGCCCGCTGCTTGGCCCGGTCGCCCAGGCGCAGGTGGGCGAAGCTCGTGTCCGGCCCGATCTCCTCCGGTGCCACCTCCGCGCATCCGGCGACCACCCTGCGCACGATCCCGGCGACGTCCTCGGCCATGTCCCTCTCCCCTCCGGTGCGGTGACTGCCCGATACGTCTACCCCGCCGAACGGCGCAGGACCGCACCGGCGCGCCGGGCCGCGCGGCCCCGCCCCCACCCGTACCCGGTGACCGTCACGGCCGGCGCGGCCGGCCCTGCGCGTAGGGCGCGAGGACGT
The DNA here is from genome assembly GCF_042956445.1 of Streptomyces sp. NPDC008238. Taxonomy (NCBI): domain Bacteria; kingdom Bacillati; phylum Actinomycetota; class Actinomycetes; order Kitasatosporales; family Streptomycetaceae; genus Streptomyces; species Streptomyces sp. NPDC008238. Next base: position 108,995 of record NZ_JBIBGK010000018.1, on the reverse strand, counting down.
CGGCCAGCGTGCGGTTGCGGGGCGTGGGGACGCCCAGTTCGTGCCCGAGGTCGGCGACGTCTCCGCTGAGCCAGGGCAGTTCCAGGCGGTTGCCCTGCTCCAGGTCGTTGTGCATGGAGGAGGTCATCGTGGCGGGCAGAGTGTCGCAGAAGGCCAGCTGCCCCTCGACGAAGGACTCGTCGAGGTGGACGCCCGCGGCCCGGCCGACGGCGACGGCCTCCGTCATCACGTCGCGCAGCAGCCCACGCGTCGCGGGATCCGCGCGGACGACGCCGATCGGCTGGCGCACGGCCGAGGTGGTGCCCGACAGGGCCGTGAGGAACACGAACTTCTCCCACACCACCCGCGCGATGTCGGCACTGACCTCCGCCTCGACGCCGGCCTTCTCGCACGCCTCGCGGAACTCCTCCGCGCGGGCGGTGCCCTCCTGGTCGTAGGGGCCGAAGACCAGCTTCTGCATCGTGCCGCGGTGGGAGACCACGCCGGGCTCCTCGATGACGGCGGAGATGTAGCAGACCCCGCCCCACACGGCCTCGTGCGGCAGGTGCCGGCGCAGGACGGTGTCCTTGCGGACGCCGTTCTGCAGGGAGATCACCCGTGCGCCCCCCTCGGCGAGCCCCCGCAGCCCGGCGGCGACGTCCTCGGTGTCCCACAGCTTGACCGCGACCAGCACGACGTCGACGGGGCCGAGGTCGCCGATGTCCGGCACGAACCGGTCGGTCGGCGCCCGGAACTCCCCCAGCGGGCTGTGGACGACCAGGCCGCCGTTCGCGCGGATCGCCTCCAGGTGCCGGCCGCGGGCCACGAAGGTGACCTCCTCGCCCGCCTCCGCGAACCGCGTGCCGAAGTAGCCCCCGACCCCGCCCGCTCCCACGACCGCGATGCGCATCGCGTGCTCCCTTCCCGGTCCGACCGCCTTGATAACCGTCTTCAGGGTTACCATCGTCACATGAGCGAGCCCGCAGCGGCCACCCCCCGCCCCCGTGTCACGGCCAGGGTCCGTGAACTGCGGTTCGACGCGGGCTCGTTGTCGCTCGATCTCGTCGCCACGGTGGGCCGCCGCCCGAGCACCCCCGTGGAACGGCTCGGCGATCACGAGCGGCTCCGCGCCTGGTGCCGCGGCGTCGGCCTGTGCCTGCGCGAGCGTGAGGACGCGACGGCCCTGCTCGGAGCCCTCCACGAGCTGCGCTCCGCGGCCACCGACGTCGTCACCGCGGCCGTGGAGGCCCGCGCGCCCAGGCAGGCATCCGTCGGTCTGCTCAACGACCTGGCGCGCGTCGACCCACCGGCGCCGCGCCTCCGTCTCGGTCCCGACGGGCGCCCGGACGGCGGCACGGAACCGCTGTCGTCCGCCCAGTTGCTCTCCGTCGTCGCCCGCGACCTGATCGCGCTGGTGACCGACCCGCGCCTGCGGGACCGGCTGCGCACCTGCGCGGCCGGGATCTGCGGCATGGTCTACCTCGACCCCGGCAACGGCAGGCCCCGCAAGTGGTGCTCCATGGAGCGCTGCGGCAACAACGCGAAGGCCGCCCGGCACCGGCGGCGCGCCTCCGCGCCGGCCGTCCCGTCCGCCTCCCCCAGGTAGCGGGCCGTTACGGCGACGCCGGCTGCTCGAACGCGGCGATGAAGTGGCCGAGGTCGCGCCGGCGGCAACTCGACGGCCACACGGCCCACGTCCTGCGGACCAGGGGATCCCCGATCAGCGGCCACCACGTCACGGTTGCGGGGATCGGCTGCACCCAGTTCGGCGGCGCCAGCGCGAAGGCCCGTCCCGTCACCACGGCCGCCAGCTTGACCTCCGCGATCAGCGGATCGCCCGCGCCCGTCTCGGGACCCACGTCCAGCCCGTGGCTGCGCAGTACCGCCGTCAGCTCGTCCCACCAGGCGGGGCTGCCGTCGCGGGGGAAGCCGACCCACTCCAGTCCCGCCAGGGACTCCAGGCGCACGCCGCGCGGTTCCGCGAGCTCGGCCGCCTGCTCGGCCGCCAGCAGCACCCCCAGGTTCTCCCTAACCACCAGCATCGCGTCGAACTCCGGCCCGGCCGGGCGCTCACGCACCAGGCCGACGTCGAGCTCGTCCGCGTGCAGCGCCTCCAGCTGGGCCGCCGTGGACAGGTGACGGGCCTGCACCCGGGTGTCCGGGTAGGCCCGGGACAGCTCGGTGAGCACGGGGGTCAGCAGGTCGGGCGGCAGCTCCAGGGGGACACCCAGACGCAGGGTGCCCTCTCCGTGCGCCGTCATCGCCGCCATCGCCCGTACGGCCTGGTCGTGGCGGGCGAGCACGGCCCGCGCCTCGGAGAGCAGCACCGCCCCGGCCTCCGTCGTCCGCACGCCGGAGCTGGACCGCACCAGGAGCTTGACGCCGAGCTGCCGCTCCAGGGCGGTGACGGTCTGTGACAGCGCCGACTGGCTCACGTGCAGGCGCCGTGCCGCGGCGGACATCCCGCCCTCCTCCGCCACGGCGACGAAGACCCGCAACTCCCGCAGTTCCATCCGGTCATCTCACCCAACGCGGCACGGCGGGGGCGCCCCGACAGGCCGTACGGGTTCCTTATGGCCGAACGCGCCGCCCCCTGGGGGTGACGCGCCGGGCCGGCGGGCTCCCGGGAGGCGTCCCGGGGGCCCGCCGCGGCTCAGTGCGCGGCCGCCAGTTGCGGCAGGACGTTCACCAGGGGCTCGCCCTGCGCGTAGCGGTGCAGCTGCTGCGTGATGAAGGCGAGGGACGCGGGGGTGAAGGCGTCGGTGAAGGCCCCGACGTGCGGGGTGATCAGGATGCCGGGCAGGTACCACAGCGGGTGGCCGCTGGGCAGCGGCTCGGGCGCGGTGACGTCCAGGGCGGCACGCAGCCGTCCCCGTCCGGCCTCGCGCACCAGCGCCTGCGTGTCGACCAGTTCCCCCCTGGCCACGTTGACCAGGACGGACCGGTCCTTCATCAGGGCGAGGCGGGGAGCGTCCATCAGGTCGCGGGTCTCGTCCGTCAGGGGCGCGCACAGCACGACGGCGTCGGCGGAGGGGAGCAGCCCGGGCAGCTCGGCGAACCCGTGCACGTGGCCGTCCGCGGTGTCGCGCGCGGTGCGGGCCAGCCGGACCACCCGGCAGCCGAACGGGGCGAGCCTGGCCGCCACGGCCCTGCCGACCGCGCCCTGGCCGACGACCAGGACCTCCTTGCCGGAGAGCGTGGGGAAGACGCGGGGCCGCCACTCGCCCTGGGCGTGCCGGCGGGTGAAGTCGTCGAGGCCGCGCTCGGAGGCGAGCAGCAGCGTCACCGCCAGCTCGGCCGTGGCCTCGCCGTGCACGCCGTTCGCGGTGGCGACGCGGGTGCCGGGGGGCAGCAGCCCGAGGAAGGGGGCGAGGTAGTCGTGCCCGGAGCTGAGGAGCTGCAGGACCTCCAGCCGCTCGGTGGCGCGCAGCAGCCGGTCCAGGATCTCGTGCTGCTTGGCGGGGACGGGCGGGACGACGGCGAACGTCACGTCCCGGGGATCGGAGGGGAAGGCCGAAAGGCCGTCCCAGAAATGGTACGAGAGGCCGTCGGGCAGCGGTCCGGGGAATTCACCGGACCGGTACGGGAGCCAGACCGCGTGGCTTTCTTGCATGATTCGCAGTGCTTTTCTGTGGAACTCGGAGAACGGGCGTGCCACGCCGCGCCCCGGGAGGGCCACCCTGCCGAGCAGGGGCTTTTCCATCGCGGACGGATCACGTCCGTGGGCCCGGAGCGTCTGACATCGTTGTCACACGTGAACCACAAAAACGCTAGCACACGCCCCGGCAACACAATCGGGCGGAGGGCGGCCGGAAATGGCGGTGCGTCAACGGGAGGTGAATTCCTCTGCCGGGAAAGGCAAAGCCGGGGTCACGGCACGGCAGCCGGAATCGAGGTCCCGGCACCGCTCGGCCGGTCCCCGCCGACCGCGGAAACCGGGCGCACAGGGGTCCTCCCCCGCGCCCACGCCCCGGCCGGGAGGACGCCGCGCTGTCAAACGCGTCACACACGATCCCGGCGGTCCCGCCCGAGGCCCCCATCCCGCACCGGTGCGGGGCCGCAAGGGGTGCCGGGGCCTCATCGGGGAGTCGCCGCAGGGGCGCGAGCGCGCCGGGCCCCGCGACGCGCCGGGCGAGCGGCCGTCCGGCCGCGGCGAGGCATCCCCCCGGTGCCCCGCCGCGGCGTTTCCGGCCCCCGTTCCCCCGTCCCACGGCGTCCGTACTGCGCGACACCGCCGGGCGGAAGTCACATGGGCGCGGAGATCAGCGCCCAGACGGACTTGCCCGCCTCGTCGGGCGGTGTCCACCCCCAGGACTCGCTGAGCGAGTCGATGATGTGCAGTCCCCGCCCCGTCTCGGCGAACCAGTCCGGCTCCTTCACCACCGGGATACCCGACCCCGGGTCGGCGACCGTGCAGAGCACGGACTCGTCGCGGCGGAGCAGCCCCAGCCAGACCGGCCGGCTGGACAGCGGTTCGTACGCCGCGTCGTCGAGGCCGTAGCGGACGGCGTTGGTCAGCATCTCCGACACCACGATCGAGGCGGTGTCGACGATCGCGAGCATCCCCCAGTTGCTCAGGGTGGCACGCGTGAACTGCCGTGCGGAACCTGCGGCATGGAGGTCGCCGCTCAGGCCGCACGCGGCGAAGCGTGACCCTGAGTCCTCGGTCAGACACAGGTCGAGGGGGATCACCGGATGCGTGGTCATCGGGAACTCCGCAGAGCTGTCGGGCGGGGGGCGCGGTGCTGTCTGCGTCCACCACTATCCCCGTCGGATCCCTACCCGTGCAAGCACATCTGCAATTACAGTCGTAAGTGCAAGGGTAAGTACATCTGCACGTGCATCTGCACGTGCAGATGGCCCGTCAAGGAGGCGTAGCCATGCGGGAGTTCGACAACGGCGTACCGGCCACCGACATCGAGGGCGCGGTCTGGAGGAAGAGCGGCCGGAGCAACCCCAGCGGCAACTGCGTCGAGCTGGCGGCGCTGCCCGGCGGGGGCTTCGCGATGCGCAACTCCCGCCACCCGGGCGGACCTGCGCTCATCTACACGCGCGCGGAGATCGAGGCCTTCCTCGGGGGCGTCAAGGACGGGGACTTCGACGACATGACGGACTGACAAAACGTCGGCATGCCATGGGATGCGGCTGTATTCGGGCGCCACTCGGTGAGACACTGGCGGTTCGCCCAGTCACCACGGGAGCCGGCATGACCGCGACGCGGCCGAGCAACGAACCGTCGATAAGGCAGTACCTGGAGCACCCGCGCGGTGGTCCGACGGTGCTGCGCATCGTGCTCGGCACCCAGTTGCGGAGGCTGAGGGAGTCCCGGGGCATCACCCGCGAAGCGGCGGGTGACGCGATCCGCGGCTCCCACGCCAAGATCAGCCGCCTCGAACTGGGCCGCGTCGGCTACAAGGAGCGCGACGTCGCCGACCTCCTGACCCTGTACGACGTGACCGACGAGACCGAGCGCGCGGACTTCCTCAAGCTCGCCCGGAACGCCAACACGCCCGGCTGGTGGCACCGCTACGCCGATGTGCTCCCCGGCTGGTTCGAGACGCTCGTGGGCCTGGAGGAGGCCGCGTCCGTCATCCGTACGTACGAGGTGCAGTTCGTCCCCGGTCTGCTGCAGACCGAGGAGTACGCCCGCGCCGTCATCCGGCTCGGGCACCCCAGGGCGTCCGGGGTCGAGGTCGAGCGCCGGGTCGCGCTGCGCATGGAGCGCCAGCACCTGCTGCACGGGGCCAACCCGCCGAGGCTGTGGGCGGTGGTGGACGAGGCGGCGCTGCGCCGTCCGCTGGGCGGCACGGAGGTGATGTCGCGCCAGCTGGAGCGGCTCATCGAGGCGGCCGCGCTGCCCAACGTGACGTTGCAGGTCGCGCCGTTCAGCGTCGGCGGTCTGGCCACCGCGGGCGGTCCGGTGACGATCCTGCGTTTCCTCGAACCGGACCTGCCCGACATCGTCTACCTGGAGCAGCTCACCAGCTCGCTGTACCTGGACAAGCAGGACGACGTCGACAACTACCTGGCCGTGATGGACCGCCTCAGCGCCGAGGCCGAGCCGCCGGTCCGCACGCCGGAATTCCTCGGGGACTTCCTCAAGCAGCTGTCGTGAGCCGACGCGGACGCCCCCCGGGCCGGCCCTGCCGGCCCGGGACCGTCGCGTGACTCAGGCCTTGCGGCCGACCCCGCCGAACTCGATCCACTCCTGGGTGGCCTGACGAGGTGCCAGATCGGTGTCGGGTCGCCACGTGGACACCTCGACCAGTCCCGGCTCGAGGATCTCCAGGCCGTCGAGGAAGCGGTGGACGTCCGCCTCCTGACGCACCCGGCCCCAGTTGCCCTGGGTGCTGGCGTCCATGAACTCGGTGACGAAGTCGCGCACCGACTTGTCCTCGCTGACCAGCTGGCACACCACCAGGAAGCTGCCCGGCGCCAGTCGCTCCGCGACGCGCCTGACCAGGGCTGCGGGGTCGTCCTCGTCGGGGATGCAGTGCATCACCGAGACGAACAGGGCCGCCACCGGCTGACCGAAGTCGATCAGCCGCTCCACCTCCGGGTTGCCGAAGATGCCGTCGGTGTCACGGAAGTCGGCCTGGATGACGGCCGTGTTCTCGTTCTCCTCCAGCAGCGCGCGGCCGTGCGCCAGCACGATCGGGTCGTTGTCGACGTAGACCACGCGCGCGGCCGGGTCGACGCGCTGGGCGACCTGGTGGACGTTGTCCTGCGTCGGGAGGCCGGACCCGTGGTCCAGGAACTGGCGTATCCCGTACTCGCGGGCGAGCACGCCCACGACGCGCTGCAGGAACCTGCGGTTGTTGACCGCGAGCTCCTTCGTGCTCGGGACGACCTTGAGCAGCTCCTCGGAGGCCTCGCGGTCGACGGCGTAGTTGTCCTTGCCGCCGAGCAGGAAGTCGTACATCCGGGCGACGCTGGGAATCCCGGTGTCGATCGCGGTCGGCAGCGGCTCTCGCTCCTGGCTCATCCGGTCCCTCACAGTCCTGCCCACGCCCTGGACGCGGGGTGATCGCGGAGCCTCCATTCTAGGCTCAAGTCACCCTGTTGCCCTGCGCTTTCACCCAGGGGAAGTGAAATTGATCGCCACCCCGTCCGGCTCCTGAAACGCCATCAGTCACCACGGAAACGGACCAATCCCCCCGCTTCCGGGACCCGTCGGTACGCTGGGGCGGTCTCGCCGCCCTCCAGGAAGAGGACCGACCCCATGGAGCTCGTCTTCGCCGGCCGCGTGATCGAGTGGCGCGGGCCCGCGCCGTACTACTTCGCGGCCGTGCCGGACGAGGAGTGCGCCCACATCCGCGAGGTGGCCGCGATGGCCACCTACGGCTGGGGCGTCATCCCGGTGGAGGCCCGCATCGGCGACACCGCCTTCACGACCTCGCTCTTCCCCAAGGACGGCGGCTACCTGCTGCCGCTGAAGGCCGCCGTGCGCCGGCCCCAGGGCATCACCGCCGGGGACGACGTGACCGTGGAGATGACGGTCCGGCTCTGACGTCCCCTGGGCGACGCCCTCCAGCGGGGCCCCCGAGGGACGAGCCCGCCGGCGAGCGGCGGACTGCGGAGTACCGACAACTGTTGGGCCGGTGAGCCGACGTGACACGCGCTCAGGTGACGCAGGCTGCCTGACCATTCGTCCTCAGAGAGGCATGTGGCGGCCCCAGCATCTGACGGACGTAGCGCGGCCCCAGGGCCACGGGACGACACAGGGTGCGGTGCCCGGCGGGCCGGCCCGAGTCTGTAGACCCTGAGCACTCCTCTCCGGTCAGAGTCGGTAGCGCTTAGCGTTTTCCGAGACCAGGGATATCCTGAGATTGAATCGCGCAATCGCGGACGCACCCCGACATTGCGACTGCCCCGAATGCATTTCATTCGTCAACTTCCCCAGCGTTGTGGATCGCCACCCGAGATGCGGGAGGTCGGCGGAAACATGCGGTACCGCTACAGCAATGGGGGTGTCGCCATGGACTCCCCTGGTCAAGCTGATCGGCCGGCACTTGCCGAGGTAGGTCACCATGCGAAATCGAAAGACGCTCGTAGCTACAGCGGCGATACTGACGCTGATGGGGAGCTTTCCCGCGGCATCAGCAGCTGCAACGCCTCGTACAACTGAAGAGGCAGCAGCGGCCGGGACCGCAGTCGACCTGGCGCTCCCCGCTGCAAAGCTCACCTCCGTGGGGCTCACCGTACGGAAGTCGACCGGCGAATGGTGGGAGGTGACAGCCAAGTGGAGTCTTAGCTACACCGCGTCAGATGTTGCGGCGCAAAACACATACAAGACTTGGGTGGAGCTATGGGAGAACGACAACATCTACGACGACTTCATCGCGAGCACCGCATCAAAGCCGGCATTCCCCACCGCGCGATCACAGCCGCACAGCATCACGCAGAAAATTCTCGTGACCAACGGCGCAATTGGCACCGAAATGGGAGACGAGGAACTTTACGTGAGGACTTATGCCCAAAACCGCAAAACCGGGTTTGAATTCGAGTTGTGGTCCCTCACGTTCGTCATCGACGACTGACTCCCGCCCAGGAGTCGTTGGGGCAGGCCAGCCCTGGGTCTCGCGTCCCCAAGGGGCCGGGTATCACCTGCGGTCCTGCCCGGCGCGGACGCGGACGATCTCCGCCACGGCCCGGATGCCGACAACCGTTGAGGAGCTTGTCGGCCGCCCCATCAACTCCCTGGCGAGCCGCCACTTCGAGCGAGCATCGAGCGAGCAGACGATCTTCGAAGAGGGTGCCCCCGAATTCCTGGAGCGGCAGGAACCAGGCCCACCCAGGTCCCCGGGCTGGGGCCGCGTCATCGTCTGCAGGGGCGGCAGGATTTGAACCTGCGGCGTGCGGGTTTGGAGTCCGCTGCTCTGGCCGGGCTGAGCTACGTCCCTTCGGTGGCTCCACCTTGGCACCTACGGCGACGGACAGGCCACGCATTTTCCGGGGCGGCTGTCAGACTCGTGCCCGTGGAGGAAGCCATCCCGCTCGGCCGGGGCGATGTGCACTGGGTGTTCCCCGATCCGGAGGCCGCCGGCGCCGTACGCGCGGCACTGGCCGAGGCCGATGAACACGTCCGCCGACTGGCCCGGCACCTCGGCGTCGAGGCCGGTCGCACCGGCGGCGGCCTGGAGTTCCGCCGCCTCGACGGCTTCCCGCTCGCTGGGGTCTTCGGCTCCGTCGAGGTGCCCGAGGTCTCCTTCCATGCGCGGCTGTACGTCCCGAGGCGCGCTGCCTCTGGGATCGGCGCCAGGGTCCGCCGTGGGAGGTCGAGGCGGAGGTCGGTGTGCCGTGCGAGCGCGAGCCGGACTGCGGCGGGCACACCGTCGCCGAGACCTCGCGCTCCCACCACTCCCCCCTCGACTCGGCACGCGGCCTGGCCGGGGCCACGACATGGCTTCTCGCTCACGGCCTGAGCCGGCCGCCGGGCGCGTGGCGCTCCCGCGACCCCGGATGCCCCGCCTACCCGGCACGATGAGAACGCGGCCCCGGCACCTCAGGGCTTGAAGTACTCCGACATCAGGCGGCCGACCCTTTCGGGCTGCTCGACGTTCTCCGGGCGGAACTCCCGCATCGTCGGCTTCAGGTCGATGACCGGGGTGCCCGAGACCGCGTCGAGGCCCACCACCGTCAGTTCGCGACCGCGGACGGACTCGATGGCGCAGGACGTCACCCCGATGCGGTTCGGTCTGCGGGGGCCGCGCCCGGCGAAGACACCGACGGGCGGCAGGTCGGAACGGCCGCGGTAGGGGCGGGGTTCGCGGTGGTCATCACCGTCCTCCGGGAAGCGGTCGAAGACGAAGAGGACGTCCACGTGGGAGAAGCCCTCCAGGCCCTGGAGGCATGCCTCGCCGAAGCGCTCGTCGACGGTGATGGTGCTGCGGACGGCACCCCAGTTGTCGGTGTGCTGCACGTCCGTCCGGTCGTTGCTGACCGTGCCTATCGGGGTGATCTCGAAGCTCGGCATGGCCCGAGGCTATCCCCGCCGCTCCCCGCCCGCGCCGGCGTCGGGACGACCGACCGGGCCCAGCCGGGCATCCGGACCGCAGGGGGAGATCCCGGTGTGCCAGGATCTGCTGCCGTGACGGAAGACGATCCTCTCGCCGGCCTGTACGACGTGCCCTGGTCCCGGTTGTGGCACTCCTACGGCGCGGCGGACGACGTCCCCGGACACCTCCGGGCCATGCAGGCCGGGGTGTGGGAGGGCCCGTACCCACCACATGTGCTGCTCGCCGGCCGCATCGTGCACCAGGGCACACGCTCGCAGGCCGCGGTGCACACCGTTCCGTTCCTCGTGCGGATGGCGCTCGACCCGAGGATCACCGGCAGGCACCGGATGGTCGGACTGCTGGGCGCCATCGCGATCGGACTGGACAACAACCACCTGCCGAACGGGTACGACCCCGCGGAGGACCGCGCCGAACTGGAGAACCTGCGCGGCGAGGCCGACAACTGGGCCCGTTGGATCGGCAAGGCGGCGGACGATGAGCAGCGCCAGGACCGTGCGGAGACCTGGGAGCACATCCTCAGCGCCGCCGAATCGGTGGTGCGTTGCTACGACGCCGTCCGGGAAGCGCTTCCAGCGCTCTCCGTCCTGCTCGCCTCCGACAGCCCCGAACTGCGGGCCGGGACGGCGAACCTGCTGGCATGGTTCCCCGAGTCCGCCGCCACGTCGGTACCGCTCCTGAAGGCGTTCGTCGCCGATGAACGCTCACCGGGAGCGGCGGCGACCGGCCTGGTCGCCCTCGGACTGCTCGGCGAGCCCGCGGCCGTCCCCTTCATCGGGCGCCACCTGGACAGCCCGGTCGCCGAGCTCCGTTGGGCCTCCGCCTTCGCGCTGACCCGGTTCGGCATCGCCGGCCCGGACGTGGTCGACGCACTGACGGAAGCCTCCGCCCGGCCGCCCGGGAAGACCGGGACCATGTCGTTCCTGAGCGGCTCCTACATCGGCCTCGCGGCGATGGCCCTGGCCGAAGCGTCCGGAACGTCCGAGGCCCCGCCGCTCCGGGCGGTCGATGCCATGCTGACCGGCCTGGCCGGCTGCACGGGCCGCGAAGGGTTCCAGGACAGGTACTACACGGCGCAGACGCTGTTCACCCTGGTCTTCCCGGGTGATCCCGCCGAACCGCCGCAGTCCTTCGGCGACCTGAGCGAGGCGCAGCAACGTGTCGTGCGTTTCGTCGCCGAGCAGGAGGCGACCGCGTGGCCGGACGGTGCGAAGGACGCGCTCCGCCGATGGAAGGTGCCGACCGGACCCTCCGAACTGCGCCTCTACGCGGGGATCGTCCGGCCCGGCCGGTAGACCGACGGCAGGCAGCCTCCGCACGGACCGGACCGGAGGCCGCCTCTTCCTCCTCCCCCGGCAGAGGCGGCTCCGTTCGGCGGGGCCCCGGGGTCAGTCGCTCACCCGCGCGCCTCCGGCCCGCGTGGGCGGGACGACGCAGAAGGTGAAGTCCTCCCGGACCCTGGCGTCCACGGCGCCCGGCAGGCGCAGCCGCCCGGACGCGGCCATGCCGCGCACGGTGGACCGGCTCAGGCCGAAGCCGGCCGTGAGGAGCCTCTCGACCCGGATGGGCGCGGGGAGTTCGAACCTGACAAAGACCTCGAGCGGCACCGGGAGTTCAGGGTCGGTCTCATGGAACGGCATGTCGGTCTCCAGCTCCCAAGTGCCGCTCCAGTCGAGCCGGTACGAGGCCCTGCCGGCCGGCGCCCCGTCCATCACCAGTCGGCGCACCATGGCCGGGTCGTTGTTCTCGAACATCAGCAGCCGCTCGCTGTCGAGCGCCTGCACGTGGACGCGCTCGTGGACGGGGAGCTTCGACGTACGGCCGCACAGCTCGCAGCAGATCAGCAACCAGACGTCGAGGAGTTTGCCGTTGGCGTTCACGCGGATCTTCCCGGTGGGACGGTGACGCGTGGACCTGCACGAGACGCACGCCTTGAGGACGGCGGGCAGACCGAGTTCCCGGACCACCCACAGGGCTTTCCGGTCGATGTCGACGTCGACGACGCCGCCGGCGTCAGCGGGCACACGGGTACTGCGGATACGGGATCGACTCATGGCTTCGGCGGGCTCCAGGGCATGCGCGGGAGGCATCGCGCTTCGCCGTGCGGCGTTGTGGGATGCCTTCCGGAATCAGTGGCGTACGGCCGGCGCCGCGGAACGCGGCACGCCGGCCGGCGCGACGTCGTGGATCACGTCGCGTGAAGAAGCCCGCAGGCCGCGTCGGTCACGCGGTGCGGGCTTCGAGCGGTATGGCGGAGCGGGACGGGGAGTGACTCGACCCGTCCTCGTTCCGCACATGCGCCACTGGTCACAGATCCATGCCGGAGATGATGGGCGAAGGGCGGGCGGTGGGGCAACGGGTTTTCCGGGAGGCGTGGGGGCCGGGGTCGCCGCAGCCGGGTGGGTGGCGGGACGGCCACGGCCACCCCACGCCCCGGCCTGGCAGGCCCACTTGTGGGGGCAACGGGGCGCCCCGTACCGTCCCGACGTGTCGGCCCGGCACATCAGGACGACGCTTGCGGTCACCCGGCTGACGCGGGAGAAGCGATGAGGCCGATCGACTACGACAGGGAGCAGTACCGGGACTACGCGCGCGGCCGCGCCCTGTCCGCGCACCAACTGCGGGTGTGGACCGACGCCTTCGAGGCCGTGCTGCCCGAACGGCGGCCCTTGGCGGGGCTGGACGTGGGCTCGGGGACCGGCAGGTTCACCCCCGCGCTGGCACGGACGTTCGGGCCGGTCGTCGGCGTCGAGCCGTCCGTCCGGATGCGCGAGGTCGCGCGGACCCGGTCCGGGCATCCCGGCGTGCGGTATCTGTCCGGCAGCGCGGAGGAGATGCCCGTCCCGTCCGGGAGCGCCGACTACGCCCTGATGTTCCTCTCCTGGCACCACGTCCGGGACAAGCCCCGGGCGGTCCGGGAACTGGCCAGGGTGCTCAGGCCCGGCGGTCGGCTGCTGCTGCGCGGGAACTTCAGCGACCACCATCCTCGGCCCTGGTGGCTGGAGCACTTCCCTCGCGGCTACGAGGCCGACGCCGCGATCTTCCAGCCGCTGCACGAGGTCATCGCGATGTTCACCACGGCCGGCTGGAAGGTCGTCGGCTACCGCACCGTCACCGAGCCGTCCCCGGGCACCCGCGGCGACGTGCTGGAACGGCTGCGCCTGCGCACCCTCTCGTTCTTCGCCCAGCTCACCCCCGAGGAGGTGGAGGCCGGCTTCGGCCGCCTCGAACAGGCCGTCGCCGCGGATCCCGACGCGCCGTCGCCCGTGTTCGCCGAACCGCTGCTCACGCTCGAACCGCGATGACGCGGTTCCCCGCCCCGCGGGGAACCGGGACGCCTCGTGGTGGGCGACGGCTCGCGGGAGGTCCGACGGGGCGGCACGGGCGCGGGCCGTACGGCGGGCGGGGTGGTCACGGGGTGCGTAGGGTGGGGGGCGCCGGGACAGCCGGGCCGACGGGAGGCTGGGATGAGCGCACGGGGCACGGACACCTACACCGACGGCAACGCGCTGGCCGGACCGCTCCGGGAGATCTTCGCGGTGGACATGACGGCCGCCGAGGGCCGCTGCACGGGCTGCGGGCTCACCGGGCCGGTGGCGGGCCTGCGCGTCTACGACCACGCCCCGGGGCTGGTGGCGCGCTGTCCCGGTTGCGACACCGTGGTCCTGCGGCTGGTCCGCGGGCCGTCCGCCGCGTGGCTGGACCTGCGGGGCTCGGTGAGCATGCGCATCCCGCTCCCCGGGTGACCCCGCGGGGCACGTCGTGGCGCGTTCCGTCCGCCGCACGTGTCTTGGCTCTTCGCGCCGGGTGCCCGACACTGTGCCGATGACGACGCGAGCGCGGTGGGAGACCCTGCTGGACCGGCTGGCGGTGGACGAGCTGATCAGCGGTTACGCGGCGGCCGTCGACGACGGCGACTGGGCGGCGTACGTCGCGCTGTTCACCCCGGACGGCCGGGCCGACTACACCTCCGCGGGCGGCATCGCCGGTCCCGCCGTCGAGGTCGCGGACTGGCTCGCCTCGACGATGCGGCTGTTCCCCGTGCGCCAGCACCTGATCGTCAACCGCCGGATCACCCTGGCCCCGCCGTCGGCCGGGGCGGAGGCCGAGGCGGAAGCCGAGGCGGACTACGTCAACCCCATGCGGCTCGCCGGCCCGGGGACGGAGTCGACCGCCCCCGATTTCGTGTGCGGCGGCCGTTACACCTTCGGCCTGCGCCACACCACGTCGGACTGGCGCGTCCACGCCGTGGTCGTCCGGGAGAAGTGGCGTTCCTGAAGACGCCGGACGCCGCGGGCGGGCAGGGCCGCGGACGCGGGTGTATCCAAGAGTCATGGACGTTGCACGACGCCTCGAGCAGTGGGGGCGGTCGGGTGGCGGCCCGGGCACCTGCTGGTGGCCGCCATGCTCGTGCTGGTCCTGCTGGTCACCGTCGTCGACGTCATGGCCCCGCCCGAGGTCCATCTGGGCCCGTTCCTGGTGGCGGCCCCCGCGATCACCGCGTCGTTCGCGGGGGTCCGGACGACCATGGTCGTCGGCGGGGTCGCGGTCGCCGCGCAGATCGTCGTGGCCGGGTTGCGCACGACGCCGCTGGACCTCAACCACTCCGCGCAGATCGCCGTCCTCGCCCTGATGTCGGTGCTGGCGACGTTCTTCGCCCATCTGCGCGTCACGCACGAACGGCAGGTGACACGGCTGCGATCGGTGGCCGAGACCGCGCAGCGGGTGCTGCTGCGTCCCATCCCCGGGCGCATCGGACCGCTGCGCATCGCCTTGGTGTACCTGGCCGCGGAGGAGGAGGCGCAGATCGGCGGGGACCTGTACGCGGCGGTGCGGACGGACTCCGGGACCCGGGTGATCGTGGGGGACGTCCGCGGCAAGGGCATGGAGGCGGTGAACGAGGCCGCGCTGAGCCTCGGCGCCTTCCGGGCCGTGGCCCATCGGCAGGCGGAGTTGCCGGCCCTCGTGCTGTGGCTGGAGCAGGCCCTCTCCTCGGAGCTCACCGATCCCGCAGAGGAGGCCGCTCCCGCCGGGGACGAGGCGGAGTCGTTCGTCACCGCGGTCGTCGCCGACATCCCGGACGACGATCCGGTGGTCCACGTCGTCACCTGCGGTCATCCCCCTCCGCTGCTGCTGCGCGACGGCGGGGTGAGCTCGCTGGACATGCCCGCGCCGGCCCCGCCGCTGGGGCTCACGCACTTCGCCGGCGGGGACGGCCGCGAGCCCACGGTGCGCACGTTCGCCTTCCAGCCGGGCGACACCCTGCTGCTGTACACCGACGGGGTCGTCGAGGCGCGCGACGTGTCCGGGACGTTCTACCCCCTCACCGGGCACCTGGCGGGACAGCCGCCCGGTGATCCCGAGGCGCTGGTGGAGCGCCTGTGTGCCGACCTCCTCGCCCACGCGGGCGGCTGCCTCGGCGACGACGCGGCCGTCCTGGCGATCAGCCGGGCGCCCGCCCTGGTGCCGGCGACGGGACGTGCGGGCGGTGGCCCGCGCCCGGCGCCACCGCCGCCTCCTCAGCAGGCGGCGCCGCCGAGTTGACCGACACGGGGTGGCGGTCACCCGCATTCCGGGGGGCGCTCGGGGTATCCGGTCTGTGACACGGGGAGACCACGACCGGAATGACCACAGGAGGGGGAAGTCGGTGGCTCGATGGGCGGTGCGCGGGCGTGCGCCGGAACGAACGGAAGAGGTGCGGCGGTCACCACTGGCCGCGCTCGTCCGATGGGCGGCGATGGCGCTGGCGTTCGTGGCGATGGTGGCGTTCGGGGCGGTGCTGGCCCGGGCGACGCTGGCGCCGTCGTACGCCTCCGAGGGGCTCGCGCACGCGAACCTGCAGCCGGGTGCCTCGCTGCGGCAGTACTACGAGCGGTACACGGTGGCCGGTGCGGTGCGGCAGGTCGGCGGGAACGTGCTGCTGGGCATGCCCTTCGGCGTGCTGCTGCCGGTGCTGGCCCCGAAGGCGCGCGGGGCACTGCGCGTGGTGGTGACGACCGGCCTGGTGATGGTCCTCGTGGAGCTGGCGCAGGGGGCGGTGGTGCAGGGCCGCGCCTTCGACGTCGACGACGTGATCATGAACACCGCGGGAGCGCTGCTGGGCTACCTGCTCTTCGGGCGGCGTCTCGCCCGGGCCGTGCACGCCGTCCGCCCGGCGGCCCCCGCCGAGGCCCCGGCGGCGAAGACCGCGGGCGGCGGCAGGACGTCGAGGATCACGAAGCGGTTCCGGGGCCGCCGAGCCGGCACGGACGGGACGTCCGGGAAGACCGGCGGGAGTGGGCGGACCGCGCGGGCCGGCAAGCGGACCGAGGCCGCGGAGCCGGCCCCGCGCAAGCCGTTGCTGTCCTTCGGGACGGTGCGCCGCAAGGCCGCCCGGCGCTCCTGAGCGGCAGCCGGGACCCGGGCCCCGGCCTGACGGCCGATGCCCGGCCCTGGCGCCCGGCCCCCTGGCGCTCCGCCGCTGGTACGTCCCTGACCAGCGGCGGAGCCGCATGGAGTTCGTCACATCGGGACCGCAAAAGCTTTCCCCCGGGCACGACACTTTGTTACACAGAGTGGATTCATCCCCGATTGCCCCGGGAGCGGGCGACATGAACGACGACGACACCCCGGACCGCCTCCACGCGTTCGAGCTGGACTTCACCGACCACGAGACCCGGCGCCGGGCCGAGGTCCTCGCCGCCCTCGGCGACGACTGGGACCCGGTGGCCGTGCTCCGCGAGGAGGACGCGGCGTACCGGCTGCTCTACTCCGGCCTCGACGAGGAGCAGGAGGCGGTGTACCGCACGCTCGTCGCCGCCGGTGTGCTGCTGCCCCGCGAGACGCCCGGGGAGGACGACGGTGCTGATTCCGATTGACCCCACGGCCGACCCCGGCCGGCGGGCGTGGGTCCCCTGCCCGCGCTGCGCGGACCACCGTGAGTGCGCCACCTGCGCCGCGGGCCGCAACTGCCCGGACCACTGGCGGTACTTGCTGTCGAACAAGGGGCCCGTGGTGCATCTGCAGTGCCCCGGCTGCACCCACATGTGGGCGTGGGACTCCGGATTCGGCGCGCAGCACCGCAACGGCGCCTGAACGCCGCTCCGCCCGGGCCGTCCCCGGCAGGCGGCGGCCCGGCTGGTGTGCGAGTCTCGGAGTGTGGGCCGCACCCGTCCGCGGGGAGCGACCGCGGACCCCTCAGGGAGGCGATCATGGAAACCGATGCCCTGACGGTCGGGGCCCTGCGAGAACTGCGCGCGACCAGGCCGTATCCGGCGGTGTCGCTGACCATGCCGACGCACCGGCGCGAACCGGACAACGCCCAGGACGCCGTGCGGCTGCGCAATCTCCTCGCCGAGGCCGAGCGCCGGATCGAGCATGACCCCGAGGCGTCCCGCCGGGCCCGGATGGCGATCAAGACCCAGCTCAAGGCGGCCGCCGCCGAGGTCGACCTGCGCTACTCGCTGGACGGGCTCGTCATGTACGCCACCGAGCGGGACCACCAGATCTGGACGCTGCCCCGGGCCGTGCCCGAGCGGGTGGTGCTCAGCGACAGCTTCCTCACCCGCAACCTGGTGGCCGCGAAGGCCAGGGCACGCCCGTACTGGGTGCTCACGGTGGCGGCCGACCGGGCCACCCTCTGGAGCGGCACCGGCCAGGCGCTGCACCCCCAGGAGGCACAGGGCTTCCCGCTGGAGCCCGATCCCGTGCAGTGGGACCCCGAGCGGCAGGAGCAGGTCGGGGACCACCCGAGCACCTTCCGGGACGAGGAGACGCGGCGCTTCCTGCGGTCCGTCGACAGCGCGCTCGCCTCGCTGCTGGCCACCGAGGACCGGCCGCTGTACGTGGTCGGGCTGCCGGACGCGGTCGCCCTGCTCAAGGAGGTCGGCAACGCCGCCGACGCCGCGGTGGCGGTCGTGCACAAGGGCGGTCTGGCGAACGGCCCCGTGCAGGCCCTGCTCCAGGAACTCGCCCCGGCACAGCGGGAGTTCGCCGAGCGGGAGGCGGAACGGATCGGCCGCAGGCTGGTGGACGCCCGCAGCCGCAGGACCTTCGCGGCCGGGCTGGACGAGGTGTGGGAGTCCGTGTGCGAGGGCCGCGCCGAACTGGTCGTGGTCGAGGAGGACTTCCAGCGCGCGGTGCGTCTGAGCGAGGGTCACCTCATCCCGGTGGACGGTGACGCGCCCGAGGCGGGCGGCTTCGAGGAGGGCGTCCGCGAGGACATCGTGGACGAACTGGTGGAGAGCGCGCTCGACAAGGGCGCCGAGGTCCACTTCGTGGCGCCGGACAGCCTCGTGGAGCACGACCGGATCGCCGCGGTGCTCCGCTACTGAACCTTCGCGTGGACCTTCGCGCCTCCCGGCCACCGGCAGGCGCGGGCGGGCGGGCGCGAGCGCCGAGTACGTCACCCGGGTCCGCTGTCGGCGGCGGGCCCGGGTGACCCGTGCCCGCCGCCGGCGGCGACGCGGCCGGGCGGCGGCGGACGAACCGGAGGGCGGGGTCAGGAGGCCTCGACGGCGGCCTTGATCCGCTGACCGAACGCCGGGGCGTCCTTGCGCGCGGCGCTCAGGGCCAGTCCCACCAGCAGCTTCCCGAGGCCGTGCCCCTCCAGGTGGTTGAAGATCCGCACCCGGGTGGTGGTCTCGGACACCGCCTCCAGGTCGTAACCGCCTTCCGCGGTGACCAGGTTCTTCGACTGCTCGGTCCAGCGGATCCGGTGGGACGCGTCGAACTCGGTGATGCGGAACTCCCGGCGGGACTTCATACCGGCGTCCTTCACGGTGCTGGTGAACACCGTGCCGACCGCGGTCGGCGCGTCCGGCGTACGCACGATCTCCTGGACGCGGGGGCTGAACTTGGGGTCGTTGCGCCCGTCCGCGAGGAAGGCGAAGACCTCCGCCACGGGTCGCCCGACCTCGACGACCGCCTCGAACTGACCGCCCATGCCGCTCCTCGATGGCTCGATGGATCGCCGGCTCCGGCGACGCAGCCACGATAGGGCCGTTCCCCGCCCCCGGCACCCGGGCGCGTTCCGCATCCTCGCCGCGAGCGGTGAGCACCGCGGCTCCCCCGCACGTATGGAAGGCCGGGTCCCCGCTCGGGACCAGCGGCAGCGGATGCCGGTGACTGCAGGTACGGAAGCGGATATTGGGGGCACGGTGAGGCGCAAACGGCGTCAGGTGCAGCGCGCGCTGCGGCTCGTGGCCGTCGCGGGAGTCGTCTGCGGCGGAGTGTTGATGTCGCAGGCCTTCGGGGCGGCCCCCGACGGCACGCGGACCGGGGGCGGCAGCCAGGTGCTGGACGCCCCGGACGGCGCGCGGGGCGCGACGGACGCGGCGGGCCTCGCCAGGGACCTGGCGGCGCGCCTCGGCGAGGCCCGGACGGGCGGGAGCTGGGTGGACGACCAGGGCCGCCCGGTGGTCGCCGTGACCGACCAGGCGACCGCGGCCGAGGTCGCCGAGGCGGGCGCCCGGGCGGAGGTCGTCCGCTACAGCACGCGCGACCTGCGGGACGCGGCGGGCGAGCTGGGCGAGGCGCCGCGCGTGCCCGGCACGGCCTGGTCGGTCGACCCGGTCTCCAACGAGGTCCTCGTGCTGGCCGACAGCACGGTCTCCGCCGAGGAGTGGGCGCGGCTGAAGTCCGTGGCGGACGGCATCGGCGGGCAGGTGCGCATGGAGCGCACCGAGGCGTCCTTCACGACCAGGACCGCGGGGGCCGCGCCGATCCTGACCCGGGGCAGCCGCTGCTCCGCGGGCTTCAACGTCACCAACGGGACGACCGACTTCATCCTGACGGCCGGTCACTGCGGCCCGCCGGGCACCGGCTGGTTCGCCGACAACCAGGGCACCAAGCCCGTCGGCACCACCGTCTCGACCTCCTTCCCCGGCGGCGACTTCTCCCTCGTGCAGTACCAGAACGACGGCTCCGACCACAGCAGCGTGGTCGGGGTGGGCGCCGGCCGCGTGGTGCGGATCACGGGCGCCGCCGATCCGTTCGTGGGGCAGGAGGTCTTCCGCAGCGGCAGCACCTCGGGGCTGCACTCCGGTCAGGTCACCGGGCTGAACGCGACGGTCAACTACCCCGAGGGAACGGTCGGCGGTCTCATACAGACCTCAGTGTGCGCCGAGCCCGGCGACAGCGGCGGCCCGCTCTTCGCGCAGGGCTTCGCGCTGGGGATCACCTCGGGCGGCAGCGGTGACTGCACCGCCGGCGGCATCACCTTCTTCCAGCCGGTGACCTCGGCGATGGCGGCGCTCGGTGTGAACCTGCCGCGCGCCGCGGACAGCGGCGACGCGGCGACGCCGGCCGCCGGCGGCGGGACTCCGGACGGCGCGGCGCCGCCCGCCTCCGCCGGCGCGCCCACCCGTGCGGCGGCCGGGGGCGCCGGAGGCGGTACCGGCGGCGCCGGAGGCGGCCAGGGTGGGCAGCAGGCGGCCCCGGGCGTGCCGGCCGCCCCGACGGCTCCGGGCGGCGCGCCGGTGTACCCGGGTACGGCGAGCGATTCGACGTCGCTGGGTGCGATCGGCAGCGGCGGCGGCATCGGCCCCGGACTGCTGATCGTCGCCGTCAGCTGCCTGGCGTTCCTGGCCACGCGGTGGATCCGTCCCGCCGCGGGGGCCGGGGGCCACGGCTCGGCAGGCTGGGACTGACCGGCCGCCGCGGGCGGCCCGGGGCGGGGGATCATGGGGGCATGAGCAGTTCACCTCGTGCCCGCTCCTTCGACCGGGCCGCCGGACGGTACGCGGCGAACCGGCCCTCCTACCCGCCGGCCCTCCTCGACGCCGTCGAGGAGCTGGCGGGGCGGCGGCTGAACGGTGCCCTGGTCGCCGACGTGGGCGCGGGCACGGGCATCGCCACGGCACTGCTGCACGGGCGCGGCGCCCGGGTCGTGGCCGTGGAGCCGGGCGACGGCATGGCCGCGGAGCTGCGCCGCAACCTGCCGGACGTCGGCCTGGTCCGCGGCGACGGCGACCGGCTGCCGCTGGCGTCCGGCACCTTCGACTTCGTGACCTACGCCCAGGCGTGGCACTGGACCGATCCGCGGCGGTCGGTTCCGGAGGCCTTGCGGGTGCTGCGGCCGGGCGGCGCGTTCGCGCTGTGGCGCAACGACCCCGACACCTCGGTGCCGTGGATCGCCGCCGAGCAGGCGCGGCTGCGCGGCTTCTTCGCGGCGCTGTCCCATCCCCGCTCGGGGCGGCTGCCGGACGGGCCGGGGTTCACCGAGCTCCAGGTGCCGTGGTCACGGCGGGTGCCCGTCGAGGTGCACCTGGCGAACATCGGCACCCAGTCGGCGTTCCTGGTGATCGGCGAGGAGCGCGCCCGGGCCTTCCTCGCCACCGAACGGGACCGGCTGACCCGGCACTTCCCCGACGGCACGGTGGAGGAGCACTACGTCGTGCACCTGGTCCTCGCGATCCGCTGACGCGGGGCCCGGGCGCGGGTCCGCCGGAGCCTTGGGTGGCCGTGGCGGGGCGACGGGCCTAGCGTGGGCGCAGGGGCGCCGCGGGCCGCGGCCGCCGGGCAGAGGAGACCGAGGGAGCACGTATGAAGAGCGCGGAACTGCTCGCCGACGCCTTCGGCAGGATCCAGGAGGCCGTGCACGAGGCCGTCGAGGGCGTGCCCCTGGAGGGCCTGCACGCGCGTCCCGACGAGGGCGCGAACTCGATCGCCTGGCTGGTCTGGCACCTGACGCGCATTCAGGACGACCACGTGGCCGACGTCGCGGGCACCGGGCAGCTGTGGACCGACGCCGGCTGGGCCGACCGCTTCGACGTGCCCTTCGCGCCGTACGACACCGGGTACGGCCACCGCCCCAAGGACGTCGCAGCGCTGCGCGTTGACTCGGGCGAGCTGCTGACCGGCTATCACGACGCGGTCTGCGAGCAGACCCTGGGCTATCTGCGGACGCTGCGCGAGGCCGACTTCCCCCGGGTCGTCGACACCAGCTGGGACCCGCCGGTGACGCTCGCGGTGCGGCTGGTCAGCGTGGTGTCGGACGACCTGCAGCACGCCGGGCAGGCCGCGTTCCTGCGCGGCTGCGTGGAGCGCGGCGCGCTCTAACGGCCGGATCCCGCGCCGGTGGGGTCCGCGTCGGCCCGCTCGTACCGCAGCAGCACGACCCCGTTGCCGAAGGTCTCGGTCCCGGTGAGCCGGAGGGCGGTGAGGGCGCCGGCGTCCGGGAAGGGCGACCTGCCCCGGCCCAGCAGGACGGGGTGGACGTAGATCCGGAACTCGTCGACCAGGCCCAGCCGGAGGAAGGACGCGGCGAGGTCGGCCCCGCCGAGCGCCAGGTCGCCGCCCGGCCGCGCCTTGAGCTCCATGACCTCCTCGGCGACGACGTCGCGCACGATCGTGGTGCCCCAGTCGGCCCGTTCCAGCGTCCGCGAGTAGACGACCTTCGGCATGTCGCGCCAGATCGCGGCGAACTCCGCCTCGGCGGGACTGCTCTGCGGGTCGGCGTCGGCGGTCGGCCAGTGGGCGGCCATGAGTTCATGGGTGACGCGGCCGCTGAGGAAGCCGCCCATCACCTTCAGCCGTTCGTTCATGTGGAGGTGCAGTTCCTCGTCCACGAGGTGCCAGTCGATCTCGCGGTCGGGACCCTCGAAGTAGCCGTCGAGGGACACCGACATCTGCATGATGATCTTTCGCACGGACGTCCTCACTCCGGTCGGCCACGACCCGTCGGACGATACGCCTCCCGGCCCGCCGGTGAGGCGCTTCAGGGCCGCGCGCCGGTCGTACCGCTCGTACCGCCCTTCCCGCCGCCCGCACCGGGGGCTCCCGCCGGTTCCTCGACGGCGCTCAGCGGGGTGGCGAGCGACTCCAGGCTGCGCCGCTCGGCGCGGACCCCGATGGCCGCCTCGACCAGCCCCGCGAGGATCATCACGGCGGCGCCGAGACAGAAGGCGAGGGTGGTGTCGGCCGGCTCGCCGCTGCTGACCAGGCCGTTGAAGAGCAGGGGGCCGGTGATGCCGCCGAGGGCGGTGCCGACGGCGTAGAAGAAGGCGATGCACAGCGCCCGTGTCTCCAGCGGGAAGATCTCACTGACCGTCAGGTAGGCCGCGCTGGCACCCGCGGACGCGAAGAACAGCACCGCCGTCCAGCAGGCCGTCATCGTCACCGCGCTGAGGACCCCCTGCTGGAACAGGTAGGCGGTGCCGAACAGGAGCAGGCCGGAGCCGACGTAGCTGCCGGTGATCATCGGCTTGCGGCCCACGGAGTCGAAGAGGTGGCCGAGCAGCAGCGGGCCGAGGAAGTTGCCGACCGCGATCACGGCGAAGTAGTAGCCGGTTTCGCCGTTCGGCACGTCGAAGAAGGTGGTGAGGATGACCGCGTAGCCGAAGGTGACGGCGTTGTAGAGGAAGGCCTGGCCGGAGAAGAGCGCGAGCCCGAGCACGGTGCGGCGCGGGTAGGCTCGGGTGACGGTGCGGGCGATGGTGAGGAAGCCCAGCTCGCCGCGGGGGCGGATGAGGATGCTCCCCTCCGGCTCCGGCAGGGGCTTGCCGCTCTCCTCGGTGACCGTGCGCTCGACGTCGGCGACCAGGCGTTCGGCCTCGTCGGCGCTGCCGTGGGTGAACAACCAGCGCGGGCTCTCCGGCACATGGCGGCGGACCAGCAGGATGACCAGGCCCAGCACGACGCCGATGCCGAAGGCGAGCCGCCATCCGACGTCGGTGGCGAACAGCGAGGTGTCCAGCAGGGCGATGGACGCGAACGCGCCGAAGGCGGCGCCGATCCAGAAGCTGCCGTTGATGATCAGGTCGATCCGGCCGCGCACCCGGGCCGGGATCAGTTCGTCGATCGCCGAGTTGATGGCGGCGTACTCACCGCCGATGCCGAACCCGGTGAAGAAGCGGCACAGGATGAAGAACCAGGCGGTCCACGACACCGCGGTGACGGCCGTGGCCGCGAGGTAGACGGCGAGGGTCACCATGAACAGCTTCTTGCGGCCGAGCCGGTCGGCCAGCCTGCCGAAGAACAGCGCGCCCAGGCACGCCCCTGCGACGTAGACCGCGGCCGCCAGCGTGGTGACCTGGGCGGTGCTGATGTCGATGCCGCTGCCCCGCTCGGCCAGCCGGCCCGCGATGTTGCCGACGATGGTGACCTCGAGGCCGTCGAGGATCCACACGGTGCCCAGGCCGATCACGATGCGCCAGTGCCAGCGGGTCCACGGCAGCCGGTCCAGGCGGGCCGGCACATCGGTCCGCAGTGCTCCCGGCGGGTCGGCGTGCGCCGTGGACGCTGACATGGCCACCTCCGTGAACGATCCGTTCGGTCCGGAGGCGCGCCTTCCCCCGGCCGCGGCGTTCATGCTGCGGGCGCCCGGTCGCGGGGGCCGGCCGGGGCCGCCCGGCGCCGGCCGGTCAGCCGTAGAAGTTGCGCTCCCAGCGGTGCCGGGCCAGGACGGCGAGCTGCTCCGGCGTCAGCGGGCGTCCGTCGCTCAGCGCGGTGTTCCGCTCGACGTTGCGCACCGACCGCATGCCGGGGATGACGGTGGAGACCGCGGGCGCGCTCAGCACGAACCGCAGGGCGGTCTCGGCCATGTCGTCCCGTTCGATGCCCAGGTCGGCGACGATGGCGCCCACGTGCCGCTCCACCTGCGCGGGGCGGTCGTCGCGGAAGTAGCGGTTGCGGAAGTCGCCTTCGGGGAAGGTGGCCCCGGCGGCGATCCGGCCGGTGAGGCCGCCCTCGTCCAGCGCCACGCGGACGATGACGCCGACGCCGTGCTCCTGGCAGGCGGGCAGCAGCGCGTCGGCGGGCGCCTGGTCGAAGACGTTGTAGATCACCTGCACCGTGTCAACCAGCCCGCTGCGGACCAGGGCGAGGGCGTTGTCCGGTTCGTGGTCGTTGACCGACACGCCGAAGAGCCGGATCTTGCCCTGCTTCTTGAGGTCGGTGACGGTCTCCGCCCAGTCCCCGCGGCCGACCCACTCGTCGCTCCAGACGTGGAACTGCAGCACGTCGACGTGGTCGAGGCCGCTCGCCCGCAGGCTGGTGTCGAGGCTCTCGCGGATGTGGTCGCCGGGGAAGGCGTCCGCGGGGTCGACCCCGTCGGGGGCGGGCCACAGCCGGTTCCTCGGCGGCACCTTGGTGGCCACGAGGACCTCCTCGCCGGCCCGGGCCCGCTCGCGGACGACGCGGCCCACGATCCGCTCGCTCTCGCCGTAGCCCCGGGCGGTGTCGACGAGGTTCACCCCGAGGTCGACGGCCCGGTTCAGGGCGCGTACGGACTCGTCCTCCGTCGCGCCCACCCAGGCCGACTCGCCGATCCCCCAGGCTCCGTAGCCGATCTCCGACACACGCAGCCCGCTGCGTCCCAGTTCCCGGTAGCGCATGCCCGTCCTCCACTCGGTCCCGTCGTCCGCGGAGCGCTCTCCGCAGCCACGACGATAGGCGACCGGCCCGCCCGGGGTCACCGGGCCTCCGCGCCGGCGCCGGCGGAGGCGGCCCGCCGCATACCCCAACGGGTCCCGGGCCGCGCCGCATTCGGCGATTCCGGGCCTTCTCCCGGCGACACGGCCTAGCGTGGTCGGCCCGTAACGGATGACCGGGGGGAGAACAGGGGGACCGCTGTGCCGAATCCGTCCGGCGGAGGACCGTCACGGCGCCGCATGATCGAGCCGACGCGCGTCATCCCCGCGCGGGAGACGCCGGGAGGACCGGACGAGCCGTGGGAGGAGTCCCTCGACCTGTTCCGCCCGACCGGCGGCTCCGTCCCGCCCCCGGAGGACGGCCCCGACACCCAGCCGATGCCCCGCACCGTACCGCCCCCACGGCGGCCCGCACCGCCGCCCACGGACCCCCGGGCCGGGGCCCGTACGGCACGGCCCTCCACCCGCACCGCGCGCGCCCTGCGCGTCGCCGTGCTGACCGGCACGGGAGGTGCCGCCGGATTCGCCCTCGCGCTCGCCCTGTTCTCCCCCGGGGTCCTCCACCCCGGCGCGCCGCGGGACGCCGCCCCCACCGCCACCGGCACGCCCACGGCCGCCGCTCCGGGCTCCCCCGGCACGGGCGCCCGCCGCGGGGTGCTCCGCGAGGGGGACACCGGACCGGCCGTCAGCGAACTGCAGACCCGGCTCCTGCGGATCCCGGACGTGTACACGGGCGGTGCCGTCGACGGCCGCTTCGACGGGCGCCTCACCGCGGCCGTCGCCCGCTTCCAGGTCTGGTACGGCGTCCGCGGCGACGAGAGCGGCGAGTACGGCGACGCCACGCGCCGCGACCTGGAGTCCCGTACCCCGCTCGCCTCGGGCTGAGCCCGCGGCGACGGCGGGTCCCCGGGCACCGCCGGGCGCCTCCCGTTCGCGACAGGTGAGGACGCCGGACGCCTTATAGATTGGTGGGATGGGCCTGCCCGACAGGGGGGACGACCAGCAGCACGCCGTGGCGGCACCGCGGATCGACTACGCGGCACTGTTCGCGGCGACGCCCAGCCCGTACCTGGTACTGGACGAGGCGCTGGTCATCGTGGGCGTCAACCGGGCGTACCTGAGGGCGACCCGGCGCACCCGGAACGACCTGATCGGCCGGTACATCTTCGACGCGTTCCCCGACAACCCCGCCGACCCGCTGGCGGACGGGGTGCGCAACCTCAGCGCCTCCCTGCACCGGGTCCTGGCCTCCCACGAGCCCGACACGATGGCACCGCAGAGGTACGACATCGAGCTGGTGGCCGAGCCCGGAACGTTCGAGGAGCGCTGGTGGAGCCCGATCAACACCCCCGTGCTCGGCGCGGACGGCACCGTGGCGTGGATCATCCACCGGGTGGAGGACGTGACGGCGTTCGTCCAGGCCCGCCGGCACCGGCACGGGCTGCAGGGCGCCGACCTCAGCGAGCGGGAGCAGGCGATGGAGGCCGAGCTGTACGCGCGGGCCCGCGAGCTGCAGCGCCTCAACGAGCAGTTGCGCGAGGCCCACTCCCGGGAACGGCAGGTCGCCTTAACACTGCAGGAGGCCATGCTCCACTCGCCGGACCTGGCCCAGCACGAGGACATCGCGGTGCGCTACCTGCCGGCCGCCGGCTCGCTGAACGTGTGCGGCGACTGGTACGACGTGGTCAACCTCCCCGCGGGCTGCTACGCGGTGGCGGTCGGTGACGTCGTGGGCCACGGCCTGGAGGCCGCCAGCGTCATGGGGATGCTGCGCAGCGCGCTGAGCGCGGCGATGCGGACCGTGGAGGGGCCCGCGAAGGCGCTGGAGGTCGTCGGGCAGTACGCCCGCTGCGTCGAGGGCGCGCTCGCCACGACCGCCGTCAGCGCGCTGATCGACAAGGAGCGGCACACCATCAGCTACAGCAGCGCCGGGCATCCGCCGCCCGTGCTGCTGCACGGCGACGGCCGCTGCGAGCTGCTCGACCAGGCCACCGACCCGCCCCTGGGGGCCCGTCCGGCCCATGTCCCGCGGCCGCAGGCGGCCGTGGCGTACCGCCCGGGGGACACACTGGTGCTCTACACCGACGGGCTGATCGAACGCCGCAAGGAGGACATCTACACGGGCCTGGCCCGGCTGACCTCCGTGCTCGCCGAGAAGCCCGGACTCGGCGCGGAGCCGCTCGCGGACACCCTGCTGAACCGGCTCGGGGTCATCGGCGGCTCGGCGGACGACATCGCGCTGGTCACCGTCCGCCTGTGAGGCACGCGGGCGGGCCCGGGCCGCGCGGTGGCCGGGCGGTGCGGCCCGTCCTACGGTGATCTGAGGGGGTCCGGCGTGTCGCGGACCCGAGCAGCGAGGAGGCCGCGGGTGCCCGGTCGCGGTGGGCTGGAGTGGGTGCGGGCCCGTGATCCGGGTCTCCGGGCGGTGCGCCGTTCCGCGCGGGTGACGCTGGTGGCGTGCCTGAGCTTCTACGTGGCGCGCTACGGTTTCGGCGACCCCGTCGTCGCGATCTACGCCCTCTTCGGCGCGGTCGCCTCCGGCGCCCTGTCGTACGTGCCCGGTACACCGCGCGATCGGGCCCGCACGCTGCTGGCCGCGCTGCCGGTGGCCGCCCTGCTGGTGGCCCTGGGCACGGCGCTGGCCGTGAGCGACTGGACGGCGGCACTGGGGATGCTCGGGGTCGGCTTCGCCGTGACGTACGCGGGGGTGGGCGGACCGAAACTGCTGGGGCTCGCGAACGGCCTGCAGTTGTTCTACATCCTGCCGTGCTTCCCGCCGTACCAGCCGGAGACGCTGGGACTGCGGCTGTGCGGACTGGTGGTCGGCGTCCTGCTGATGGCGGCGGCCGAGCTGTGGGTGTGGCCGGATCCCTCGCCGGGCCACTACCAGGACCGGCTCGCCCACGCGTGCGAGACCGCGGCGGAGACCCTGCGGGGGCTGGCGCTGGATCCGCCCGTGGTGCGCGAGCGGTCGGCGGCCCTGCTGGAGACGGCGCAGCAGCTGCGCATGAGCCACGTACCCAAGGACGAACGCCCGGTGTCGGCGGGCGCGCGCGACCGGGCGCTGTGCCAGGGCGCCGCCTACCTGCGGCACCTGCTGGCGCAGACCGGGCAGTTGGCGGACGACGCGGCGGAGCGCGCGCCGGCACCCGACGCGGCGCGGTCACGGATGCTGCTCGCCTCGGCCACCGCCTGCCACGGCGCCGCCCTGGCCCTGCGCGGCAAGACCTCGGCGCCCCCGGTCGCCCCGTGCGCGGCCGCCGCGACGGCCTTCGAGGAGCACCGGGCCCGCCGGCCGGTGTCCGGGGCGGCCTCCGCGACGACGGTGCGGGACGGGGCGATCGCGCTCGACATCGCGTACACCACGGCGTTCCTGGTGACCTCCGTGCGGATCGCGCTCGGCGCCCCGGTGCCGCCCGACGCGACGCGGCCCGCGGAGGGGCCGGGGCCGTTCTGGTACGCGGGGCAGTCGCCCCTCGCGCTGTACGGGCACCGGCTGCGGGCCCATCTCACGCCGCGCTCGGTGTACTTCCAGAACGCCGCGCGGATCGCGCTGGCCCTGGCCGCGGCGCGGCTGATCGCCGGCGGGCTCGACCTGTCGCACGGCTTCTGGGCGCTGCTGACCACGCTGACGGTGATGCGCACCAGCGCCGCCGGCACCCGTACGACCGTGGTCCCCGCGGTGCGGGGCACCCTGGTGGGGGCCGGGCTGGCAGCGGTGCTGCTGCTGTTCGTGGCCGACCACACGCTGGTGTACGCGCTCGCGATGCCGCCGGTGTTCTTCCTGGCGTTCACCGCGGTACCGCTGCTCGGACTCGGCTGGGGCCAGGCGTTCTTCACGATCGCGGTGGCCACCGCCTTCACGCAGATCGCCCCCGCGGGTCCGGAACTCGCCGCCTTCCGGATCGCGGACGTGGTCACCGGCGCCCTGACCGGCACCCTCGTCGGGCTGCTGGCCTGGCCGCGGGGCGGCACGGGCGAGCTGGGGCGGGCCTGTTCGCGGCTGCTCGACCAGGGCACCCGGGCGGTCACCCAGATCACCGACTGCATCACCGGGACCGGCGCGATGGGCGACGCGCTGTCGAGGGCCCGGCTCGCCCAGCTGATCGCGGAGGCGAGCTACGCGCAGTTCGCGACCGAGCGCGACACCCCCGGCGCGGGGCCCGTGCTGCCGACGGACTTCCAGGCGATCATGCTGGCCGGGAACCGGGTCCTGACCATGGGACAGACCCTGGTGGACCACTGCCCGCCGGGCGCGCTGGCGGCGTGGCCGCTGAGCGCCGCGCACCTGCGGGACGCGGCGCACCATCTGCGGCTGACCACACTGCCGCTGACGTACGACCTGCGCTCGGGGACGATGCGTCCGGCGCCCGCCGAGTCCCCGGACCGGAGCGTGCCGACGGACCGCACGGTCATCGCCGACGTCTGCGCGGCCTCGGGCGGCCGCGCGCCCGACCCGCTGCTGTACTACGCCGTCGACGCGGCGATCTGGCTCGCGAGCCTGCAACGCGTGGTCACCGCGGTCCGCCGTCCCGCGAACGACCATGCGGTGGGGCCTAGTTAACGCCCCCGCCGCCCACCGACGGACCGGAGCGCGCCCACAGGGCGCGCGGCCTCGGCCGACCGGACGCCCGGCCCGCGCTCCCCCGGACAGTCGGGCAACCGACCCCCCGCCCCACCGCCCCGCCGGCCGGCCCGCGACGCGCGGTCACATCGGTCCCCCGACCCACGGAACGCCGGGCAGCAGCGCCGAGTTGACGCCCACACCCGCACCGCCCGTCGACCGACCCGGATGCACCCACAGGCCGCGCTGTCCCGGCCAACCGGACGCCCGGCCCGCGGAAGAGCAGCAACGCCGGGACGACCGCGACACCGTCACGCACCGAACCCGCTGCCGGACCACCGCGCCGGCCGGCCCGCGACGCGCGGTCACCGCGGTCCCCCGGCCGGCGGGAGACCCGCCAGCAGCGCCGGGTTGACGACCACGCCCTCACGCACCGCGGCATACCCACCGACCGCCCGCGCCGCGCCACCCGAGCATCGCGCCGGCCGGCCCGCGACGCGCGGTCACCGCGGTCCCCCGGCCGGCGGAAGAACCGCCAGCAGCGCCGGGTTGACGACCGCCAGGATGACCGCGACGTCCTCGCGGGGCACCGCGGGCCACAGGATGTCGCGGGCGCGGCGGTACTTGGCGGCCAGCCGCAGCCGCTGTGCCTCGTCGAGACGGGCGGCCCGGTCCGGGTGGCTGTTGTGGGCGTTGTCGGCGATCTTCACCAGGGCCGCGTCCCGGTCGGCGGCGATCCGCCGCAGCTTGTCCCCGTAGGCCACGCCCGGCTGATTGGTGACCCGTTCGACGACGGCGACGACCCGGTCCGGGACGCCGGCGGCACGCAGCCCGCCGGCGGTCCACGGGGTGTCCTCGATGACGTCGTGCAGGAGCCCCGCCATCTGCAGTTCCGGCCCGAACGCGGCGAGGCCCGCCGCGACCGCGCGTACGTGCTCGACGTACGGAACGCCGATGCGGTCGGTCTGGCCCTCGTGCGCCAGGCGGGCCAGCGCGTCGGCGTCGGCCACGCTGTTCACCTTCATGGCACCCCATCCTCGGGGGCGCCGCCCGGGCCGGTCCAGCCTCAGCCCAGCGCGGCGAGCAGGCGCTCGGCCAGCGGGCCGGAGGAGGCCGGGTTCTGGCCGGTGATCAGGTTGCGGTCGGTCACCACGTGGGGCGCCCAGGGCTCACCCTCCTGGAAGTCCGCCCCGAGGGCGACCAGTCGCTCCTGCAGGAGCCAGGGGGCGTGGGCGGCGAGCCCGCCCTGCTTCTCCTCGGTGTCGGTGAAGGCGGTCAGCCGGTAGCCCGCGAACGGCCAGCCGCCGTCCGGGCGTTCGGCCGCGAGCAGGGCCGCGGGGCCGTGGCAGACGACGCCGAGGGGCTTGCCCGAGTCCAGGGCGGCGGTCAGCAGGCGTCCGGAGACCGGGTCGACGGCGAGGTCCTCCATCGGGCCGTGCCCGCCGGGGTAGAACACGGCGGCGTAGTCGTCGAGGTCCGCCTCCTCCAGCTTGACCGGGTGCCGCAGCGCGGTCATCGCCTCCAGTTCGGCGGCGATCGCCTTCGCGCCCTCCTCCCCGCCGTTGTACTCGGGGGCCAGACTGGCCCGGTCCACGGCCGGGACGACGCCGCCCGGGGTGGCCACGACGACATCGTGCCCCGCGGCGGTCAGGACGCGGTGCGGGGTCACAGCCTCCTCGGCCCAGAAGCCGGTGGGGTGCCCGGTGCCGTCGGACAGCGTCCAGGACGACGCGCCGGTCAGGACGAACAGGATCTTCGCCATGTCAGGTCTCCTTGGGGTGCTCGGTTGCCGCCGCCCGTCTTCGGAACGGGCGCGGACCTCGACGGTAGGACGGGAGAGCCATCGACTTCCAATAGGATCGCCACCATGAGCCATACGGATTCCAATGGATCGCCGGGACTGCGCACGGCGCGCGGGGGCGGCGGCCCGTCAGGGGGGCCGCTGGACCTGACGCTGCTGCGCACCTTCCTGGCGGTGCACCGCGCGGGTTCCTTCACGGCGGCCGCGCGGCTGCTGGGGCTGTCCCAGCCGACGGTGACCACCCAGATCCGTACGCTCGAAGGGCAACTGGACGGGAGCTGTTCGAACGGCTGCCGCGCGGGGTCGCCGCCACGCCCTTCGCCGACGAGCTCGCCGGACGGGTGGCCGAGCCGCTCGACGCGCTCGCGGCCGTCGCCGACCGCGGGCACGGCGACCCGGACGTCCTGGCCGAACCGGTCCGGCTCGGGGGCCCCGCGGAGGTGCTGGGCGAGCGCGTGCTGCCGACGCTCGCACCGCTCGTCGAGCGCGGCGTGCGGCTGCGCGTCGGCACCGGGCTCACCGACGACCTGCTGGCCTCGCTGCGCGCCGGACAGCACGACCTGGTGATCTCGACCCACCGGCCGCGCGGCCGTCTGCTCAGTGCCGTACCCCTGATGGACGAGGAGTTCGTGCTGGTGGCCGCGCCCTCGCGGGCCGCCCGGCTGGACGTGGCGTCCGACGGGCCCGGCGCGCTGAGCGGCGTGCCGCTCGTCTCGTACGCCGAGGACCTGCCGATCGCCCGCCGCTACTGGCGCCACGTCTTCGACCGGCGGCTCACCGGCCGGGCCGCCGTGACCGTTCCCGACCTGCGCGGCGTGCTGGCCGTGGTGGCGGCGGGCGCGGGCTTCACCGTCCTGCCCCGCTACCTGTGCGCCGCCCTCCTCGCCGAGGGGACGCTCGTGCCGCTGCTGGAACCCGACGACCCGCCCATCAACACGGCCTACCTCGTGCAGCGCCCGGGGGCCGACCACCACCCGCACCTCGGCCTCGTCCGCGACCTCCTGCTGCGCGAGGCCCGCGCCTGGTGACACGGGACGAGCGCCCCCGCGAGGCACCCGGGTGCGGGCGGGCGGAGCGCGTGCTTGAGTCTCCCGCGACGGGAGACCCCAGGATGGCGGACATGGACGACGACACCCTCCAGGACACCCTCCACACCATCGGTGACCTGGCCCGGCTGACCGGTCTGACCGTGAAGACCATCCGGTACTGGTCGGACACCGGACTGGTGCCGCCGACCGACCGGACACCCGCCGGCTACCGGCTCTACGACCGGGCCGCGCTGGACCGCCTGGCCCTCGTGCGCACGCTGCGCGACCTCGGCATCGACCTCGCGTCCGTCCATTCCATCCTGGACCGCGAGGTCACCGTCGCCGAGGTCGCCGCCGCCCACGCCGAGGCGCTGGAGGTGCAGATCCGCACCCTGCGGATCCGCCAGGCGGTGCTGCGGACGGTCGCGGTGCGCGGGGCCTCACCACAGGAGACGGAACTGATGCACCGACTCGCAACCCTCTCGGACCGTGAACGCCGCCGCCTCGTCGACGAGTTCGTCGACCACATCGTGAGCGGCATCGACGTCGACCCCGGTTTCCCGGCCATGATGCGCGCCGCGATGCCCGAACTGCCCGAGGACGCCTCCGCGGAACAGGTCGACGCCTGGGTTGAGCTGGCCGAACTGATCCAGGACGAGGACTTCAGGGCCGGTGTCCGCCGGGCCGTCGCCGACCAGAGCCGCTCGCTCGCCGAGGACGGGCAGCCGGACCCGGAGCTGGCGCGCCGGACGGCCGACCTGCTGCGCGAGCGCGCCGGGGGCGCCGCGGCGGCGGGCATCGACCCGGCCTCGCCGTCGGCCCGGCCGGTCGTGGCCGAACTCGTCGCGGCCTACGCCGAGTTGTCGGGCCGTACGGACGGTCCGGAGTTCCGCGCGTGGCTGGCCGAACGGCTGGAGATCTCGCACGACTCCCGTTACGAGCGCTACTGGCACCTGCTGGCGCGGGTGGGCGGCCAGGAGGCAACCCCGGCCCTGGCGCCGGCCGTCGCCTGGCTGACGGCCGCCCTGCGGGCCGGATGAGGCGCGCCGCACGGGACGGGCGGGACGAGCCGCGCGCGGCCTGCCCTCAGCGTTCCTCCGCGACCCGGGCCCGCTGCCGCAGGACCTCGGCGACCCGCCGGCACCAGTCCCGGTTGCCCTCCTCGAAGGCCAGGCCCCGCAGACAGGTGAGGTAGGGGCCCACACGGCGGCCGCGGCCGAGGAACTCCTCCTCGGTGCGGCCGCCGCGCATCCGCGCGAGCAGCCGTTCGAACAGCTCGATCTTGGCGTCGGCGAAGGCGGCCCTCTCCCCCAGCCGGGCGATCAGCTCCCCCGCGTCGACGACGTCGGCGGCCTGCACCGCCACCAGCAGGTCGTCGCGGATGAAGGAGGGTTTGCCGACCGCGGCGGCGAAGCGTTCGAGCTCGGCGAACCCGCCCTCGGTCACGTGGAAGAGCCGCTTGTTGGGCCGGCTGTCCTGGACGACCTCCCGGCCCGCGATCAGCCCCTCCTTCTCGAGCCTGGCCAGTTCGGCGTAGAGCTGCTGGGGCAGGGCGTGCCAGAAGTTCGCCACGCCGATGTCGAACGCCTTCGTCAGCTCGTAGCCGCTGAGTTCGCCGTCCAGGAGCGCGGCCAGGACCGCGTGCCGCAGGGCCATCCCGGCTCCCCTTCCGTCCGCCCGTTCCGGCGTGCCGTGCCGGGCCCTTCCGCGTGGACGCCCACCATGATACTCAAGGAACTGACTAGTCAACTTTCTGAGTATCGAGCGTCCGGAGCCGGACGACCACAGGAGGAGCCATGGAAGCCGCCGACCGCTTCAGGGCCGCCGTCGAGCGCGGCGATCTCAGCGCGCTGGAGGAGCTGTTCCACGACGACATCCGCCTCCACAGCCCCGTGAAGTTCACGCCGTTCGAGGGCAAGCCCATGGTGATGGGGCTCTTCGGCGTCCTGCTGCGCACCTTCGAGGACTTCCACTACGTGGGGACCCTCGACGGCACGGTCGAGAGCGGCGCGGACGGCACCGGGGCGCCGTCGACCGTGCTGGTGTTCCGCGCCACCGTGGGCGGCAGGAGCATTCACGGCATCGACCTGCTGCAGGTCGACGAGGCGGGCCTGATCAAGGAGTTCACGGTGATGGTGCGCCCGCAGTCCGCGGTGCACGCGCTCGGGGAGGCCGTCCTGGCCGGCCTCGTCGCCGACGGCCTCGTCCCGGCACCGTAGGGCGGCCCCGGAGGGGGCGACGAGCGAACCGCCGCGCGGGGCGGCCGCCCGCGGGACGTCAAATGCCGGCGCGGACCAGGCGGCCCAGGGCGGGCAGCACGGCGCGCAGGTCCCCCGCGTCGACCGCGACGGTGGCCGCCTCGCGCGCACCGGCCGAGGCGTTGAACGCCACGCTCACGCCCACGGACGCGAACAGCGGGAGGTCCGAGCGGCTGTCCCCGACGGCCGCGCACGAACGCGGAGCGAGCCCCGAGCGCCGCGCCTGCGCGAGGGCGACGTCGCGTTTGTCGTACTCGTCGAAGTGCCGGGCCACCCGGCCCGTGAACCGGCCGCCGGCGGTCTCCAGCCGGGGCCCGCCGAACGCGTGGAAGCCGAAACGGCCGGCCAGGTGGCTGCCGACCGGCGACCAGGCGAGGGTCGCCAGGACGGGCAGCAGGCCGTTCCGCCGGCACCAGGTCACGGTCTCCTCGATGCCCGGCACCAGGGGGAGTCCGTCGAGCCAGCCGGCGACCCGCTCCACGGGAACCCCCGCCCAGCCCGCGGCGTCCAGTTCGGAGACCTGGCGGTTGTCCAGGTCACCGGCGGCGTACGCGTCCTCGGCCCGGGCCAGCTCGTCGCGGTGGCCGAGGAAGCCGGCCAGGTGGACGGACGAACTCGTCCCCGGGACGAGAGTGCCGTCGACGTCGAAGAACACGGCGCCCGCATGATCCGTGGAGAACACCGGGCAAGGATGGCACAGCCGATCAGCGGCGCCGGGCACCGGGCCCGCGGCGCAGCCGGAACAGCAGGGCGACCGCGGCCATGCCGCCGAGCAGTGTGGCGCTGCCGAGGGCGAGCAGGGTCCGCCCCGGTCCCTCGCTCTCGGCCGCCACGGGCTGGGTCGCCGGGGTGCGGACGGCGTCCCGCGGGGAGGCCTGGGCGGCCGCGGCGGATGCGGAGGTCCGCGCGGCGGACGGGGACTCCGCGCCGCGGGAGGCCGTGGCCTCGGGGCTCGCGGAGGTCGCGGCCGCCGACGGCCTGGCGGGCTTCGCCGGCTTCGCGGTCCTGGCCGGCGCCTTGGCCGCGGCGGCCGGGAAGACGACGTCGGAGCAGGAGTAGTACGTGTCGGGCGTCGAGGAGTTCTGCCAGATCGTGAAGAGGACGTGCCGCCCGGTGCGGTCCGAGGGCAGCCGCCCGGCGATGCGGTAGGCCCCGCCGGACACGGGCGGGTCGGTGACCTTCGCGAAGGGGTCGCTCGCCAGCGCCGACCAGGTCAGGGGCCGGGTCGGGTCGTAGCCCTCCTTGGTGAGGTACAGCCGGAAGGTGCCCTGGTGCGGGATGGTCGTGCCGTACGCCATCGTGAAGGCCGCGCCCGGCGTCAGCCGGGTGGCCGGCCAGTCGGTGCGCGGCAGGTCGAGGCCGCGGAAGGCGGCCAGGCCGCCGCTGCACAGCTTCCCGTCCGGGATCACCTGGCGGTCGCGGCCCGCGACCCCGGCGACCCGGAGGTTGTCCCAGTCGGCGAAGGGCCGGCTCCCGCCGTTGGCGGCCGCGGCGGCCCGGCAGGCGGCCGTCCCCACGTACTGTCCGCTTCCGGCCGCGCACGCCGCGGCGCGGCTGACCGGGGACACCGGCGCGCCGTGGGCGGCCGCCGGTCCCGCCAGGGCCAGCGGCAGCAAGGCGGCCGTGCCTGCGACGACGGAGCTGAGCACGTGGCGCGATGGGGCCATGCCGGCCGCCTTCCCTGTTGCCGTTCGGTGGATCGGAACGCACGTCTCCCCCGTACTACGGACGGTCGGCGGGGGGTGTTCAGCCGGGTGGGGGGTTCCCCGGGAACCGGCCGTGGAGGAATCGTGTCTGTTGAGGAAAAGTCGACGCGGTCGCCGGCACCGCGCCACATGCAGGGGGGACAAGTGAATGAGCGGCTGGAGGGTGCCCGGTTACACCGAGGCCCGGGAACTGGGCTCGGGTGGCGGCGGAAGAGTGCTGCTGGCGTTCCATGACGCCACGTCAACGCCCGTCGCGATCAAGTACCTGAGCGACGAGCTCCGGGCGGACCCCGGGTTCCTCCAGGAGTTCCGCGCCGAAGCACAGCTGCTGGGAGGTCTCGAGACACCGTATGTCGTCAGTCTCTACGAGTACGTGGAGGGTCCCCACGGCGCCGCCATCGTCATGGAACTGGTGGACGGCATCGCGTTGAGGGCGCTGCTCCGCCAGGAAGGAGCCACCGGGCCCGAGGCAGCGCTGGTGGTGCTCAAGGGGTCGTTGCTCGGCCTCGCCGCCGCCCACCGCACCGGAATGGTGCACCGCGACTACAAACCGGAGAACGTCCTGGTCGCGGCGGACGGGTCGTCCAAGCTGGTCGACTTCGGCATCGCTTTGCGCAGCGGGACCAAGGGGGCCGTGGTGGGAACGCCCGCCTACATGGCCCCGGAGCAGTGGAACGGGCGGACGGCCTCCCCGGCCGCGGACGTGTACGCGGTGACGGCCACGTTCTACGAGTGCCTCACTGGCCGAAAGCCGTTCCGCGGCGAGAACTTCGCCGAGCTGGCCGTGCAGCACATCGAAGCACCCGTGCCGGTGGAGGAGGCGCCGGAGCCCGTGCGGCAGCTGATCCTCCGCGGGATGGCGAAGGACCCGGCACAGCGCCCGGCGGACGCGGAGGCGTTCGTCGCGGAACTGGAGGTGATCGCGGGAGCGGCCTACGGAAGCGACTGGGAGGAGCGAGGTCAGCGCAGGCTCGCCGCCCTCGCGGCGTTGCTGCCGCTGCTCTTCCCGTCGGCGGGACCGGCGGCCGGAACGGCCGACCTGGCCACCACCCTCGTCCGTGGCGGCGCACGCCGCCTGACACGTCAGGGCATGCTCGCCGCGGTGGGCGGGGTGGTCATCGCCGGGCTGCTGACCTTCGCCGCGGTGGCCTCGGGAGAGGGCCCACGGCAGACGACCGCCAACTGGACAGGGGAAACGACGAGAGCGACCCCGCGCGGCAACTCCGCCACACCGGGGACGACGTCTCCACCGGGCAGTCCCTCGCCCGGCACGACGAGTGCGTCGCCCTCGCAGCCGGAGAGCGCCCCGGCCTCCACCGGGGCCACCGCCGTCACCACGCCGACCACGCCGCAGGCACCGACGCCGACCACGACGGCCTCAGCCTCGGCCACGGCTTCCGCGTCCGTGACGACCACGCCGCCGGCGTCGCCCTCCACGTCACCGGAACCCCCGGTGAGCGTGAGCGAGGTCGCCGTCACCTCGCTCGGCCAGACGGGTGCATTCAGCGCCGCGGCCACCATCCGGCTGCGGACCGGGGACGCACGCCCCGTGACCGTCAC
Source organism: Streptomyces sp. NPDC008238 (assembly GCF_042956445.1). Taxonomy (NCBI): domain Bacteria; kingdom Bacillati; phylum Actinomycetota; class Actinomycetes; order Kitasatosporales; family Streptomycetaceae; genus Streptomyces; species Streptomyces sp. NPDC008238. Next base: position 70,733 of record NZ_JBIBGK010000018.1, on the reverse strand, counting down.
GGTGACCTGGTACGTGAGCGACGCGAAGGGGGAGCGGGGCACCGCCGACGGCGCGCAGACCTTCACGCGCAGCGGCTCGACCTCGTACTCCTTCACCGCCGAGCACACGTTCCCGCGGGGCAGCGGCTGTTGGTTCGGGGCGCTCGCCACCACCGACCCGGCGGCGGCCAACGGGCAGTCGTTCCAGCAGATCCTCACGCGCGGGTGCGTGATCACGTGAACGGACCACGCGACCTCCCGCCGGAGGGGACGGAGCGCACTGTCCACCTCGGACCGGCGGACGCACCGCCGGACGAGGCGATTGCGCGGGACGCCGTCCCCCAGGACGCCGCGCCACAGGACGCCGAACCCGTACGGCCGGCGGCCGATCACGACTACAGCGCCACCGTCCTCGCCGAGCACTGGGCGCCGTCCACCCTGCCGACGGCACGGCTGGAACCGCAGGTCAGCGCCGAGGGCGCGACCCCGACGGTGAAGGCCGGCCCCACCGTCGTCCTCCCGGACCGGGTCGAGGGCGACGTGATGCGCTTCGGGCCCGGTGTCACACCGGTCGCGGCGGCCCGGGCGAACGTCGCCGCCGAGGTGTGGCGGGGCACGCTCACCCCGCCCCGGCAGCCTCCCCCGCGACGGCGGCGATGGCCGCGGCGGTACGCACTGGCCGCGTCGGTGCTGGTGGCGGTGCTGCTCTTCCTCGCCTGGCAGCGCTTCGGACCGGGCCTGCGGGTGCAGCGGGTGACCGTCACCCCGTCCCCGTCGGGGCCCGCCTGCGACACCACCGTCGACCTGGTCGCGGTGGTCACCACCAACGGCCGCCCGGGCACGATCAGTTACCGCTGGCTACGCAACGACGGCACCTCCTCCGAGGTGCTGTACGAGGAGGTCCCGCGCGGCCGCCACGAGGCCCGGCTGCACCTGCTGTGGACCTTCCGCGGCCACGGCACGTACGGGGCGCGGGCCGAACTGCGCATCACCACCCCCGGCCACCGCTCGGTCACTACGGGTTTCACGTACGACTGCCCGTGACCGCCGAGCCCGCCCGCGCGGCCTGCGCGCGGGCGGGCTCCGCCATATGACGAGGCTTCAGCGAATGCCCGTCGTCTTTTAACTCTCTTGACCGGGACGAACACTCTCGGTAGCGCTTATCGCATCTCCGCGACTTTCCCGCAACCTTGCGAATCGATGGTTTTTCCGGCTTTCCAGAACGGTACTCGTCGATTCGTCGCGACTTCTCGAGCATTTGCGCAGTCCAGGGCCGCGACATGCCACTTCGATCATCTTCGAGTGGCAGTCCGTACGAGGACGGCGGAGACTACGAGGAGCGACATATGGTTGTATGGCGAGAGAAGAGCTCACGACCGCATGGCTTCCGGATTACTCGCTCCGGCCCAGCCGGGGCGCGAGGGACACCGGGTACCGGCCTTACCGGCCGCCCGTGGTCGACTTTTCCTCAAGGAGCTCACATCGTGGAAAAATCTGCAGAGGTCCTGGCGTCGGATCCCGCTTCGGATCCCGATGAATCTTCAACCACCGGGCGCCCTTACGCCGCCCCGGCCGACGGCACGGAAAAAACACTCGCCGACATCCTGGCGGGCATCGTGCACACCGACCGGGTATCGGCCGACAGCCATTTCTTCACGGAAATGGGTGCCGACTCCCTGGTGATGGCGCATTTCTGTGCCCGGGTGCGGAAGCACCAGGACCTGCCGTCGGTGTCGATGAAGGACATCTACCGGAACCCGACGATCAGGAGCCTCGCGGCGGCCCTGGCGGAGGCCCCGTCCCCCGCCGCGCAAGGCACGGCCGCGTCCGCCCTCGCCGACGTGCCGGTCCCGGAGGCGATCGAGGCGGCGGCCGCGCGGGGCACCCCGCGCTACGTGCTGTGCGGTGTGCTGCAGGCCCTGTTCTTCCTGGGCTGGTCCTACCTCGCCGCGCTCGTCGTCACGAGCGGCGCGGAGTGGATATCCGCCGCCACGGGCCCCTTCGACATCTACCTGCGGTCCGTGGAGTTCGGCGGCGCGGCCTTCGCCGGCGTCTGCGTCCTGCCCGTCGTGGGCAAGTGGCTCCTGGTCGGGCGGTGGAAGCCGCAGGAGATCCGCATCTGGAGCCTGGCGTACTTCCGGTTCTGGTGCGTGCGGACCCTCATCCGGGCGAACCCCATGGTCCTGTTCGTCGGTTCACCGCTGTACGTGCTGTACCTGAGGGCGCTCGGCGCGCGAATAGGCCGCGGCGTGGCCATCTTCTCCAAGCACGTCCCGGTCTGCACCGACCTGCTGACCATCGGCGACGGCGCGGTCATCCGTAAGGACTCGTACTTCTCCTGCTACCGGGGACACTCGGCGGCGATCCAGACCGGCCCGGTCACCCTCGGCAAGGACGTGCTGATCGGCGAGGTGACGGTGCTCGACATCGGCACCTCCATGGGCGACGGCGCCCAACTCGGCCACGCCTCCTCGCTCCACACCGGCCAGTCGGTCCCGGCCGGCGAGCGGTGGCACGGCTCCCCGGCCCAGCCGGGCGCGGCGGACTACCGCTCGGTCGCGCCGGTGGAGTGCGGCAGGGGCCGCCGCATCGGCTACTGCCTGTCGCAGCTGCTGATCCTCCTGGTTATCTGGGTCCCCCTCGCGGTCGGCGGGGTGGCGATCCTGCTCGCGGTGGTCCCGCGCCTGGACCCGCTGCTGGAGCCGGGCCCGGTGGCCCTGACGACGTGGGCCTTCTACGCCGACGCCATGGCCGCCGCCTTCGTGCTCTTCTGCGGGGCGCTGCTGCTGGGCCTGCTGTCCGTGGCCACCGTGCCGCGGCTGCTGCACCCGCTCGTGAAGCCCGACACCGTCCATCCGCTCTACGGGTTCCGCTACGGGGTGCACCGGACCATCGGGCTCCTCACCAACCGGAAGTTCTTCCGCGTCCTGTTCGGCGACAGTTCGGCCGTCGTGCACTACCTGCGCGCCATCGGCTACGACCTGTCGCCGGTGGAACAGACCGGCTCGAACTTCGGCACCGAGGTGAAGCACGAGAATCCGTTCCTGAGCAAGGTGGGCAGCGGCACCATGGTCGCCGACGGACTGTCCATCATGAATGCCGACTACTCGAGCACCTCTTTCCGCGTCACCCGGACGGCGATCGGCCCGCACAACTTCCTGGGCAACCACATCGCCTATCCGCCCCAGGGCAGGACGGGCGACAACTGCTTGCTGGCGACGAAGGTCATGGTCCCCGTCGAGGGGCCGGTCCGGGAGAACGTCGGACTGCTCGGCTCGCCCAGCTTCGAGATCCCGCGCACGGTGGACCGCGACAGCAAGTTCGACCACCTGAAGGACGGCGACACCTTCCGCCGCCTGCTGTCGGACAAGAACAGGCACAACACCGGCACAGCGGTGCTGCACCTGCTGCTGCAGTGGCTGCTGCTCTTCCTGGTGCTGCTGACGGCGTCCTGCGCGGCCGACTTCTACCCCGCGTACGGGGCCGCCGCGGTCGCCGTCGCGAACGTCGTGGTCCTGGTGGTCACGGTCACGTACATCGTGCTCGGCGAGCGCGTCGTGACCCGCTTCCGCGGTCTGCGGCCGCTGTACTGCTCGATCTACGACCTCGACTTCTGGCGGCACGAACGCTACTGGAAGGTGACGGCCGCGACGGAGTACCTGAACGTCCTCAACGGCACCCCGTACAAGAACGTCGTCTGGCGCCTGCTCGGCGTGCGGATCGGGCGCCGGGTCTTCGACGACGGCCTCTTCCTCCCCGAGCGCTCGCTGGCCGCCATCGGCGACGACTGCACGCTCAACGCGGGCACCGTCATCCAGAGCCACTCCCAGGAGGACGGCGCCTTCAAGTCCGACCACAGTTCGCTGGGTGCCGGCTGCACCCTCGGGGTCGGCGCCCTCGTCCACTACGGCGTGACCGTCGGCGACGGTGCCGTGATCGCCCCGGACTCCTTCGTGATGAAGGGCGAGGAACTCCCCGCGCACGCCCGGTGGGGCGGCAACCCCGCCCGGGAGATGCCCGAGAACCCGAAGGACCCGAAGAACCCCGACAGCGGCGGCGAACGCGCCACCGCGCTGACCAGCGGTGTGTAGCCCCGTGGAAACCGCGAGTGGAGGAAGGTCGATGGACAAGGCAGCGGACGCCGGACGGGAGTTCTGGCGCGGAGAACTCGTCAAGGGCGGGTTCACCGCGATCCCCCGCTGGACCTCCGAACCGGTCAGCGGCGCCGCCGAGCACGTGGTGGCGGTCCCCGACGGCCTCACGGCGTCGGTGCGCCGGGTGGCGGACGAGGTCGGGGTCCCGCTGGGTTCGGTGCTGCTGGCCGCGCACGCCAAGGTGCTGGCCGCGCTCTGCGGCGAGGCCGAGGTCGTGACGGGTTACGTGGCCGCGGGCGGCGCGGTGCTGCCGTGCCGGCTGTCGGCGGGCCCCGGCTCGTGGCGCTCCCTGCTGCTGGACACGCGCGGCGCGGAGTCCCGGCTGCTGGCCCACCAGGACGTCCCGGTCGACGCGCTCCGCAAGGAACTCGACCTGGCCGAGCCGCTGTTCGAGACGGTCTTCGACCTGTCCGGCGGCGGCGTCGAACTCGCCCCGGGCACGGTGCTGTGGGTCGGCGCGTCCGACCGCGACGGCCGGCTCTCGCTGCGGCTGCGCTACGCCACCGACGTCATGGACGAGGACGCCGCGGCCCGCGTCGCCGGCTACCACCTGGCCGCGCTGGCCCGGATCGCCGCCGACCTGGACGCCGAGCACACCCGCAAGAGCCTGCTGTCGGCGGAGGAGAGCCGGCTGCAGCTCACCGGGATGGCCGGACCGCGCAGGAAGCTGCCGGACCGGCGGATGCACGAGCTGTTCGAGGAGCGGGTCCGGGCGCACCCGGAGGCCGTCGCGGCCGTCCACGGGGACCGCCAGTGGACGTACGGCGACCTCAACGCCCGCGCCAACCGCCTGGCCCACGCCCTCCTGGCGCGCGGTCTGGAGCGCGAGGGCGTGGTCGCGGTGGTCACCGAGCGGAACCTGGACTGGCTGGCGGCCGTGCTGGCCGTCTTCAAGGCCGGCGGCGCCTACCTGCCGATCGAGCCGCACTTCCCGGCCGGCCGGATCAGGAACACCCTCAGCCGCGCCGAGTGCCGCCTGGTGCTGACCGAGCGCGGCAGCACCGCCACCCTCGACGAGGCCCTATCCGCGCTCCCCGAGGTGCAGCGGCTGCCGGTCGAGGACGCCTACGCCGAGGACCACCCGAGCGAGGACCCGCAGGTGGCCGTCGCCCGGGACCAGCTGGCGTACATCTACTTCACCTCCGGCTCGACCGGGGAGCCCAAGGGCGCGATGTGCGAGCACGCGGGCTTCCTCAACCACCTCTACGCCAAGATCGACGACCTCGGCATCTCCGAGGGGCAGGTGGTGGCGCAGACCGCCCCGCAGTGCTTCGACATCTCGCTGTGGCAGCTGGTCTCGGCGCTGCTCGTCGGCGGGCGCACGCTGCTGGTGGAGCAGGAGACGATCCTGGACGCCGACCGCTTCCTCGAAAAGGTCGTCGAGGGACGGGCGAACGTCGTCCAGCTCGTCCCCTCCTACCTGGACGTCGTCCTGTCCGCCCTGGAGCGCGAGCCGCGCGAACTGCCCGACCTGCGCTGCGTGTCGGTGACCGGCGAGGCCCTGAAGAAGGACCTCATCGGACGCTGGTTCGCCGCCCGGCCCGGTGTGAAGCTGGTCAACGCCTACGGGCTGACCGAGACCAGCGACGACACCAACCACGCGGTGATGGACCGCGTCCCGGACACCGACTGGGTGCCGCTGGGCCGGCCCGTCAACAACGTCCGCGTGTACGTCGTCGACGAGCACCTGTCGCCGGTGCCGCTGGGCGCGCCCGGCCTGGTCGTCTTCTCCGGGGTCTGCGTGGGCCGCGGCTACGTCAACGACCCGGAGCGCACCCGGCAGGCGTACCTGACCGACCCCCACCACACCGGCGAGCGGCTGTACCGCGGCGGCGACTACGGTCGCTGGCACCCGGACGGCACGCTGGAGTTCCTCGGCCGCAAGGACCACCAGGTCAAGATCCGCGGTTTCCGCATCGAGATCGGCGAGATCGAGAACACCCTGGTCCGGGCGCCGGGCGTGCGCGACGGCGCGGTGGTCGTCAGCGAGGACGGCGACCAGCTCGTCGCCTTCTACTCGGGCCCCGCGCCCGTGGCGGCCGACGCGCTGCGCGAGCACCTGGCGCAGTCCCTGCCCGCCTACATGGTGCCCGCGGCCTTCCACTGGAAGGAGAGCCTGCCGCTGACCGCCAACAGCAAGATCGACCGCAAGGCGCTGACGGCGCTCGCCGCGCGGGAGGACTCCGGAAGGGCCTCGGACCGGCCGGACGGGCAGGTCCCCGGCACCGCCGCCGAGCGGCGCCTGGCGAAGGCGTGGTCGACGGTGCTGGGCGTCCCGCAGGAGCGGATCGGCCGCCGGGACCACTTCTTCGACCGCGGCGGCACCTCGCTGTCGGCGGTACGCCTGGCGATCCTGCTGGACCGCGCGATCTCCCTCAAGGACGTCACCGCCCACCCGGTCCTCGCCGACCTCGCCGAGATCGTCGACGGCCGCACGGAATCCCGTCCCGGGCTGCTGCGGACCCTGTCGGAGCCGGACGGCGAACCGCACGGCGCCCTGGTGTGCTTCCCGCACGCCGGGGGCGACGCGGTGGACTTCCGGCCACTGGCGGCGGCCCTGCGGCCCGCGGGCTGGGCGGTCCACGCCGTCGAACCGCCCGGCCACGACCCGACCGCCCGCGGCGAGGCCTTCGCCCCGCTGGAGCAGGTGGCCGCCTCGGTGGCCGAGGAGATCGCCGGCCGCGGACCGTCCCGGATCCTGCTGTGGGGCCACTCGTCGGGCACCGCCCTCGCGGTGGAGACCGCCCGGCGGCTGCAGGAGAAGGGCGTGGAGGTCCAGCGCGTCTTCCTCGGCGCGCAGTTGCTCGGCGACTCCGCCGGGCGGCGTGCCGCGGCCGAGGCGCTGGCCGGCCGTGACGACGCCGCGATCGCCGCCGAGCTCGGCGCCGACGGCGGTGACGGCCGGCCCGCCGGGCCGGACACGGCGCGTGCCGCGCACGTCGCCGCCGCCTACCGCCACGACTGCGTGGCGGCCCACCGGTACTTCGCCGACGCCCTGGACTCCGCACCGCCGGTGCGGCTGTCCGCGCCGGTCACCGTGGTCGTCGCCGCCGACGACCCGTACACGGCGGACCACTCCCGCCGGTACCACGAGTGGCTGCTGCTGGCCGAGCACGTCGACCTGTACGAGCTCGCCCGCGGCGGTCACCACTTCCCCCGCACCTGCCCGGACGAGGTGGCGCAGGCGGTCCTGCGCGCCGCCGAACTCCTGGCCTCCCCATGAACGCGAACCGAGAGGAGACGCAGTTGTCGACCTCAGCTTCCCCACAGTCCCTGCTCGACCTCGAGCTGCGGCCCGGCTCACCCCCGATCCTGCGTGCCGGGGCCGTCGAGGACCCGGCGGGCTGGGCCGACGGGCACCGCGACGCGCTGCGCGCGGTCGTCGCCGAGCACGGCGCGATCCTGATCCGCGGGCTCGGCCTGACCGACGCGGACAAGGCCGCGGGCGTCGTACGGCGGCTGGCCGGCCGGCTGACCGCCGAGAAGGAGGCCTTCGCGTCCCGGCGGACCTACGCCGAGGGCCTGTACTCCTCCTCCAACTGGCCGCCCAACCAGCCGATGTGCATGCACCACGAGCTCAGCTACCGGCTCGAGTTCCCCGGCATGATGATGTTCGCCTGCCTGACCGCGCCGGAGAAGGGCGGGGCGACGGCGGTGGCCGACGCGCTGTCCGTGCTCGAGGCGCTGCCGGCCGAACTGGTCCAGCGCTTCGAGCGGGAGGGCTGGCTGCTCACCCGCAGCTACAACGACGAGATCGGGGCGACCGTCGCCGAGGCCTTCGGCACGGACGACCGGTCCGCCGTCGAGGACTACTGCCGCGCCAACGCCATCGCCTTCGAGTGGCAGCCGGACGGGGCCCTGCGCACCCGCCAGCGGCGCAGCGCCGTCGTCCGCCACCCGGTCACGGGACGGCGCTGCTGGTTCAACCAGATCGCGTTCCTCAACGAGTGGACGATGGACCCCGAGGTGCACGAGTACCTCGTGGACATGTACGGCGCCGAGGGCCTGCCGTTCAACACCCGCTTCGGCGACGGCGACCCGATCGGCGCGGACGTCGTCCAGCTGCTCAACACCGTGTACGAGGCGAACACCGCCCGCGAACCCTGGCAGACGGGCGACCTGATGCTCGTCGACAACATCCGCACCGCCCACAGCCGCGAGGCCTACGAGGGCTCCCGTGAAGTGCTGGTCGGCATGGCCGACGCGGTGCGCCTGGCCGACTGCTCCCCGACCGTCGAGGTGACGACCGCATGACCAGCAACCGCTCCGCCGCCAAGGGTTCCGCGCCCGCCGGGCCGCTCGCCGTACCGCCGTTCGCGGTGGTGCCCGGCGTCCAGGTCCAGCACGCGCTGCACGGGCGCGAGAAGCAGATCACGGAGCTCGTGGAGACCACGTACCGGCTGCACTCCGCCGGTGACTCGGTGAACCCGCCGTCCTACTTCCTGCGTTTCCCCGACCGTCCCACCGCCCGGATCATCGCCCTGCCCGCCTCCATCGGCGGCGAGGTGCGCGTGGACGGCCTGAAGTGGATCTCCAGCTTCCCGGAGAACGTGGCGGCGGGCATCCCCCGGGCGTCGGCGGTGCTGATCCTCAACGACCACGACACCGGGTACCCCATCGCGTGCCTGGAGAGCTCCATCATCAGCGCCACCAGGACGGCCGCGATGGCGGCCCTGGCCGCCGACCGGCTGAGCCGTCCCGACCGCCGCCCGCGGCGCGTGGGGTTCTTCGGGACGGGGCTGATCGCCCGCTACATCCACACCTACCTGGTGGGCACCGGCTGGCACTTCGACGAGATCGGCGTGCACGACCTGTCGGCCGAGAGCGCGAAGGGCTTCCAGGGCTACCTGGAACAGTCGGGCGCCCCGGGACGCGTCACGCTGTACGACGACCCCGAGCAGATCATCCGCGCGAGCGACCTGGTGGTCTTCGCCACCGTCGCCGGCGAGCCCCACGTACGGGACATGACCTGGTTCGGGCACAAGCCGCTCGTGCTGCACATGTCGCTGCGCGACCTCACGCCGGAGATCGTGCTCGGCTCGACCAACGTGGTCGACGACGTCGAGCACTGCCTCAAGGCGGACACGTCGCCGCACCTGGCGGAGCAGCGCACGGGCAACCGGGACTTCCTGGCCGGCACGCTGGACGACGTGATCGCCGGCCGGGTGGCGCTCCGCGAGGACCGGCCCGTGGTGTTCTCGCCCTTCGGCCTCGGGGTCCTCGACCTCGCGGTCGGCAAGTACGTCTACGACGAGGTGGCGCGCTCCGGCGAGCTGCACGTCGTCGACGACTTCTTCCACGAACTGCGCCGGTACGGATGAACGGCCGCGGCCCCGCCCCCACGACACCGGGCCCCAGGACCTGGGCCCGGGCCCCCGACGACGGGGCGGGCACCACGGCGACCGACCACAAGGAGCCGCATGCGGAAGTACCTCCGGGACAGACCAACGGTCCAGCCACGCAAGCTCACCAGTGCAGGACACAGCGGCCGCTGACGCGCTGCTCCCCCGTCTGGACGGGACAGGCGCTGCAGATGAGGAGGCCATCGTGACAGTCATATCCGTTCCCCAGGCCTTCAACGAGGAACAGCTCTTCGTCGACCTCAAGTCGATCTTCGGGCAGTCGCTCTTCCTCAAGTGCGAGGGCTTCAACTTCGCCGGTTCGATCAAGCTCAAAGCCGCGACCGAGATGGTGGAGACCGCCGAGCGGGAGGGGATCCTGACTCCCGATTCGATCCTGGTCGAGTCCTCGTCCGGCAACCTGGGCGTGGCCCTGAGCATGATCGCCGCCAGCAAGGGCTACCGGTTCCTGTGCGTCACCGACGCGCGGTGCAACCTGTCGACCCGGCTGCTGATGAAGGCCCTGGGCAGCCAGGTGCACATCATCTCCGGGCCGGACGCCCACGGCGGCTACCTGGGCGCGCGCCTGGACTTCGTCCGCGCGCTGTGCGCCTCGGACGACCGGTACGTCTGGCTCAGCCAGTACACGAACCCGGGCAACTGGCGGGCGCACTACCGGACGACCGCTCCGGAGATCGCGCGGCAGTTCCCCGAGGTCGACGTCGTGTTCGTCGGCGCCGGCACCACGGGGACGCTGATGGGCTGCGCCCGCTGGTTCCGCGAGTGGTCCCGGCCGGTCAAGGTCGTCGCGGTGGACAGCGTCGGCTCGGTGACGTTCGGCGGGGCACCCGGCCGCCGGATGATCCCCGGGCTGGGCATGAGCGTCCATCCGCCGCTGCTCGACGAGTCCTTCGTGGACGAGGTCGTCCTGGTCGAGGAGGCCGACACCATCCGCGCCTGCCACCGGCTGGCCCGTCGCGGGTTCCTGTTCGGCGGCTCGACGGGCACGGTGGTCAGCGGCGCGACGAACTGGCTCGAGAAGAACGGCGCCCCCGGCCTCACGTCGGTGGCGATCGCGCCGGACCTCGGCGAGCGCTACCTCGACACGATCTACCAGAGCAACTGGCTCCAGGACCTGTACGGCGAGGACGTCCTCGAACCGGACGAACGGGCCGACACCTCCTGGGCCGACCCCGCGTGGGCGGCGGCGGCCGAGGCCGCCTGGGCCAGTGCCCCTCCGGCGCCCCCCGTCGAACCGGCGACGACGCCGTCCGTCTCCCCCGACGGTCAACTGCACTGACGCCGGGCGGCGACGCCGCCCCCGTCGACCACATGCTGCTGCGGCGGTCACCGACCGCCGCAGCAGCACGTCCGCGCCCGGAGCGCAATGGCCGGATCCGGCGGACGGGGGTGAGTACGGGTACTCATCCGCGCCCGGGGCGCCCGCCCGTAGCCTCGTCACACGGTCGGGAACGACACGTGGGACCAAGGGGGAACCGATGACGATCCGCCGCACCGCCACCGCTCTGGCACTGTCCGCCGCCACCTTGCTGATCGCCGCGGGAGCGGTCACCGCCGCGGACCCGGCGCCCGCGGCCCCGGCACGGGCGTGGGTCGGCCCCGGCGTCGTCCGCGCGTGGGTGGGCCCCGGCGCTGCCACCGACGCCTGGGTCGGACCCGGCACGGTCAAGGCCTGAGCCGGGCAACGCGCACCGCGGGCCGGTGACGAGCCGGTCCGCACCCCGCGGGAACAGGGGCCGGAGCGACACACCCCGCAGACGCCGGGCGCGACCACGCGCGGGCCCTGGCCCCGGCACACCCCGTGGACGACCCGGGCCCGGCATCACCAACGCATGAGCCCGTCAGCGCGCATCCCTGGCCCGCGACGGGCCGGCCCAGACACCGCGGGAACAGGGGCCGGAGCGACACACCCCGCAGATGCCGGGCGCGACCGCGCGCGGGCTCCGTGCACGAGCCGAAGCTCATCGTCGCCAACCCCTGCACGGACCGCCGGACCACCTCCCGGACCCCGGCGCCGCACGCCCCCCGGACCACCGCGCGACACCCGCGCGGCCGTGACCCGAGGGGCACCCCGCACCCCGTCCAGGACGCCCTTACATGGCAAGCGTTACCGGTGGTATGTCATGCGCATGACTACCTCTCGGAGCAATCGCTTCGTCTCCCTCCCCCGCGCCGGCGCCGTAGCGGCCGCGGTCGTGGCCGCGACCGTGGCCCTGCCCGGGCTTCCCGCGGGGGCCGCCGCCGTCGCCGCGCCCGGCGGCACCCTCTACGTACAGAGCGCCGTGAACGGCCTCAACGCCTCCGACAGCGGCGGCACCGTGGCACTGCACCGGCCCAAGGGTAACGAGGACCGCCAGCAGTGGGCGGCCGTCACCGTCCCCGGCGGGCAGGAACTGCGCAGCACCGACGACGCCGGCCGCTGCCTCGGCCGCTCGGGCGCCGACGCGGCGATCGTGGCGTGCGGGGGCGCGAGCGCCGCCTGGGAGATCACGGCGGCCGGCGACGGGACCTACTCGCTGGGCGTACCGGGCACCACGGACCGCCTGACGCTGGCCGAGGCGCCGGCCGGAGGCGTGTACCCGGAGCGGCCGCGCGTGGGCGCCGCGGGCCCGCTGTCCCGGTGGTACCTCACGCCCGCCCCGCTCCCCCGGACCGGCATGCCGCCCGCCGACGCGCGCACCCTGGACCAGGTCACCTTCCTGACCGCGCACAACGCCTTCGCCAACGGCGTCGACGGCGGCTTCGCGCCGCCCTTCGTCAACCTCTTCCCCAACCAGTCGCGCGGCATCTCGCAGCAACTGGACGACGGCGTCCGGGGCTTCATGATGGACATCCACCAGACACCGGACGGCGCGATCCTCTGCCACAACAGCTGCACGCTGGTCAGCCGCCCCGTCGCGCTCTGGGTGGACCTGCAGCGGATGGTCGACTTCCTCCGGCAGCACCCGGGGCAGTTCGTCACCGTCTTCCTGGAGGACTACGTCTCCCCCGAGGTGCTGCGCTCCGAACTCTCCCGGGTCGACGGCCTCTACGACGTCCTCTACCGCCCCGACCAGGACGGCGTGCGCGAACACGGCTGGCCCGCCATGGGCGACCTGGCCGCGCGCGGCAAGCAGTTGATGGTCTTCACCGACCGGACCCGTGGCTCCGACACCGGCCTGAAGCGCGACAGCTTCGGCGTGATGTACCAGCAGGAGTGGACCGTGGAGAACTACTGGTCGATGGGCTCCGGGGCGAGCACCTCCGACTGGTCCTGCTACAGCCGCTGGTACGGCGCCGGGGCCAACGTGCCGCTCACCCGCGAGGAGCCCGGGTTCCGGCCGCTCTTCGTGATGAACCACTTCCGGGACACGACCCTCGCCGGCACCGCGGCCACCGACAACGGCAAGCTGCTCAACCGCGCCCGGAACTTCTGCGAGCCGGCCGCCCGCAAGAAGCCGACGTACGTGGCCGTCGACCGCTACGACCTCGGCTCGCCGATGGCCGCGGTCGACCAGCTCAACACCTCCGTCGTGGTGCCGTAGCCGTGGCCGCGACGTTACCGCGCCGGCCCCTCACGGCCGTGGCCGCCGCGCTCGTCACCCTCATCGGCCTGCTCACCCCCACGACTGCCCTCGCGCGCGAACCCGGGCCCTCGGCCCCGTCCGCCCCCGCCGCGCCGGCCACCGCACTCGCCGCGTCCTGGACCCCGCCGCTCAGCACCCGCGGGCGCTACATCGTCGACGCCGACGGCGACCGCTTCAAACTCAGGTCCGGCAACTGGCACGGCGCCAGCGGCACCTGGAACGGCTCGGGCGATCCCGCCGACCCCGCGGGCCACCACGCGGGCGAGGACTCCGGCCGCATGCCGCTGGGCCTGGACCGGGCGCCGATCGCCGACATCCTCTCCGGCTTCACCGAACTCGGCATCAACAGCATCCGGCTGCCCTTCTCGAACGAGATGATCCACGACACCGTCACCGTCACCTACGCGTCCGTCGCCGCCAACCCCCAACTGCGCGGCAAGACGCCCCTGCAGGTGTACGACGCCGTGGTCGCCGCCCTCACGGACGCGGGCTTCGCCGTCGTCCTCAACAACCACACCAACACCACCCGCTGGTGCTGTGGCGTGGACGGCAACGAGCGCTGGAACGCCTCGCAGTCCACCGGGACGTGGGAGGAGGACTGGCTGTCCATGGTCCGCCGCTACCGCGACAACAACCGCGTCGTCGGCGCCGACCTCTACAACGAGGTCCGCCGCTCCGTCTGGGACGACCCCAACTGGGGCCTCGGCGACGACCACGACTGGTTCGCCGCCTCGCAAGCCCTTGGCGACCGCATCCTCGCGGAGGCCAACCCCGACCTGCTGGTCATCGTCGAGGGCATCAACTGGACCGGCCTGCCCGTCGACGGCCTCCCCCACGACCGCCCCACCCTGGAGCCCGTCCAGCGCCTCTCCCACACCCTCGTCCGGTCCGGGAAACTGGTGTACTCCGCGCACTTCTACGGCTACACCGGCCCACGGCACAGCGGCGCAACGGGGATCGGCGAGACCCATGACCCGCGCTACAGCGACCTCGGCCGCGACGAACTGTTCGCGGAGCTGCGCAGGCAGGCCTTCTACGTGTCCTCGGACACCGGACGGCACTACACCGCCCCGCTGTGGATCAGCGAGTTCGGCGTCGGCGGCCGGGAGGAGACGAACGAGAGGACCCGCGCCTGGTTCGCCGACTTCACGGACTTCCTGATCCAGAACGACACCGACTTCGCCTACTGGCCCCTCGTCGGTTGGCACGAGAACCGCCGGGGCAACGGCTGGGCGCTGCTGCACTGGGACTCCGCCGGTCACCGCATGGGCCTGTACGACGGTGACGACTGGCGGGCCGACGCATGGTCCCGGCTGGTCGGCAGCCCCGGCCGCACCGGGTACGTGGCCCCCGTCGGCCGCTGGTCGATGCTCGCTCCGGACCACGGCGACTTCGTGCAGAGCCTGCGCATGCGCGCCCGCCCCGACTGGGACGTCGGCGCGCGCAAGGCCGCGTGCCCGGACGGGCAGCGGCTGATCGGGCTGGCCCACACCGGCAACCGCGGTCTGTGCACCGACACCGGCGCCGGGGACCTGTGGGCCTCCTCCGGGGCGTACCAGGTCGTCACCGACGAGCGGTACGTGCCTTCCGGCGGCGACTGGGCCTCGGGCTACACCAAGTACCAGTGCCCGGCCGGGTCGTTCCTCGCCGGCTACGCGGTCCGCGGCGCCGCCGTCTCCAGCGCGCTGTGCGCCACCGCGGGCACGGCCCTGGGCGGTGCCGGGCGCACCGTGTGGTTCGACCGGGGCGACGACCGTCCCTCGTCGGGGGCCGGCGGGGACTTCGCGTACGGCAGCTACAAGGGGCAGTGCGCGGACGGCGAGTACGCGGCGGGCATCGCCTTCACCGGCCGCTTCGGCTCCTCCCGTACGCCGGACGCGCTCTACTGTCGGTCGCTTCCGTAGGCCGTGCCGCCGCCCACCGCGCCCCTGTGGCGGTGGGCGGCGGCACGGGGGCCGGTCAGCTGCCCGGGACGGTGTCGGTGAAGGCGGTGCCCGCGGTGCGGTAGGCGGCGACCTTCGCGGCGACCTGGGCCGGGGTCAGTTTCTGGTCCTTGACGAAGTAGACGTAGTCCACCTGCTGGTTGTACGAGCGCGGGGTGCTGCCCGTCTGGCCCGTGAGGTCGATCAGCCAGTGGTTGAAGTCGATCCACTGGCTGGTCTCCGGCAGGTAGGGCTCGCCGTGGGTGCCGAAGACCTGGCCGTCGATGTAGTAGGTGATGGCGCTGTTGTCGATGGTGATCTGCAGGTCGTGCCACCCCTCGTAGCTCTGGCGGCTCTCCGAGTGGGTGTTGACCGCGTTCCACGGGTCCGGGTTGTAGGTCTCCCAGGACGTCGTGTACATGATGTTGCTCGGCTCGCCCCAGCCGCCGTTCGGCAGGTACTCGAAGTCCTGCTCGCTGTAGTTCGGGTCCATCGGCGCGTTGAGCGGCGTGAAGGCGAAGAAGGTCTGGACGACGTGGTCGCCGTCGGGGCCGCCGGTCGGGGTGTCGTTGAAGCGCACGCGGGCGGCGTAGGTGCCGTTGCGGAACTTGCGCGCGGTGGTCTGGATCTCGCTCTCCTTGGTGCCGGCGGCGGTGCCGTCGGTGGTGAGGCGGAGGTTCATGACCTTGTTGCTCCCGGTGCCCGCCACGAAGGTGACGTCCTGCGGGGACCAGGTGGCGCCCGGCACGCCCGGGCCGCCCTGGCCGGACTTCACGGTCCACCCATGGTTCTGCAGCGCGGGGTCGCTGCTGGAGGTGTAGCTGAAGTCGTCGAAGAGCGCGGGCGCGTCGGGGTCGGTCGGCGGGTCAGTGGGCGGGTCGGTCGGCGGGTCCGTGGGGTCGTTGCCGGCGGGCGCGGAGCCCCAGACGACGGAGCCGCCGCGCTGCACGGTGACCTTGTCCCAGTCGGCGTACGACGTCCGGGAGCCGTTGAAGGAGTAGTCGTCCGACTGGGTCAGGCGCTGCCAGTCCGCACGGTAGAAGCGCAGCTGCATGTCGCCGGTGTTCTGCCCGGGGGCGAGCGAGCCCGCGCCGGAGGTGAAGCCGATCTCCAGGTAGCGGTCGGCGGTGGCGGTGGGGTTGGCGAGGTTGCCGAAGGTGCCGGTGATGTTGGCGCACCCCTTGACCGCCCAGGAGCAGGCGAAGCGGTACGCGGTGGTGGGGCTGTCGGCCTTGAAGTAGTAGCGCAGGGTCACCTCGCTCAGCGGGACGGAGGAGGTGCCCCGGTTGGTGATCTCGAGCCAGGGCTCGGCCTGGTCCGCGGTGGCCCCGGACGCGCTCGTCCGGTACTGGGCGGCGAGCGTCGTCGTCGCGGCGGACGCGGGCAGCGCGACGAGCCCGGCACAGGCGAGGCCCGCCGTCGTACAGGCGGCTATGGCGGTGCGGACCCGGGCGGTGGTGCGGAACGGTCCTGACATGGGGACCCCTTCCAGTCGGGTGGAGCGCGTGGGGGAGGGCTTACCACTTGGCAACTGGTCTTCCACTGGTAAGGGAAGGTGGCATAGACCAGATGAGGGGTCAAGTCCCCTGACAGGAAGGGAATTCTGGGCTCAGGCATCCCATGCGAGTGTCGGAAACGCTGGAGAACTGGTCAGCAACTGGATAGCCTCGTGGGCACGGACGGCATTCACCGCACGGCCACGGAGAGGGGGCGGGGCACATGACGGGCGAGGCACCGCGGTCGCCGCTGAAGCGCGAACGGGTCCGCGACCACCTCCTGGAACTCGTCGAGTCACAGGCACCGGGCACCCCGATCCCCTCGGAGCGCGCCCTGTGCGAGCAACTGGACGTCTCCCGGCCCACCGTGCGCACGGCCGTCGACGAACTGGTCACCACCGGCCTGCTCGTCCGGCGCCACGGGAGCGGCATGTTCGTCGCCCCAGCGAAGATCACCCAGGAACTCGCACAGGGGGAGAACGCCTTCAGCCTGCCGCAGGCCTCCGGCCACTGGCTCAGCCGCGTCCTGGAGTTCGCCACGGTGCGGGCGGGCGCCCGCGTCGGCCGCAAGCTCCGGGTGTCGCCCGCCGCCGAGATCGTTTACATCGCCCGGCTCCGCCTCGTCGACGGCGAGCCGATGGCCGTCGAGTACCTGCACGTACCGGCCGACCTCGTACCGGGCCTGCGCGCGGCCGACATGGAGGCCGGGGACTTCTACGCCTGCCTGCGGGAACGGCACGGCGTCCACGTCCACGAGGCCGTCCAGTCCATCGAGCCCACCGTCGCCAACGAGGAAGAGGCCCGGCTGCTGCAAGTGCCGGTGCTCTCCCCCGCGCTGCTCTTCGACCGCCTCACGAGCGACGCCGCCGGCCGCCCCGTGGAGTACGTGCACTCCCTCTACCGCGGCGACCGCTACCGCATCGTCTCCCGCCTGTCCCTCGCCGGCTCGGCGTCCGCGACCCTGCCCGTGACGGCGGGCCACCACCCGGGCATGCCCCCCGACGAACGCGCCGCCCCGGCCGGCACGCTGGCCCACGTGGTGGGGGACGTACAGCCCCGCGGATGAGGACCCGCGACCCCGTACACACGTGCGCCCCGCAGCCCCTATGATCACTCCGCTCCCGTGTCCACCGGAGCCGCGCACGACCCGAGACAGGCCATCCACGATGTCCAGCAAGTCCCCCAAATCCCCCTTTCTGCTTGCCCGTTGCGCACAAACGGCGATAGCCGCGGCCGCGATCCTGGACGTGTTCCGGGCGGTGGCGCTCCGTGACCACTACCTCCATCCCACGCGGCACAGCTCGGGCATGGTCTCCATGGTCTTCGTCTACGCCATGAACCTCGCGATCGTGCTCTTCCTCGTCTGGCTCGCACGGGCACGGCACAACGCGCACCTGCTGACGCCTCAGGCGTCCCTCCCGAGCCGCGGCTGGACCATCGGCGTGTGGTTCGTCCCGCTGGTCAACTTCTTCGTCCCGCGTCAGGTGCTCCTGGACATCGGGCGCGCGAGTTCGGTCTCGTGGCAGGAGACGCGCGACAGGACGCTCGTGAACCTCTGGTGGGCGGCCTGGATCGGACACGGGCTGGCGCTCTGGACCGCGGGCTACGTCGATCCGACCTCGATCCCCCTGGTCGCGCTCGCGGAGGCGTTCATGATCGCCGCAGCCGCACTCGCGGCCATCCTCATCGAGCGCATCACCACACTCCAGGACGCCGCACTCGGCACCCCGGGCGCCCTCTCCCCCGTCGCGCAGTCATGAGGCAGGCCACGGCCGTGACCGGCTACGACATCGTGCGGGTCTTCTGCGGACCCGACGGCGGACACGGCGACCGGATCGCCGTGGTGCGCGACGGGAGCGCCGTCACCGACGAGCAGGACCGCCTCGCCTTCGCCCGGCGGTCGGGCTCCGGCGAGACCGTGTTCGTCGACGATCCCGAGCGGGGCATCATCGACATCCGCTCCACCGACGGGCGGCTCCCCTTCGCCGGCTCCCCCTGCATGGGCGCCGCCTGGCTGCTGGACGCCCCCGAACTCATCACCCCCGCCGGCGTCGTGGGCGTGCGCCTGGACGGCGAGTTCACCTGGCTGGAGGCCAGCCCCGCCTGGGCCCCGCCCCGCACGCTGCGGCAGTACGACTCGCCCGAGGAGGTGGACGCGCTGCCCGTACCGCCGCCCGGCGAGTGGGTCTACGCCTGGGCCTGGGAGGACGAGCCCGCCGGACGCGTCCGCGCCCGCGGCTTCCCGGGCCGCGGCGACGGCGTCGCCGAGGTCGAGGCCACCGGGTCGGCGGCGCTCCTGCTCACCGACCGCCTCGACCGCGCCCTCAACATCGCCCAGGGCCGCGGCTCCCAGATCCTCACCGCCCCCGCACCGGACGGCCTGGTGGAACTCGGCGGCCGCGTCCACCTGGAGCGCGCCATCCCCGGCACCCCCACCAGGACCCGCCCCGCGATCACCCTGGCCACCCCCGGATCGTCCCGCCGCCGCATCCATCTGCTCGACCTCTGACCCGAGCACTGCTCTCCTCGTCCACCGCCGGGGCGGCGCATGCCCTGTGCCGCCCCGGTCCGGCGCCCTGGACGCATCACCGGCGGACGCAGGGGATGAACGGCCGCCGGCGGTCGGTCAGCCGGGGCGGGCTCCATGCGGCAGATCATCGGCCACACACCGATATTCCCTGGCCGCTGCATCCCGCCCCACCGCATCATGCACGCATGACCGAACGGTTGTTGGACAGCGCGTGGCAGTACGTCGGGGGGATCCTCCACCTCGAGGACCTGCCGATGCTCGCGGCGCACGCACTGGCCGACGGAGACGACTCGACCGCGCTGCGGGAACTCGCGGGACTCTCGCGCCGCGACGATCCGGCCGGGATCCGCGAGCTGTACCACCGGGCCCTGCACGAACTGGACATCGCGCTACCGGACGACGAGACCGCCGGCAGGCGTGTGCTCCTCGACCGTGCGCAGGGGCTCCTCCAGGGTGACCTGACCGCGGTCGAAGCGGCGAACGGCCTCTTCGGAGCCGCGGCCCTCACACCGGAGGAGACGCACTTCCTGGACACCGCAGCCGTGTACAGCGAGTGGCTGCTCCCCGCACTCCTGCCCGGCTGGGAACGTGAACTGCGCGCCGCGGCGCTCGCCCTGGTGGCGGCCGCCGGCCGGCCGTGACCCGGCGCCGGCTACGACCGGCGGGCGTACCACGCGTGGCCCAGCGCCAGCACGCTCAGGCCGAACATCAGCACGCCCAGGGGGACGTGGAGCGCGGGCCGGTGGGCGATGCCCAGCACCACTTGGACCGAGGCGAGGGCGAGGAAGCCCGAGGCGTACAGGATCGGGCGGGGCGATCCGCCGCCCGGCCGCCAGGCGAGGACCGCGGCGAGCACGTACAGCATCGACGCCGCGTACATCACCCGCGCCCCGGCACTGTGCAGCGCCTCGCCGTGGGACGAGGACAGCAGCAGCCCGGCGGTGGCCGCCTGGAAGAAGATCGCCGCTGTCTGCAGGGCGACGGCGACCTGCAGGAACGTGAGGCTGCGGTGTTCTGCCGTTGTGGGTGTGGCCATGGCTCGGTCCCTCGTCTTCCCTCTCGCGGCGGCGGACCGGTACGGTCCCCGTCAGTCCGACGACCCGGACCCGCGAACTGTCAGGAGGCGCCCCGCCTGACGAACGGCGGCGTTTGTTCGTCGTAGGGGTGGGAGCGGAAGCGGACGGGACGGACGAGGGAGCGGTCAGGGCGATGAGCACCCCATTCCAGCCGGGGAGGGACGGGTCCGAGCCGGGCCTTCGCGCGGTCGTCGGCGAGCGGCGTCAGTTGATCAACCTCGCCTACCGGTTGCTCGGTTCGCTGGCCGAGGCCGAGGACGCCGTGCAGGAGACGTACGCCCGCTGGTACGCGATGTCGCGGGAGCAGCAGGAGACGATCGCGTCGCCCGGGGCCTGGCTGACGACGGTGGCGAGCCGCGTGTGCCTGGACCTGCTCGGGTCGGCGCGCGTCCGGCGCGAGCGCTACGTCGGCTCGTGGATACCCGAGCCGCTGCCGGACCGCTCGGAGTGGACCGGTGGGACGGCCGGTGGCGGCGCAGGGCCCGGGTCGGCCGACCCCGCCGACCGGGTCACCCTGGACGAGTCCGTGACGATGGCCTTCCTCGTCGTGCTGGAGTCGATGACGCCGGCCGAGCGCGTGGCGTTCGTCCTGCACGACGTCTTCCGGTTCCCCTTCCCCGAGGTCGCCGGGATCGTCGGGCGGACGCCGGCGGCCTGCCGGCAACTGGCCTACTCGGCCCGGCGGCGGGTCCGCGCCGCGCGGGGTCCGGCGGCGCCGGCGGCCGGGCAGGCCGGGGTGGTGCGGGACTTCAAGGAGGCGTGGGAGGCCGGGGACATCAAGGCCCTGGTCGGCCTCCTGGATCCCGACGCCACGATGGTCGCCGACGGCGGCGGGCTGGCCGGCGCCGTGCTCCGGCCGGTCGAGGGCGGCGAGCGCATCGCCCGCTACCTGGTCCACATGGCCGGCCGGACCCCGGGGCTGACGCTGCTGGAACGGACGGTCAACGGCCGGCCCGGCCTGGTCGCCCGGCACGCCGGGGTCACCGTGACGGTGGCGGCGTTCGACCTCGCCGGCGGCCGCGTCTCCCGCATCTGGGCGGTCCGCAACCCGGACAAGCTCCGCCCGTGGGCCGGGAGCGACCCCTCCTGACGACGGCGCTTCCGCTCGGGCCCGGGCTCAGGCGACGTCCGCGCTGCCCTCGCGGTACACCTTCGCCCAGGCGATGCGGCCGTCCCGGAGCCCGTAGAACGCCGCGATGGGGCAATTGCGGCGCTCGCCGCGGTGGGTGAGGGTCTCGGTCATCCGGCAGGCCGCGCGGTCCCCCTCGGCGATGACGTCGTGGACCTCCGGGGTGGGGAGCAGCCCACGCATGGCCTCGTCGAAGAGCGCGGTGAGCGCGGCGCGGCCGCGCACCGTGGTGGTGCCGGTGATCCACACGGCGTCGTCGGTGTAACCGGCCAGGAGGGCTTCCAGGTCACGGGCGTTGAAGGCCCGTACGTGCGCGTGTATCGCCGCCGCCGCGTCGGTTGTCGTCACGGGGGCCAGTGTGGCAGGGACCCGTGGGACCGGCCTGGCGGTGGCCGGTCCCACGGGTCCGCGGATCCGCCGGGTGTCAGTTGACGCTGACGGCGGACCAGGCTGCGGCGACGGCCGCGTACTCGGCGCTCGCGGCGCCGTAGAGGTCGGTGGCGGCCTTGAGCGTGGCGGTGCGGGCGCCCGCGTAGTTGGTGCCGGAGGTCATGTAGACCGTCAGGGCCCGATACCAGATCTTGCCGAGCTTGTCGCGGCCGATGCCGGACACCGTGGAGCCGTTGCAGGTGGGGCTGTCGTAGCTGACGCCGCCCACGATCCTGGCGCCGCTGCCCTCGGCGAGCAGGTAGGCGAAGTGGTTGGCGACGCCGGACGAGTAGTGGACGTCGAGGTTGCCGACCCCGGAGCTCCAGCAGTCGGCGGAGCTGCCGTCCTTGGAGGGCTTGTCCATGAAGCGCAGCGCGGGCTTGCCGAAGCCGGGCTTCACGATGCGCTCGCCGATGAGGTAGTCGCCGGTGTCGGAGGAGTTGCCGGCGTACCACTCGACCAGGGTGCCGAAGATGTCCGAGGTGGCCTCGTTGAGGCCGCCGGACTCCCCGGAGTAGGTGAGCGCCGCGGTGCGCGAGGTGACGCCGTGCGACATCTCGTGCCCGGCGACGTCGAGCGCGACCAGCGGCCCGAAGGTGGTGCCGTCGCCGTCGCCGTACGTCATGCAGAAGCAGCTGTCGTCCCAGAAGGCGTTGTTGTAGTTGTTGCCGTAGTGGACGCGGTTGTACGAGCCCTTGCCGTCCCCGGCGATGCCGCTGCGGCCGTGGACGGACTTGTAGTAGTCCCAGGTCTCGTCGGTGCCGTACTGGGCGTCGACGGCGGCCGTCGCGCGGTCGGCGGTGGTGCCGGTGCCCCAGTGGTTGTCGGCGTCGGTGAAGAGGACCGCGGGGGCCCGGGAGAAGCAGATGCCGAAGATGCACAGGTCGGTCTTGTTCTGCGCGTCGCCGGTGTAGGTGTTGCCGCGGGTGGGGTCCTTCAGCTGGTAGGTGCTGCCGCTGAGGGTGGTCTCCAGGGACACGGTGCCGCCGTACAGCGACGCGCCGTCGCCGGTGGCGGTCTCCAGGGCGTCCCAGGCGTCGATGCGGGCGCCCGAGCGGGCGTCGGTGAGCAGGACGCGGGCGGCGGGGTTGCCCAGGCTGTCGAGGCCGACGGCGGTGGTGCGCCAGGCCAGCCGGGGTGTGCCGTGCAACGCGTCGACGACGAGCTGCGGCTTCGCCTTGGCCTGCCGGAACGTGGTCCCGCGGTGGGCGGAGCGCAGGGCCGCCACGCCCTTGTCGGCGGCGGTGGCGGCCGGGACGGCCGGGGTCGTGCCGGGCACGGCCAGGTCGGAGCGGGTGGCGCGTTCGGCGCCCTCGTAGGCGCCGCCGGGGGCGAGGTGGACGACGAGGTCGCCGCCGAGGACGGGCAGTCCGCGGTAGGTGCGGTCGTAGCGGATGTGCTGGGCGCCGTCCGCGTCGGTGACGACGTCGCGCACGGTCCGGCCCTGCGCGGGCGTGACGGCGAGCCGGGTCGCGTGGGCGGTGACGGCGGCGTCGGCGCGGGCGACGCCGGTGGCCCGGGAGGGGAGGTCACGGCCGGACGCGGTCGCCGAGGACGGCGTCAGCAGGGCGGCGGTGACGGCGGTCGCGGCCAGCGCCGCGGATATGACGGTCGCGGCACGTCTGGTGCTGGGCTGCATCGTGCTCCTCTGGTGGGGGCGTGCGCGGTCCCCGCATCTGCGTCCGGCCACGGTGGGGCGGGCCCGGGTGCGGAGGTGAGGCGGTGCCAGATTTAAGTGCCCATGACATTCGGATGTCCAGAGCGCGTCCGTGGTCCACACACGGGAATCGGCCGAAGCACACACGGTGGTCACGCGTCGGGCGCGGTCAGCCCGTTGACCGGCGCGGAGCGGCCGCGCGGTTCAGCCCGGTGACCGGCGCGGACCGGCCCCCGTCGGTCGGTCCGCGCCGGTCAGCTCCGGTCGAACGCGCCGTGCCTCCCCGCTCCCGCGGAAAAGCGTGCCGCGCCCTCCCCCGCTTCCGCGAGGGACACCCTGCCGTGCCGCAACTCGGCCTCCAGCGCGGCCGTTTCCCCCAGCCCCTCGGCCTCCAGCACCGCGAGCCGGTCGTGCCGTACGCAGGTCTGCGGGAAGGCCGCGATCTCCTCGGCGAGCCGTTCGGCCGCGGCCCGCGCCCCGCCGGCCGGGACGACCCGGTTGACCAGGCCCATGGCGTACGCCTCGGCCGCGTCAACCGGACGTCCCGTCAGGATCAGGTCCATCGCCCGCGAGGTGCCGATCAGCCGCGGCAGCCGTACCGTCCCGCCGTCGATCAGGGGCACGCCCCAGCGTCGGCAGAACACTCCGAGCACCGCGTCCTCCTCGGCGACCCGCAGGTCGCACCAGAGGGCCAGTTCCAGGCCGCCGGCCACCGCGTGACCCGAGATCGCCGCGATGACCGGCTTGCCCAGCCGCAGGCGGGTGGGCCCCATGGGCCCGTCCCCGCCGCTCCCCTCGGTCACGTCGGTCACCTCGTTGCCGCGCGGGGTGCCGATGGCCTTGAGGTCGGCACCCGCGCAGAAGGTGCCGCCCTCGCCCCACAGCACGGCGACCGAGGCGCCGGGGTCGGCGTCGAACTCTCGGAAGGCGTCGGCCAGTTCGCGCGCCGTCGGACCGTCGACGGCGTTGCGCGCCGCGGGGCGCGAGAGCACCACCGTGGTGACGGGTCCGCTGCGCTCGACACGTACGGGCATGGCCTGTTCCCTCCGCCGCCGATCACCCCTGCCGGGTCAGGAGAGGTTATCGCCGTGGGTCAGGGTCTCCCAGGCGACGAAGAGGTTGTTGCTGCCGGCCGGACGCTGGGACTGGGTCAGCGCCTGGGTGTTGGTCATGGCGATGCCGAGCCGGTTGTGCAGCGCGTTGTAGCCGACCTCGGTCACCGGTCCGAGCCCGAGGTTGAGGTGCCCGCCGCACAGCCAGGACGGCACGGCCTCGCCCCGCTGGTACTTGGACTGGAAGCCCAGCGCCTGCCGGAGCCGCTCGCCGACCTGCGGGTAGAGGTCCTCGCCCTGGATGCGGCTGGTCTCCGCGACGTGCGAGATCGAGGAGATGCCGTAGCCGGTGTGCGTGAAGTCCCGGCAGGTCTCCTGGGTCAGACCGGTCACGAAGGTGGACTGCCCCTGCCAGTAGCCGACGATCTTGTCCCGGGTGTCGAGCCCGCTGCCGGGCACGGTCCTGGGCAGCGCGCCGTCGGTGTCCAGGTACACGTACGCGGCCACGCGGTTCAGGTAGCGCGTGACGGCCTTGTCGTACGAGGCGCGGTCGTCAAGGAAGACGGAGATGCCGACGGCGGCCTCCATCATGCTCAGCTCCCAGTTGCCGTTGCTCTTGGAGCCGTTGATGACCTCGGGGAGGTAGACGTTGCGCAGCATGGTGGCGAAGCGGTTCACGTTCGGCCAGCCGGTGTAGGTGTAGCGGATGATCTCCGCGGCGCGCGGCCACACCGAGCCCGCCCAGCCGGTCTGCAGCGGGGCGTTGCTGTTGGTGTGGTCGGTGATGGTGGCCGACCAGGCGTCCATCAGCTGGATCGCCTTCTGCGCGTACTTGGCGTCACGGGTGACGTACCAGGCCAGCGCGTTGGTGTAGGCCGCGATGGCGTCCTCGCGCTCGTCGGTGCAGCCGTAGTTGGGGTTGGAGTACGAGCCGCACTCGACGACCGCGCGCGGCTTGGGGGTGCGCGACTGCGAGGCGTAGGCCGACGCCATCATCTGGTCGTACGCGCCCTTCCAGGGCTGTGCCCCGGCCTGCACCTTTCCGCGTACGAAGTCGAGTTGGGCACGGCTGACCAGGACGCCGGGGTGGCTGAACGCGGCCGGCGCGGCCTCGGCGCGGCCGCCGCCGGGCAGCGCGGCCAGAAGGGCGGCGACCAGCGCCGCGACGAGGGCGAAGATGCCCTTGGTGAGGAGACCTTGGGACCTGTGGGACATGGGGGGACGCCTTCCCAGGAGACGGCATGTTCACATGGGTGAACTGTGAATGCACCCGTGAACACTGCGATTGAGGGATGACGGTAGGACTAGACCAATACGCCGTCAAGTCCCCTGGCATGGACGGCTGATACCTGCCACCGCGCCCCGTACGGCTGTGCGACACCGCCGCGGCGGAAGGACACGTATCTGACCCGCGCTCACCCCCCGGCACCGCCGGCGGCCCTCGGCCGGCGGCGCTCCGATGGCGGCCCCGTCCCCCCTCCCCCAGGCTCGATACGCATCCGTCCTCCCGAAGGGGTCCCCATGGAACTGCACCTCGTGGGCAAGGTCGCGGTCGTCACCGGAGCCGGCCGGGGCATCGGCCTGGCGGTGACGCGGGCGCTCGCGCGAGAGGGGGTCCGCGTCGTCGCGGGCAGCCGCAGTGTCACCCCCGAGACGGAGGCCCTCGTGGAGGCATACGAGGTGACCCCCGTGGCCGTGGACCTCGCCGACCCGGAGGGCCCCGCCGAGCTCGTGCGGCAGGCCGCGGAGCGTTACGGCTCCGTCGACATCCTGGTCGGCAACGTGGGCTCGGGGACGTCCCGCGGCGGCTTCCTCGAGGTGGACGACGAGGAGTGGCGGCGCGTGTTCGAGATTTCCTTCTTCAGCGCCGTCCGCACGGCCCGCGCCGCGATCCCCCACATGCTGGAGGCGGGCGGCGGCGCGATCGTCAACGTCACCTCCGTCAACGCGCGCCTGCCCTTCCCGACGGTCGTGGACTACTCGGCCGCGAAGGCCGCGCTGGCGAACCTGACGAAGTCCCTGTCCGAGGAGTTCGCCCCGCACGGCGTCCGCGTCAACGCGGTCGCCCCCGGCCCCGTCCGCACGCCCTTCTGGACGGCCCCGGGGGCCTTCGCCGACCAGGCGGCCGCGGCGGCGGGGACCACCGCCCAGGAGGCGCTGGACGAGGTCGTGCCGCGCAGCATGGGCATCTCCACCGGGCGCATCACCGAGCCCGAGGAGGTGGCCGCCCTGATCGCCTTCCTCGCCTCCCCCGTCGCCGGCAACGTCACGGGGGCGGAGTTCACCATCGACGGCGGCCAGGTCAAGACGACCTGACGCCGCGCCGGAACGGGAAAACAGGGGCGGCCGACCCCGTCCCACGAGTCGGCCGCCCCCTCACAGGGCTCTCCCCCACGGTGAACCCCGTGGCCTTGGTTCACGGCATCGACGTCAGAAGGCGAAGACGCCGGCCGTGTCGCTGCCGCGCAACACGCACGGGTTGCCGAAGGTCTGCGCGAAGGTGACGCGCCGGCCCTCCCAGACCCCGTCCGCGGTGACCACGACCGGGTCCCAGATCCGGGTGCAGACGACCCCCTGCGAGCCCGCCGTCATCGCCGCGAAGTCCCCGTGGACGGCGGCGAGTTCCGCACAGGCGGCGACCGGGTCGGGGTGGTCGCCGTACGGGGTGGGCCGGCAGCGCAGCACGACTGCCCGCTGTATCGTCGCCGTCGCGGGGTCTTCTCCCTTCCCCAGGGACAGGACGAGCGCGGACGGCGCGTACAGGCTCGTCGCCCCGGCCGGCCGGGCCTCCGCCGAGCCGGCCACGACCCCCGCCGAACACACCGCCGCCACCAGGGCCAGGCAGGTCCCCACCGCACTGAACCGCATAGCGAACACTCCTTCGGCACTCGATCCGGATATCGGACGTCGAGGAGTGTTGTGCATCGGGCGCCCGCCCGTCACATCGCCTCCGCGACTTTCGGTCACCGGTTGTTCACAGTGTGTACTATCCGTTGTGTCGCACTTGCGGTGGGCTGGGCGTCCGGGTGAATGGACTCAGTGGAACCCGGGCCTCCGTGAAAGCGCCTTCACGGATCGGCACATCGTCTCCACATCGGCCGAAAGCAGCGGGCCGCCGCCGTGTTCAGCACACGACGACGGCCCGCGGGGACGGTGCCGGGAGGCGCTATCCGGTGTAGCCCGCGAAGATCCGCGAGAACTCGTAGGGCGACTGGGGGATGTTGGTGCACATGTACAGCGCGCCGGTGCAGGCGTTGCGGTCCCGGGTGGTCTCCCAGAAGGCGAGCATCCCCAGATGCTTGCCCTGGGCGAAGCCCACCAGCTGGCGGGCGTCGGCCTGGTCGTAGATCCGGCCGTCGTCGTTCTGCCCGAGCATCGGCGTGACGCCGACCATCGCCCACACCTGGGCGTCGGACTTGCCGGGGTAGAGGGACTTGAGCTGGGCGAAGGTGCTGTTGGCCGCCTGGATCGCGGCGTCTCCGTAGTCGGCGCTGCGGTAGTAGTCCATCGCCATGATGTTGACGACGTCGAGGTTCACCCCGGCGTCGCGGGCCGAGCGCACGACGCCCAGGCCGTCCGCCGTGAGCCCCTCCGGCAGGACGGGCAGGGTGAGGGAGATCCGCAGCCCGGGGTGGGCCTGCTGGAGGCGGGCCAGCGCCTGGGAGCGACGGGCGACGGACGCCGGGTCGGCGGTGGCGGCGCCCTCGATGTCGAAGTCGGCGTAGGTCAGGCCGTAGGCGTTGACGACCGCGTTGTACTCGGCGTACAGCGCGTCCACGGAGCCGCAGGCCTGGGCGAGTTCGATGCCGGTGGCGCCGCCGAAGGAGATCTTGACGTCACCTCCGGCCGCGCGGATCGCGTCGATCTGGTCCTTGTTCCAGCCGTCGCGCGGGTCGTAGGCGTTGAACCACATCGCCTTGCACGACGAGGCGGTGATGAAGGCCATGGTGAAGCTCTTCAGGCCGCTCGCCGAGGACAGCGTGGTGAGGCTGGGCGTCGGCCAGGCGCCCATGTCGACGTAGGGGGCGGTGCGCACGCCGCCCGGGGGCGGGTTGGTGCCGCCGGAGGTGGTCGTCCCGCTGACCGCGCCGCTGTACGCGGAGGTGTTGCCCGCCGCGTCCTTGGCGCGGACCCGGAAGGAGTAGCCGGTGCTCGCCTGCAGCCCGGTGGCGGTGTAGGAGGTGCCGGTCACGGCGACGGGCGTGCCGCCGTCCCGGGAGACCTCGTAGCCGGCGACGCTGCCGGAGTTGTCGGTGGAGGCCGTCCAGCGGACGGTGAGGGAGGAGGAGGTGGCCGAGCCGACGCTCACCCCGCCGGGGACACTGGGCGCGGTGGTGTCCGGGCCACCGCCGGAGCCGGTGCAGGAACCGCCGTTGAGCTTGCAGTTCGCGGGCGCGCCCGTACCCGAGGAGACCCAGCCGAAGGCGGCCGTCGCGCCGGGCGCCAGCGTGCCGTTGTAGTCGCGGTTCTTGAAGGTGTAGTGGCTGCCGCTCTGGGTCATCAGGGTGTCCCAGTACGAGCCGACGCTCGTCCCCGACGGCAGGTCGAACTCGACGGTCCATCCGCTGAGGGTGGTGGTGCCGCCGTTGGTGATCGTGTACTGCCCCTGGTATCCGGTGTCCCAGGTGGCCGTCTTGACGAAGGCCGCGCTCGGGGCGGCCGCGGCGGCGGGCGGGGCGAGGAGCAGGACGAGCGCTCCGACGAGCGCGGTGACCGCGGCCAGAGTTCTTCGCATCCGGGCCTCCCGTGGGGGGAACACGCAGTTGGTCTGTACCAAATGCATTTGGTGTAGACCTATCGAGTTGATGCGTGCGCGTCAAGACGTGGGGCGGTCCGGGATCCGGCGGCCGTACCACCCAGGGGCGGCCGGGCCGGTGCGATCGGGTGACCCGGCGGCCGGGCGCGCCCGCGGGCACCCGCCGGGCGGGCATCATCGCTGGAGGCCGGGGCCGGTGCTCCCCCTCCCCGATCGTGCCGGGCGGCCGGGAGTCGTCATGCACATCCTGCTCATGGCGTCGGCGTTCAACAGCCTGACGCAGCGCGCGTACACGGAACTCGGCGAGCTCGGACACACCGTCGCCGTGGAGGTCACACCGGACGGCGACGCGATGCGCGCGGCGGTCGCCCGCCACGAACCGGAACTCGTCGTCGCGCCCATGCTGACGGCGGCGATCCCCGAGGACGTCAGGACCGCCCGCA
The DNA here is from genome assembly GCF_042956445.1 of Streptomyces sp. NPDC008238. Lineage (NCBI taxonomy): Bacteria > Bacillati > Actinomycetota > Actinomycetes > Kitasatosporales > Streptomycetaceae > Streptomyces > Streptomyces sp. NPDC008238. Next base: position 41,184 of record NZ_JBIBGK010000018.1, on the reverse strand, counting down.
CCTGCCTGATCGTGCACCCGGGACCGCCCGGCGACCGCGGCCCGTCCTCCCTGGACCGCGCCGTGCAGGAGGGCGTCGCCACCTGGGGCGTGACGGTGCTGCAGGCCGAGGAGGAGATGGACGCGGGCCCCGTGTGGGCCGCGGTGGCCTGCGCGGTGCCGCCGGTCGGCAAGAGCGACTGGTACCGGGGAGAGATCTCTGACGCGGCGATGGAGGCCGTCCTGCTCGCGGTCGACCGGTTCGCCTCCGGCGCGTACGTCCCCCGGCGGCAGGGCGACCCGGCCCTCGGGGCGGTCGTCCGGGTCCGCCCGGTGCTCCGGCAGGACGAGCGCCGCATCGACTGGGCCGCCGACCCGACCGCGACCGTGCTGCGCAAGCTGCGTGCCGCCGACTCGCGGCCCGGCGTCCTGGACGAGCTCCTCGGCGCCCCCTGGTTCCTGCACGGCGGCCACCCCGAGGACCGGCTGCGCGGCGAGCCCGGCCGGCTGCTGGCCACCCGGGCGGGCGCGGTGTGCCGGGCCACCCGGGACGGCGCCGTGTGGATCCCCCGGCTGCGGCCCCGTCGCGCGCCGGGCGGCCCGCCCACGTTCGCGCTGCCCGCCGTCACCGCCCTCGGCGCGCTCCTGCCGCCGCTGCCGGAGGACCCCCTGCCCCCGCAGTGCGCCGGCGACCGGGACAGCTGGGCCGACATCCGCTACCACGAGAACGGCGCCGCGGGCGTCCTGTCGTTCACCTTCGCGGGCGGCGCCATGTCCGCCGCCGCCTGCCGGCGCCTCCTCACGGCGTACCGCCACGCCTGCACGCGGCCCACCTCGGTACTGGTGCTGGGCGGGGCCCGGGACGTGTTCTCCAACGGCATCGACCTGAAGGCCATCGAGGCCGCAGCGGACCCGGGGGCCGAGTCCTGGGCGGCCATCACGGCCATCGACGACCTCGTCGAGGCCGTCCTCACCACCACCGACCGCCTGGTGGTCGCCGCGCTCGGCGGCAACGCGGGCGCGGGCGGGGTGATGCTCGCCCTCGCCGCCGACGAGGTCTGGTGCCGCCAGGGCGCCGTGCTCAACCCGCACTACCGCCTGATGGGCCTGTACGGCTCCGAGTACTGGACGTACACCCTGCCGCGCCGGGTCGGCCCCGCCATGGCCGCACGCCTGACCGAGCGGGCGCTCCCGGTCGGCGCGGCCGCCGCCCTGCGGATCGGCCTGGTGGACCGGCTGCTGATGTGCGGCCCGCAGGAGTTCGGCGCCGACGTGGCCCGCCTCGCGGCCCGCCTGGCCCGTACGGCGGGGACCGGGCCCCGTATCGCCGCCAAGAAGGCGGAGGCCGAACGCCGGGAGGCGGAGCGTCCCCTGGCGTCCCACCGCGCCGAGGAGCTGTCCCGCATGCGCGAGGCTTTCTTCGACCCCCACGCCCCCTACCACTCCCTCCGCTCCGCCTTCGTCCACCGCCGCACCCCCACCGGGACCCCGCCGCACCTGTGGGAGACCCCGGCCCCCTCCTGCCCCTGAGACCGCCGCCCCCGGCACGTGAGGCCGGGCGCCCGTCACCTGTCACGACACCCAGCCGGGAGCGCCCCAGGAGCCCACGCCGGAGCCGCGCGGGAACCCGGAGAACGCCGCCCCCACTCGGGATACGGTCCTGGCCACCGCCGCGGCGACGACCGCCCCGCAGCGCGGGAGGTTGCGCGCGCTCGGACGGCCCGGCGCCCCGCGACAGCGAACGGCCGGGAGCGAGAGGGCCAGGAGAGCCGGCCACCGGCGCCCGGCAGCTCCCCCGCGCGCCTGGCCGCGCGGGAGCACCCTTGGCCATGGCTCAAGGGTCTGCGCCAGGCACCGCGGGGCGGTCACCGTATTGGCCCTCTTCGACGTCCCCTCCCGGCGAGCCACTCGCTATCAAGGGGGATAGATGCCTTTATGTGGCATTTGTCGCTCGATGAGGAGGCATCCCGATGGATGCGACTGCTTCGACCCAGAACGACGCCGCGCGGACCCCGGCAGCGGGGGACGAGGAAGCCCCGATCCACATTCTCTGGATCAACGCGGGGCTGAGTTGCGACGGCGACTCGGTGTCGCTGACCGCCGCGACCTTGCCCAGCATCGAGGAGATCGTCCTGGGCGGCCTTCCCGGCCTCCCCAAGATCCAGGTGCACTGGCCGCTGATCGACTTCGAGTGCGGTCCGGTGGGGGGCGCCGACACCTTCATCGAGTGGTTCTTCAAGGCCGAGCGCGGCGAGATCGAGCCGTTCGTCCTGGTCGTCGAGGGGTCCGTCCCCAACGAGGCGATCAAGGCGGAGGGCTACTGGTGCGGCTTCGGCGACAACCCCGAGACCGGCCAGCCGATCACCACCAGCGAGTGGATCGACCGTCTCGCGCCCAAGGCCCTGGCCGTGGTCGCCATCGGCACGTGTGCCACCTACGGCGGCATCCACGCCATGGAGGGCAACCCGACCGGCGCCATGGGCGTGCCGGACTACCTGGGCTGGGAGTGGAAGTCGAAGGCGGGCATCCCGATCGTCTGCGTGCCCGGCTGCCCGATCCAGCCCGACAACTTCGCCGAGACGCTGACGTACCTGCTCTACCAGGCGGCCGGCTCCGCGCCGATGATCCCGCTGGACGACAAGCTGCGCCCGGCCTGGCTGTTCGGCGCGACCGTGCACGAGGGCTGCGACCGGGCCGGCTACTACGAGCAGGGCCAGTTCGCCGACCGCTACGACTCGCCGCAGTGCCTGGTGAAGATCGGCTGCTGGGGCCCGGTCGTCAAGTGCAACGTCCCCAAGCGCGGCTGGATGGACGGCATCGGCGGCTGTCCCAACGTCGGCGGCATCTGCATCGCCTGCACGATGCCCGGCTTCCCGGACATGTTCATGCCGTTCATGGACGAACCGCCCGGTGCGCGGCTGTCGAGCACCGCCAGCGGCGCGTACGGCGCCGCGATCCGGCGGCTGCGCTCCATCACGGCCAGGACCGTGGACAAGGAGCCCAAGTGGCGTCACACCGGCCGGAAGCTCACCACCGGCTACAAGGCGCCCTGGTGACCCCACGGCACCGCCCCGGCCACCGGCCACCCCCCTCCCCCGCCTGACGAAGGGCACGCACACACCATGGCTCCGAAGACGAAGACGGCCGGAGACGGCAGTGGCCTGATGGAGATGTCCTGGGATCCGATCACCCGGATCGTGGGCAGCCTCGGCATCCACACGAAGATCGACTTCAAGCAGAAGCGCGTCGCGGAGTGCTACAGCACCTCGTCGGTCTTCCGCGGCTACAGCGTCTTCATGCGGGGCAAGGACCCCCGCGACGCGCACTTCATCACCAGCCGGATCTGCGGGATCTGCGGCGACAACCACGCCACCTGCTCGGTCTACACGCAGAACATGGCGTACGGGGTGAAGCCGCCGCACCTCGGCGAGTGGATCATCAACCTCGGCGAGGCCGCCGAGTTCATGTTCGACCACAACATCTTCCAGGAGAACCTGGTCGGGGTCGACTACTGCGAAAAGATGGTCCGCGAGACCAACCCGGGCGTCATGGAGCAGGCCGACCGCACCGAGGCCCCGCACGCCGGGGACCACGGCTATCGCACCATCGGCGACATCATGCGCTCGCTGAACCCGCTCGAGGGCGAGTTCTACCGCGAGGCGCTCCAAGTGAGCCGCTACACGCGGGAGATGTTCTGCCTGATGGAGGGCCGGCACGTCCATCCCTCCACCCTCTACGCGGGCGGCGTCGGCACCATCGCGTCGGTGCAGCTGTTCACCGACTACCTGACCCGGCTGATGCGGTACGTGGAGTTCATGAAGCGCGTCGTGCCGCTCCACGACGACCTCTTCGACTTCTTCTACGAGGCCATGCCCGGATACGAGGAGGTCGGCCGGCGCCGTGTCATGCTGGGCTGCTGGGGCGCGTTCAACGACCCCGAGCACTGCGACTTCACCTACGCCAACATGACGGACTGGGGACGGAAGATGTTCGTCTCCCCCGGCATCGTGGTGGACGGGAAGCTGGTCACCAACGACCTCACGCAGATCAACCTGGGCATCCGCATCCTGCTGGGCAGCTCCTACTACCAGGACTGGGAGGGCCAGCAGCAGTTCGTCACCCACGACCCGCTCGGCAACCCGGTCGACCCGCGCCACCCGTGGAACCAGCACACCATCCCCGCGCCGCAGAAGCGCGACTTCGGCGACAAGTACAGCTGGGTGATGTCCCCGCGCTGGTTCGACGGCAAGGACCACCTGGCGCTGGACACCGGCGGCGGCCCGCTCGCCCGGCTGTGGTCCACCGCCCTCAACGGCCTGGTCGACATGGGGTACGTGAAGGCCACCGGGCACAGCGTGGTGATCAACCTGCCCAGGACGCTCACCAAGCCGGAGACCACCCTCGAGTGGAAGATCCCGCAGTGGAGCAACGCCCTGGAGCGCAACCGGGCCCGCACCTACTTCCAGGCCTACGCCGCAGCCTGCGCCCTCCACTTCGCCGAGATGGGGCTGGAGGAGGTCCGCGCGGGCCGCACCCAGACGTGGGAGAAGTTCGAGGTCCCGGACGAGAGCATCGGCGTGGGCTTCACCGAGGCGGTGCGCGGTGTCCTCTCGCACCACATGGTCATCCGCGACGGCAAGATCGCCAACTACCACCCGTACCCGCCGACCCCGTGGAACGCCAGCGTGCGCGACTCCTACGGCACCCCCGGCCCGTACGAGGACGCCGTGCAGAACACCCCGATCTTCGAGGAGAACTCCCCGGAGAACTTCAAGGGCATCGACATCATGCGGGCCGTGCGAAGCTTCGACCCGTGCCTGCCCTGCGGCGTCCACATGTACGTAGGCGGCGGACGCACGGTGGAGAAGCTCCACGTCCCCACCGGCCTGAGCGGTATGGCCGGATGAGCGCCGAGCAGACGGCGCGTCGCGTCGAGGAGATCCTCGACGCGTTCGCGGCCTCCGGCGACGGCGAGACGGCACGCGCCGCCGAGGAACTGGTGCGCACCCTCATGGAGTTCTACGGCGCCGGCCTCGCCCGTGCGGTCACCCTCCTCGAGAACGGCTCGACGGATCCGCTCGCGGTGCTGATGGCCGACGAGATGGTCGCGGGCCTGCTGACCCTCCACGACCTGCACCCCGAGGACACCCTCACCCGGGTCGGCCGTGCCGTGGAGGCCGCCCGCGCCGGGGCGACGGTGGGCGTCGAGCACTTCGACCCCGACACCGGCACGCTGCGGCTGAGCGCCCGCGAGGACGGCGGCTGCGGCTGCCCCAGCACCATGGACGCCACCCGGCAGCGCATCGAGGCGGCCCTGTCCTGCTTCGCCCCGGAGGTGTCGGTGGTCGAGATGCCGGCCTCCGGCCCGGCGGCGGGCGAGCCCGCGCTGCTGCAGATCGGCAACCGTCCGCCGGGGGCGCCGTGAGTCCCCGTACCACCGGGGCCGGACTGCGCCGTTTCGTGGCGCCCCGGCAACCCACGCCCGAACGCTGCGAACTGTGCGGGGTGGAGCTGACGGGCCCGCACCGGCATCTGGTCGACGCCGGACAGCGCGCGCTGGCCTGCGCCTGCGTGCCGTGCGCGCTGCTCCTCGAACGGCCGGGCGCCGGCGGCGGCCGTTTCGCCGCCGTGCCCGACCGGGTGCTGAGCGACCCCGGGTCGGTGCCCGACGCGGCCACCTGGCAGCAGCTGCGCATCCCCGTCTCGGTCGCCTTCTTCTTCCACAACTCGGCGCTCGGCCGGCCCGTGGTGCTCTACCCGAGCCCGGCCGGCGCCACCGAGAGCGAGGTCGAACCGGCCACCTGGCAGGCCGTGTTCGGCGGCTCGCCGCTGGCCGGCACCCTGCGGCCGGACGTGGAGGCCCTGCTGGTCCGCCGGGACGACGGCGCGCAGGACGGCGGCGAGTGCTTCCTGCTGCCGGTCGACCGCGCCTACGAACTGGTGGGCCGGCTCCGGCTGAACTGGCAGGGGTTCGACGGCGGTTCCGGCGCCCGCGCCGAACTGGCCGCCTTCTTCGACGACGTACGACAGCGGGCCGCGACCGCGGCGCCGCGGGAGGGGTTGCCGACGTGACCGAGCTGGACTTCGGCTGCACGGGCGTACGGGCCGATCCGTACGCCGCCGGACCGACGCTGGTCTTCCGGCTGCGCATCACCGCCTCCGGCGGGGAGCGGGTGCACGCCCTCGCGCTGCGCTGCCAGTTGCGCATCGAACCGGCACAGCGGGCCTACGGCGACGACGCGGAGGCCCGGGGCCTCGGCGACCTCTTCGGCGAGCGGGCGCGCTGGGGCAGCACCCTGCAGCCCCTGCAGTTCGCGCAGGTGCCGCTGATGGTGCCGGGCTTCACCGGCGAGACCGAGGTGGACCTGCCGGTGCCGTGCACCTACGACATGGACGTCGCCTCCGCGAAGTACTTCGAGGCCCTGGAGAACGGCGAGGCGCCGCTGCTGCTGCTCTTCTCCGGCACCGCCTTCGTCGGGCCGGGCGGTTTCCAGGTGCGGCCGGTGCCCTGGGACAAGGAGGCCGTGTGCCGCATGCCGGTGAGCGTGTGGCGCGAGGCGATCGACGCCCACTTCCCCGGGTGCGGCTGGATCCGGCTGCCGCGCACGGCGCTGGAGTCGCTGCGGTCCTTCCGCAGCGCCCACGCCCTGCCCTCATGGGAGGCGACCGTCGAGGCCCTGCTCGCCGGCGCCGCCGCCCCGGCGGGGGGTGCCCGGTGACGGCAGCGACGGAACACTTCGCGACCGCCCGTCAGGCCGCCGACGCCGTCCTGTTCGAGGGCTACGTGCTCTACCCGTACCGGGCGTCCTCGGCGAAGAACCGCATGCGCTGGCAGTTCGGCGTGCTGGTGCCCCCGGTGTGGGCGGCCGCGTCCGGCGAACCCGTGCTGCAGCGCACCGAGATCCTCATGGAGCCGCGCGCGGACGCCGCGCTCCACGCGGAGCTGCGCTTCCTGCACGCCCAGCGGCGCACCGTGGAACGGGTCCTGCTCGACGGCGAGTTCGAGCTCGTCGACGAACTCCCGCTGCCGGACCGGGTGCTGGTCCCGTGGGACGAGGGCGTGGAGGAGCGCGTCGAGCTGTCCGTCGACGTCACGGCGCTGACCGCCGAGGACCTGGTCCTGCCGTTCACCGTCCCCGCGACGGAGGACAGCGAGATCGTCACCGGCGAGGGCGGCTTCCCCGCCGGGCGCGTCGTGCGCCGCCGGGCACGCCTCGAGGGCGTCCTGCGGCTGTCGGCGGAGGAACTGCCCGGCCCCTACCGGGTGCTGCGGCTGACCGCCGTGGCGGAGAACACCGGGAGCGCCCTGGCCTCGAACCGGGAGGAGGCGCTGCCGCACGCACTGGTCTCCGCGCATCTGATGCTGCGGCTGACCGCCGGCTACTTCGTGTCCATGACCGACCCGCCGGAGTGGGCGAAGGCCGCCGTCGCCGAGTGCCGCAACGAGAACACCTGGCCGGTGCTGGCGGGCGACCACGCCGCGGCGAACGTGGTGCTGTCCTCCCCCATCATCCTGGAGGACCATCCGCGGATCGCCCCGGAGAGCCCCGGCGCGCTCTACGACGCCACCGAGATCGACGAGATCCTGGCGCTGCGCACCGCCGCCCTCACCGACGAGGAGAAGCGGCAGGCGCGCGGCACGGACGAACGGGCCGCGGCGGTGATCGACCTGGCGGACTCCATGCCGCCGGAGGTGATGGAGCGTCTGCACGGCGCGGTGCGCGAGCTGCGCCAGGTCACCGGTCCGCAGGCCCCGGCCGCGCAGGCGCCGGCGACGCCCTGGTGGGACCCGGGCGCCGACGCCTCGGTCGACCCGGCCCGGGACCGCGTCATGGTCGGCGACACCTGGGTGGCCGCCGGCAGCCGTGTCGTGCTGCGCCCGGGGCGACGGCGCACCGACGCGCAGGACCTGTTCCTGCAGGGGCGCAGCGCCCAGGTCGAGGCGGTGCTGCACGACGTGGACGGCGGGGTGCACCTCGCGGTCACCGTGGACGGCGACCCCGGCGCGGAGATCCGCCGCGAGCAGGGCCGCTTCCTGTACTTCCAGCCCGACGAACTCGCCCCCCTGGAGGACGCGTGAGCACGGGAGGCGTGCTGGTCGCGGGCATCGGCAACGTCTTCCTGGGGGACGACGGCTTCGGCGTCGAGGTGGTGCGCCGGCTGTCGGGGCACCCGCTGCCCGACGGTGTCCACGTCACCGACACCGGCGTCCGGGGCGTGCACCTGGCGTACCAGCTCCTCGACGGCTATCGCAGCGTGGTCCTCGTCGACGCCGTCGCGCGCGGCGGCTCCCCCGGCACGCTGCACCTGATCGAGGCGCCGCCGCCCGGCGGCGAGGGGCCCGGCACGGCCCTCGTCGACGGGCACCGGATGACCCCGGACACGGTGCTGGCGCTCCTCGACACCCTCAGCGCGGGGACGGGTGCCCCCAGGCCCTCCCGGGTCCTGGTGGTGGGCTGCGAGCCGGCCTGCCTGGAGGAGGGCATCGGCCTGAGCGCTCCGGTGGCCGCGGCCGTGGACGAGGCCGTGCGCCTGGTGCTGCGCGTCGTCGGCGAGGAGAGCGACCGGCCCGCCGACCCGCACGCGGTGGCCTGACCGGCCCGCCGCGCCGCGGAACGCAGCGACGAGCAGAAAGGAGCACCCCGCCATGTGGAAGATCGCCCTGAGCGCGGTGGGCGCGGCCGTGGCCGCCCTCGCCATGTCCCGCGTCCTGCCGGACGTGAAGCGGTACCTGCACATCCGGTCCATGTGAGGCCGAACGGGTAGGCCGGTGCCGGCCCGGCGGCGTGGCGGGCCGGGTGTCCCGGGAGCCGGGCCTTCAATGGAGCCGCGTGAGCCGCCGGCACCGCCCGCCGGCCCGCCGGCAGCCGGGGCCCGGCCGGTACCCGCACACCGGAGAAGAGGCCGATGCACGAGATGTCCATCGCAGTGGCGGTGGTGGAGCAGGTCGAGGAGGCCGCCGCCCGGCTCGCGGAGGGTACGGGCGCGGCGCCCTGCGCGGAGTCCGTCCACCTGGAGGTCGGCGAACTCGCCGGTGTCGTGGCGGACGCCCTCGCCTTCAGCTTCGACCTCGCCTGCACCGGCACCGTACTGGAGGGCGCGGCCCTCACCACCGAGACCGTCCCCGGCCGGGCCCGCTGCGCGCGCTGCGCGCGGGACTGGCCCACCGGCATGCCCCCGCGGCTGACCTGTCCCGGCTGCGACGGCGCGGCGACGGAGCTGCTGTCCGGCCGTGAACTGCGGATCACCGAGGTGCGGTGGGCCGGGCAGCGGCAGCCGGCCGCCACACTCCCCGAGGAGCGCTGAGAGCCATGTGCAAAGTGACCGATCTGCGGCAGTCCGTGCTCGCCAGGAACGACCGCGGCGCACAGGACCTGCGGGAGGAACTCGCCGCACGCGGGACCGTCATGGTGAACCTGCTGTCCAGCCCGGGCAGCGGCAAGACGGCGCTGCTGGAGTCGGAACTGGGGCTGGCCCGGCTGCGCGGGGTGCCGGTGGCGGCGCTCACCGCCGACCTCGCCACCGAGAACGACGCGACCCGGCTGGCCCGCTCCGGTGCCCCGGTGCGGCAGGTGCTGACCGACGGGCTGTGCCACCTGGAGTCGGCGATGGTGCGGCGCCACGTCGACAGCTGGCTGCCGGAGGGCACGCACCTGCTGTTCGTGGAGAACGTCGGCAACCTGGTGTGCCCCGCCTCGTACGACCTCGGCGAGTCGCTGCGGGTGGTGCTGGCCTCGGTGACCGAGGGCGAGGACAAGCCGCTGAAGTACCCGACGGCCTTCGGGCTGGCGCATCTGGTGGTCGTGACGAAGTCCGACATCGCCGAGGCGGCCGGCTTCGACGAGGCGGCCTTCCTGGCGGCCGTGGCGCAGGTCAACCCGGGTGTGGAGGTGGTCCGGACGTCCTCGCGGGACGGCGAGGGTGCCGGGGTGCTGCTGGAACGGGCGCTGGCCGTGCACGCGGGCGCCGCGGTACACCGTCCCGTGATGGCGCGCACCGCCGTCCAGCACGGTCACGCGCACGACCACGACCACGGTCAGGTGCCCGCGGGTGAGAAGGCGCACCCGCACGAGGACTCCGCCGGGCACACCCGCTCCGTGGGCCACACGCACTGATGCCCGGGCAGCCGGGGCCCGCGGCCCGGACCGCGCAGCGCCGCCGGGTGCTGGTCCGGGGGGTCGTGCAGGGGGTCGGCTTCCGGCCGTTCGTGTTCGGCCTCGCCTGTGAACTGGGGCTCGCCGGGCACGTCGGCAACACCGGGGACGGGGTGGTCGCCGAGGTCGAGGGCGCCCCCGGCGCGGTCGCGGCCTTCTGCGACCGGATCGGCCCCGAGGCACCGCCGCTGGCGGTGGTCGAGTCGGTCTCCCACCGCCCCGTGCCCCTCGCGGGCGGCGCGGACTTCACGATCAGCCCCTCCCGCCCCGGCGACACCGCCTCCCGCACCCTGGTCTCCCCCGACACGGCCACCTGCGAGGCGTGCCTGGCCGAGCTGCGCGACCCCGCGGACCGCCGCCACCGGCACCCGTTCATCACCTGCACGCACTGCGGACCGCGCTTCACGATCGTCACCGGCCTGCCCTACGACCGGCCCAACACCACCATGGCCGGCTTCCCGATGTGCGCGGCCTGCCGGGCCGAGTACGAGGATCCCGCCGACCGCCGCTTCCACGCGCAGCCGGTCTCGTGCCACGACTGCGGTCCCCGGCTGCGGCTGGTCGTGCCCGGCGGCGTGCGCGCCGGGCTGGAGGGTGAACCGCTCGCGGGGGCACGGCGGTTGCTCGCGGCGGGCGCGATCCTCGCGGTGAAGGGCCTGGGCGGCTACCACCTGGCCTGCGACGCGGGCAACGAGGAGAGCGTGCGGCTGCTGCGGACGCGCAAGGGCCGCGGTGACAAGCCGTTCGCCCTGATGGCCCGGGAGCTCGCGGACGTCGAACCACTGGCCCATCTCGGCCCGGCGGAGCGGGAGTCGCTGACCGGCAACCGCCGGCCGATCGTGCTGCTGCGGCGCCGCGCGGGGGTGCGCGCGGTGGCGGAGGCCGTTGCGCCGCGGGTGGCCGACCTCGGTGTGATGCTCCCGTACACACCCGTCCACCACCTGCTGCTGGGGCTGCCGGGCGACCCGCCGGGGCCCCGGCTGCTGGTGATGACCAGCGGCAACCTGGGGGGCGAGCCCATCGTCACCGACGACGGGCAGGCCCTGGAGCGGCTGGCGGGGCTGGCGGACGCCTGGCTCACGCACGACCGGCCCATCCATGTGCCCTGCGACGACTCGGTGGTGCGGATCTGCGACGGCGAGGAACTGCCCGTGCGGCGTTCGCGCGGCTACGCGCCCCTCCCCGTGCCGCTGCCCGTCCCGGTGACGCCCGCGCTCGCCGTGGGCGGCGACCTGAAGAACACCTTCTGCGTGGGCGAGGGCCGGCATGCCTGGCTGTCGGCCCACGTCGGCGACATGGACGACCTGGCGACGCTGACCGCCTTCAGCGACGCGGAACGGCAGTTGGAGCGGATCACCGGGGTCAGGCCCGAACTGCTGGCCGCGGACCGGCACCCCGGCTACCGCTCGGTGGGCTGGGCGGTGCGCGCCGCGGGCGGCCGGCCGCTGCGGCAGGTGCAGCACCACCACGCACACGTCGCGGCGGCGATGGCCGAGGCCGGACTGGACGGCACGGGCCAGGTCGTCGGCGTCGCCTTCGACGGCACGGGCCACGGCGACGACGGCGCGGTGTGGGGCGGTGAGTTCCTGCTCGCCGACTACGCGGGCTTCCGGCGGGCGGCGCACCTGGCGTACGTCCCGCTGCCCGGCGGTGACGCGGCCGTACGCCGCCCCTACCGGATGGCGCTGGCGCACCTGAGGGCGGCCGGGCTCCCCTGGACGCCCGGCCTGCCGTGCGCGGACGCCTGCCCGGAGGGCGAACGAGCCGTCCTGGACGTTCAGTTGGCGCGCGGGCTGCACTGCGTCCCGACCTCCAGCATGGGCCGGCTCTTCGACGCGGTCGCCTCGCTGGCCGGGGTGTGCCATGTGGCGGGGTACGAGGCGCAGGCCGCCGTCGAGCTGGAGGCGGCGGCCGTCGCGGCGGGCGGTGTGCCCCCCGAGGGCTACGCCTTCGTACCGCGGGAGGGCGCCGGTGCCGGCGGGGCGACCGTCTGCGACCCGGGCCCGGTGCTGGCGGCCGTCGTCGCGGACCTGGTCGCGGGAGTGCCCGCCGGGGTGATCGCCGGACGATTCCACCGGGCGGTGGCCGACCTCGTCCGGGGTGTGTGCGGCGCCCTGCGGGAACGTCACGGCCTCGGCACGGTGGCGCTCACCGGCGGCGTCTTCGCCAACGCGCTGCTGTCCTCCGCGTGCGCCCGCGACCTGCGCGCGGACGGGTTCACGGTGCTGCGCCACCGGCTCGTGCCGCCCAACGACGGGGGCCTGGCGCTCGGCCAGCTCGTCGTCGCTGCCGCCGCCCGCGGCATCCCCCACCATCTACAGCGAGGAGACAGCTGATGTGCCTGGCGGTACCCGGCAAGGTGCTGGAGATCGAGGAACGTGACGGCACCAAGATGGCGGTCGTCGACTTCGGCGGCGTGGTGAAGGACGTGTGCCTGGAGTACCTGCCCGACCTCCAGGTCGGCGAGTACGCCATCGTCCACGTCGGCTTCGCGTTGCAGCGGCTCGACGAGGAGTCGGCCCGGCAGACGCTCGCCCTCTTCGGGAACCTCGGGCTGCTGGAGGAGGAGTTCGGCGACCCCTGGCAGCAGGCGGCCGCCGACGCGGGAACGACGGCGGAGGCGGAGCGGTGAAGTACATCGACGAGTTCCAGGACCCGGAGCTGGCCCGGAGACTGCTGGACGACATCCACGCGACGGTGACCAGGCCCTGGGCGCTGATGGAGGTGTGCGGCGGCCAGACCCACACCATCATCCGGCACGGCATCGACCAGCTCCTGCCGAAGGAGGTGGAACTCATCCACGGCCCCGGCTGCCCGGTCTGCGTGACCCCGCTGGAGGTCATCGACAAGGCGCTGGAGATCGCCTCCCGGCCCGGGGTGGTCTTCTGCTCCTTCGGCGACATGCTGCGCGTCCCCGGCACCGGGCGCGACCTGTTCGGCGTGCGCGGCGAGGGCGGTGACGTACGTGTCGTCTACTCCCCGCTGGACGCGCTGCGGATCGCCCGGGAGAACCCGGACCGCGAGGTCGTGTTCTTCGGGATCGGCTTCGAAACGACCGCCCCGCCCAACGCGATGACGGTGTACCAGGCGCGCAGGCTCGGCATCCCCAACTTCAGCCTGCTGGTGTCCCACGTCCGCGTCCCGCCGGCGATCGAGGCGATCATGCGCTCCTCGGACTGCCGGGTGCAGGGGTTCCTGGCGGCCGGCCACGTGTGCAGCGTGATGGGGACGGAGGAGTACCCGGAGCTGGCGGACGGCTTCGGCGTGCCCATCGTCGTCACCGGTTTCGAGCCGCTGGACATCCTGGAGGGCGTCCGGCGCGCGGTGCGCCAGCTGGAACGCGGCGAGTACCGGGTGGAGAACGCCTACCCGCGCGCGGTGCGGCCGGAGGGCAACCCCGCGGCCAAGGCGATGCTCGCGGACGTCTTCGAGATCACCGACCGCGCGTGGCGCGGGATCGGCGTCATCCCCGACAGCGGGTGGCGGCTGTCGGAACGCTACCGGGAGTACGACGCCGAGCACCGGTTCTCCGTCACCGGCATCACCACGCGGGAACCGGCGGAGTGCCGCAGCGGCGAGGTGCTGCAGGGTCTGATCAAGCCCCACGAGTGCGAGGCGTTCGGCGGTGTCTGCACACCCCGCACCCCGCTGGGCGCCACGATGGTCTCCAGCGAGGGGGCCTGCGCCGCGTACTACCTCTACCGCCGGCTCGGCGGGACCAGCGCACCCCTGGAGGCGAGCCCCGTTGGCTGACTTCACCGAGACCCTCGCCGCCCCGGACTTCTCCGGCTGGACCTGCCCGGCGCCGCTGCGCGACCAGCCGCGGGTGGTGATGGGCCACGGCGGCGGGGGCGCGCTGTCCGCGGAACTCGTACGGCACGTCTTCGCCCCGGCCTTCGGCGGCGAGGTGCTGTCCGGGCTCGCCGACTCCGCGGTCGTGACGCTGGGCGGGGCCCGGCTGGCGTTCTCCACCGACTCCTACGTGGTGCGGCCGCTGTTCTTCCCCGGCGGCAGCATCGGCGACCTCGCCGTCAACGGCACCGTCAACGACCTGGCGATGAGCGGTGCCAGGGCCCTCTACCTCTCCTGCGGCTTCATCCTGGAGGAGGGCGTGGAGATGCCCCTGGTGGGGCGGGTCGCCGAGGCGCTGGGCGCGGCCGCGCGCACCGCGGGGGTGGAGGTCGTCACCGGGGACACCAAGGTCGTCGAGGCCGGCCACGGGGACGGGCTGTACGTGAACACCGCGGGCATCGGGCTGGTCCCCGACGGGGTCGACATCCGTCCGCAGCGCGCCGCGCCGGGCGACGTGGTCATCGTCAGCGGGGAGATCGGGGCGCACGGCGTCGCCGTGATGAGCGTGCGCGAGGGCCTGGAGTTCGGGGTCGAGATCGAGAGCGACACGGCGGCGCTCGGCGGGCTCGTCGAAGCCGTGCTGCGCGTCACGACGGACGTGCACGTGCTGCGCGACCCCACGCGCGGCGGTCTGGCGGCCGCCCTCAACGAGATCGCCGCGGCCGCGGGTGTCGGGGTCGTCCTGCAGGAGCGGGCGGTGCCGGTGCCGCCCGCGGTGGCCAACGCCTGCGCGGTGCTGGGCCTGGACCCGATGTACGTCGCCAACGAGGGCCGGCTCGTGGCCTTCGTGCCCCGCGCCGTGGCCGACGAGGTGCTGGCCGCGATGCGCGCGCATCCGCTGGGCGCCGGCGCGGCCGTCGTCGGCGAGTGCGTGACGGACCACGCGGGCATGGTCGTCGCCCGTACCGGGCTGGGCGGGACGCGGGTGGTGGACCTGCCGCTGGGTGAGCAACTGCCCCGCATCTGCTGACCGCGCGGGGCACCCGGCCGGCCCACGCGGGCCGGCCGGGTGCCCCGCGCGCCGCACCGCCGCATCGTCGGCGATCACCCCCGGGAGGACGGTGTGACGTTCCGGCATCCCGCCGAACGGACCGACGACGCGACCGGGCGCGGCCGGTTCGAGCGGCTCGCCGAGGCGGCGTCCAACTTCACGGCGTCGCCGCTCTTCTACTCCGTCTGCCTGCTCCTGGTGGCCGGATTCCTCGTCGTGCACGCCCTCGGGCTGCCCCTGAACTGGCAGTTGTTCGCGGCGGATCTGATGACGGCGGTCACCCTGCTGCTGCTCGCGCTGCTGAAGAACGCCGAACGCCGCGCCGAGCACGCCGTCCAGCGCAAACTGGACGCGATCGCCGCGGCGCTGCTGGAGCAGGGCGGCAACTCGCACGAGGCCCGTGACGCGCTGCGCGAGGTGATCGGCCTCCACAAGGACGCCTGACCGCCCCAGTTTATGACGATCCGTCAATCTACTTTTGGTGTCCGCGATCTGTCGGTCCGTCACCTGTTTGCGGGTAGGCGCGACGGTGATCGCGTAGCGGCGGACGCACGCCTCCTGACCTGCGGTGACGTGCCGGACAAGTGGCCGTGTTCGCCCAGGTGCGGCATCACAGGCGGCGGCTTCGGGTGGCAGGTGCCCCGGGGTGCTGTTTTGCTCCGCGTGGAGCGGACCGCCAGGGACCGCTCGCCCACCCTGCCCGTTCGACCTGGAGCTGCCTCATGCCTACAACACGCGTTCTTGGCGGCGTCGCCATGGCCGCGGCCGTCATCGGTCTCACCATCCCCAATGCCTCCGCCAATGACATCTCCGATGCCTGGGTCACCCCCTACTACGCCGTCCCCGGAATGCGGCTGACCGTCACGACCACGGCCTGCGGTCGCGACGCCAACTACTCCAAGGGCCAGTCCGAAGCCGGCGGCCAGATCAACCTGCTGCCCCTGGGCAGGAGCGGCCTGCTGGCGGGCACCTTCCGGGTGCCGAAGCACACCCGTCCCGGCTGGTACACCGTGACGCTGCGGTGCCCCCCGCGCATCCAGACCACCGCGTCCTTCCGGGTGGTCCGGGGTCCCGGGCACGGGTTCTCCGGCTTCGACCGCGGCTTCTCCGACTTCGGCCGCGGGTTCGCCGACCTGGACTGCGGCGACTCCGGTTCCTCCGGCCGCCGGTCCTCCGGGCGCTGACCCCCCGGAGCCCGGGTCTCCGGACCGCCGCCCCGGCCGCCGTGCAGCACGACTGCGGCGCGGCCGGGGCGGCGCGGCACGGGACCGCGGGTGAAGGTCCGGGGAACGTTCCCGCACCGGCCCTTTTCACGCTTCCGGGTGGCGATCGGCGTCCGGACGGAAGAGTGTGGAGGGGAGAGGGGGCGCGCGGCCCGCAAGGCGGCGCCTAGGCGGTGCCGGCGCGTGAGCGAGGAGACGGACATGCGAGACAACGAGATGGGTGACGAGGTCTACCAGCCGGACGGGTCAGAGGTGCAGGACGACGCCGGGCTGCTGGAGCCCGAGGACACCCTGGACTACCACGGTGTCGACCAGATACTCGACGAGGGCTACTCGCCGCCGGAGCGGCCCTGGGCGGTGAACAAGCCCGCCATCACCGCGGCGGGCCGGCTGCGGGGCGAGACGCTCGACGAACGCCTGGCCGAGGAACTCCCGGACCTGCCCGTCCCCGACGGCGACGGCATCGGGGACGCGTGGGACACCGACGGCGAACTGATCGACGGCGAGGTCGGCGGGCCGCGCGCCGGACGGCTGGTCGCCCCCGACGAGGGGGCGCACTACGACACCGACGGCATGGTCGCCCAGGACATCGGCATCGACGGGGCGGCCGCCTCCGCCGAGGAGGCCGCCATGCATCTCGTACCGGAGTCCGAGGAGTACTGACCCCCCGGCGGGGGCACACGACGCAGCCGGGTCAGCCGGCAGCAGGGGGGCCTTCCTCGCGGCTCCCGGGCCCGGCGCCGGCCGCCTTCCCGTGGACGGGTTCCACGTCGCTCTGCAGGGGTGGGGCGCCGATCGCACAGTAGTGCTTGCACGGCGGGACCGGCTTCACCGGCTCCTCGGGGGTCTCGCGGAGCACGTCGGAGCGGACGCCGAACCAGGCCAGCAGCGAGCCCACCACCAGCATCCCCGCGCAGATCACGACGGCGACGCGGAAACCGTGGCCGAAGGCGGCCGGGTCCTCGTAGTCGTCGCCGGAGAGCCCGGCCATGAGCGGCAGGGCCGCCACCGCGAGCAGGCCCGCCGCGCGCGCCACGGCGTTGTTGACGCCCGAGGCCGTCCCGGCGTGCCGTACGTCGGCGGCGCCGAGGACGGTGGCGGTGAGCGGGGCGACGGTGGCCGCCAGGCCGAGGGCGAACACGCACACCGCGGGCAGGACGTCGGCGACGTAGGACGCGTCGGCGCCGATCCGCAGCATCAGGAGCAGGCCGAGGGCGGAGACCGCCGGGCCCACGGTCATGGGGATGCGCGGCCCGATGCGCTCGGCGAGCCGGCCAGCGCGTTCGGACAGCGCCAGCATGATGACCGTGATGGGCAGCAGCGCCGTCCCGGAGGCCAGGGGGGAGTACCCGGCCTCGGTCTGCAACTCCAGCACCAGGAAGAAGAACAGCCCCCCGAGCGCCGCGTAGACGGCGAAGGTGACCAGATTCGCGGCGGTGAACTGGCGGTTCGCGAAGAGGCTGGGCGGCAGCATCGGGTGCTGGCTGCGCCGCTCGGTGACCACGAACCCGGCGAACGCGGCCACACCCACCACTCCGGAGACGCAGACGGCGGCGATGTCCGGGTGGCTGCCGCCCGCGGCGATCAGGGCGTAGGTGACCCCGGCGAGGCCGACCGCGCCGAGCACGGCGCCCGTGACGTCGAAGCCGCCGGTGACGCTCTCGTCGCGGCTCTCCGGGACGTGCCGGGACGCGACCGCGACGACCACGGCCGCCAGCGGGAGGTTGATGAAGAAGACCCAGCGCCAGCTGACGGCGTCGACCAGCCAGCCGCCGAGCAGCGGCCCCAGCGCCCCCGCGATGCCGCCCAGGCCCGACCACACCCCGATCGCGCGGGCCCGGTCCTGGGAGGCGAAGGACGCCTGGATCAGGGCCAGCGAACCGGGGGTGAGCAGCGCACCGCCGACCCCTTGAAGGGCGCGGGCGCCGATCAGCACCTCGATGGTGGGCGCGATGCCGCACAGAAGGGACGCCAGGGCGAACCACACCGTGCCGATCACGAAGAGCTTGCGGCGGCCGAAGCGGTCGCCGAGCGAGCCGCCGAGCAGGATCAGCGCGGCGAGGGTGAGGGTGTAGGCGTTGATCGTCCACTGGAGGCCGGCGAGCGTGGCACCGAGGTCCTTGCCGATGGTCGGGAGGGCGACGTTGACGACAGTGCCGTCCAGGAGCGTCATGCCCGATCCCAGGACGACCGCCGCGAGGACCCACCGCCCGCTCGCCCCGCTCAGCGTCAGCGGCCCGGCCCGGCCCGTCGCGCCCGCGGCTTCCGTCATCGCAGCCTCCGCCATCCCCCGCTGTGCCCGTCGGTCGTCAACCGAGAATCTACTCCGGGGGCCGTCGTACCGCGTGGCGGTGGGGTACCCGCGCACGCTATTTTGGCCCCGGCCGACGATCATCGCGTACCGGGGGGATGCATGCGCGGGCTGACGTATTTCGTGGCGTCGACGATCGACGGTTTCGTGGCCGGCCCAGGGGGCGAGTACGACTTCCTCGCCGCCGTGGGCGACCACATGGAGACGGTCCTCGCGGAGTACCCGGAGACCCTGCCGGTGCAGGCCCGGGGTCCGCTGGGCGTCGCCGACGCGCCGAACCGGCGGTTCGACACGGTGCTCATGGGCCGGGCCACCTACGAGGTGGGGCTTCCGTTCGGGCTGACCAGCCCGTACCCGCACCTGCGGCAGTACGTCGTGTCGGGGAGCATGGACGCGAGCCCGGACCCCGCGGTGGAGCTGGTCACCGGTGACCCGGTGGAGTTCGTGCGCGGGCTGAAGCGGCAGGACGGCGCGGGCATCTGGCTGTGCGGGGGCGGCCGGCTGGCGGGCTCGCTGCGGCCGGAGGTCGACGAGCTGGTCGTCAAGATCAACCCCGTGGCCGTGGGCACCGGTGTGCCGCTGTTCGCGGGCGGTTTCGCCCCGCAGGCGTACGAGGTGACCGAGGCGCGGACGTACAAGAGCGGCGTGCTGATCGTGACGTACGCCCGCCGGGAGGACTGAGCGCCCGCCGGGGCTCCGCGGTGCGGGAATCCCGTACCGCGGTGGGCGTTGGACAAGAGGTGATCGCACCGCAGCTGCCCCCGGTCCCCTTCTCGCTCCTCGACCGCTCCCCCGTGCGCGCGGGCGCCGGGCCCGCGCAGGCGCTGCGGGACACCGTGTGGCTGGCGCGGCACGCCGAGGAGCTGGGCTACCACCGCTTCTGGGTCTCGGAGCACCACGGGGTGCCGGGCGTCGCGGGGTCCGCGCCCGCGGTGCTGGCCGCGGCGGTCGCGGCGGCCACGTCGCGGATCAGGGTCGGCACCGGCGGGGTCATGCTGCCCAACCATCGTCCGCTGGTGGTGGCGGAGCAGTTCGGGGTGCTGGAGTCGCTGTTCCCGGGGCGGATCGACATGGGGCTGGGGCGGTCGGTGGGCTTCACGGACGGGGTGCGCCGGGCGCTGGGACGTGACGCCCGCGCCGCCGACGACTTCGAGGAACTGCTGACCGAACTGCTCGGCTACTTCACCGGCACGACGGGCCCCGGAGCGGCGCACCCCAGGCCGCCGGAGGGGATGCGCGTCCCGGCCTTCGTCCTGGCGACGGGCGCGGGGGCGGCCACGGCCGCGGCCTTCGGGCTGCCGCTGGTGATCGCCGGGGTGCGGGGCGAGCAGCGCATGCGCGAGGCGATCGAGGGCTACCGCGGGGCGTTCCGGCCGTCGGCGTGGGCGGCGCGGCCGTACGTCGTGGTGTCGGCGCCCGTGTCCGTCGCGGAGACGACGGAGGCGGCCCGGCGGCTGCTGGTGTCGGAGGCCTGGTCGCTGGCGCACGCGCGCACCCGGGGTGAGTTCCCGCCGCTGGCGCCGCCGGAGGAGGTGCTGGCCAGGCGGATGACGGCGCGCGAGCGCGAGGTGTTCGAGGGGACGCTGTCGAACGGCGTCCACGGCACCGAGGACGAGGTGACGGCCGCGCTGTCGGGGCTGGTCGCCCGCACGGGGGCGGACGAGGTGCTGGTCACCACGGCCGGCCACGACCGGTCGGCGCTGCTGGACTCGCACCGCCGCCTGGCCCGGCTCGCGGGGCTGGACACGCGGGCCGTGACGGCGGGCTGACGCACCGTCAGTGGGCGCGGGGGGCGGCGGCGCCGCTTACCTGACGATACGTCAACTACGCTCGCGCGGGGCCCGGATCGCGGACCCGTCAGACCGAGGGACCCTCGTACACGTCGTCGTTGCGGCCCTCGGCGAACTCCCACCACGACAGCGGCAGCCAGTCGCCGTCCACGAAGGCGTCCACGGAGGAACCGAGACCGCTGATGGCCACGCGCGTGCCGACCGGGTACAGCGTGCCGGACAGACCGGGCACGGGGACGAGCAGCGTTCCTGAGCGCTGGGCCATGCTTCCCACTTTCCTCGCGGTCAACCACAAATCGGCATATTTACGTGAAGAATAGCTGGCTTGTCTCGCGGTGCCCAAGGAGGGAGCATGAGAAATAGGTCACGTAAGCCACGAATCAGACACCAATCGGAGGTGTCCACGTGAAGGCCGTCGTCTACAAAGGACCGTTCGAAGTAGCCGTCGAGGAAGTCGACAACCCGCGCCTGCAGCACCCCAACGACGTGGTCGTCAGGGTGACCTCCACCGCGATCTGCGGCTCCGACCTGCACATGTACGAGGGCCGGACCGCCGCGGAGCCCGGCATCGTCTTCGGCCACGAGAACCTGGGAATCATCGACCAGGTCGGCGAGGGGGTCACCACCCTCAAACAGGGCGACCGCGTGGTCATGCCCTTCAACGTCGCCTGCGGATTCTGCAAGAACTGCTCGGCGGGTTTCACCGGTTACTGCCTCACGGTCAATCCGGGGTTCGCCGGGGGCGCTTACGGCTATGTGGCCATGGGCCCCTGGCCGGGCGGTCAGGCGGAATACGTGCGCGTTCCGTACGCGGACTTCAACTGTCTGAAACTGCCGGAGGGCACCGCCAACGAGTCCGACTTCGTGCTCCTGGCCGACATCTTCCCGACCGGTTACCACGGGTGCGAACTCGCCCAGGTCTCCCCCGGTGAGAGCGTCTCGGTGTACGGCGGCGGCCCGGTCGGGCTGATGGCCGCCTACTCGGCGATGCTGCGCGGGGCGGCCAAGGTCTTCGTCGTGGACCGGGTGCCGGAGCGGCTGCAGAAGGCCGAGGAGATCGGGGCGATCCCGGTCGACTTCACCAAGGGCAGCCCGGTGGACCAGATCAAGGAGCACACGAAGGGCGAGGGCACCGACAAGGGCGTCGACGCGGTCGGCTACCAGGCCCAGGCCGGCGGCGCTGGCCGCGAGGAGCCCGCGGCGGTGCTGAACTCGCTGATCGACACCGTGCGCCCCACCGGCGCCCTCGGCATCCCCGGCCTGTACGTGCCGTCCGACCCCGGCGGCCCGGACGAGCAGGCCAAGAGCGGGCGGCTGCTGGTCGCCATCGGCCGGCTCTTCGAGAAGGGCCTGCGGCTGGGCACCGGGCAGTGCAACGTCAAGCGCTACAACCGGCAGCTGCGCGACATGATCATCGAGGGCCGCGCCCGCCCGAGCTTCGTGGTCTCCCACGAGCTGCCCCTGGCGGACGCGCCGTCGGCGTACGAGAAGTTCGACAAGCGGATCGAGGGCTACACCAAGGTCGTCCTCCACCCCGGCCAGGGCTGATCCGCCACGAACGCGCCCGGGACCCGGTCAGCAGCTCTCCGGGCCCTGGGCGTCGTACGGCCCGGAGGGGCTGACCTCCTCCAGGGTGTACGTGTACAGGTCGAACTCGACCAGCCCGTCCGCGTTCGTGGTCACCCGTGGCGGACGGGTCCCGGGATACCGGGAGGCGATGACGTCGGCGACCCTGTGGGCGGTCGCCGCGTCCGCCGCGGCGATGCGCACGTAGGCCACGCCCGGTTCGTACAGCGGTCCGAGTTGTCCGGTCATGCTGCTCCCCTTGTCCCGTCCGTCCGGCGGATTACCGCTGGAGACAGCCCGTCGGTCGTCGCGGTTGCCCGCGCGGGCCGTGTTCACTCGAAGATGTCAGTCCGGGGCTTCAGGACAACAGGAAGTCGGCCTTCCCGTCCTTGGCGCCCTGGATGAACATCCTGATCTCGTGGTCCGTGTAGATGAGTGCCGGCCCTTCGGGGTCGGTGGACTGCCGCAGTGCGACCCTGCCGTCGGCCAGCTTCATGGCCTCCACGCAACTTCCCCCGTTGCCGCCGCTCCACGGCTTGTGCCAGCCCTCGGTGCCGAGGTCGCGGGCGCGCATGCCGTTGTATATGCGGTCGTCCATGTGTGTCAGATCTCCTTGCGGATGCCATCGAGGATGGCTGCGGTGCCGTGTGCGGGCGCGGCTTGCGCGCACATCCGGTCCAGCGCCTCGAGGTAGGTCGAGACGTCGTCCACGTCGTCCAGGTAGGCGGCGCCCACCAGGCTCTCGGTGAAGACGACGTCCGGCAGCTCGCGGATCTGGAACCGGAAGATGTGGAACGGCCCGTACATCGCCGGGTGCGGCCCGGCGTCGAAGGGCATGATCTGCAGTCTGACCTGCGGCTGCTCGCACGCCTCGGCCAGCCGGTCCAGCTGGGCGCGCATGACCTCGGGGCCGCCGATCGGGCGGCGCAGCACGGTCTCGTCCATCACCACCCACAGCAGCGGGGCGTCCGGCCGGGCGATCAGCGCCTGCCGCTCCCGGCGGAGCGCGACCAGGCGCTCCAGCTCGTCGTCGGTGGCTCCGGGACGGCCGGCCCTCAGCACGGCGCGCGCGTACTCCTCGGTCTGCAGCAGCCCGGGGACGTAGTGCGGCTCGTAGGCGCGGATGATGGCCGCCTCGCCCTCCAGGCTGACGAAGGCGCTGAACCAGGACGGCAGCACGTCGCGGTAACGGTGCCACCAGCCGGGGCGGTTGCCCTGCCGGGCGAGGTCGATGAAGGTCGCCGCCTCGGCGGGGTCGACGCCGTACAGCGCCAGCAGCTTCTCCACGTACGGGATGCGCAGGCCGACCTCGGCCTTCTCCATCCGGCGCACGGTGGCGTGGGTGACGTCCAGCTCGCGCGCGGCCCGCTCGTACGAGCAACCCGCCTTCTCCCGCAGGTCGTGAAGGCGCTTGCCGAGGATCACACGGAGGACGGTCGGCGCCCCGCTCGCCCTCGTCTCAGCCACGCTGCAACTCCCGCATGGCAGAAGTGTGCCATGTCACGAATGGAACCCACACCCTGATACTGGCGATTGTGCAATTTGCAGAATGACCCTTGCCTTCTGTGTAAGCAGTGGCCATAGTTGCCTGTGTGCTCTATGCCATCAGCGCCCGGGACACCTTCCGGCTCCGACTGCCGGCGCAGCCCTCGTCGGTCGGCGTCGCGCGCCGCCAGGTGCGCTCCGCGCTGAGCCGGTGGGGCCTGGCGGGGCTGGGCGACGACGCCGGCCTCGTGGTGAGCGAGCTCTTCACCAACGCCGTGGTGCACAGCGGCAGCGACCACGTCGCGTGCCTGCTCTGGACGGCGCGCGGCACCCTGCACATCGAGGTCGTCGACGAGGGACGCGAGCCGGCCGGCCCCCTGTCCCGCACGGCCGCCGACGGCGACGAGAGCGGCCGCGGGCTCGCCCTTGTCGCCCATTTGGCCGAAGGGTGGGGCGTGCGCCCGCCGGCCCACGGCACCGGTCGCGCCGTGTGGGCGACCTTCTCCTGCGCCCGTACCGAGGCGGCCAGGCGCAGCGGTTGAGCGCCGGGTGACGTACCGCCGGCGTACGCGGGACGGGTGGCCGTCACCCCAGCGCGCCGGTATCGGGATGCCGCCACCCCGCCTGCGGGCATAGGCTTCTCCCGACGGAAAGGCCTTCGGGGGCGCACCAACACCCCCTGCCTCCGCCCCGGGAGGAACCGCCCACCGCGGTCCCCGCCCGGTTCCGCAACCGGCGCCACCGCGTCCGCTCAGCCATCAGCCCGACCGGGCGGTCGGCGTCCGGCAGCGGCCGGGCCGGCGTCCGGCTCACCCGACACGAAGGAGTGCGCGGTGACACCCGAGAAGTCCAAGCGGAACCAGCTCCCCAAGGAGCCCGACGATCAGCCCGCACAACAGCGGGAGGTGCGGAACCTGGACGTCTGGGCCAGGTCGGCACCGATCCGACTGGCCGGCTACGAGGACGACCTGAACGAGCCGCACATCCTGCGCAGCATCGACTGACCCTCAGGCACGGCCGGTTCACGGGCCGTACGGGCGACGAAGCCCGTACGGCCCCTGCCGTGCCGGCCGCAACTCCGCGGGCGGCCGGGCGAGGTGTCCCGCGCGGAGGTGACCGGGCGGGGGCTCGGCCTCACGACCGGCGGCCCGGGGCGCCGCGCCGTCGCTCAGGGCGCCGCGTCCGCCGCGTCCACGGCGCGGCCGCTGGGCGGGTCCATGGCGTAGAGGTCCAGCACGGCGGGCGGCGCGACGCGGCCCGGTCCCCCCGCGCGCACCCACGAGACGATGTCGCCGACGGCGTCCGGGTCGTTGACCAGACCCAGCCAGACCGGCCGACCGCCGGCCACGCGCCCCTCCGGCGAGGGCTGGACGACCACCACGTTGGCCTGTTCGCACACGTCGAGGCACTCGGTGACGCGCACCCGGCAGACCCCGGCGAGTTCCCGCCGCAGCCGGTCGAGTTGGGCGTCGTGGTCGACGCCGGGGACCTTCTCCGTACCGCAGCAGCAGTCGCGGCAGACGCTCACCGTGCACGCGCCCTGCCGCGGCACACCGCCGCTCACGTGAGGGTGATCCGCACGCCCACGGTGCCCTCGCGGCCGCGGCGCAGCCGGCTGCCGAGGAGGGTCAGCCGGCCGAACAGCCCGTACTTGCGGGCGACCAGCGAGCGGTAGCGCTCGGTCTCCTCGGGACCGAGCAGCTCGGCGCGCGCGGGCACCTGCTCCCCGGTGGGGTTGCCGCGCACGTCGCACGGGCCGACCAGCACGTCGGCGCGGTTGCGGATCCGCTTGACCTTGCCGGAGCCGGCGGCGGTCCACGCGCCGAGTGCGTCGCCGTCGCGGACCACCCAGACCGGGGTGGGCACGGTACGGCCGTCCCGCCGGTAGGTGGTGACCAGTAGGTACTTGCCCGCCGCGAGCCGGGCGGACGCGCTGTCCTCGATCATGGACCAAGGCTACGCGGGAACGGCCTCCACGGCCGGTGCGGGAAGCGACTTGCCGAGGCACACGCTGAGCGGACTGTCCTTGTAGTGGCCGAACTTGGTCACCGGCGTGTAGCCGCAGGAGGCGTACAGGGCGATCGCCTCCGGCTGCATCTGCCCCGTCTCCAGCACCATCCGGGTGCGGCCCGCCGCGGTGGCGCCGGCCTCCAGCGCGGCGAGCATCCGGCGCGCGAAACCGCGGCCCCGGGCGTCCGGCACCACGTACATCCGCTTGACCTCGGCGTCGCCGTCCTCGAAGCCCTCCGGGGAGGCGTCCTGACCGCGCCAGCCGCCGGTGGCCACGGGGGCGTCGCCCAGGTAGCCGACCATGAACTGGCCCTGCGGGCCGTCGAAGTGGTCGGCGTCCATCGCGGTCTCGTCGGGGCCCCCGTACCGCTCCACGTACTCCTGCTGCACCTGCGCGGTCAGCTGCACGGCGTCGGGGTGGTCGTAGCGCGTCTTCCGGATCTCCACCCGCACATCGTACTGGTGTGCGGCCTACACCCCGGTACGGGCACCCTCCGGCGGCCGGTATCGTCCCCGTCATGCTCACCGTGACCACCGTGAACGTGAACGGGCTGCGCGCCGCGGCCAAGAAGGGCTTCCTCCCCTGGCTGGAGGCGACCACGGCCGACGTGGTGTGCCTGCAGGAGGTCCGCGCCGAGGCCGCGCAGCTGCCCGAGGAGGTCCGCGCCCCCGAGGGCTGGCACGTGCTCCACGCGCCCGCAGCCGCCAAGGGGCGGGCCGGGGTGTCGCTCTACTCGCGGCGGGAACCGTCCGCGAGCCGGATCGGGTTCGGCTCCGAGGAGTTCGACGGCTCCGGCCGCTACGCCGAGATCGAACTGCCGGGCGTCACGGTAGCCAGCCTCTACCTCCCCTCCGGCGAGGTGGGCACGGAGCGGCAGGAGGAGAAGGAGCGCTTCATGGAGGCGTTCCTCGAGCACATGGTGAAGCTCCGGGAGAAGGCCGCCGCCGAGGGCCGCGAGGTGCTGATCTGCGGCGACTGGAACATCGCGCACACCGAGCGCGACCTGAGGAACTGGCGCGCCAACCAGAAGAACGCCGGCTTCCTGCCCGCGGAGCGGGCCTGGCTCTCCCGGGTCTACGACGAGGCCGGGTACACCGACATCGTGCGCCACCTCACCCCGGAGGGCGAGGGCCCCTACACGTGGTGGTCCTACCGCGGTCGCGCCTTCGACAACGACAGCGGCTGGCGCATCGACCTGCACGTCGCCACCCGGGGCCTCGCGGCCCGGGCGTCGCAGACCCGGGTCGAGCGCGCGGACACCCACCCCGAGCGCTGGTCCGACCACGCGCCGGTGACGGTCACCTACGATCTCGGTTAGCCGGGGACGGTTCTTCCGGGGGGAGCATGGTGCGGCTCGGCCTCGTCCGGGAACGCGGCTGCGCGGCCACGGCTGCGACGCGCCCCGCCGGTCCGGCCGCGCGTGTACGAGCTGGACGGCCGGCACATCACCGACGAGCCCGGTCTCCACCTCGCGCTGGGAGAGGCGTTGGGCGGTCCGGGCGGAAACCTCGGCTGCAACGCCGACGCCCTGGCCGACTGCCTGCGCGGCGGCTTCGGGGTGACCACGCCCTGCACCCTGGTGTGGCGGGACTCCGCCGTCGCCCGGCGGGCCCTCGGGACGACGCTGAACGACCCGGGGGAGCCGGACAGCCGGTTCGGCGTGGTCCTGGAGGTGCTGGTGAGGGCGGTGTGGAGGTCGTCCTCGCCTGAGGCCGCCGCGACACCCGGTGCCACCGTCCGGGACCGCCGGGGCCGCCGTCGCCGTATCGTCTAGTCAGCTGCCGTTTTCCCGAGGAGTAACCATGGCGCCGCCCGTCGTCCGCTCTCTGCGCGAGCAGATCCGCGAGTTCATCGTGGACGGCATCGTCAGCGGCCGCTGGAAGCCCGGGGAGCGGATCGTCGAGCGGGGCATCGCCACCGAGCTCAAGGTAAGCCAGACGCCGGTGCGGGAGGCACTTCGCGAGCTGGAGGTCATGCGGCTCATCGAGTCGTCCCCCAACAAGGGCGTGCGGGTGCGCCGGCTGACCGCCGCGGACCTGGAGGAGATCTACCCGGTGCGGGCCGGCCTGGAGCAGATCGCCGCGGAGCTGGCCGCGCCGCGCCTGCGGCAGGACCTGTCCTCGCTGGAGGCCGAGGTCGCCCTGCTGCAGGAGGCGGACGCGGCGGGCGACGCCGGGGCCCAGGTGCGGCACACCGTGGCGTTCCACCGCGAGCTGGTGCGCGCCTCGGGCAACAGCGTGCTGCTGCACACCTGGGAGTCGCTGGGCATCGAGGTGTGGACGGCGCTGTCCATCCGCTGGCTGGGCACCCGGCAGCGGCTGTACGCGGAGGAGCACCAGGCGGTGGTGGAGGCCTTCCGCAGGGACGATCCGCGGGTCGGCGAGCTGGTCAAGGAGCACGTGCTCGGCTGTGCCCCGCAGGGCGGCTGACGCCGCCCGGAGGCACCGGAGTTCCCCTTACGTGTGACCCTCGTCACAGGGTATTTGATCGATCATCGATCAGACTTACCCTGTGAGAGACGGGGACACCCTGCCCGCACGGAACCATCTGGAAGGCGTTCACCATGACCGACGCCACGCTGAGCGCACTCGGCCACCTGCCGGACCCCGACCCCGAGGAGACCGGTGAATGGGCCGCCTCCCTCGACGCGGTCAGCCGTGCCGCCGGTCCGGAGCGCGCGGCCTACCTGATGCGCCGCACTTTCGACCACGCGCAGGCGTCCGGACTGTCGGTGCCCTCGCTGCTGGAGACCGAGCACATCAACACCATCCCGACCGCCGCGGAGCCCGAACTCCCCGGTGACCCGGAGATGGAGCGGCGCATCGCCGGATGGAACCGCTGGAACGCCGCCGCCATGGTGACCCGCGGCAGCCGCCTGGGCCTGGGCGGCCACATCGCCACCTTCGCCTCCGCGGCCTGGCTGTACGAGACGGGCTTCAACCACTTCTTCCGCGGCAAGGAGGGCGACGGCTCCGGCGACCAGCTGTACGTCCAGGGCCACGCCTCCCCCGGCATCTACGCCCGCGCCTTCCTCGACGGCCGGCTCACCGAACGGCAGCTGGACAACTTCCGCCAGGAGGCCGGCGGCGACGGCCTGCCCTCCTACCCGCACCCGCGGCGGCTGCCCTGGCTGTGGGAGTTCCCGACCGTGTCGATGGGCCTCGGCCCGCTCGCCGCGATCCAGCAGGCGCGCTTCAACCGCTACCTGACCCACCGCGGCATCAAGGACGTCTCCGGCTCGCACGTATGGGCCTTCCTCGGCGACGGCGAGATGGACGAGCCCGAGTCGACCGCCGCCCTCGGCCTCGCCGGCCGCGAGGGCCTGGACAACCTCACCTTCGTGATCAACTGCAACCTGCAGCGTCTCGACGGCCCGGTGCGCGCCAACTTCAAGATCGTCCAGGAGCTGGAGGCGAAATTCCGCGCCGCCGGCTGGAACGTCGTCAAGTCGCTGTGGGGCAGCGCCTGGGACGAGCTGTTCGCCCTCGACACCACCGGCGCGCTCGTGCGGCGGCTGCGCGAGGTCCCCGACGGGCAGTTCCAGACGTACGCGACCCGCGACGCCGCCTACATCCGGGAGCACTTCTTCGGCGCCGACCCGGCGCTGGCCGAGATGGCGAAGCTGCTGACCGACGCCAGGATCACCGAGTGCTTCCACACCTCCCGCGGCGGCCACGAGCCGCGCAAGGTGTACGCCGCCTACCGCGCGGCCACCACGCACAAGGGCGCGCCGACCGTCGTCCTCGCGCAGACCGTCAAGGGCTGGACGCTGGGCCGCGGCTTCGAGTCGCGCAACGCCAACCACCAGATGAAGAAGCTCACGGTCCCCGAGTTCCGCACCATGCGGGACCTGCTGGAGCTGCCCATCCCGGACAGCGCGCTCTCCGGCGACCTCGTGCCGTACGCCCACCCGGGCCCGGACTCCCCCGAGGTCCGCTACCTGCAGGAGCGCCGCGCGGAGCTCGGCGGCCCCGCGCCGGCCCGCCGGGTGCACGCCGTCGCACTCCCCGAGCCGTCCGCGAAGCCCTTCGACGCGCTGGCCAAGGGCTCCGGCGGCCAGGAGATCGCGACCACGATGGCCCTGGTCCGGCTGCTGAAGGACCTCATGCGGGAGAAGGAGAGCGGCCGCCGCTGGGTGCCGATCGTCCCCGACGAGGCGCGCACCTTCGGCATGGAGTCGCTCTTCCCGAGCGCCGGCATCTACTCGCCGCTCGGCCAGACCTACGACCCGGTCGACCGCGACATGCTCCTGTACTACAAGGAGGCGGAGAACGGGCAGATCCTCAACGAGGGCATCACCGAGGCCGGTTCCATGGCCTCCTTCACCGCCGCGTCGACCTCGTACGCCACGCACGGCGAGCCGATGATCCCGTTCTACATCTTCTACTCGATGTTCGGCTGGCAGCGGACCGCCGACCAGATGTGGGCCCTGGCCGACCAGCTCGGCCGCGGCTTCCTGGTCGGGGCGACCGCGGGCCGTACGACGATGACGGGCGAGGGCCTGCAGCACGCCGACGGCCACTCGCACCTGATCGCGTCCACCAACCCGGCGGCGCTCTCGTACGACCCGGCGTTCGGCTACGAGATCGGCGTCATCGTCCGCGAGGGCCTGCGGCGCATGTACGGCCCCGACGCGGAGGACGTCTTCTACTACCTGACGGTCTACAACGAGCCCAAGATCCAGCCGGCCATGCCGGCGGAGCCGGGCGTCGAGGAAGGCATCGTCAAGGGCCTGTACCGCTTCCGCGCCGCCGACACCGCGGGGCTGTCCGCCGACGCGCCGCGGCTGCAGCTGATGGCCTCCGGCACGGCGATCCACTGGGCCCTGGAGGCGCAGCAGCTGCTGGCCGCGGAGTGGGGCGTGGCGGCGGACGTGTGGTCGGCGACCTCGTGGAGCGAGCTGCGGCGCGGCGGCCTGGAGTACGACGCGGCCCGGCTGCGCGGGGAGGACGCGCCGCTCCCCCACGTCACGCGCGTGCTGGAGGGCGCCCCGGGCCCGGTCCTGGCGGTCAGCGACTGGATGCGCGCGGTGCCGGACCAGATCAGCCAGTGGGTGCCGCAGGACTGGCACTCGATCGGCACCGACGGCTTCGGCCTGTCGGACACCCGGGAAGCGGCCCGCCGCCACTTCGGCGTGGACCCCCGGTCGGTGGTCGTCGCCGCGCTGGCCGCGCTCGCCGGCCGCGGAGAGGTGAAGCGGGAGACCGTCCAGGAGGCCCGGGAACGCTACGGCCTCTGAGCAGCTCCGAACTCCCACCCCGCCCCGGGTGGGGCCACGAGGGCCGGGCGCGCCGCCACAGGCGCGCCCGGCCCTCCGCCGTTCCCGCCAGCGTGGTCGACGTGTACTTCGCCGCTCACTCCGTCTTCAGTTGGTCGAGGTAGGCACGGAGCGCGTCGCGGCGGGCAGCCATGCAGTCGACGCATCGGCACATGCGTTCCCACTCGCTTTCGACGGCGGTCACCGTTGCCGGGTCGACATGCTCGGGATAGATGCCATCGTTGTCGGTCAGGGCGTCCAGTAGTCGACGCACAAGCGTTGCCGGCAGGCCCGAGGCCAGCAGTGCCTGGATCTGCCGCGCCCGAGGCAGCTGCTCTTGTGCGTACACCCGGTACCCGTTGGCGTCTCGCCCAGTTGGCAGGAGGAGCCCGGTGTCCTCGTAGTGACGCAGCATCCGAGGTGTCGTACCAGCGTGTGAAGCGAATTCCCCGATCAACATGACGCCATTGTCTCTGGGGCGGCTCGTGGGCCCGGAGTTGACCTTGCCACTAGTGACAACCCTGCATGCTGCAGCGTATGAGCCACCAACTGCATGGAGTCGAGTACGGCGACGGAACGCCGCTGATCTTCATCCACGGTTACACCGTGGACCATCATCTACTGCTGCCGTTCGAGTCCGCGTTCACCGACCATCCTCGGTGGCGCCGGATCTATCTGGACCTTCCCGGGCACGGGCGTACGCCGGCCGGCTCCATCGCTGCGACGGCCGATGCCATCGCGGCCACCGTCGCTGACACGGTCGATCGGCTGCTCGGGGACGTCTCGTTCGCGGTCTGTGGTAACTCCTTCGGTGGACAGATCGCACGAGACCTGGTCGCGCGGTTCGGCGACCGGGTGCTGGGGCTGGCCTTGATCGCCCCGGTCGTGACGCCACGAGAACACCGCCGGCGTGGCGTCCACCGTACGTTCCATGACGTCGAGTCGGACCTTGACCTCACCGCGCAGGACCCGGAGCTGGTCGCTGAGTTCACCGAGACCGCGATTGAACACACCGCGACAGCCTGGGCCGACTTCAATCGATACGTCGCACCCGGCCTGGCCACCTACGACCGGGCTTTCGCGCAGCGACTCCGCCAGTCGTTCGACCTCACAGTTGCCCCTGAACAACGATTCCGAACGTTCGAACGCCCGGCACTGGTGATCACCGGCCACCAAGACGACGCAGTTGGGTACCACGACCAGTTCGACCTACTGACGACCTACCCTCGGATGACCTACGTCGCCCTTGACCGTGCCGGTCACAACGCGCACCTCGATCAACCAGCCATCACACGCGCGCTCTTCGCCGACTGGCTCAGGAGGATGTCGTGAGGGTCTCTCGACGTGCGCGGCACGACCCTTGGCGCCGAGTTCGCCGGCCCTGACCTCATCAGGTTCTGCTGCCTCGACGAGCTCGGCCTCGAAGTCGTCGGGCAACGACTCGAACCTGGTCGCGCCATCCTGGCGCGCCGGGTCGTCGACGCCGATCAGTGGTACCGCCGCTGCGGCTGCGAAGGCGTTCCGCGCGACACTGTCACTCGGCGGCTGGCCCACGAGCCGCTGGGCCGGCGACCCACGACCCTGGAGGTGACCGTCCGCCGCTACCGGTGCACCGGCTGCGGACACGTGTGGCGCCAGGACACCACCAAGGCCGCCGAGCCCCGGGCGAAGCTGTCGCGCCGTGGGGTGCGGTGGCAGCCCGCGTCCGCTACCGGGCCGACAAGGTTCGTCAGAGCGTCGGCTGCACAGTTCGCGCGCGTCACCGCGGCCGATGGGAACAGCTCTCCCGTTCCGCTTCGCGCCTCCCGTGCTACGACGGGCCCCAAGGACACGCGAGGGACGCCCCCGGGGGCACCCCTCCCCAGATACATAAGGCAGTGATATAAGTGTCTTATGCATCTTCCCGGTGACGACCTGGACCACGGCCACGCCGTCGACGTGGCGCGGGCACTCGAGCGGCTCTACCGCATGCTGCGCAGGCTCAGCCAGCCGAGCGAGTTGTCCCTGACCACCGTGGCCACGCTGTCCACGCTGGAGCAGTCCGGACCGCTCCGGCTGACCGAACTGGCCACTCTGGAGGGCGTCACGCAGCCGGCGATGACCCAGGTGGTGTCACGGCTGGCCGAGGCGGGCCTGGCCGGTCGCGCGGCAGACCCGGCGGACGGGCGCGTGGTGCTCGTCCACATCACGGACGCGGGCCGGGAGGCCATCGCCCGGCGCCGCGCCGTGCGTGCCGAGCGGCTCGGGGAGTTGCTGCAACAGCTGAGCCCGGACGAGCGGTCGGCCCTGGTGGCCGCACTGCCGGCCGTCGAGGCACTGACCCGGCTGGGGCAACCCCCGGCCTCGTCCCGCCCCGCCCAGCGGAGCAATTGACCAGGCATCCGTTCTACGTCGGAGCAGCCACATGACCGCGCACGCGCAATCGTCCCGTCCCGTGAGTCCGTTCAAACAGCCGAAGGCCGTGTTCGCGGTCGCCTTCGCCTGTGTGGTCTCGTTCATGGGGATCGGGCTGGTCGACCCGATCCTGCCCGCGATATCGGATCAACTGGACGCCACTCCCAGCCAGGTGACGCTGCTGTTCACCAGCTACCTCGTGGTGACCGCGGTCGCCATGCTCATCACCAACTGGGTCTCCAGCCGGATCGGGGCCAAGCGGACGCTGATCGCGGGCCTCGCCCTGATCGTGGTGTTCGCGGCCCTGGCCGGCACCTCGGGGAGCATCGGCGGCATCGTCGGCTTCCGCGCGGGCTGGGGCATCGGCAACGCCCTGTTCATCGCCACCTCGCTGGCGGTGATCGTGGCCAGCGCCAGCGGCGGCTTCGTGGGCGCGATCATCCTCTACGAGACCGCGCTGGGCGTCGGCATCGCCGTGGGCCCGCTGCTCGGCGGAGTGCTGGGCAACGTGAGCTGGCGCGGCCCGTTCTACGGCGTCGCCGTGCTGATGGCCATCGCCCTGGTCGCCACCGTCGTCCTCGTGGAGCCGATCCCGCTGCCGGCCCGCAAGACCGGGCTGAGCGAGCCGCTGCGCGCGCTGCGCCACCGCGGCCTGCTGACGATGTCGCTCACCGCCCTCTGCTACAACTGGGCGTTCTTCACCGTGCTCGGCTACGCACCCTTCCCGATGGGACTCGGCGCGATCCAGCTCGGCCTGGTCTTCACCGGCTGGGGCGCCCTCGTCGCGGTCTTCGCCGTCTTCGGTGCCCCGCGCCTGCAGGCCCGGCTGGGCATCGCGCGGACGCTCTACGCCAACCTCGCGCTGTTCGCCCTCACGGTGCTGGCCATCGCGATCTGGACCAACGAGCGGACCGTGCTGATCGTCTGCGTGATCGTCGCCGGCGTCTTCATCGGCGTGAACAACACGGTCACCACCCAGGCGGTCATGACCGTCGCGCCGGTCGACCGCGCCGTCGCCTCCGCCGCCTACGGCTTCGTCCGCTTCATCGGCGGCGGTCTGGCGCCGTTCGCCGCGGGCAAGCTGGTCGAGGCGTTCGGCATCCACGTGCCGTTCTACATCGGCGCCGGGGCGCTCGTGCTGGGCATCGTGATCCTCTCCACGGCGCACGGGCTGCTCAACGAGGCTGAGAAGGTCCAGGCCGAACAGGTCGACGCCACGGCGGAGCCGGCGCCCGGGGCCGACTCCCTCCCCTCACTGGTGCCGGTCGAGCACGACGCCGTGGTGTCCGGCGACACGGGCCGCGGTGCCATCGTCGCCGCCGTGGACGGCTCCGCGAACGCCGAGCGGGTCACCGAGGCGGCCGGCCGCCTCGCGACGATCAACGGCCGTACGGTGCACGTCGTCCACGCCGAGGAGTCCGCCGTCGCGGGTGACGCGGCCGCCGTCGCGGAGGACCTGGAGGCCCTGGAGGCCGCCCGGACCGCCGTCCGCAAGCACCTGGACCGGCTCGCCGCCCTCGGCATCCCGGCCGTCGGCCATGTGCTGCGGAACGCCGCCGGCCACGGGGAGGTGGGCCGTCTGGTCGCCGAGCACGCGGAGCGCACCGGGGCCCGCGCCATCGTCGTCGGGGCGCCCACCCACGGCGGGCTGTCGGCGCTGCTGGACGCGAGTGCCGGGCAGGCCCTGCTGCGGCACGCGACCTGCGACGTCGTACTGATCAACCCGCGCTCGGCGGAGCTGGGGGCCGCGGCCTGAGCCACGGCGGGAGAGCACGGTGACCGCGCCGTCGAAATAACGACGAACCCGACGTATGGTGGCCAGACGGTGTCATGTGCCGGGGGACGCGGTCACCGTGACACCCCATGATCGTGACGGCGGCGCCGGAGGCGGCCATGGCCGATCCCAAGGGCTTTCTCACCACCCCCCGCCGCACCCAAGCGCGCCGCCCCGTCTGCGAACGTGTGGAGGACTGGCACGAGGTCTACGCCGGCCAGAGCCTGCTGCCGATCGTCTCCGCGCAGGCCGGCCGGTGCATGGACTGCGGCATCCCGTTCTGCCACGAGGCCTGCCCGCTGGGGAACATGATCCCCGACTGGAACGACCTGGTGTACCGCGAGGACTGGACCGCCGCCGCGGAACGGCTGCACGCCACCAACAACTTCCCCGAGTTCACCGGCCGGCTGTGCCCGGCGCCCTGTGAGAGCGCCTGCGTCCTGACGATCAACGCCGACCCCGTCACGATCAAGAACGTCGAGGTCGCCATCGCCGACCGCGCGTGGGAGGAGGGCCTCGCCCGCCCCCGTCCCCCCGAGCGGCGCTCCGGCCTCAGCATCGCGGTGGTCGGCTCGGGGCCCGCCGGACTCGCCGCCGCCCAGCAGCTCACCCGGGTCGGCCACACGGTGACCGTCTACGAGCGGGCGGACCGGCTCGGCGGGCTCCTGCGCTACGGCATACCGGAGTTCAAGATGGAGAAGCACCATCTGGACCGGCGCCTGGCGCAGATGCGCGCCGAGGGGACGCTCTTCCGCACCGAGGTCGAGGTGGGGGCGGACCTCGACGCCGAGCGCGTCGTCGCCGAGCACGACGCGGTGCTGCTGGCGGTGGGTGCCACGGCCTGGCGCGAGCTGCCGGTGCCCGGACGGGAACTGGCGGGCATCCACCAGGCGATGGAGTACCTGCCGCTGGCGAACCGGGTCCAGGAGGGGGACCTGGCCGAGTCGCCGGTCAGCGCCGAGGGCAAGGACGTCGTCATCGTCGGCGGCGGCGACACCGGCGCCGACTGCCTGGGCACGGTGCTGCGGCAGCACGCGGCCTCCGTCGTGCAGCTCGACATCAACCCGCTGCCGGGCGAGTGCCGCCCCGAGCACCAGCCGTGGCCGGTGTACCCGCACGTCTACCGGGTCTCCCCCGCCCACGAGGAGGCCCGCGAACTGGCCCGGCGGGGCGTCTGGGACCCGGCGGAGCACGGCGGCGTGCCGCTGCCCGGCCCGGAGGGCGACATCCGGGTGTTCTCCGCCTCGACCTTCCGCTTCGAGGGCGACGACGAGGGGCACGTACGGTCACTGCACCTGGTCGGGGTCGAGCCGCGGCACCGCCACCCGCAGCGGGGCACCGAACGCGTCATCCCGGCCCAGTTGGTGCTGCTGGCCCTGGGGTTCTCGGGGGTCGAACGCGACTGCGGGCTGGTGAACCGGCTCGGCCTGGAACTCGACCGGCGCGGCCACCTCGTCCGCGACGCCTGCTTCGCCACCGGGGTGGAGAAGGTCTTCGTCGCGGGCGACGCGGGCCGCGGTCAGTCGCTGATCGTCTGGGCGATCGCCGAGGGCCGCTCAGCCGCGGCGGCGGTGGACCGATGGCTCACCGGCAGCACGTGCCTGCCCGCCCCCATCACACCGACGACCCGGCCCCTGGTCGCCTGACGGCGCCAAGGGGGCGTCGACCCGCGACCCGGCCGGCCGCGCCGCCCGCGGCGGTCGGCGGTTCGCCGGCGGCGCGAGCCTGCCGACACCGAACACGCCGGCTACCCGCCGGCCGTAGACGGCGGCGACACGGACGCGGCACGACGCCAGCCGGTGACCCGGCCCGGGCACACCGTCCGCGACGGCCACCTCGCCACTGGGTAAAGAAGGTGCACGTCGCGCATGACGCGTCCAGTCGATCGCCGGCCACCGGCGACGGCACCGGTCGTCGATCACTCCCACGCCCCGGCCACCGGTCCCCCGCCGGCGGCCAGCGACTCGGCCCGGCCGCGCCGGTCGGCGGTTCGCCGGCAGCACGAGCCTGCCGACACCGAACACGCCGGCTACCCGCCGGTCGCCCGACGGCAGCGACACGGACCCCGTACGACATCAGAGCCCCTGACCCGGCCCGGGCACACCGTCCGCGACGGCGACCTCGCCACCGGGGTGAAGAAGAAGCGCCCGAGGGCCGACCGGCGGAGGCACCGGTCGCCGGTCACTCCCACGCCGGGCAGCGTGGCCGCGGACGCGAAACCGGCACGGAGTCAGGGCAGGTGACCGTCCCCGTTCTCCGCCGGGGTACGCCGCCCGCCCGCCGCCGGGCGGAACGCGGACGCGGCTCCACGCCGGATCCGGCGACCCGGCCGGAGCCCGTCCTCGCGGGCGCGGGCGACGCGGGCGGCCGGTCAGCCGGCCGCCGGCGGCGTGACGGCGGCGGAACGCGGACGGGGCTCGAAGCCCGCGGCGCGGTAGCAGTCGTCGATCATGCGCATCGTCTCGACGGCGTCGTCGGCGTCCGTCGGAAGCGGCGCACCGTCGCGCAGGGTCGCCGCGAACGCCTCGAGCTGGTAGGCGTACGACGGCCGGCTGCCGAGCTCCTCGGTCCGCTCGCCGTCCGGAGTGCGGACGACGACCCGGTCGTCGTTGTGCGGCAACACGAAGCAGGGCGCGGTGGCCTCGCCCCGGCTGCCGACGATGCGCCAGGTCATCTCGAGGGCCTCGGCGTCCATGTGGCAGCGGGCCGAGGCGGTGGCGCCGCCCGGGTACTCCAGGTCCGCGTCCAGCCACTCGTCCACGCCGGGCGCCACGGCGCGCTCGCCGCCGCGCGCCGCCACCAGGCGCGGGGCGCCGCCGGCGAACGGGGCCAGGGCACGGACCGCGTGGAGGGAGTAGCAGCCGAGGTCCATCATGGCGCCGCCGGCCAGCGGCAGCGACCAGCGCGGGTCCTCGGCCGCGGGGGCGGGGATGTTGACGACGGTCTCCACGTGCCGCAGCTCGCCGAGCTCCCCGGACTCCAGCAGCTCGATCATGCGGCGGGCGACCGGGTGGTAGAGGTAGTGGAACGCCTCCATGACGACCACGCCCGCCTTGGCGGCCGCGTCGCGCACCTCGACGGCCTCCTCGAGGTTGCTCGCGGAGGGCTTCTCGCTGAGCACGTGCTTGCCCGCCGCGATGGCGGCCAGGTTCCAGGGACCGTGGAGGCCGTTGGCGAGCGGGTTGTAGACGGCCTCGACCTCGGGGTCGGCGATGACGTCGGCGTACGTGTCCAGCACGCGCTCCACGCCGTGCTCGGCCGCGAAGTCCGCGGCCCGGGAGCGGTCGCGGGCGGCCACGGCGACGAGGCGGTGGCCGGTGGTGCGGGCCGGGCCGGCGATGGCGGCCCCGGCGATACGGGCGGCGCCGAGCACGCCGATGCGCAACGGTTCGGTGGTCATGCGGTGCGTACCTCTTCCATGCGTACGGGACGGTGGTCCCCGAGGGACCACCTGCAGGCCTCGGCGCGAACCATCCGGCCTCGACCCCGTCGGCGACGGTACACGGCGCGGGCGAACGGCCCGTGACGGCCCCGGGCAGGGGCCTGGGCAGGGGTGGGGGCAGGGCCCGGGGCGCCGTCGCGGGCGGAGCACCGGCACCCGCTCGACGACATCGGATATCGTCCCGGATGTGAGAGACATCGATCCCGCATCGGTCGACGCGCGCCTGGCAGCGCGCCTCGCCGAGCTGCGCGACGAACGCGGCTGGTCCCTGGACGAGCTCGCCACGCGCACCGGAATCAGCCGCTCGACGCTCTCCCGCCTCGAACGCGCCGAGATCAGCCCCACGGCCGCCCTCCTCGGGCGCCTGTGCACCGCGTACGAACGCACCATGTCGCGACTGCTGGCCGAAGTCGAGAGCGGCAGCGAGCCCGCCCAGCTCGTACGCGCCGCGGACCAGCGTGTCTGGACCGACGCCCCCTCCGGCTTCGAGCGGCGCTCCGTCTCCCCGCCGCAGCCGGGGCTGCGCGCCGAGATCGTCGAGGGCGTGCTGGACCCGGGCGCGGACATCGCGTACGAGGGGCCGCCCGTCGCCGGACTCGAGCACCACGTGTGGCTGCGCGAGGGCACGCTCGAGGTCACCGTCCAGGACCGCGCCCACCGCCTGGCCCCCGGCGACTGCCTCCGTTACCGACTCTGGGGCGCCTCCCGCTTCCGCTGCCCCGGCCCGGATCGCGCGCGGTACGCCGTGGTGGTCGTACTGCCGTGAAGGACGCCCCCGCCCCCGTGCACACCATCGACCCGCTGTCCGCCGCGGCCTTCCCGGACGCCGTCGACGGCCTCG
Organism: Streptomyces sp. NPDC008238; assembly: GCF_042956445.1. Classification (NCBI taxonomy): domain Bacteria; kingdom Bacillati; phylum Actinomycetota; class Actinomycetes; order Kitasatosporales; family Streptomycetaceae; genus Streptomyces; species Streptomyces sp. NPDC008238. The sequence continues at coordinate 2,115 of NZ_JBIBGK010000018.1, read as the reverse complement.
CCGCCCTCCTGGTGGACGCCGTCGAGGGCGGCGCCTCCCTCGGCTTCCTGGCCCCCTTCACCCACGCCGAGGCGGCAGCCTGGTGGCGCACCCGCGCCCGCGCCGTCGCGTCCGGCGACCTGGTCGTCTGGGCCGCCCGCGACGCCGCCGGCGTCACCGGCACCGTCAGCCTCGCCCACGAGGCGAAGCCCAACGGCCGCCACCGCGCCGAGGTGCTCAAGCTCATGGTCCACCGCCGCGCCCGCGGCCACGGCCTCGGCCGCGCCCTCCTCACCACCGCCGAACACGCCGCGGCGGCCGCGGGCGCGGCGCTTCTGCTGCTCGACACCGAGACGGACAGCCCCGCGGAACGCCTCTACCGCACCGCCGGCTGGACCCCCTACGGCACCGTTCCCGGCCACGCCGCCGACCCCGCGGGCATGCTCAGGCCGACGACCTTCTTCTTCAAGGCGCCGGCGTCCGCGTGCCCCGTCGCGACGACCCCCTAGGCTGAGCACCCGTCCGCACCGCTTGGGGGAGAAATGACCAGCAGGTTCACCGAGTTGACCGTCGACTGCCACGATCCGGAGCGCCTCGCGGCCTTCTGGTGCGCGGTACTGGACTTCGAGGTCATCGACCGGGGCGAGGACAAGGTCGAGATCGGCTCCTGGGTGCCGACCGTCGAGGAGGTCCGGGCCCGCCAGATGCCGCCCACCCTGGTGTTCATCCGGGTCCCCGAGGACAAGGCCGTGAAGAACCGGCTCCACCTGGACGTCAGCCCGGTCGACGGCAGTACCGACGACGAGGTGGCCAGGCTCCTCGCCCTCGGCGCCACGAAGGTGGACGTGGGCCAGGGCACCGGCCGGAGCTGGGTGGTCATGGCCGACCCCGAGGGCAACGAGTTCGACGTCCTGCGGAGCCTGGCACCGTCCGCTTGAGGACCGGCGCCGCAGCCGGGGCCCTGTCCGCGCCGGGGGATCAGCCGGGCAGGGTGAACAGCCGGTACTCGGAGACCGTCGTGAAACCGAAGCGGCGGTAGAGGGGCTCGCCGGCCGGGCTGGCGAGGAGGGCGGCGAGGCCGGTGCCGCGCTCGTGGGCGACGCGGAGGGCGGCCGTGGTCAGTGCGGCGCCGATGCCGCGACGGCGGTGGGACTCGGCGACGTGCACGAGGAAGATGCCGGCGACGCCCTGCGCCGTGATCACCACCGTGGTCCCGACGACGTCACCGTCCAGCACGGCGGCGAGGCGCACGATGTCCGCGTTGTCGGCCCGTTCGGTCTCGGACCGTACGAGCCCGGACTCGAGTTCGGCGGCGATGCCCATGGAGGTGCGGTACGTGCCGACCAGCCCGGCCAGCCGGTCCGGGGTCGCGACCGCCTCGACGCGCAGGCCGGCCGGTGGGTCCTGGGGGTCGGGTGCGTGGTCGACGGGCCGCACCATCAGGGGCAGGGCGCCGAGCGGGACCGCGCCGTGCCGGGTCAGGGCGGCGGAAGTGCCCTCGGGGCTGTCGGGGCCGGCCCACCACCACCAGGGGACGCCCGCGAGTTCGGTGCGCGCGGTGGCCACCGCCCCGTCGAGCGCCTCCAGGGACCGTATCCGGACCACGCCGTTGAACTGCGGCGTGGCGAGACCGCTGCGGTAGCGGTCGAGGCCGCCGTCTTCGCGCCGGGTCCCGCCCCAGCCCATCAGATACTGGCGGAAGTTGGCGGTGACCGCTGCCAGTGCCTCCGTGCTCGCCGTACCGGTCGTGCTCGCCGTGCTCAACGCGTCTCCTTCGCCTGCCGCCGTCCCGCGCGCGAGCATGCTGTCACACGTGTCAGGCGCCGGGGCTTCCGCACCCGCGTGCGAAAGCCCTTCCTCGCAGGCGGGGACCCCCCATTATGCTGACCGGCATGAGTGAGGGACTGCTGGAACGGCGTGAGGGCCCGGCGGGCGACGGGGCGGCCTCCGAGGCGATGGTCGTGGTCGAGGACCTGGTGCGCACCTTCGGTGCCGGGGACACCGCGGTGCACGCCCTGGGCGGGGTGTCGTTCTCGGTGGCCCGCGGGGAACTGGTGGCGCTCAAGGGCCGCTCGGGCTCGGGCAAGACCACCCTGCTCAACATCATCGGCGGCCTGGACCGCGCCGACGCCGGCC
>NZ_JBIBGK010000017.1:150872-166430 GCF_042956445.1 Streptomyces sp. NPDC008238 | reverse complement strand
GATGGTACTGCAGGGGGGACCCTGTGGGAGAGTAGGACGCCGCCGAACAAATATTGAGCCCCGGCTCCCGAGTTTAATCACTCGGGAGCCGGGGCTTTTTTGCGTACCATCGCGGTATGAGCAGCTACACCATACGTGCATCCCGTCCCGATGAATGGCGTGCCCAGCGGGCCCTGCGGCTCGAGGCGCTCAAGGACCCCGCTGCCGGCGTGGCCTTCGTCAACACCCATGACACCGAGGCCGCGTTCGACGACGCGGTGTGGCGGGAGCGGGCGCGCACGCAGTCGTTCATCGCGGAGGACGAGGCCGGGGAACGCGTCGCCAATGTGGCCGTACTCGTGGAGACGGGCGAGGAGTTCGCCGTCCCGCAGACGCACCTGGTGGGTGTGTACGTGCGGCCGGAGTTCCGGGGCGGCGGACTGGCCGCGGAGTTGCTCGGTGCGGCGATCGCGTGGTCGTGGGAGCTGCCGGAGCAGGTGCGGCGTGTACGACTGTGGGTGCACGAGGACAACAACCGCGCGCAGGCCTTCTACAAGCGGCTCGGCTTCGTCGGGACGGGACGGACGATGGCGTTCCCGCTGGACGAGTCGCAGACCGAGTACGAGATGGAGCTGGAGCGGCCGTAGTCGGTGCGCTAGGGCAACCGCACTGCGTCCGGGACCTCTTCGAGGAGGGCGGGGGGCTGGGTGCCGAGGACGAGGCGGGTGTCGGCGCGATGCCAGAGCGGGGCGCGCCAGTGGTCGCGGGCCTGTTCGGGGGAGCGCAGCACGGCCAGGGTGGGCAGCCCCGCGGAGGTGCCGGTGGCCAGGAGGTCGGGGAGCTCCGGGATCGGGGCGAGGGCGGCGATGTCGTCCAGCACCAGGGTCATTGGTGGGTCGAGCCGACCGGAGGGTGACCCTGCGGCCATGCGCCGGCCGTGCTCGACCACGCTGGAGACGAGTGCGGTCAGCAACGGCATCGCACCCGGGTGGGTTCGCGGGTCCTCGTTGGGCTCGCCCACCACATAGAGCGTGCCCAGATCCTTGAGGAATGACTCCAGCTCGAGGCCGTCGGCGCGTCCCGGATTGCAGGCGTCCCGGATGTGGACGGAGTTGAGGGACTCCAGGGCGCGGTGGACCAGGGCCTGGGCGGCGTCGCGGCGGTGGGCGTGGGCGTGGAGGACGGACTCGAGCTCGCCGCTCCAGCCGGAGGCGGCCCGGGGATGCGTGCGCAGGATGCGGACGGCGTCCTGGCCGGAGGAGCCGCCCGCCCAGCGGTGCACCTGGCGGAAGGGCTGGCCGTCGACGGCGGCGGCGTGCAGCCAGCAGCGCAGCAGGGTCTCGGCGGCGTCGAACATCGCGGCGTCGACCGCGGCGCGGGGCCGTACGGGGAAGAGGAGGGCGCGGGCGCGGGTGACGGCGGTGGGGACGTCCTCGCAGCCCGAGTGCGGGGCCCAGCGGAGCCGGGCCGGGGTGTCGACGAGGTGGGCCGGGTCGTAGACGTGGACCGGGCCGAGCTTGGCGCGGTTGCCGACGGTCTGGTGGAAGGTGTCCGGGTCGGCGGTCGTGACGAGGACGGGGCCGGCCGCGTTGAGGACGGCCGGCTGGACGAGGCGCTTGCCCTTGTCGCTGCGGAGGGCGGCGAAGGCGGCGTAGGTGCGGGTGAGTTCGCGGTCGGCGGTGGCGGAGGGGCCCGCGGGACCGGCCGTGGGGGCGGTGGCGGGCGCCGGCGGCGCGGCGGCCGGGCCCACCGGTACGGGTTCCGGCCCCGCAGCGGCCGTCTCCGGGGCCTCCACGGGCCGCTGCGGGGCCTGCGGGCCCCGGACCGGGGTCGCTGCCTCCTCGGCCGCCTCCGCGGCCTTCAGGGCGGCCGTACGGCGTGCCGCGCGCCGTGCCGCGCGGCGCAGCCGGGTACGGGCGATGGCGCCCATCACGAAGACCGTGAGGACGAAGAGCACCATCAACTGCCCGATGAACACGCCCCAGAACAGCCCGGAGCCGGGCAGCCCCTCCGGCGGGGCGGGTCGCCAGGCCCCGGCGATGTCGTGGGGTTCGGCGATGAGGTGGCGCATGGCGACGGGGGTGCGCGTGAAGTGCACCTCTGCGGGCCACGCCCCGTGGGAGACGAGGCCCGCCACCCCGGTGCCCGTCCACACCAGGATCGTCATCCCGAGCAGGAAGCCCATGACGCCGAGGATCAGCCCGTCGGGGATCCCGCCTTCGCTCTCCTGTCCGTGGTGCTGCGCTCTCGCCATGGTCAGGTCCCCGTTCAGGCCACCGCGTCGTCGGCCATGTGCTTGTCGAGGGAGACCCGGGACTCGTCGAAGCCGCCCGTCCCGTCGTCCTCGTCGGCCGAGGCCTCGGTCATGGCGCGGTCGGTGTAGACCAGCGGCCGTTCGGTCTCGGTGATGAGGTGTTTGACGACCTGCACGTTGCCGTTGACGTCCCAGACGGCGATGCCGGGGGTGAGGGTGGGGATGATCTCCACCGCCCACCGGGGCAGGCCCAGCACCCGGCCGGTGGCGCGCGCCTCGTCCGCCTTCTGGGCGTAGATGGTGCGCGTGGAGGCCATCTTGAGGATCGCCGCGGCCTCCTTGGCGGCGGCGCCGTCCACCACGTCGGAGAGGTGGTGGACCACGGCGACGAAGGACAGGCCGAGCCGGCGGCCGAACTTCAGCAGCCGCTGGAAGAGCTGCGCGACGAACGGGCTGTTGATGATGTGCCAGGCCTCCTCGACCAGGAAGATGCGTTTCTTCCGGTCGGGGCGGATCCAGGTGTGCTCCAGCCAGACGCCGACGATCGCCATGAGGATCGGCATGGCGATGGAGTTGCGGTCGATGTGGGACAGGTCGAAGACGATCAGCGGGGCGTCGAGGTCGATGCCGGCCGTCGTGGGGCCGTCGAACATGCCGCGCAGGTCGCCGTCGACGAGCCGGTCCAGGACGAGGGCCACGTCCAGGCCCCAGGCGCGGACGTCCTCCAGGTCGACGTTCATCGACTCGGCGGAGTCGGCCATGGGGTGCCGCAGCCGGTCCACGATGTCGGTGAGGATCGGCTGCCGGTCGGTGACCGTTTCGTGGACGTAGGCGTGGGCGACCTTCAGCGCGAAGCCGGAGCGCTCGTCCAGGCCGCGGCCCATGGCGACCTCGATGATCGTGCGGAGCAGCGCGAGCTGGCCCGTGGTGGTGATCGCCGGGTCGAGCGGGTTGAGCTTGATGCCCCCGTCGAGGGCCGCCATCGGGTCCAGGCGGATGGGAGTTATTCCGAGTGCCTTGGCGATGAGGTTCCACTCGCCGACGCCGTCCTCGCCCTGGGCGTCCAGGACGACGACCTGGCGGTCGCGGAAGCGCAGCTGCCGCAGGACGTAGGTCTTCTCCAGGGCCGACTTGCCGTTGCCGGACTCGCCGAGGACCAGCCAGTGGGGGGCCGGGAGTTGCTGCCCGTACAGCTGGAAGGGGTCGTAGATGTAACCCTTGCCGGAGTAGACCTCGCGGCCGATGATCACGCCGGAGTCGCCCAGGCCGGGGGCGGCGGTCGGCATGTAGACGGCCTGGGCCTGGCCCGTGGAGGTGCGGACGGGGAGTCGGGTGGTCTCCACCTTGCCGAAGAGGAAGCTGGTGAAGGCGTCGGTGATCGCTGCGAGGGGGTCCAGCATGGCCATGGGTGGAGCGCCTCCTCGGCGTCAGCGGTCGTCGCGCCTGGGGCGCAGGCTCCGGCGTGGCATCGTTGTCCCTGTCGTCCTTCCCATTAGCGCCGTCCCTGGAGACGGGGCGTCAAGTGCGCACAGGCGCATGGTGCTACCTCCCGGCCCCTCAGCGGCGGATGCCGGTCGCGAACGGGAGCGTGTTGACGAACGCCCGGTGGTGCTCCCGGTCGCACCACTCCAGCTTGAGGTACGACTTGCCCGCCGAGGCGCGGATCGTGCGCTTGTCGCGGGCCAGCGCCTCCGGGGACCGGGAGGAGACCGTGATGTAGCCGACCAGGTTCACGCCCGCCGCGCCGGAGGCGAGGTCCTCGCCGCGCTGGTCGATGCGGGTGTGGTGGGCGATGTCGCGGGGGTCCACGACCCGGTTCATCTTCGCGGCGCGGCTGGCCTCGGCGTCGTCGTTGGTCTTCTCGGTGAGCATCCGCTCGATGGCGACGTCGGTCGGCTCGAGGTCCATGCAGACCGCGACGGTGCGGATCACGTCCGGGGTGTGGACCAGCAGCGGCGCGAGGAAGTTGACGCCGACGGGGGTCAGCGGCCACTCCTTGACCCAGGCCGTGGAGTGGTTCCAGGGGGCGCGGGTGGCCGACTCGCGGGTCTTGGCCTGGAGGTAGGTGGGCTCGGTGGCGTCCAGTTCGGCCGGCCAGGCGTTGCGGCGGGTCATCGCCTGGATGTGGTCGATCGGGTGGTCCGGGTCGTACATGGAGTGGATGAGCGACGCCAGCCGCGCCTGGCCGAGCGGCTGCCGGACCCGGATGTCGGCCTCGGTGAGGCGGGCGCAGATGTCGGTCAGCTCGCGGGCCATGACGGCCGCGATGCCCGCGTCCTTGTCCAGGGACTTGCGGCCGCCGCCGGCGGCGCGGGCGATGGCGTTGCCCTCGGCGGCGAGCTCGCGGCTGTAGTGCATGCACGCGACGAGGTAGGCGCGGTGTTGCTCGGACGAGGTCGACACCATCGACTGCAGCTGGTCGTAGGAGTCCTTGAGCCACTGCTCGGCCCGCTCGTCGCCGCGCTGGGCGACGTCCTTGGCGTGGGCGTCGGGGTCCGCGGGCAGGGTACGGGCGAGCATCTGCAGCCGGGTGACGAAGCCGTCCCCGTTGGCGACGTGCTTGAGGAGCGTGCCGAAGCGATCGACCAGGGCCTCCTGGTCCTCGCTGTCGCGCAGGCCGACGCCGGGGCCCTCGATCTCGATGGCGGCGGTCACGGTGCGCCGGTCGACGTGCAGCAGCACGGCGATCTCGTCCGGGCCGAACGGCGCCGACAGCCAGGTGATGCGGCCGATGCCGGGCGGCGGGCCGATCTCCACCTCGCGGCCGTCGAGCCGGGTGCCGGCCTCCGCGGCGGAGGATCGGTAGGCCCCGGCGGAGCGCAGCGTACGGCGGTAGCTGCGGTTGATCTCGAACCAGCGGTAGAAGGTGCGGCGCCGGTACGGCATGTAGACGGCGGCGAACGCGAGCAGCGGCCAGCCCGTCAGGCCCAGGATGCGCAGCGGCAGCACGGGGATCAGCAGGCCGCACATCATGCCGAGGAACGCGCCGACGATGATCAGCGCGATCTCGCCGGTCTCGCGGTTCTTGCCGACGATGGCGTTGGGACGGGCCTTGCCGATCAGGTACGTGCGGCGCTGCTGCGGTGCGGCGTAGGGCTGGGACGTCACCGGCTTTCGCCTCCTGCTGTCTTGCTGCTGGGTCCGCCGCCGTTGCCGCGGTCAGGGTTCGTGCGCGGCGCGGGGGCCGGTGCCGGAGCGGTGCCGGTGCGGCTGCTGTGCGCGGCGATGCCGCTGGGCACGGCGTTCGCGGGCTGGGCACCGCCGCCCGAGGCCTGCTCCTGGGGGCCGCCGCGGGTGCTGTGCGTCTTGATGCCCTGCTTGACCAGCGCGGCCGGGGAGGAGATGACGGCGGCGGCCTGGGACTCGGCGCTCGCCTTGCGGTTGCTGCGCAGGCTCGCCACGTCGTCGCCGAAGCCGGGGACGAAGCGGTAGATCATCGCGCTGGCGAAGATGGCCAGCAGGATGATGGCCAGGCCCGACACGACGGCGCCGAACGCGGTGGGCCCGTCGGAGCCGCTGAGCGCGCCCGCGAGGCCCAGCACGACCACGATCACCGGCTTGACCAGGATCACCGCGATCATGATCCCGGCCCAACGGCGCACGTGGTGCCACATGTTCTTGTCGACCAGGCCCGAGTAGACGGCGGTGCCGAGCAGCGCGCCGACGTACAGCAGGGCGGCGCGGATGACGAGTTCGAGCCACAGGACGCCGGCGGCGAGCACGGACACCAGGGAGACGACGATCAGCATGATCGGGCCGCCGCCGATGTCGGAGTCCTTGGTCAGCGCGTCCTGGAACGAGCCGAAGAAGGTGTCGGTGTCGGCGGCCGTGCCCGAGGCGATGACCTCCGTGATGCCGTCGGTCGCCGACACGACGGTGTAGAGGATCAGCGGCGTGAAGGCGGAGGCGATCACGGTGAGCCAGAGGAAGCCGACCGCCTCGGTCAGGGCCTCCGTCAGCGGCACCCCGCGTACGGCGCGCTTGGCGACGGCCAGCAGCCACAGGAGGAGCGTGAGGAAGGTGGAGGCGGCGAAGACGACGGCGTACTGGGTGAGGAACGCCTTGTTGGTGAAGTCCACGGCGGCGGTCTTGTTGACGGCCTTGGAGAGGCCGTCGATGACCCAGGAGGCGGCGTCGGCGCAGCCGCGCGCGAGTGAGTCCAGGGGGTCGAGCGGGTCCGCGACGCTGGGGGTGTTCTTGGACCCGGAGCCGCCCTCGCAGTAGTCGCGTGCGGGCCCGCGGATCAGGTCGCAGGGGTCGTTGCTGTTGTTGGGCGTCGGCGTGGGTGAGGGTGCGGCCATCGCCCGTGAAGCGAACAGCACAACAGCGGTCTGGACTCCGGTCAGGACACCGGCGAGTGTGAGGGTGCGGCGGCTACCGGGCATAGGTGAACCCCCCGAACCCGTTGACGGCGTCCGACATGTCCTCGGCTGAGGAGGCGGCTTGGTCCCGGCCGACCGGAACCGGGCCGTCCTTCTGCTCGAAGTCGACGATCCTCCAGTCGCCGTCCACCCACTTGAGCTGGAAGGTGTTGGTGTACCAGCTCTCCGAGACGGGGTTGGTGGAACCTGCCCCCGCGAGCCCGAACAGTGAGGAGTACCAGACCTCCACGACCGCGGAGTTCGCGCTGAAGTCGTTCAGCCGCGTGCCGACCGGGGTCGTGCGGGAGACGAAGGTCATGCCCTGAGGCGGTACTCCGCTGTCATCGAGGCCGATCCGCTTCAGGAAGGTCGGGTCCGAGTAGACCTTGTCCAAGTCGCCGCGCTGATTGGCAGCGACGTCGGGGGCGTACACGGTGCCGACGATGGCGGCGCGCCGGGCCTCGTCGAACATGCCGTCGGAGCCGAGCGCGACGGCGTAGTTCGCGGCGGCGGACTGCGCGCCCTGGTCGGTGCGGGCGAATCCCGTGGGGATGCCCGCGTTCTTGCCGTCCACCGGCTTCGTGCCGGTGGGCGATGTGGGCCGGCTGCGGGCGCCGTTGGAGGTGCCGCCGTCCTGGCCGCCGCTGCGGGCGGAGCCGGACGGGGAGCCGCCGCCGCGGTTGGCGAAGGCGATGGCGGCGATGAGGAGCACGACGACGCCGACGACCGTGACGAGGTTGCGGCTGGAGCGCTGCGGACGGCGGGAGGGCCCGCCCGTGCCGGGTGGGGGCTCCGGGAGACGGGTACGGGTCGGGGGGCCGTCCTGGCCGAGGCTCATCGGGGGCTCGCCCCCTCGGGGGTCATCGGGTGAGTGGGCATCAGCAGACAGCCTCGGGTGGGGTGCGGGGCCGGGACGGGCCCCTCGGGGACAGTGCGCGGGGGATGGTGCGGAGTCCGACGCGTGGTCGCTAGACCGCCATCCCGTAGACGATGGTGAAGAGCGTGCCGAGGGAGCCGATGATGAACACGCCGGTCAGGCCGGCGATGATCAGTCCCTTGCCCTGCTCCGCACTGAAGGTGTCGCGGAGCGCCGTCGCTCCGATGCGCTGTTTCGCCGCGCCCCAGATCGCAATGGCCAGGCAGAGCAGGATCGCCACTGCCATGACCACCTCGATCATGACGCGTGCTTCGTTCCCCAGGGAACCGAAAGGCCCCCAGTCCGGGGCGATTCCACCGATGATGGTGTTGATATCGCCCTTCTCGGCCGCCAGGAACATGAGAACTCACCACCACGCTAGATCAGTTGACGTCCTCGCCGGGGCGCAAGGAGCCAAGGTCTATCTTGGCGGAGGATGCCGCCGACGTATGTCGACTCAGCGACTTTCTCGGCCGATTCCCCCGTGTGATCCGGGCCGCAACCGTCAGACTGGACACACTGGCGTGCGATCCGGTGTTCGATGAGACATTGTTGACTACTCTGTGTATCACGGTGGTGAGCGGAGGGCAACGATTGGCGGCGCTGAGGGTGGGGATGCTCCCCAGGGCCTGGCGCACCGTCACCTTCCGTGCCGGGCAGGGTGAAGCGACGAAGGGGTGGGGCGGGTGACGGCGGCTTCGCGGACCGCGCGGAAGGCCTGGCTGGTGTCGGGGGTCGTGGGTGGGCTGTTCATGTCGTTCGTCATGCTGCTCGTCGTCGGCACGTACCTGGTCGCGGCGAAGCTGACGGGCGGCGGCGGTGCGGTGACGCTCGCCAGGGGGGCGGTGCCGTCGGCGTACCAGGACCTGGTGCAGAAGTGGGGGAACCTCTGCGACGCCATCGACCCGGCGTTGCTGGCGGCCCAGCTGTACCAGGAGAGCGGCTGGAACCCGCGGGCGCAGAGCCCGGCGCAGGCGCAGGGGATAGCGCAGTTCATCCCCGGCACCTGGGCGACGCACGGCGTGGACGGCGACGGGGACGGGGACCGCGACGTGTGGGACCCGGCGGACGCGATCCCCTCGGCGGCCTCGTACGACTGCGAGCTGGCCCGCTACGTCAAGGACGTCCCCGGCGACCCGACCGAGAACATGCTCGCCGCCTACAACGCCGGCGCGTACCGGGTCATCAGGTCCGGCGGGGTGCCGAGGATCCGGGAGACGCAGAACTACGTCCGGATCATCACGACGCTGCAGAAGAGCTTCGCGGCCCCGGTGGGCCCGGTCGGGCCGTCGCGGCAGGCGGCGGGCGCGATCTACTACGCCCAGGAGAAGCTGGGCACGCCGTACTTGTGGGGCGGCAACGGCACGCCGGAGCACGACGGCCGCTTCGACTGCTCGGGCCTGACGAAGGCGGCCTACCACTCGGTGGGCATCGAGCTGCCGCGCGTGGCCAACGACCAGTGGAACGCCGGACCGCACCCGAAGCGGGACGAGCTGCTCCCGGGCGACCTGGTCTTCTTCGCGTACGACCTGACCGACCCGCGGTCCATCCACCACGTGGGGATCTACGTCGGCGGCGGCTACATGATCAACGCTCCCTACACGGGCGCGGTGATCCGCTTCGACAAGATCGACACCCCGGACTACATCGGAGCGACGCGCGTGACGGCGGCGGGCGCGGCGGCGGTGTGACCGCCGCGGCGTCGCCCTGGGGGAACACCGGGTCCCGGCATGCGGGAACGTGTCTCCCTTCGATAACGCCTTGGTGATCATCCGGTGGAGACCGGAACGCGACGTACCGTGCCGCCCGTTGGACGGGGGAGAATCGACTCCCACGCGGACGTGCACGGGGGTGCGGCGGAAGACAGTTAGGGGACACCGGTGGCAGAGCTCTCGCTGGACGGCTCGAACCCCGACGTCAGCCTGCTCCGCGACATCAACGGGCTCGCCAAGGACGCGCCGCGCTGGTTCGACCGTGTGATGGAGGCCGTCGGCGAGTACGGCCTGATCGTGCTCATGGTGCTGATCGCCGGCTGGTGCTGGTGGCGCGTGGCCCGCCGCAGCGGCGCCGAGGCGCCGACGGCCGTGGCGGGCGTGATCTGGTCCGGGCTGGCGGCGGCGATCGCGCTGGTGCTCAACGTGCCGCTGCGCAACTTCGTGGACCGGCCCCGGCCCTTCGTCGAGCACAAGGGCATCGACGTCCTGGTGAAGGGGAAGACCGACTTCTCCTTCGTCAGCGACCACGCCACCTTGACGATGGCCGTCGCGATGGGCCTGTTCATGGTCAGCCGCAAGTGGGGCCTGGCGGCCGTCGCGGTGGCGCTGGCCGAGGGTTTCTGCCGGGTCTACATGGGCGTGCACTACCCGACCGACGTGCTGGGCGGCTTCGCCCTCGGCACGGCCGTGGCGCTGCTGCTCGCCCCGGCGGCGCTGGCCCTGCTGACCCCGTTGGCCAAGGCCGTGGCCGACTCCCGGCTGGGCGTGCTCGTGCAGGCGCCGGGCCGGCCGGAGGCCCGCCGCGGCGAGCCCTACCCGGAGCCGTCGGCGGTCGAGAAGGACCTGGCCGCCTGACGGCTCCGCCGGCGTGCGGACGGCTCAGAGCGCCTGCTGGAAGCTGAACAGCCGCGAGGGGTCGTAGCGCGCCTTCAGGCGGGTCAGCTTGTCGGCGGCCGGGCCGTAGTAGGCGGAGCGCCAGTCGGTCAGCGTGGCGTCGGTGTAGTTCTGGTAGGCCGCGCCGGAGGCGTGGCGGCGCATGGCGGCGTGGAGCCCGGATAGCCAGTTCGTGGTGCCGGGGGACTCTATGTACTGGGCCAGGAAGCGAGAGCGCCGGTGCACGAAGGCGGTGGCCGTGGGCGCGACGCGGTTGACGGCGCCGCCGAGCGCGGTGAGCGAGACGCTGCCGGAGCCGGAGCGGAGCCCCTCCACCTGGGACAGGAGGGTCTGGATGCCCGCGGCGGACAGCGAGCGGTCGTAGAAGTCGGAGCGCGCCGCGTACGTCTCCCGCCCGAGGCGGCCGGAGGGGCTGCGGCCCGGGGTGGCGCCGGGCAGGTGGCACTGGGCCGTGCTCAGGTTCGAGCAGCCCGCGTAGGCGAGGGCCGCGTCGAGGTAGCTGCGCGGGTGCAGGGAGACGCTGGTCGCGGAGGCGCCGATGGTGTCGGCGAGCCGGTCGACGGCGTTCGCGAGTCCGTCGCGCGAGGTGATGCCCACGGTGGCGATGCTGATCTGCGGGGAGCCGGTGCCCGACTTGTCCAGGTGGAGCGCGGACCAGATCTCGTCGGGCTGGCCGGGCCCCCATTCCTGCCAGGCGCGCAGGACGGCGGCCGCCTTGCTCCAGGGCCAGCTCAGGTAGCCGGTGACGACCTGGGGCGAGGCCTGCGTGTCGAACGTCAGCTTGGTGACGACGCCGAACTGGCCGCCGCCCGCGCCGCGCAGCGCCCAGAACAGCTCCGGGTTCTCGTCGGCGCTGCAGCGCAGCACCCGGCCGCCCGCCGTGACGATCTCGGCGCCGGTGAGGCTGTCGCAGGTCAGTCCGTACGCCCGGCTGAGCACGCCGTGGCCGCCGCCGAGGGTGAGGCCGGATATGCCGACCGTCGGGCAGGAGCCGGCCGGCAGGGTGCGTCCGCTCGCCCCGAGCCGGGTGTAGACGTCGATGAGCTTCGCGCCGGCCCCGACGGTCGCCGACCCGCCGGACAGGCCCACCGAGGACATCGAGGAGACGTCGAGCACGAGCCGGCCCTTGCCGCCGGAGTAGCCGGCGTACGAGTGCCCGCCGTTGCGGACCGAGACGGGGACGCCGGTACGGCCTGCGAAGTCCAGGCACTCGCGGACGTCCTCGGTACCGGAGACGTACGCCACGGCGGCCGGGCGCTGTCCGTCGAAGCGGGTGTTGTACAGCAGGCGGGCGGTGGCGTAGTCCGCGTCGTCGGGCATGACGAGGCGGCCGTCCAGGGCGCCGCCGAGGGCCTTCCAGTCCGGGCGGGCGGTCGGCGAGGCGCTGGGCGGGGCGGCGCCTCCGGACGTCGCGGGGGTGCCGGGGGTGCCGGGGGCGGGGCTGTTCGCGTGCGCGGGGCGGCCGCCGTCCGGGGTGCAGGCCGCGGTCAGCCAGCCCGCAGCGGCGATGCCTGCGCCGCCGCGGATCAAAGTTCGTCGGTTCAAGGTGGGGCCTCCCGCTCCGCTTCCCCCCGTGTGGTCGTCCGTGAGGACGGTGGGGAACAGGTGACCGGTTGCGGAGGAGGGATGTGACGTGCGCCGGGGACGTCCGCCGGGGATGTCCGCAGGGGACGTCCGCCGGGAAGGCGGCGGTCAGTCCCGCTCGTGCTCGGTGGCGTCGCGTCGGGCGCGGTCGCGGGCGCGGCGGGCCGGGCCCCGCCAGCCGCAGACGCAGGTCGCATGGGAGAAGGCGCCCTTCTCCGTGGTGCCGGCCCGGTGCTCGGGCGCGGGCGGGTCGCTGGGAGGCACGGAACAAAGCTACCGGCCGTGACGCGGTGCCCTGACCCTCGTTATGCCCGACGACGTCCGAGGCGCGGCAAATGGTGCAGGGGGTTGGCGGAGATGGGGCAGCTCGGCCGGGCGACCGCGGCAGCCGTGGGTCTCGGGTTGTGCGTGCTGGCGGTGGCGGGGTGCTCGGCCCGCGGGCAGGCCGCCGAGGTGGACAGCCTCCCGGGCGACCCCGGGGAGACGCTGCGGCAGGCGGTGGACTCGCTGGCCGCCGGGGGCACCTCGAAGGTCGTCACGTCGATGGAGATGGCCAGCGGCGGCACGAGGATCGCCATCACGGGGACCGGGGTCTTCGACTACGCCGAGCGGCGCGGCAGGCTCCAGGTCGTCCTCCCGCCGGACGCGGCCGGTGACGCGGAGCACGAACCGGTCACGGAGCTGCTGACGCCGGGCGCCCTCTACATGAAGAACCGCGGCGAGGGCGTGCCCGCCGACAAGTGGGTGCGGGTCGACACGACCCGGCTGCCGGACGGCAACCTCGTCACGGGCGGCGCGACCGACCCCCTGGTGGCCGCGGAGCTGCTGCGGGCGGCGCGGGAGGTGCGGCGGACCGGGACGGAGACCCTGGACGGGGTGCGGGTGCGCCACTACCGGGGGGTCACGGACATCGCGGACGCCGCTCGGCTCGCCTCCCCGCTGGTACGGGCCGAGCTCGCGGCCGCGGCGGAGGGCTTCACCGTGACCCGGGTGCCCTTCGACGCCTGGCTCGACGAGGAGGGCCGGCTGCGTAAGGTGCGGCAGCGCTTCACCTTCAGCAACGGGGCGGGCGCCGGCGCACGCGGCGCGCCGACCCAGGTCACGGTGGTCTCGACCACCGGGATGTATGGTTTCGGGGCGCCGGTGCGGGTCACCCTGCCCCGCGGGACCGACATCTACACGGGGAAGATCGTTTCTGCGACCGGCCCCTGAGGCTTGCCGAAATGGCCCGTCCGTGTCATGCACGGACCGTGCACCGGTCCCTACGCTGGGCGGGGAGGAGGTGGTGCACGTGGCGGTGTGGCTCCTGGACCAGGACGACCAGGTCCACGTGGCCCTCGCGGAGATCGAGCTGTGCTGCGAGCTGATGATCGCGGCGTCGGCGACGACCGAGGAACGGCTGAGTCCCGAGCGCATCGACGAGGTGCTGAACGTGGGCCCCCGCGTGCCCGCGCAGGGGACCAGGCGGTCGGCGGGGGCCGGTCGCTAGCTCCGGAGCAGCCGGGCTATGGCGGCGGTGGCCTCGGCCACCTTGTCGTCGGCCTCCGGTCCGCCCTTCGCCGCGGCGTCCGCGACGCAGTGCCGCAGGTGCTCCTCCAGCAACTGGAGAGCGAAGGACTGAAGAGCCTTCGTACCGGCCGACACCTGGGTGAGGATGTCGATGCAGTACACGTCCTGCTCCACCATGCGCTGCAGACCGCGGATCTGCCCCTCGATGCGGCGCAGCCGCTTGAGGTGCTGGTCCTTCTGCTTGGCGTAGCCGTGCTGGTGCGCCTCGTGCCCGTGTGCTTCGTGCCCGTGCTCCGGGGAGCTGTCCCCGGCGGTGTCGGCGTGCCCGGCGGCGTCCGCCGGCGACTGCGCCTGCTCCTCGGCGCCACCGGTCTCGGTGACTGTCATGATGTCCCTCCTGCCCCCTATACCCCGGCCGGGTATATCGTACCGAATTCGCCCCCATGTGCGAGGGTGCGCGGAGAACCCCTGCTGGGGCGCACCCTCGCCGATGAGCGACACTGTAGGACGCCGGTTAGCTGTGGCCGGATGATGCGCCTAGCATCAATGCGACCGAAACCGATGTATTCCGAGGACTTCACGTGCGCTTTCGTCTGACCCCCAGGGAGACGAGCTTCTACGACATGTTCGCCGCATCCGCGGACAACATCGTCACAGGGTCGAAGCTCCTCATGGAACTGCTCGGGGCCGATTCGGCCACCCGCTCGGAGATCGCCGAAAGGATGCGTGCCGCGGAGCACGCGGGCGACGACGCGACGCACGCGATCTTCCACCAGCTGAACTCCTCCTTCATCACGCCCTTCGACCGTGAGGACATCTACTCGCTGGCCTCGTCCCTCGACGACATCATGGACTTCATGGAGGAGGCCGTCGACCTGGTCGTGCTGTACCAGGTCGAGGAACTGCCCCGGGGGGTCGAGCAGCAGATCGAGGTGCTGGCCCGGGCGGCCGAGCTGACCGCCGAGGCGATGCCGCACCTGCGCACCATGGACAACCTCACCGAGTACTGGATCGAGGTCAACCGGCTGGAGAACCAGGCGGACCAGATCCACCGCAAGCTGCTGGCCCACCTCTTCAACGGCAAGTACGACGCCATCGAGGTGCTGAAGCTGAAACAGATCGTGGACGTCCTGGAGGAGGCGGCGGACGCCTTCGAGCACGTGGCCAACACCGTGGAGACCATCGCGGTCAAGGAGTCCTGACCGCGGTGGAGACCTTCTCTCTGGTCGTGACCATCGCCGTCGCGCTCTTCTTCACGTACACCAACGGCTTCCACGACTCCGCGAACGCCATCGCCACCTCCGTGTCCACCAGGGCGCTGACCCCGCGGGCCGCGCTGGCGATGGCCGCGGTGATGAACCTCGCCGGCGCCTTCCTGGGCACCGGCATCGCCCACACCGTCAGCGAGGGCCTGATCGAGACGCCGCACGGGCAGACCGGCATGGCCATCCTCTTCGCCGGGCTGGTCGGGGCGATCGTCTGGAACCTGATCACCTGGTACTACGGCCTGCCCTCCTCCAGCAGCCACGCGCTGTTCGGCGGTCTGGTCGGCGCGGCGATGGCCGGCGGCACCGGGGTCATCTGGTCCGGGGTGGTGGACAAGATCATTTTGCCGATGTTCCTCTCGCCGATCGTCGGCCTGGTCGTCGGCTACCTGGTGATGCTGGCCATCCTGTGGCTCTTCCGCAGGGCCAACCCCCACAAGGCCAAGCGCGGCTTCCGCATCGCGCAGACCGTGTCGGCCGCGGGCATGGCGCTCGGCCACGGGCTGCAGGACGCGCAGAAGACGATGGGCGTCGTGGTGCTCGCGCTGACCATCGCCGACGTCCAGGAGGAGGGCGACGGCATCCCGCTGTGGGTGAAGTTCGCCTGCGCCGCGATGCTCTCGCTCGGTACGTACGCGGGCGGCTGGCGCATCATGCGGACCCTCGGCCGCAAGATCATCGAGCTGGACCCGCCGCAGGGCTTCGCCGCGGAGACCACCGCGGCGTCGATCCTCTACACGACGGCCTACATCTTCAAGGCGCCGATCTCCACGACCCACGTCATCACCTCGGCGATCATGGGCGTGGGCGCGACGAAGCGGGTCAACGCCGTCCGCTGGGGCGTCGCCAAGAACATCGTGACCGGCTGGTTCATCACGATGCCGGCCGCGGCGCTGGTGGCCGCGCTGGTCTACGTCGTGGTGCACGCGGCCTTCGGCTGAACCGCGCGCACGGCCCGGAGCACACCGGGAGCGCTACGAGGAGGAGGCGGGGGGCCGGGCCCCGCCCCCCCCCCCCCCCCTTACCCGGGACCACCCAAAATGGGCCCCCCCCCCCACCGGGGGCGGGGCCCTCGCCGTGG
>NZ_JBIBGK010000017.1:0-150862 GCF_042956445.1 Streptomyces sp. NPDC008238 | reverse complement strand
GGGGGGGTTGGTTTTGGTGGGGGGGGCGGGGTGGTTGGGTGACGCGGCGGCCCCCGCCCCCCCCCCCCCGGGGGGGCGTGGGGGGGGGGGGGGGGGCCGGCCCCCCCCCCCCCGCCTCCCGCCTTTCCCGGTCACGACGCAAATGGGCCCGCCCCCCGAACGGGGAGCGGGCCCTTCGCCTTGCGGTGGCACCGCCATGCAGCACCGCAGGACGCTGTGGGCGGCTGCGGGACCGATCAGCCGAAGCGGCCGGAGATGTAGTCCTCGGTCGCCTGGACGGAGGGGTTGGAGAAGATCCGCTCCGTGTCGTCGATCTCGATGAGCTTGCCGGGCTGTCCGACCGCCGAGAGGTTGAAGAAGGCGGTGCGGTCGGAGACGCGCGCGGCCTGCTGCATGTTGTGGGTCACGATGACGATGGTGAAGCGCTCCTTGAGCTCGCCGATCAGGTCCTCGATGGCGAGGGTGGAGATCGGGTCGAGCGCGGAGCAGGGCTCGTCCATGAGCAGGACCTGGGGCTCGACCGCGATGGCGCGGGCGATGCACAGACGCTGCTGCTGACCGCCGGACAGGCCCGAACCGGGCTTGTTGAGGCGGTCCTTGACCTCGTTCCAGAGGTTGGCGCCGACCAGCGACTTCTCGACGATCGCGTCGAGGTCGCTCTTGCGCTTGACGCCGTTGAGCTTCAGGCCGGCCGCGACGTTGTCGTAGACCGACATCGTCGGGAACGGGTTGGGGCGCTGGAAGACCATGCCGACCGTGCGGCGCACGGAGACCGGGTCCACGCCCGCGCCGTACAGGTTCTCGTCGTCCAGCATCACCTTGCCCTCGACGCGGCCGCCGGGGGTGACCTCGTGCATGCGGTTCAGGGTGCGCAGGAAGGTGGACTTGCCGCAGCCGGAGGGGCCGATGAAGGCCGTCACCGTGCGCGGCTCGATGTTCATCGAGATGTCGTCGATCGCCTTGAAGCCGCCGTAGTAGGCGGACAGTCCGCTGACATCGATTCGCTTGGCCATGGTGGTGTTGCTCGCAATCCTTGGGTCGCTGATGTTGGCCGCGTCAGCGACCGGTCTTCGGGGCCTTCCAGCGCGCGATGCCGCGGGCCAGGAGGTTCAGGATCATGACGAAGGCGATCAGCACGAGTGCCGCCGCCCACGCCCGGTCGTAGCTGGCGTCGTTGCCGTTCTGGTACTGCTGGTAGATGTAGAACGGCAGCGAGGCCTGGGGGCCGTTGAACGGGTCGTTGTTGATCAGGTTGTTGCCGAAGACCAACAGCGCGATGGGGGCGCTCTCACCGGCGATGCGGGCGACCGCGAGCATGACGCCCGTGGTGATGCCGCCGATCGCGGTCGGGACGACCACCTTCACGATGGTGCGCCACTTGGGGACACCGAGCGCCAGCGAGGCCTCGCGCAGCTCGTTCGGGACGAGCTTGAGCATCTCCTCGGTGGAGCGGACGACCACCGGCATCATCAGGATGGCCAGGGCCATCGAGCCGGCGAAGCCCGAGGGGCCGAAGCCCAGCAGCAGGTTCCAGGTCGACAGGATGAACAGACCCGCGACGATCGACGGGATGCCCGTCATGACGTCGACGAAGAAGGTCACCGCCTGGGCGAGCCGGCCCTTGCCGTACTCGACCAGGTAGACGGCGGTCAGCATGCCGATCGGGGCCGCGATGGCCGTCGCGATGCCGACCTGCTCCAGGGTGCCGATGATGGCGTGGTAGACGCCGCCGCCCTCACCGATGGTCAGCACGCCGTTCATGGAGTGCGACAGGAAGGCGCCGTCGAGGATCTTGACGCCCTTGCTGACCGTGGTCTGGATCAGCGAGTACAGCGGGAGCGCCGCGAGGACGAAGGACGCCCAGATCACGCTGGTGGCGACGCGGTCCTTGGCCTGGCGGCGGCCCTCGACCGCGGCGGCGATCGCGTAGGTGCCGAGGACGAACAGCAGGACGGCGATCAGGCCCCACTGGATCTTGCTGTCCAGGCCGCCGCCGAGGCCGATGCCGACGGCGAGCACGATCGCGCCGACCGCGATACCCGCGGGGGCCCACTTCGGGAGCCGGCGCTGGGCCAGGGCGCGCTGCGGCACCACGGGGGCGGTGCGCTTGTCTGCGACTGCGTGGCTCATGCGTTGGCCCCCGAGTATTCCTTGCGCTTGGCGATGATCGCGCGGGCGGCGCCGTTGACGAGCAGCGTGATGACGAACAGCACCAGACCGGAGGCGATCAGGGCGTCACGGCCGAACTCGTTGGCCTCGCCGAACTTGGCGACGATGTTCTGGGAGAAGGTGCCGCCGACCGGGTCCAGGACGTGGATCGACAGGATGGGCGCGGCGGACAGCACCGTGGCCACGGCCATCGTCTCGCCGAGGGCGCGGCCGAGACCGAGCATCGAGGCGCTGATGATGCCGGACCGGGCGAAGGGGAGCACCGACATGCGGATGGTCTCCCAGCGGGTCGCGCCGAGGGCCAGGGCGGCCTCCTCGTGCATCCGCGGCACCTGCCGGAAGACCTCACGGCTGACGTTGGTGATGATCGGGAGGATCATGATCGCCAGCAGGATGCCGACGGTGAAGATCGAGCGGGCGGCGCCCTGCGGGTCTTCCTTCTCGAACACGACGGTCCAGCCGAGGTAGTCGTCCAGCCACATGTTCAGGCCGGTCATGTGCGGGACCAGGAAGAGCGCGCCCCACAGGCCGTAGATGATGCTGGGCACGGCGGCGAGCAGGTCGACGATGTACGACAGCGGGGACGCGATGCGGCGCGGCGCGTAGTGCGAGATGAACAGCGCGATGCCGACCGCGATCGGGACCGCGATGGCCATCGCGATGATCGAGCTGACGATCGTGCCGTAGGCCAGCACCGCGATGCCGAAGACCGGCGGGTTGGCGTTGGCGTTCCACTCGAAGGTGGTCAGGAAGTTGCCGTGGTCCTTGGAGATCGCGTTGATCGCGCGGATCGTCAGGAAGACCGCGATCGACGCCATGATCACCAGCAGCAGGATGCCGGACCCTCGGGACAGCCCCGAGAAGACCTTGTCGCCGATGCGCGTGACGTTGGCCCCGGCGTGCCTCGCGGTCGTTGGCGGGGTGGGGTTCTGTGCAGTTATAGCCATCGGTTTCTACTCCGGTCTGGGTGGGGGATCGCTCCCCCGGCGGCGGTGCACCGGAAGTGCGACCGGCCCCGCGACGTGTGTCGCGGGGCCGGTCGACTGGGTCAGGACAGGGCGTCCACGGTGGAGCGGACCTTCGTGGCGATCTCGGCCGGGAGCGGCGCGTAGCCGGCCTCGGACAGGATCGCCTGGCCCTCCTCGGAGGCGGTGTAGCCCAGGAAGGACTTGACCAGCGGAAGGGTCTCGGCCTTGTTGCCCTTGTCGCAGGCGATCTCGTAGGTCACCAGGACGATCGGGTAGGCGTTGTCGGCCTTGGTGGTGTACGCGGCGGACATGTCCAGGGACAGGTCGGCGCCGGTGCCGACGACCTTGGCCTGCGCGATGCCGGCGGAGGCGTTGTCGGCGGTGGCCTCGACGGGGGCGGAGGCGCCGGTGTCGATCTTCACCGTCTTGATGCTGTTGGCGGTCGCGTAGGAGAGCTCGAAGTAGCCGATCGAGCCGTTGACCTGCTTGACCTGGGCCGCGACACCGGCGGACTTGGCGGCGGACTGGCCGCCCTTGCCCGCCCACGCCTTGGCGTGCTCGTACGGCCACGCGTCCTTGGCGGCACCGTTGAAGTACTTGGTGAGGTTGTCCGTGGTGCCGGACTCGTCCTGACGGTGGAACGTCTGGATCTTGCTGCTGGGGAGCTTGGCGTCCGGGTTCAGCTTCTTGATGGCCGCGTCGTCCCAGTTGGTGATCTTCGAGTCGAAGATCTTGGCCAGCGTCGGGGCGTCCAGGACCAGGTTGTCCACGCCGGAGACGTTGTAACCGATGGCGATCGGGCCGCCGACCATCGGGATGCTGATGCCGGTGCCGGTGGCGCAGATCTTCTTGGAGGCCTCGACCTCCTCGGGCTTCAGCGGCGAGTCGGAGCCGGCGAAGCCGTCCGTGCCGTTGTTGAAGTCGATGATGCCCTCGCCCGAGGACGACGCCTTGTAGTTGATCTGGGCGCCGGAGCAGGCCTGCTGGTAGTTCTGGACCCAGGCGTCCATGGCGTTCTGCTGCGCCGAGGAGCCGGAAGCGAGGAGCTGGCCGCCCTTGTCCGCGCACTTGATGCTGCTGGACGACGTGGAGGGCGCCTTGCTGCTGTCGCCGCCGGCGTTGGTGTTGTCGTCCGAACCGCACGCAGTGAGCATGAGAGCACCGGAGACCGCGACCGCGCCGACGGCCAGGGCGCGGAGCCCGCTCTTACGCTGAAGCTTCACCTTTGGTGATTCCTTCCTGAAGCCCGCCGGTGGACGGCGAAGCAGAGGTATGGATTTCTGCATCCACCCGGCGGCTGCTCGCTCACCGGTAAGGCCGAAATTAGGCAGATCAGGTGAAGTGGTCGACGGCCGAGGGTGAACGCAAGGTGAACCTCGCATATCAGTGCGGTGCTGTAGCCCACACCGAGTGGCATACGTCTCAGCGTGCCAGGGTCACATGCCCGTTCCGCGCAGGAACGCGTCGAGCACGACGCGGTCCCGCTCGTGGGTGAGCCGGTTGCGCGAGGCGGTCGGCGGCAGCCAGACCATCCGGTCGACCTCGCGGTTGGGGGCGAAGGAGCCCTCGCGCGCCTCGGCCGCCCAGTAGCGCACGATCTTCGTGCGCCCCTCGACGAGGTAGGTGGAGGAGGGCAGTACCCGGCCGGGCACGCAGTCCAGTCCGGTCTCCTCCCTGACCTCGCGCAGCGCACCGTCCAGCGCGGTCTCCCCGCGCTTCAACTTGCCCTTGGGGAGCGACCAGTCGTCGTACTTGGGACGGTGGATCAGCGCGATCTCCAGGCCGCCGTCGACCGGGGAGCGGCGCCACAGCACCGCCCCGGCGGCGAGGATCGGGGTGCCCGCGGTACCGGTGGCGGCGATGGCGGTGCTCCTTTCCGGGCTGCGGGTCGCGGGTCGGGCCGCTTCCGCGGACGGGCAGGACGTGCCGGACGCGTCAGCGCGCCCACAGGTGGGCGAAGGCGTACCGGGCCGCCTCCGCCTCCAGGCGCTGGTCGGCGTGGAGCACGCCCAGCGCGTAGGCGGTGGCCGGGGCGATCCGCGGGGTACGGGCGGCGGCGGTGACGGCGGCGGCCGCCTCCGCGGCCTCCCGGTGCTGCTCCAGCACCCGCGCCGCGGCGGACAGCCGGGCGGCGGAGTCCCCGTCCTCGTACGCGAGGACCTCCTGAGCGTAGCGGCGCAGCCGCAGCAGGACGCGGACCCGGTTCCACGCGGCGTCCTGGCGCTCGGCGGACAGTTCGCCGGCGAGCGCGGCATGGAGCGTCTCGCCGTTGTACGGGTGGCGTGCGCGGGTCAGCGGCAGCGCTGCCGCGGTCTCGTTGAGCCGGGCGTGGGCCTGCTCCGCCAGCAGCGGCAGCACGGTGGCGGCGGGCTTGCGCGCGGCCGGGGACAGCGGCACCTCGGAGGCGAGCACCGCCACCGCGTCCACGACGGCGTGGAAGCGCGAGGAGCCCATGGCCTGCAGGGCCGCGGAGTGCGCCCGGGTCCGGGCGAGGGTGAGTTGACGCTCCAGCAGGGCGCCGGCCCGGGCCGCGCCCACGGCGAGCGGACCGCTCCCGGCGCCGCCGCGTTCGCCGGCCTGGGCGGGGGCGGGGGAACGACGGGCCCCCGCGGCGAGGGCCGCCGCGCCCACCGGTTCCGGGATCTCGGTGGCCGCGGGCGCGGCCGCCGTGCCGCGCGGGGCGTCCGCGACGCCGTTGAGGCGCTCGCGGGAAGCTTCGGGGGCCGCCGGGTCGGGCGCACCGGGCACCGGCAGCCACAGACCGAGGTCGTCGTCGGCGGGGACGGGGGCGGCGGGGATGCCCCCGGCGTCCTCGGCGGAGGCCAGCCGCTGGAGAGCGCCGATCAGCCGGCCGAGCCGGGCGGCGTAGCGGTGCTCGCGGCCGAGGGTGTCGGTGAGCCAGCCGAGCTCGCCCCGCAGCGGGTCGGCCCAGCCGGGATCGGTGAGCGAGCCGAAGGTGTGCAGGGTGCCGGCGATGCGGCGGGCCGAGCGGCGCATCTGCCGGCCGGTCTCGGCGGTGTCGTCCTGGGGACGGCCGGGGTCGCCCTCGCGTGGTGCCAGCGCGCGCAGAAAGGCCGTCGCCTCGTCCCGCAGGTACTGTCCGAGGACCGCACCGGCCTCACGGTCGGGGAGCCCGCCGGCGGCCAGGCCGGCGGGCGTCGCTGCCGTGTCAGGGTGTCGCTGGGCCACGCCGGCGCCTCCGCGCATCGATGAGCATCTCCTGGATGTGGGGCAGCGGACGCCCTTCGGCGTCGGTGCTGTGCCGGGTCCAGTCCCCGTCCGGACCGAGCCACCAGGACGAGGTGGAGTCCGAGGTTCCGGTCTCCAGCAGCCGGTTCAGCGAGGACCGGTGCGCCGGGTCGGAGACCCGGACCAGCGCCTCGATCCGGCGGTCGAGGTTGCGGTGCATCATGTCGGCGCTGCCGAGCCACACCTCGGGGTCGCCTCCGTTGCCGAAGACGAAGACCCGGGAGTGCTCCAGGAAGCGGCCGAGCACACTGCGCACCCTGATGTTCTCCGACAGGCCCGGCACTTCCGGGCGCAGCGCGCAGATGCCGCGCACCCAGACGTCGACGGGCACGCCGGCCATGGAGGCCCGGTACAACGCGTCGATGATCGCCTCGTCGACCATCGAGTTGGCCTTGATCCGGATGTACGCGGGCCGGCCCTCGCGGTGGTGGGCGATCTCCGCGAGGATCCGCGAGACCAGCCCGTCGCGCAGGCTGCGCGGGGCCACCAGCAGCCGGTTGTACGTCTCGCGGCGCGAGTAGCCGGAGAGCCGGTTGAACAGGTGCGACAGGTCGGCGCCGACCTGCGGGTCGGCGGTCAGCAGCCCGAGGTCCTCGTAGAGCCGGGCGGTCTTCGGGTGGTAGTTGCCGGTGCCGACGTGGCTGTAGCGGCGCAGGGTGTCGCCCTCCTGGCGGACCACCAGCGACAGCTTGCAGTGCGTCTTAAGCCCGACCAGGCCGTAGACGACGTGGCAGCCCGCCTCCTCCAGCTTGCGGGCCCACTTGATGTTGGCCTGCTCGTCGAAGCGCGCCTTGATCTCGACCAGCACCAGGACCTGCTTGCCGGCCTCGGCGGCGTCGATCAGGGCGTCGACGATCGGCGAGTCGCCGGAGGTGCGGTACAGGGTCTGCTTGATGGCCAGGACGTCCGGGTCCTGCGCGGCCTGCTCCAGGAACCGCTGCACGGAGGTGGAGAAGGAGTTGTACGGGTGGTGCAGCAGCACGTCCCGCTCGCGCAGCGCCGCGAAGACGTCGGTGGCGTGCGCGGACTCGACCTCGGCCAGGTCGGGGTGGGTGCCGCCGACGAACTTCGGGTACTTCAGCTCCGGACGGTCCTGTCCGGCGATCGCGAACAGCCCCGTCAGGTCGAGCGGCCCGGGCAGCGGGTAGACCTCGGCGGCCTCTATGTTCAGCTCCTGGGCCAGCGTGTCCAGGGCCTGCGGGGCGATCGACTCCTCGACCTCGAGGCGGACCGGGGGCCCGAAGCGGCGCCGCAGCAACTCCTTCTCCAGTGCCTGGAGCAGGTTCTCCGCGTCGTCCTCCTCGACCTCCAGGTCCTCGTTCCGGGTCACCCGGAACATGTGGCTGTCCAGCACCTCCATGCCCGGGAACAGCTCCTCCAGGTGCGCGGCGATGACGTCCTCCAGCGGGACGAAGCGCTGCGGGCCGGCCTCGAGGAAGCGGGACAGGATCGGCGGGACCTTCACACGGGCGAAGTGGTCGTGCCCGGAGACCGGGTTGCGCACGGTGACGGCCAGGTTCAGCGACAGGCCGGAGATGTACGGGAACGGGTGCGCCGGGTCGACGGCCAGCGGGGTCAGGACCGGGAAGATCTTGTTCCGGAAGAGCGTGAAGAGCCGGGCCTGCTCCTTCTCGGTGAGGTCGTTCCACCGGATGATGTGGATGTCCTCCTCGGCGAGTGCCGGGGCCACGTCGTTCTGGAAGCAGGCGGCGTGCCGCGCCATGAGCTCGCGGGCGCGGCTGAGGATGTTCTCCAGCACCTTGGTGGGCGGCAGGCCGGAGGCCGAGCGCTGGGCGACGCCGGTGGTGATGCGGCGCTTCAGGCCGGCGACCCGGACCATGAAGAACTCGTCCAGGTTGCTGGCGAAGATGGCGAGGAAGTTGGCCCGTTCGAGGAGGGGCGTCTCCGGGTCCTCGGCGAGTTCCAGCACCCGCTCGTTGAAGGCCAGCCAGCTCTGCTCGCGGTCCAGGAAGCGGTTCAGCGGGAGCTCTTCCTCCGGCTCCTCGTCCTCCGCGGCGTCGGCGGGGCGGGCCTCGCCGCTGTTCTCCGCGGGACGCGGCACCGTCGACAGGCCGTCCAGGCGCTTCAGTTCGGGGTGCAGGGGCGGGACGACGTGCGGCCGGCCGTAGGCCGGGGACTGCTCCTCCGGCGTATCGGACTCGGCCGGGGTGGTACCGGAGCCGGACCGCTCGGTCCGGGCGTTCGTCGGGAAATTCATCGAGGCCATGGGTGCGAGCCCTCCTCCGGATCCGGCACGTCGTTCGGCTGGACGGCGGCGCGCGGAACCCGGCCACCGACCATGCCTCCATTGTCCCCGGCGAGCCGGGATACCGGCAGGTCGAGAGGGGGGAGGGAGGTGGCGGCGGGCGTCTGCATTCACAGATGCTCGCAAGCGAGTTTGAATCGCCGGTAACGGGCAGGTGGCGGTCAGGAAATCGCCGTACGTACCGGCCGTGACCGGGCGGTCACCGCGACGGCCCCGCGAGGGCTCCCCGGCGGCCCCCCCCGCGCCGTCCTGCCGCGGATCCGTCGCGGATCCGTCGCGGACCGGCCCGCGGCCGGGCGATGGCCCGTCCGGGGGGCGGACCGCCCGGCGGCGGGGCTCAGGTCTCCGTGCGGTACATCAGGTCGACCTCGTGCGTGGTGAAGCCGAGGCGTTCGTAGACGGCGAGGGCGGGTGCGTTGTCCGCGTCGACGTAGAGCATCGCGGTGGGCAGGCCGCGGTCGTGCACGAGGTGCCGCAGCCCGGTCAGGGTGAGCGCCCGGCCCAGGCCGCCGCCCTGCTCCTCGGGGTGGATGCCCAGCACGTAGACCTCGCCGAGGCGCTCGCGCGCGTGCACCTTCGTCCAGTGGAAGCCGGCCAGCCGGTCGCCGCGGAAGGCGAGGAAGAAGCCGGCCGGGTCGAACCAGGGCTCGGCCTTGCGGTCGTCCAGGTCGCGCTGGGTGAGGCTGCCCTGCTCGGGGTGGTGCGCGAAGGCGGCGGCGTTGACCGCCAGCCAGGCGGCGTCGTCCCGGCCGGGGACGAAGGTGCGCACGGTGACGCCGGCGGGGTACACGGGCTCGCCCAGCGGGGGTGCGCCGGCTCCCTCCGCCAGCGGGCGGCGCAGCTGCCGCAGCTCGCGGAAGAGGGCGAGACCGAGCAGTCCGGCCAGGTGGCGGGCGGCGGGGTGGCCGCCGTGCGCCCACACCCGCAGTCGCTTGCCGGAGGTGGCGAGCAGGGCGTGGCCGAGCGCGCGGCCGTGGCCCTGCGCGCGGTGCGCCGGGTGGATGACCATCTCGGCGGCGGGGGCCTCGACCGGGTCGGTGTCCTCCAGTTGGGCGTACCCGACGAGCGCGCCGTCGCTCTCGACCAGCAGGTGGGTAACGCCCTCACGGGCGCCGCCGCGCAGGTGGAGCCGGCCCTGCTCGGAGACCGCGGCCTGGCCGTCGACCTCCGCGGCCGCCTCGATCAGGGCGAGGACCGCGTCGGCCCGGCCGGGGCTCAGCTCGTCGAGGGTCTCGATCCGGCGGGGGCCCACGGCGGTCTGCTGTGCTGCTGCGTCGGTCATGGGACCGAGCTTACGACCGCGGGGGTGCGGGAGGTGTCCATCGGCACCAGTGCCGCCGCACCGCAGGCCACGACCGCCGCGGCGGCGAGGGCGGGCCAGTAGCCGGTGGCCGAGATGAGGGCGGCGCTCAGCGGAGGGACGAGGGCGGCGGTCAGGTTCTGGCCGGTGTTGTGGACGCCGAGGGCGCGACCGGACCAGGACGGGCCCGCCCGTTCGGCCGTGGCGGTGAAGGACAGCCCGTTGGTGCTGGCGGTGATCCCGACGGACACTACGAGGGCGGCCGCGGTCAGTGGCGAGGGGAAGGCCGCGGTCAGGGCGGCCGCCGAGACCACCACGGCGGTGAGGACGGCCAGTTGCCGCATCGGCCGCAGCCGGCTGCCGACCCGGTCCGACCAGCGTCCGGCGGCGATCCGGGTGCAGGCCCCCAGTACCTGCGCGAGGGCGATCAGCCGCCCGGCGCCGACCGCCGACCAGCCCCGGGTGTCCACCAGCAGCACCAGGGCGAAGGCTCCCGCCGTGAACTGCGGTACGACCAGCAGCGCGCCCGCGCCGTGGATCCGCCACAAGGTGGCCGAGCCCCGGTAGGGGTTGACGGCCGGGGAGGCCCCGGGAGCGGCCTGCGGGCGTGCCGGGTCGGCGGCGAACAGCGCGACCAGGCAGGCGACGGCCCCGCACACCGCCGCCAGGAAGCCGAAGGCGCCGCGCACCCCGTGCGCGGCCGCGAGCGACGGCATGGTCAGCGCGGCCACGCCCATGCCGAGCGGAGTGGAGGTCTGCCGGATGCCCATGGCCAGTCCGCGCTCCCGAGCCGAGAACCAGCCCATGACGAGGCGTCCGCTCGCGGAGTACACCGAGGCCCCCGCGGCTCCGGCCAGGGCGAGCAGCGCGCCCAGTGCCGTCGTGCCGTGCCCGGCGCCCACCGGGCCGGCCGCGAGGGCGAGCAGCACGGCGGCGCCGCCGAGGCCCGAGGCGATCACGACGCGTTCGCCGTACCGGTCCGCGGCGGCGCCCCAGGCGACGAGGGCGGCGACCAGCCCGGCGGTGGGGCAGGCGATGAGAAGCCCGTGCGGTGTCCCGCAACGCGGCGGCCAGGTAGGGGACTCCGTAGACGAAGGCGCAGGCGGCGGTCTGCGCCCCGGTGCCCAGGGCGAGCATCAGCCAGCGGCGGCGCATGGCGTGCACCTCCTCGGTCGGTGGTGGATCCAACTATGCCGCTTGTTTGAATGGCGAGACAGATCCTTCCGAGATGCGAGACGTCATCCCCGGAGATCCGACATGTACCGATCAGTCGAAACCTGCCCGTAACCGCAAAGCCACTGACAACTACGCGCGTTGACCATAGGCTGCCGCCGTCCTCCGTCCCACCTCCATCGCCCACGTCCATCGCCCACGTCCAAGGGGACCCATGTCTGTGACCCACCCGCGTCACCGTGGCGCACGCCGCGTCGCCGCCGCGACCGCCGGCCTGGCCGCGGTCGGTGCGCTCGTCATAGCGAGCCCGACCGCCCAGGCCCACGAGACCCACCACGGAGGTCACGGCCACGGCAGCCGGACCGTCGACCTCCAGCTGCTCGCCGTCAACGACTTCCACGGCAACCTGGAGCCCCCGGCCGGTTCCTCCGGCCGCGTCACCGAGCTCCAGGCGGACGGCACCACCAAGACGATCGACGCCGGCGGCGTCGAGTACCTGGCCTCCAGCCTGCGCACCGCCCGCAAGGGCCAGGCGCGTTCGCTCACCGTCGCCGCGGGCGACATCGTCGGCGCCAGCCCGCTGCTGTCCGGCCTGTTCCACGACGAGCCCACCGTCGAGGCCATGAACAAGCTGGGCCTGGACGTCACCGGCGTCGGCAACCACGAGTTCGACGAGGGCAAGGACGAGCTGCTCCGCCTGCAGAACGGCGGCTGCCACCCGGTCGAGGGCTGCTACGAGAAGGGCCGCACGTTCAAGGGCGCGGACTACCCGATCCTCTCGGCGAACGTCGTCAACGAGAAGACGGGCCGCCCGCTGCTCAAGCCGTACACCATCGAGAACGTCAAGGGCGTCCGCGTCGGCTTCATCGGCGTCACGCTCGAGGGCACCCCCAACATCGTCTCCGCCGAGGGCGTCAAGGGCCTGAAGTTCCTCGACGAGGTCGAGACGATCAACAAGTACACCAAGGAGCTCAAGCGCCAGGGCGTCAACGCCGTCGTCGCGCTCGTGCACGAGGGCGGCTTCCCCGCCTCCTCCGCGTACAACTACAACTGCGACGCGGGCGGCGCGGGCACCGGTCTGTCCGGCCCGATCGTCGACATCGCCAAGAACACCTCGGCGGACGTCGACGCGCTGGTCACCGGCCACACGCACAACGCGTACGTCTGCACCGTCCCGGACCCCAAGGGCCACGACCGCCTGGTCACCAGCGCGGCCTCCTTCGGCCGGCTCTTCACCGAGCTGGACATGAAGTACGACCTGCGCACCCACGACATCGTGCGCGCCTCGGTGAGCGGCTCCAACCACGTCGTCGACCGCACCCAGAGCAAGGCCGCGGACCTGACGGCGCTGATCGGCCGCTGGCAGACGCTGGCCGCCCCGGTCGCGGGCCGCACCGTCGGCTACATCTCCCAGGACATCAACCGGGCCGGCAACGAGTCGCCGCTCGGCGACCTGATCGCCGACGCGCAGCTCGCCTACGGCAAGTCGCTCGACCCCGACACCGACCTCGCCCTGATGAACCCCGGCGGCATCCGCACCGACCTGGTGCACAAGGCCACCGGCAGTGAGGGCGACGGCGTGGTCACCTACGCGGAGGGCTTCGCGGTCCAGCCGTTCAGCAACACGGTCAACCTGCGGAACCTGACCGGCGCCCAGCTGGTCACCGTGCTGCAGCAGCAGGTCAGCGGCGCCAACGCGGCCGCCCCGAAGATCCTGCAGATCTCCGCCGGCCTGACCTACACGCTGGACCTCACCAAGTCCGGCGCCGACCGCGTCGTCGCGGGCTCGATCCGCCTGAACGGTGCCCCGATCGACCCGGCGGCCACCTACCGCGTCGCGATGAACAACTTCCTCGCGGGCGGCGGCGACGGCTTCGCCGAGCTGGCCAACGGGACGAACGAGCTCGTCGGCGGCGACGACCTGGCCGCGCTCAACGCCTACCTGACCGCCAACTCCTCGGCCTCCGCGCCGCTGGCGGCCCCGGCGGCCGACCGCATCACGATCGTCCAGTAGCACGCGGCGGGAGCGGGCGGGTCCCGCGACCGCGCACCGCACCGGGGGCGGCCGTCGACACCGACGGCCGCCCCCGGCCGTTCCCGGCCGTTCTCGCCAGGGCGCCCGCGACCCCGCCCTCGTGCTGCGGGCCTCCGCTGCCTACGCTGTGGACATGACGACTACGGGGCGACGGCGGTTCAGGTCCGGCACGGTGATCCTCGGCGGCATGGGCGTGCTCGCCGCCGCGCTGACCGCGTGCGGCTCCGAACCCGACAAGCGCTGCGTCGACCCCGAGACCTACCGGACGCTTCCTTCCAAGGAGTGCGAGGACGATCACGGCCACGGCCGCTACTACTACGGCGGCAGCGTCCGGAGCGGGAAGGCCAAGGGCGGCAGCTTCGACAAGTCGTCGGTGAAGACCGGGGGCTTCGGCGGCCACGGCTCGGGCCACGGGTCCGGCGGCGGCTGATGCGCCGGCACTCCGTCGAGCCGCGGCCCGGCTGGCAGCGGACCGTGGAGGAGCAGGGCGTCGTCTACCCGCTGACCCGCTACCCCGACGGCTCGCTGCGGCCGTACTGGGACGAGAGCGGCTACTACGAGTTCTCGCTCCCCGAGGTCGAGGCCCTGGAGGAGACCGTCGAGGAACTGCACGCGATGTGCCTCGCCGCCGCGGAGCACATCGTCGCCGAGGGCCGCTTCGCCGAGCTCGGCGTCCACGACCCGCGCCTGGCCGGGCGGATCGCCGAGTCATGGCGGCGGCGCGCGGAACTCCCCTCCCTCTACGGCCGCTTCGACCTGCGCTACGACGGGACCGGCCCGGCGAAGCTGCTGGAGTACAACGCCGACACCCCCACCTCGCTGGTGGAGGCGGCCGGCGCCCAGTGGTTCTGGATGGAGGACCGCTTCCCCGGCGCCGACCAGTGGAACTCCCTCCACGAACGCCTCGTCGACGCGTGGCGGCGCCAGGCCCCGCTGCTGCCGCCCGGACCGGTGCACTTCGCGCACACCGAGGCCGACGAGCTCGGCGAGGACCTGATGACGGTGGCCTACCTGCGGGAGACCGCGGAACAGGCCGGTCTCGACACCCACGCCCTGTCGGTGGAGGCGATCGGCTGGGACGAGCTGTCCGGCCGCTTCGTCGACGACCGGCTGCGCTTCATCCGCAGCTGCTTCAAGCTCTACCCCTGGGAATGGCTGGCCACCGACCAGTTCGGCGGTCACGTCCTGGACACCCTCGACAACGGCGGCGGCACCGGCACGACCTGCTGGATCGAGCCCGTCTGGAAGATGCTGCTCTCCAACAAGGCGCTGCTGGCCGTCCTGTGGGAGCTCTACCCCGGCCACCCCAACCTCCTCGCCGCGTACCTCGACGGTCCCCGTGAGCTCGCCCGGACCACGGGCTGGGTCGCCAAGCCGCTGCTCGGCCGGGAGGGGGCGGGCGTCACCGTGCACCGGGCGGGCGAGGCCGCGGCGCCGCCCGCCGACGAGCCCTGCTGCTACCAGGAACTGGCCCCGCTGCCCGTGTTCGACGGCAACCACGTGGTGCTGGGCGCCTGGGTCGTGGCGGACGAGGCGGCCGGGCTCGGCATCCGCGAGTCGGCGGGCCTGGTCACCGACACGTACGCGCGCTTCCTGCCGCACGTGATCAGCTGAGCCGGAACGGCGGCGCGGGGTGACCCTTCGGCGACCGCGCGTGGGCTGAAGCGCTTACCCCTTCCGGTGCCGGGGAGTTACCGGCGGGAACACTTTCCTCGGCAGTAACTTGTGCTTCACCATGGGCAGCCCCGTCCCTCCAGACCCATCGATGTGTCCGGGTGGTCCGCCGTGTCCCAGAAGCACCAAGCGCCCGTGTACGAGGAGTTGTCCGACGCCGCCCTCACCGAGCGGGTACGGGCCGGCGCGCCGACCGCCTACCCGGCGACCGAGGAACTGCGCCGCCGCCACCTGCCCGCCGTCGCCTGCTACGCCCGGCTGTGCACCCGCGACGGGGCCGCCGCCGGCCAACTCGCCGCGCAGGCCTTCGCGCTGGCCTGGCAGGAGGTGCACCGCGGCGTCGACCCCCGCGGCCCCTGGCGGCACCGGCTGCTGATGCTCGTCCACCAGGCCGCCGCCGTGTGGGCGGCCGGCAGCCGCCGCGAACGGCTCGGCGACGCGTACGCCGCCTTCATCGACGACATCCGCGGCGCCGAGCAGCGCCTTCCCGGCCTGCCGGGCCTGCCCGTCCACCCCCGGCTCCACCTGGCCGAACGCTCCGTGCCGGCCGGTGCCTTCGCCGCCCTGCCGCAGCACACCCAGGGCGTGCTGTGGCACGCCGTCGTGGAGCGGGAGAGCGCCGCCGGCGTCGCCCTGTGCACCGGCGACCGGCCTTCGGAGCTTGCGGACCTGACCGCCAGGGCCCGGGACGCGCTGCGCGAGGCCTACCTGCGGACGTACCTGGACCGCAGCCAGGACCCCCGCTGCAAGGGCTTCGGCCGGCTCCTCGACGCCGCCGCCCGCCGCGACGACGCCCGGCAGAACGCGGACGTGGACCGGCACCTCGCGCACTGCCCGGGCTGTTCCGGCGCGCTGGAGACGCTGATCGCCCTCGAACGCGACCCCCGGCCGCTGCTGGTCGCGGCCCTGCTCGGCTGGGCGGGGCCCGCCTACCTGGCGGCCCGGTCCGCCCCCGAGCCGCCCGCCACCGCGCCCGCCCCGCCCGCGGCGCCCGGCACTTCCCGCCGGCGCCGGCGGCCCGGCCCGCTGGAGCGGCTGCTGAGGCTGCGCACCCGCTACCCCTCGCCGCTGGTCTCCCTGCTGCTCGTCGCCGTCGCCGCCCTGGCCGCCACCGGTCTGGTCTACGCGACGGGCGACCACCCCGCCCCGACCGGTAACGGCGGAGTGCTGCCCAGGCCGCCGGCGGTCACGGTCACCGCGACCGCCACGCAGACCGTCACCCCGAGCCCCACCGCGACGCCGGGCCCCTCCCGTACGGCGGGCGCCTCCGGCGGCCCGGGCGGGACGGCGGCCCGGTCGCCCGCACCGCCGACGCGCACGCCGGGCACCCGGCCGCCGCGGAAGGTGCCGGGCAGTGCCTACGCCCAGGTCGTCAACGACGCCTCGGGTCTCTGCCTGGACGTACGGGACGAGGAGTTCGACAAGGGGGACGACGTCATCGTCGCCGGCTGCGACGCGGGCTCGGCCTCACAGAAGTGGCGGGTGGACCCGCGCGGCCTGCTGGTCAACGGCGCGGACCCGGCCTTCTGCCTGGACTCGCGCGGCGACACCGACCGCGGCCTCGGCATCTGGGCCTGCTCGTCGGTCGAGGGCGGGAACGCGGCGAACCTGCTGTTCCTGGTCGACTCGCTGGGCCGGGTCCGCCCGCAGATCGACCTCGGCACCGCGATGCGGCCGGACGGCTCGATCCCCGGCTCCACCCTCTCCTTCACCACCGTCGGCACCGCCGACGCCCAGCGCTGGCACGCCGGTTAGCCGGCCGGCGTGCCCTCCGGCGCCTCGGGGGGCGGGGTCCGCGCCCCGGGCAGCCGGACGACCGCCACGGTGCCGCCGCCCTGCGCGTGCTGCAGTGCGACGGTGCCGCCGAGCTGCTGCACCGTACGGGCCACGATCGACAGGCCCAGGCCCGAGCCGGGCAGGCTGCGCGCGGAGGCCGATCGCCAGAAGCGCTCGAAGACGTGCGGGAGGTCCTCCGGGGGGATGCCCGGACCGTGGTCCCTGACGGTCAGCTCCCCGCCGTGCAGTTCCACCTCGACCGTGCCGGCCGGCGGGCTGAACTTCACCGCGTTGTCCAGCAGGTTGATCACCGCCCGTTCCAGGGCCGACGGCTCGGCCCGCAGGTACCAGGGGGCAAGGTCGGCGGTGATCTTCAGGTCGGGGCCGGTACGCCGCCGGGCCCGCTCCAGCGCGGCCTCCACGACCTCGTGCAGCGCCACGGTCTGCGGGGGCGCGCCGCCGTGCGCCGCGTCCGGCCGGGACAGCTCCTGCAGGTCGCCGATGAGCGCCGCCAGTTCGCCCATCTGCGCCTTCACCGACAGCATCAGCTCCCGGCGGTCCTCCGCGGGCAGCTCCCGTCCGGTCAGCTCGCTGCGTTCCAGCAGTTCGATGTTGGTGCGCAGGGAGGTGAGCGGGGTGCGCAGCTCGTGCCCGGCGTCCGCGATCAGCTGCTGCTGGAGTTCACGGGAGGAGGACAGCGCGGCCGTCATCGAGTTGAAGGACGCCGACAGCCGCGCGATCTCGTCGCGGCCCTCGACCGGGATGCGGACGCTCAGGTCCTCGGTGCGCGCCACGTGCTCCACGGTGTCGGTCAGCCGGTCCACCGGTTTGAGCCCCGCGCGGGCAACCCCGAGGCCGGCCGCGCTCGCGCCGAGCACCCCTATGCCGCTGACGGCCAGCAGGATCAGGGCGAGGGTGTTGAGCGGGCCGGTCACCTCGTCCAGCGGGCGGCCGACCGAGATGGCGGCCTGCTCCGTCCGCTGGCGGGAGTACTCGATCTGGGCGGGCCGCGTCAGCACCCGCATCTCCGTGCCGTCCTTCGTGGTCACGGTCTGCAGGGACTCCGAGGACTGCCCCCGGACCACGGCCAGGTCCGCCTCCGTCACCGGGAGCATCTCGTCGCCGAGCACCCAGCAGCCCGTGCCGTCCTCGGTGACGAGCAGCACGGACGAGTGGTTGGGGTTGAAGGAGAGCGGCCCGTCGGACGTGTCGCTCTGCGGTGAGCTCAGGCACCCGTAGTCGCCGAGCACGCTCCGGGCGGCGGGGGCCGCGTTGCCCGGCGCGCGCAGCGACTCGTCGAGCTGGTCCATCAGCTGCTTCTCCACGATGAACCAGCAGGCCAGCGCACACGCGGCCACGGCGACCGCCACGGCGGCCGCGGTGAGGATCGCCAGCCGGGACCGCAGCGGCAGCGAGCGGAAGCGCGGGATGCGCCGCATCAGCCCTTGCCCTCCGCGGAGCGCAGTACGTAGCCGACGCCCCGCACGGTGTGGACCAGCCGCGGCAGGCCCCCGGCCTCCGTCTTGCGCCGCAGGTACATCACGTACACGTCCAGGGAGTTGGAGCTCGGCTCGAAGTCGAAGCCCCAGACCGCCTTGAGGATCTGCTCGCGGGTGAGCACCTGGCGCGGGTGGGCGAGGAACATCTCCAGCAGGGTGTACTCGGTGCGGGTCAGCTCGACCGGCACGCCGGCCCGGGTGACCTCCCGGGTCGAGGTGTCCATCCGCAGGTCCGCGAAGGACAGCGCGCTCTCCTCACCGGTGGCGCCGCCCGTCACCGTCGCGTACGCGCTGCGCCGCAGCAGCGCCCGCAGCCTGGCCAGCAGTTCGTCCAGCTCGAAGGGCTTGACCAGGTAGTCGTCGGCGCCGGCGTCGAGACCGGTGACCCGGTCGCCGACCGTGTCGCGGGCGGTGAGCATGAGGATCGGCGTGGTGGTGCCGCCGGACCGCAGCCTGCGGGCGGTGGTGAGGCCGTCCATGCGCGGCATGAGGACGTCGAGGACGATCGCGTCCGGCCGGCAGGAGGCGACCTGGTCCAGAGCGGCCAGGCCGTCCTCCGCCAGCTCGGTCTCGTATCCCTCGAAGGCGAGGCTGCGCCTGAGTGCTTCGCGGACCGCGGGTTCGTCGTCCACGATCAGGATGCGGGCGGGGGCCTCGCCGTTCTCGCCGGGGCTCATGGTCTTCCACCTCGCGGGATGAGGGTCGGGGGCGGTGGGTGCCGCCCGGGGGTGCGGGGTGCTCCGGTTCTTAGCCTCGCACGGCGGCGAGGCGGTGGGCCGCAATCGCCCGGCGCGCGTAGCGGCGCGCGTACCGGCGGGTGGTCGCGATCTCGGGCTCGCGGGCGGCCGGCTCCCGGTAGGGGATCAGCGCGCGGTCGGCGGGGCCGGAGGGGACGGTAGCGGGGTGGAGGGAGGTGCTGAGGAAGACGTTCATGGTGCCCACATCCCTTCGATGCGGTGCGGTCAGCTGTCGCTGTCGCCGTTGCGCAGGGTGCCGAGGTCGGACTTGAGGGTGTTCACCGGGATCGCGAAGCCGAGGCCGACGCTGCCGGCCTGGCCGGTGGCGGAGGAGGCGGCGGAGTACATGGCCGAGTTGATGCCGATGATCTCGCCGCTCATGTTGATCAGGGCACCACCGGAGTTGCCGGGGTTGAGGGAGGCGTCGGTCTGGATCGCCTTGTACGTGGTCGTGGACGGGCCGACGTCGCCGTTGTACTGGCCGCCGCCGAACTCGAACGGCCACCGGCCGGTCCCGCCGCCGGGCCGCTGCCCCTGGCCCTCGCCGGTGGAGACGGTGACGTCGCGGTCGACCGCGGAGACGATGCCGCTGGTGACGGTGCCGGTCAGGCCCTCGGGTGAGCCGATGGCGACGACCTGGTCGCCGACCGCGACCCGGCTGGAGTCGCCGAGCGAGGCGACGGTGAGGCCGCTCACGCCCTCGGCCTTCACCAGCGCGAGGTCCTTGCCGCTGTCGGTGCCGACGACGCTGCCGGTGACCGTCTTGCCGGAACTGAAGGTCACCTTGACCGAGTCGGCCCCGGAGACGACGTGGTTGTTGGTGACGATCTCACCGTCGCCGGTGACGACCACCCCGGAACCCGTCGACTCCCCGGCGGCCGAGGTCGCGCTGATCTCCACGATGCTCGGGCTGACGGCGGCGGCCACGGCCGAGACACCGGTGCTGCCCGAGCTGCTGGTGCCGATCACCTTCGTCGAGGTGCCCGCCGTGGAGGCCGGGGTGGTCGCCCGTCCCACGAGGGCGGCCGTGCCGCCGCCGATCAGCGCGGACACCAGCGCCACGGAGGCGACCAGGGCCACGGGACGGCGGTTCCGGCGCTGCGACGGCGCCTGGGGCTGCGGCTGCGCGGCGTAGGGCGCGGGGTGCCCGTACGTCAGCAGCGGCTCGTAGGGCGGCCGGGGCGGGTACCCGCCGGCGCCGGAGGACTGCTGCGGCTGCTGCGGGTCGTGGGCGTCGTTGCGACGGGTGCTCTCGTTCATGCCTATGACTGTTCTCGCTGAACATGAGAGCCGCCTGAGTGTGACCTGAGAAGCGGGGCAGAGTTCCGTATGCCCGATATAAGGAACGAAGCCGCAGGTCAGGGCCTACGCTTACACAGCCCGTAGACGGGCCGCCGACCGGGGCGGGGGCGGGCCCGCCGCGGCCGGCGCCGTGGTCAGTGGCAGCCGCAGCTGCGCCGTACGACCAGCCGGGACGGGAACTGCCGCAGCCGCTCGCGCCGCGAGCCGTTCACCCGCAGCCCGTCGTCCAGCACCAGGTCGACCGCCGCGCGGGCCATCGCCTCGCGGTCCGAGGCCACCGTCGTCAGCGGCGGGTCGGTGAGCGCCGCCTCCTTGACGTCGTCGAACCCGGCCACGGCCAGCTCGCCCGGCACGTCGATCCGCAGTTCGCGGGCAGCCCGGAGCAGGCCGATGGCCTGGTCGTCGGTGGCGCAGACGATGGCCGTCGGCCGGTCGGGCCGGGACAGCAGCTCCAGGCCGACCTCATAGGCGTCGTAGCGGTTGTACGAGGACGAGAACAGGCGGCCGTCGACGGGGATGCCCGCCTCCTGCATCGCCCGCCGCCAGCCCTCGATGTGGTCGGTGACCGGGTCGCCGTGCTTCGGGGTGATCTCGGTGCCGCCGAGGCAGGCCACATACGCGTGGCCGTGCTCCAGCAGGTGCCGGGTGGCGAGCTGGGCGCCGCCGACGTCGTCCGTCACGACCGCGACGTCGTCGATCGCCTCCGGGCGCCGGTGCATCAGCACGACGCGTGCGTCCCAGGCGTCGATCTCCGTCGCGGCGTGCTCGCTGAGGCCCTGGCTGATCAGGATCAGCCCGGAGACCCGCATGCCGAGGAAGGCCCGCAGGTAGTGCACCTCGCGCTCGTCGAGGTAGTCCGAGTTGCCGACCAGCACCATCTTGCCGCGCTCGGCGGCCGCCCTTTCGACGGCGTGCGCCATCTCCGCGAAGAACGGCTGCCGGGCGTCCGGCACGATCAGCCCTATGAGGTCGGTGCGGCGGCTCGCCATCGCCTGGGCCACCCGGTCGGGGCGGTAGCCCAGCTGTTTGATCGCCGCGAGCACGCGCTCGCGGGTGGCCGGTGCGACCGGCCGGGGTCCGTTGTTGATGACGTAGCTGACGACCGCGGTCGAGGTCCCCGCAAGCCTGGCCACATCGTCACGCGTCACCTTTGCCACGGGCCGAGTCTACGCGGGTACACCCGCGCGTCCCACCGTCTGTCCACAGGCGTGACCACCGCGTGATCACGCGTTCCCGGAGGCGGTCACGGCCGCCCCCTGCGCGGGTTCCTGCCCGGTCCGCGCGGGCGCCGTCTCCTCCGCCGCCCGCTCGCCCTTCTCCGGGGTGACGAAGCGGTAGCCGACATTGCGGACGGTGCCGATCAGGGACTCGTGCTCGGGCCCGAGCTTGGCGCGCAGCCGCCGTACGTGGACGTCCACGGTGCGGGTGCCGCCGAAGTAGTCGTAGCCCCAGACCTCCTGGAGGAGCTGGGCGCGGGTGAAGACCCGGCCCGGGTGCTGCGCCAGGTACTTCAGCAGCTCGAACTCCTTGAAGGTCAGGTCCAGGACCCTGCCCTTGAGCTTCGCGCTGTACGTGGCCTCGTCCACCGACAGGTCGCCGTTGCGGATCTCCATCGGGCTGTCGTCGACGCCGATCTGCTGCCGGCCCATCGCCAGCCGCAGCCGCGCCTCGACCTCGGCGGGCCCCGCCGTGTCCAGCAGGACGTCGTCGATGCCCCAGTCCGCGGTGACGGCCGCCAGCCCGCCCTCGGTGACCACCAGGACCAGCGGGCAGCCGGGCCCGGTGGAGCGCAGCAGCTGGCACAGCGAGCGGACCTGCGGCAGCTCGCGGCGGCCGTCGACGAGGATCACGTCGGCGCCGGGCGTGTCCACCAGCGCGGGGCCCTCGGCCGGGGCCACCCGTACGTTGTGCAGCAGCAGCCCGAGCGCCGGGAGCACCTCGGTGGACGGCTGCAGCGCGTTGGTCAGGAGGAGGAGTGAGCTCACCGGCCGCTCCCGTCGTCCACCGTCCGGTCATGCGTGTTCCGCTTGCCCATAGCGACCCTCCTCGGTCCTGCGAGGACGTGTGCGTGCGCCGACGTGTGCGCTCCGGTGCCCCGGAAAGCACGAAAGGACCCGGGGGCGACGCTGCCCGGATCCTCTTGACCAAAGAGAATAGCCCACATGGAGTCCGTGAGTGAGTCCGCCGCCGTGCGGTCGAGTGTCCCGTCGATCCTCTCCGGGGGGCTGCGGGCCGTCCTGACGGCCGAGGACCGGGTGCCGATCGACGCCGCGTACCTGCCCGGGACGACGCCCGGGGGGCTCGCGATCGTGGTGGCGCACGGCTTCACCGGCGCCCTGGAGCGGCCGGCCGTGGTCCGGGCGGCGGAGACCTTCGCCGGGGTGGACGGCGTCGGTGGCGTGGTGACCTTCTCCTTCCGCGGGCACGGCCGCTCGGGCGGGCGCTCCACGGTCGGCGACCGCGAGGTCCTGGACCTGGACGCCGCGGTGCGCTGGGCACGGCGGCTCGGTCACCCCGCGGTGGCCTCGGTGGGCTTCTCCATGGGCGGTTCCGTCGTCCTGCGGCACGCGGGGCGCAAACCGGCGCACAAGGGGGCGCACGTTGACGCCGTCGTCTCCGTGAGCGCGCCCGCGCGCTGGTATTACCGCGGTACGGCACCGATGCGCCGGGTGCACTGGGCGATCACCCAGCCCGTGGGACGACTGGTCTCCCGGGGGCTGCTGCACACGCGCATCCACGACAGGGACTGGGACCCCGTGCCCGTGCCGCCCGTCGAGGCGGTGCGATCCATCGCGCCCACACCCCTGCTCGTCGTGCACGGCGACCGCGACGGCTACTTCCCGCTCGACCACCCGCTCTCCCTGGCCGAGGCCGCGGGCGGCGCCGCCGAACTGTGGATCGAGCCCGGGTTCGGCCACGCCGAGAACGCCGCGGCGCCCGACCTCCTGCGCCGCATCGCCGTGTGGACGGCCGCCCGCACCCGCCCCGCCGTCCCGCCCGCCTGACCCCGCCGGCCCGCCCGCCGCCCGCACGGACCGGGCCCGGCCGCCGTGCCCCGCCCGCGCTGCGCCATCATGGACCGCGGCAGGACCCGCACGGGCGAACGGAAGGACCGCTATGGCGGCACACGGAACCATCCGGTACTGGGCCGCGGCCAAGGCCGCCGCCGGCGCCGCGGAGGAGCCGTACCGGGAGGGCACCCTCGCCGAGGCGCTGGACGCGGCGCGCGAGCGCCACGCGTCCCGCCCCGAGTTCGCCCGCGTCCTGGCGAACTGTTCGTTCCTGGTCGACGGGAACCCCGTCGGCACCCGGGACCACGCCGGGGTCCGGTTGGCCGACGGCGGCACCGTCGAGGTGCTCCCGCCGTTCGCGGGAGGATGAGCACGTGACCGACAACCACGACTGGTACGACCGCGGCGCGGGCCCGATGCCCGCGCACGACACCACCGCCCTCCTCCCGCCCGTGGACGGCGCCCCGGAGCCGCCCCCCGGCGGCGGCCGCGCCGCCCGGCGCCGGCAGGCCTCCCGCACCGGCTCGCCGATCATCGCCCCCGGCATGCAGCCCGCCCTCGTCACGGCCGCCCTGGCGCTGCTGCTGGCCGGCGGAGCGCTGCTGGGCCGCCCCGCGCTCGCCGCCGCGGGCGTGCTGCTGCAGGCGGTCACCGCGGCCGGCTGGTTCCGGCTGAACGGCATGTGGCCGGCCCGGCAGGGCATCGTGCTGGCCTTCCTGGCGGGCGTCACCGCCGAGGTCGCCGTGCTGGCCGACGGGGTGGACAACGCCCCGGCGGTGATCATCGGCACCCTCGGCGTCTGGCTGCTGCTCGTCCTCGTCCTGCAGCTGCGCCACCGCGGCACCCCCGAGGAGCGGCTCTCCTCGCTGACCGCGACCTCCGCCTCGACGCTCATCACGATCCTGGCCACCGGGTTCCTGGCGACGACGGCCGACCCGCGCGGCACCGACGCCGTGGTGACCGCGGTGGTCGCGGTCGCCGTCGCGACGCTCGCCCGGGCGATCCCGCTGCCCGGCGTGGTCTCGGTCCTCGTCGCGCTCGCGGCCGCCACCGGCAGCGGCGTCGCCCTCGGGCAGCTGGAGACCTCCGACGCGGCGCCGGTCGCGCTCGTCGCCGGGATCTGCGCGCTGATCGGCCTGCGGGTGGCCAGCTACGACTTCCCGTCCCGGTTCGTGCACTTCACGGCGGGTGTGGCGCTGCCGCTGACCGCCGCGGCCCCGGCGGTCTACGTGACGGCCCGGGCACTGCTGGGCTGACACACCGACTAGGGTCGGTCCGAACACCGACTCGGGGGTTGTCGCATGCGCACTCTGAAGGTCCTGCTCGTCCTCTTCGTGCTCCTCGGCGGCCTGTTCGTCGCGGCGGACCGGATCGCCGTGCACTTCGCGGAGTCCGAGGCGGCGGACCGGGCGAAGACGACGCTGGGGCTGACCTCCCCGCCGGGGATCGACATCAAGGGCTTCCCGTTCCTCACGCAGGTGCTGGCCAAGAAGCTGGACGACGTCGAGGTGACGGCGGACGGCGTGCAGGCCGCCGGCACCGGGGGCGAGACGCTGCGCGTCGCCCGCTTCCGGGCCGACCTGCACGGGGTGAGCCTGGGCGACGGCTTCAGCAGCGCGGTCGCCGACACGG
Organism: Streptomyces sp. NPDC008238; assembly: GCF_042956445.1. Taxonomy (NCBI): domain Bacteria; kingdom Bacillati; phylum Actinomycetota; class Actinomycetes; order Kitasatosporales; family Streptomycetaceae; genus Streptomyces; species Streptomyces sp. NPDC008238. The sequence continues at coordinate 126,071 of NZ_JBIBGK010000017.1, read as the reverse complement.
CCGAGGGCACCGCGCTGGTCAGTTACGAGGACCTGGCCAAGGCCGCCCCCAGCGGCGTGACGATCGGCTACGGTGGCACCTCGGCGAACGGCAAGGGCCAGGTCAAGATGGGGGTGGAGGTCTCCACCCCGGTCGGCACGATCAAGCGCAGCGTGGTGAGCGAGGTCGCCGTGGCCGGCAAGGGCAAGATCAAGCTGACCGCGGGCAAGATACCGGGACTGGACTCGCTGCCCCCGGTCGTGGAGGACCTGATCCGCGAGCGGATCGACTTCACCCGCGCGCTGACGGGCCTGCCGGAGGGCATCGAGCTCTCGTCGGTCACCGCGACCGCCGACGGCATCGACATCGCGGCGACCGGCAAGAAGGTCGTTCTCGCCCAGTGAGACGTCGGCGTCCGCTCCGCAGCCGACGCGGCGGCCGGCGGGCCCCGGGCCACCGGCCGGAGGTGCGGCACCCGATGTTCATCTCGAAGTACGGACAATCTCATCTCGGGATACGGACCGCCGGTGACACCGGCCGGTCCCCTTCCCTACGATCGAGGCCATGAAGCGACAGGCGGACCTCACGAAGCGGCGGGCAGTCGACCTGTGCCGTGTCGCCGCCATGCTCTGTCGCGTCCCCTAGGGGCCCCGCGCCGTCTCCCGGCGCCGCACTCCGCCCCACCCTTCCCCGCGCTCACGCCGTGGCGCGCCCGCGCAGCGCAGCCCGGCCCCCCTGCGCACCCGTCCGTGCGCCGTGACATTCCGCAACTGCCCCGGAGGAGACAGCAATGAGCCGCAGTGACGTCCTGGTGGACGCCGACTGGGTCCAGGCCCGGATCGACGACCCGAAGGTGGTCATCGTCGAGGTCGACGAGGACACGTCGGCGTACGACAAGAACCACATCAAGAACGCCGTCCGGATCGACTGGAAGCAGGACCTCCAGGACCCGGTGCGCCGTGACTTCGTCGACCAGGCCGGCTTCGAGAAGCTCCTGTCGGAGAAGGGCATCGCGAACGACGACACCGTCGTCCTCTACGGCGGCAACAACAACTGGTTCGCGTCCTACGCGTACTGGTACTTCAAGCTCTACGGCCACCAGGACGTCAAGCTCCTCGACGGCGGCCGCAAGAAGTGGGAGCTGGACTCCCGCGACCTGGTCGACGGCTCCGAGGTCCCGTCCCGCCCGGCCACCGAGTACAAGGCCAAGGCCCAGGACGTCTCGATCCGCGCCTTCCGCGACGACGTGATCGCCGCCATCGGCAGCCTCAACCTGGTCGACGTCCGCTCGCCCGACGAGTTCTCCGGCAAGCTGCTCGCCCCGGCCCACCTCCCCCAGGAGCAGTCCCAGCGCCCGGGCCACGTCCCGACCGCCCGGAACATCCCGTGGTCGAAGTCGGCCAACGACGACGGCACCTTCAAGTCGGACGACGAGCTGAAGGAGCTGTACGAGGGCGAGGGCGTGGACCTGGCGAAGGACACCATCGCCTACTGCCGCATCGGCGAGCGCTCCGCGCACAGCTGGTTCGTGCTGCACGAGCTGCTCGGCCAGCCCAACGTCAAGAACTACGACGGTTCCTGGACCGAGTACGGCTCCCTCGTCGGCGTGCCGATCGAGCTCGGCGCCGCGAAGTAAGCCCCGAGACCCGAGACCCCTACCCGGAGGAATCAGCACCATGTGTGGAGCGAAGGCCGGCGGCCCGGACCTGGCCGGCATCGACGTGGCGACCGAGACGATCATCCAGGGTTCCGTGACCCGCGACGGCGAGCCGGTGACCGGCTACGTCCGGCTGCTGGACGGCGGCGGCGAGTTCACGGCCGAGGTGCCGACCTCGGCGACCGGCCAGTTCCGCTTCTTCGCGGCCCCCGGGACGTGGACGCTGCGCGCCCTCGTGCCGGGCGCGACGGTGGACCGCGCCGTCGTCGCCCAGCAGGGCGACCTCACCGAGGTCGCCATCGCCGTCTGACCCACGGCAGCGCGTACGAAGAAGGGCCGCACATTCCCACCGGGCCACCGACTGGGAGTGCGGCCCTTCGGGTCGTACGGTGGAAGGGTGTCCACGAGGCGTCGTCGTCGCTGGTATTACGCCATGATGGGCAGTTGCGTCCTGCTCTTCGTCCTGGCGTGGAGTCTCGTGCGCCTGTGGTCGGTGCCGGTGGCGGTCGGGATGTGCGTGGTGGCCATGGTCATCCCGCCGATCGCCGCCGTGGTGGCCAACCGCAGGGGCCCGGACGAGCACTGGTGGGACGAGACCGGCGACGCGACCTCCGACGAGTGGTGGCGCGAGCTGGACCGCCGCGACGACCATCGCGACCAGCGCTGACGCCCCGGGGCGCCCACGCGCCCACCGCACCTGTTGCGCCCACGCCCGCCTTCTCGCGCACCCGGCCGGGGCGCGGCGGCTCAGTAGACGAGTGCCTGCGTACCGTCGGCCATGGCCTCGCTGACGAAGACCTGCGCACCGGCGATCCGGACGCCGTCGAGCACGTCCGCCTCCGTGATGTCGCGGCGCGCCGCGCACTGCGTGCACAGCGTGATCCGGCCCCCCGCAAGGATCCCCTCGATCAGCTCGGGCAGCGGCGCGGCGTGCGGCAGTTCGAACTCCGCGGCCCGTCCCGGCAGCGCGAACCACGAGGACTCACCGGTCAGCCAGAGGGACACCTCGACGCCGCTGGCGACCGCCACCGCCGCTACCGTGAACGCCTGGGAGCAGCGTTCGGGAGCGTCGGCACCTGCGGTTACCTTGATCACGAGCTTCTTCGCCATGGCTCATACCTTAGGGTGGCCGGTCTCACAGGAAAAACACTGGGAGCGTTTGCCGACGCTCGACAATAATGCGTTCGCCGCGTAGGCGCGATCAGCGCGCCTGCGGCGGATTTCTGCCCGGGGGGGGCTTGTGGACGCGCGTACTGAATCGCGTACCGGCGTCGTGATCGCCACGATTGCCGGACTTGTTGTGCTCGCGACATTGACTGCCGGGGCCGTCGTGGCGTTCGGCTCATCGTCCTCATCGCCGTCCGCGTCCGCGTTCCCGGCCGATACCGCGCCGAGCAGCGCGGATCCGGGAACCACAGGACCGGGGACGCCGTCGCCGACGGCCTCCCCGAGCCGGAGCGCGACGGCCTCGCCCTCGCCCGCCCACACCCTCAAGGGCACCGTGGCCGACGGCAGGCACAGCGGGGACCTGCGCTACTTCCTGCTGACCCCGCCGGCGGACGCCGAGGTCTACGGCGACGAGCAGGGCACCGAGCTGTCCCGCTCGGAGGTCGCGGACTCCGCGGACGTCAAGCGGGCCCTGGCCGCAGGCGGCTTCAAGGCCGCGGCCCAGCGGACCTACCTCACCGCTGACGGCGACTACGAGGTCTCCGCGCAGCTCGTCCGCTTCGCGAGCGCCGGCTCCGCCACGGCCTACTACGACGGCTTCTACTACGAGGGCACCCGGATCACGCTGCCGTCCTCGGGCACCCCCGGCAAGGCCTACCGGCTGTCGTCCTCCTCCGCGGAGAGCACCGGCTCGGTGATCGTCCTGTCCCACCAGGGCGACGTGCACATCACCCTCTCCGTCACCGGGGCGAAGACCCCCGGCAAGAACCTGCTCGCGCGGCTCCTCGACCAGCAGTACCGGCGCCTGAAGACCGGCCGCTGAGCCGAGCCGCACGGCACACCGAACGTACGGGCCGGCCCGCACGCCGGCCCCACCCACCCACGAACACGCCAGTGGAGAACCCCTTGTCCCAGGACACCCCCGTCCCGGAACAGGACGCACCTGTTCCGGACGGGCCCCCCGTCCGCCCGCCGCGCAGACGCGGCCGGACCACCCTGCTGATCGCCTGCGCGGCCGTCCTCGGCGTCCTCGCGGGCGCCGGCACGGGATACCAGATCCAGTACGACCGCCCCGAGACCCCGCTCCCGCCGCTGGCCCAGCACAAGCTCGTGCAGCCCAAGGGCGCCGCCCCCGCGGCGAAGCCGCTCACGGCCGCCGAGGACACGCTGGTCACCTCCGACGCGGACCTGCGCAAGCTGCTGCTGAAGCGGCCGAAGGGCGCCAAGGACCTGGACGGCCGGACCGGCAACGACCACTGGATGTCGCTGTACGAGTACGCGGACAGCTTCGACCAACCGGACCACATGTTCAGCGAGCTGAACAGCAACGACTTCCGGAGGGCCGCCGTCTCCGTGTGGCGGACGGGCGGTTACGCCACGACCACCACCACCGAGGTCCGCCTGATCCAGTTCCGTGACGAGAGCGGCACCTACACCGACGACATGCTCGACGGGCAGCAGAGCTACATGGCCGAGAAGAAGTACGCGGGCAACACCGGGTCCGCCATCCCAGGCGCCTTCGACGGCAGGGTGTGGGTCTACTCCAAGCCCTGGACGAAGGCGGGCTACCTGCCCCTGTACACGGCCCGCGCCCTGGCCCGGAAGGGCACGGTCATGATGGACATCTGGGTGAACTCGGAACGGCCGATCAAGAAGTCCACCATGATGTCCCTGGCCGAGCGGCAGTGGGAGCGGCTGTGAGCGACGAGAACACCCCTGTCCCCGTGGAGTCGCAGCCGGAGTCCCAGCCGGAGCCGCAGTCCGAGGGCCGTGCCGACGCGCCGGCGGCCCCGTCCGAAGCGCAGCCTGTGCCGCTCGCAGGGCCCGAGCCCGTGGACGGGAACACCGCGCCGGAGACCGTCCCCGTGCCCGTTCCTGTGCCCGAGTCCGCGTCCGAGTCCGCACCCGCACCCGCACCCGCACCCGCGCCCCGTCGCGGCCGTCGCGGCCTCGCGCTCGGCATCGCCGCCGCGCTGGTCGCCGTCGTCGCGGGCGGCGGCATCGGCTTCGCCGTGCTCCAGCACCAGAAGGACGACGGCAAGCAGGCGAGCCACCAGACCTGGAAGGCCCCCGAGCCGAAGAAGACCGGCGAGTACGGCACCCAGTCCGGCGGCAGCCACTACGGCACCCTCGGCAAGCTGCTGCTGCCCGTGCCCGACACCTACATGCCGGGCCCGGACGTCGGGGAGTTCGGCAACGACGCCGAGTTCACCGGCAAGGAGGCGGTGGCCGTGTTCGAGGGCGACCTCGCCGGACTGCCGAAGAAGCAGCGCGACCGGCTGCACAAGACCGTGGCGGGGCTCCACATCCAGGGCGTCGGCCTGCGGACGTACCGCGAGGCGATGGGCGCGGCCGTCTTCGAGACGCAGATCGTGCAGATGAAGAACAAGCGCGCGGCGCGCGCCGGAACCGAGTTCTTCACCGAGTTCACCAAGGCGCTCGGAGTGTTCAGGAACGGGCCGAGGATCGAGGGCCACGACAAGGCGCGCTGCGTACTGCCGCCGAAGAAGCCCGGCGCCGAGCTCGACACCATGATCTGCGAGGCGACCGAGGGTGACCTGACCATCCGCATGTCCGTCTCCGGCACCTCGCCGCTGGAGAAGGACGACGCCGCGGATCTGTTCAAGCAGCAGCTCGACCGCGTACAGGACCCGGGAGAGGCCGCATGAGCGAGCAGACCCAGAGAGACGACGTGAAGATCCCGGAGGCCGCGGAGCCCGTCGTGGCGCAGACCTCTGCCGAGGCCGCCCCGGAGGCCGTCGAGCCTGAGCGCGAGCCCGCGGACGGGGTGCCGGCCGAAGCCGCCCCGGAGGCCGTCGTGGCGGAGGCGGAGGCCGTGTCCCCCGACGCATCGCCGGCAGCCGAGCCCGAGCCCGTGCCCGCGGACGGGGTGCCGGCGGAGGCCGCCACCCCCGAAGGCGCCACCCCCGAAGCGGCCACCCCCGCAGCCGTCGTCCCCGTTCGGCGGAAGCCGCTGCGGGAGCGGCGTGTCCTGCGGGCCGCGCTGCGGTGGACGGCCGCCGTCGTGGTGTTCGCGGCCCTCGGCGGCGCCGCGGCGTACGCCGTCACGCAGCCCGAGCGGACCGAGATCCCGGGTCTGGAGACCCCGGACGACGGCCGCTGGACGTACCCCGCGCTGAAGCTGCCCAAGCTCCCCGCGGGGGAGCCCCGCGCGCTGGACACGGAGCAGAACCGGCCACGCCGTCATTACGCGGACGTCCGCACCCTGCTGCTCCCGGCCCCCGCCGGGGCCAAGGTCGACAAGGACTTCCCGGGCGCCACCGGGTGGCTGCCGACCGGCGACTTCCTGGAGCTCTACCCCAAGGGAGACCGCAAGAAGCTGGGCGCGGCCCTGGAGCAGAACACCCTCCGGCACATCGCCGCCCGCGCCTGGACCATGGGCGACGGCACCCGCGCCGAGGTCTACCTGCTGCAGTTCGCGACCGCGGGCTACTCGGGCGACGCCAAGGACACGTTCGTCGTGGACGGCACCCCCGCGCAGGCGGATTCGGCCGACTACGACAAGGAGTGGGAGTCGACCTGGCTCGACGACCCCGAGCTGCACCCCTCCCTCTTCGACGAGGACAAACCGCGCGGCGCCGAGCACGTCCGCTACGGCTACGTCCAGGCCGGCGACGTCCTGGCGGTGGTCGTCCTCTCCAAGGCCGGCACCCAGCCCGCCGTGCCGTTCCACCAGACCGTGCTGCTCCAGGCACAGCTGCTCGGCTGACCCGGGCCGTACACGGGCGACCGGGTGCGGGCGCGGCGCGTGGGGAGACCTCACGCGGCCGCGCCCGCACCCGCCCACTAGACTCGTAGCCGGCCCCACCGGGCCGCCGACCGTCCGCGCATGCCCGAGGAGCACGCTCGTGAGCCCCCTTGAGTTCTTCTTCGACACCCTGCTCGTCCTGGTCTGCCTGGGCGTCATCGCGTTCTCGGCTCTGGTCGTCAAGAAGCTCTACCAGGGACAGCGCTGAACATGATCGAGATCCCCTCCGACCTGCACCCCGACCTGGTCCCCCTCGCCTTCCTCCTGGGCACCTGGGAGGGCGCGGGCGTCTTCGACTTCCCGGGCGACGAGAAGTGCAACTTCGGCCAGGAAGTGATCTTCAGCCACGACGGGCGGTCGTTCCTGGAGTACACCTCCAAGACCTGGGTGCTGGACGCCGAGGGCAAGCCGGCGAAGCCGCTGGAGAGCGAGTCCGGCTTCTGGCGCGTCGACAAGGACCGCAAGGTCGAGGTCACCATGACCCGTGACGACGGCGTCATCGAGATCTGGTACGGCGAGCTCGCCGAGGCCAAGCCGCAGATCGACCTCGTCACCGACGCCGTGGCCCGGCTCGCCGACGCGCCCCCGTACAGCGGCGGCAAGCGCCTGTACGGCTACGTCAAGAGCGACCTGATGTGGGTCGGCGAGAAGGCCACCCCCGAGGTGCCGCTGCGCCCCTACATGTCGGCGCACCTGAAGAAGGTCGTCAACCCCAGCGAGTGGGCGAAGGACCTGGGGGACCTCCCGGACGACGGCATCGCCTTCTTCCGCTGAGACGTCCGGCCGGAAGGCCGCCGAGGGGGATCACGACGCCGTGATCCCCCTTTCCCTTGCCTAGACTGTCCTCGTGGTCACCACGGACTGGAAGAGCGACCTGAGGCAGCGCGGCTACCGACTGACGCCGCAGCGGCAGCTTGTCCTGGAGGCTGTGGACGAGCTGGAGCACGCCACTCCCGACGACATCCTGACCGAGGTGCGCAAGACCGCCTCCGGGATCAACATCTCCACGGTCTACCGCACCCTGGAGCTCCTGGAGGAGCTGGGCCTGGTCAGCCACGCCCACCTCGGGCACGGCGCCCCGACCTACCACCTCGCCGACCGCCACCACCACATGCACCTGGTGTGCCGGGACTGCGAGTCCGTCATCGAGGCCGACGTCTCCGTCGCCGAGCCGCTGACGGCCCGGCTGCGCGAGACGTACGGCTTCGAGACCGACATGAAGCACTTCGCGATCTTCGGCCGTTGCGCGGACTGCGCGGGGAAGCCCCGAACGCCTGAGGGTTCAAGTAACCGGACGTAGGGTGGTGGGCATGCAGCGCCAAACAACGACCAGTCCCCTGCTGTCGCTCCCCGGTGCCGTCCCCGCCGAGGGCCCGGACGAGGGAGTGGCCGCGCACTACGGAGACCTCTTCCGCGAACAGCGCGCGCTGGCGGGCGGCGACGGCTTCGTCGACCTCTCCCACCGGGGCGTCGTCACCGTCACCGGGCAGGACCGCCTCGCGTGGCTCCACCTGCTGCTGACCCAGCACGTCAGCGACCTCCCGCCGGGCCGGGCCACCGAGGCGCTCGTCCTCTCCGCCCACGGCCACATCGAGCACGCCCTCTACCTCGTCGACGACGGCACGACCACCTGGATGCACGTCGAGCCCGGCACGCAGGGCGAGCTCATCGCGTACCTGGAGAGCATGAAGTTCTTCTACCAGGTCGACGTCTCCGACCGGACCGGCGAGTACGCGGTCGTGCACCTGCCCGCGGGCAGCATCGCCACCGTCCCCGGGGACTGGCCGGTGCGCGAGGTCCCGTACGGCCGCGAGGTGTTCGTGCCGCGCGGCGAACTTCAGGACCTGCCGCGGCAGGTCGGCGCCCCGGTAGGCGTGCTGGCCCTGGAGGCGCTGCGGATCGAGGCGCACCGCCCGCGGGTCGGCCTGGAGACCGACCACCGCACCATCCCGCACGAGCTGGGCTGGCTGGACACCGCCGTCCACCTCGACAAGGGCTGCTACCGCGGTCAGGAGACCGTCGCGCGGGTGCACAACCTCGGCCGGCCGCCGCGCCGCCTGGTCTTCCTCCACCTCGACGGCAGCGAGGTCAAGCTGCCCGGCCACGGCGCGCCCGTACGGCTCGCCGCGGACGGGCCCGACGGCCGCCCGGTCGGCACCGTCACTTCCTCCGCCCGGCACTGGGAGCTGGGGCCGATCGCCCTCGCCGTGATCAAGCGCAACACCCCGGTGGACGCGACGCTGCTCGCGGACGGGACGGCGGCGAGCCAGGAGACGGTCGTCGCGCCGTGAGGTGAGGGGCGCGCCGTGAGGGGCCGGCCCTGAGGGCCCCGCCTCACATCTCCAGGACGACCGTGAACGGGCCGTCGTTCGTGAGCGAGACCTTCATCTCCGCTCCGAACCGGCCCGTCTCCACATGGGCGCCCAGCGACCGCAGTTGCGCCACCACCTCGTCCACCAGCGGCTCGGCGACCGGGCCGGGCGCCGCCGCGTTCCACGTGGGGCGGCGCCCCTTGCGGGCGTCACCGTAGAGGGTGAACTGGGAGATCACGAGCAGCGGCGCGGCGATGTCCGAGCACGACTTCTCCCCGGGCAGGATGCGCAGCCCCCACAGCTTCCGGGCCAGTTGGGCCGCCTTCTCTGCGGTGTCGTCGTGCGTCACCCCCACCAGCACGCACAGACCGGGACCCGCGATCTCGCCGACCGTCTCGCCGTCCACCACGACACTCGCTTCGCTCACCCGCTGGGCCACCGCACGCATGCCGCCATTGTCCCGGCCCGGCGGGGGCGCGCGGCACCCGGGCCGTACGCCCGCTTGGACTCACGCACAACTGTCCGGAGCCGCCGTTCGGGTGCAGGTGCCTGCGCGACGCAGCTACTCGGTGGCACGATCGAAGTCTGCCCGACGTGGGGGACGAGGGGACGGACAGCGATGAAGCACAGCATCACGACCGGCACGGCGGAAGGCGATCGCATGCTCAAGGCACCGGGCCCGCGCTCCCCCCTCACCGCCGGCACCCCCCAGCCCGACCTCGCCGCCCTGACCCTCGACGGGCTGCGCACCGCGCGCCGCGAGGCCCAGCTGGAGGAGGCCGACCTCTCCTACCTGCGGCGGCTCCTGCAGGGCCGGATCGACATCCTCCGCGCCGAAGTCGCCCGGCGCACCGCCCCGGACGCGCCCGTGCTCGACCGGCTCTCCGAGATCCTCACCGACACCCCGTCCCGGCACCGCTCCTCCGCCCGCCACGTCACCCTGGGCACCCCGCACAGCGAGCGCTACCGGCAGCTCGCCGAGGAGATGCTCGCCGAGGTCCAGCTCTCCGACCTCGAGGCCCGCACCGACCAGGAACTCCACGACGCGATGGGCCGGCTGGTCCGCCACGAGCAGCAGGTCTCGCGCTGCCGGCAGTCCCTGCAGCGGACGGTGGACGGCTGCAGCACCGAGATCGCCCGCCGCTACCGCGAGGGCGAGGCCCGGGTCGACGACCTGCTGGCGGGCGACTGACGGCAGCGTGGCGAAAACCGGATGCGGCCGGGGCCGGGGTCCGCCTACCGTGCGGGACATGAGCCTTGAGGTCCGTACGATCGGCGAGTCCGACTTCCCCGGCTGGCTGCGCGCCGTCAACACCGGTTTCCACCGGCCGCCGTCGGTGACCGAGGAGGAGATCGCGCTCCGCCGCTCCCAGACGGACCTCGACCGCACCCAGGGCGCCTTCGACGAGGGCCGCTGCGTGGCCACCTTCCGCAGCATGCCCCGCGAACTGACGGTGCCCGGCGGCGCGGTGCTGCCCGCCTCGGCGATCACCAACGTCTCCGTCACCGCCACGCACCGCCGCCGCGGCCTGGCCTCCCGCATGATGGCCGCCGAACTCGACGCCTCCGTGCGCCGTGGCGAGCCTGTCGCGATCCTCGTCGCCGCCGAGTACCGGATCTACGGCCGCTTCGGCTTCGGCCCCGCCGCCGGGATCACCGAGTGGGAGGTCGACACCGCCCGCGCCGGCCGCCCCCAGGGGCCGCCGACCGAGAGCGGCCGCGTCGACCTGTCGGACCCGTCCGAGGTCCTCAAGCTCGGACCGCAGCTCCACGACCGGGTGCGGCTGCGCCACCCCGGCGCGATCAACCGCACCGAGCGCAACTGGGAGTACGCCACCGGGACGGTGGTCAACCCCTCCTTCCCCTGGAAGGAACCGATCTTCGTCCTGTACCGCGACGCCTCCGGGCGGGTGGACGGCCTGGCCGCGTACACGGCCGAGGACACCTGGCACGGGATGTTCCCGAAGGTCCCGGTCACCGTGCGGGAGTTGATCGCCGCGACCCCCGAGGCCGAGCGCGCCCTGTGGCGTTACCTGCTCGCCGTCGACTGGGTCGCCACCGTCCGCACCGGCTTCCGCGGCCAGGACGACGTCCTGCCGCTGCTGCTGGACGACCCGCGCGCCGCCCACGTCCACTCCACCAGCGACTTCCTGTGGCTGCGGCTGCTGGACGTGCCCCGGGCGCTGTCCGCCCGTACGTACGCGGCCCCGGGCTCGGTCGTCCTCGACGTCGCCGACCCGGACGGGTACGCCGCCGGCCGCTTCCGCCTCGAAGCCGCCGCCGACGGCACCGCCACCGCCGGGGCGGCCCCCTCCGCCGCCCCGGACGTGTCCCTCAGCGCGGCCGCCCTCGCCTCCCTCTACCTCGGCGAGGAGTCCGCGGCCCGCCTGACCGTCACGGGCGCCGTCACGGAGTCCCGCCCGGGCGGCGCGGCCCGCGTCGACGCGCTGTTCCGTACGGCACGCAGGCCCTGGCCGATCGACACGTTCTAGCGGCGGCTAGCGGTGTCCGTACGACACCAGCACCAGCAGGACGAGCACCCCGCCGACGCACATCGCATAACTGGAACGCGCCCTGTGCCCGGCGACCACCAGCAGCACGCCCAGCCCCATCAACGGCCCGTACTGCCACGCCAGGTACTGCTCCAGCAGCGCCGCCGTCAGTTGACCCCACAGCATGACCCACCCCCTTCCCAGGTGGCCGACCGAAAGGCGCGGGCCCGCTGCCGCACCGGCCCTACTGGGCCAGCAGCAGCGCGATCACCGCGAGTCCGACGCACGTGAACGTCGTGTTCCGGGCCTTGTGGCCCACCGTGAACAGTCCGACGGCGAAGGCGCCGGCCGCGCCGTACCGCCACTGGACGAGCTGCTCGAACGCGAAGGCGCACAGAGCGAGAGCGGGCATAGCGATTCACTCCTTCGAGGCGCGCGGGATCGTTCCTCCGCGCGTAGAGCGCGGAAGGAGACAGAGTTGACCCGTGGGTCGGCAGGTGGCTGAGCGGAAGTGTGGTGCTGCTGATGCGTGCGAAGCGTCATGGCGCTGCACTCTCAGCCGCGGTCATCCCCGGCGCGTCGTCGGGACGGAGAGGCTGCGGCCCCCGATGGTGTCAACTGGCCCAACTTGATTGGCTGCCAGACCAGTTGACTGCATTCCTCTATGGTCATGTTGCCGCTGACTGCAGATCACTAAACTCCATGCAGTCAACTCCACTTGCCTGGCGTGAAGCTGTAGTGTGGGTCACGTGAGCAACGACCGCACCGTCGGCGGGGCCAGGCGTGAGTACGAGCGCGTGGCCGATGCGTTGCGTCACGAAATCGAGGGCGGCGCCATCGAGGTGGGCGACCAGCTCCCCACGCACGCCGAACTGGTGGACAGGTTCGACGTCTCCCGCGCCACCGTCCAGAAGGCGATCAAGGCCCTCGAGGTCAAGGGCTACGTGGAGTCGGCGCAGGGCAAGGGCGTATTCGCCCGGGACTGGCGGAAGTCCGCCGTCACCTCCCACGCCAACGGGACCGCCACGGCGACGGTGGAAGCCGGCAGCATCGAGCTGGACGACGCCATCGCGGAGGCGTTCGAGGCGGATCACGTCACGATCGACGCGTACTGCCTGACGGCTGAGTCTCTGAACGGGGCCATCGTGCAGCAGGTCAAACGGATCATCCGCGGGGACATCCGGCCGTCCTCGATCCACCTGCGCCTGCTGCTGCCACGCACCGACGTACGGCTGGCCGTTCCGCGCAACGTCGAGGACCCCGACGACGAGCGCCCCATGGCGCGGCTCGACAGTCTGTCCGCCGCTCACATCAGGGCCCTGAGAAACCTGGAGAACCTGGTCGGTCAGGGCGCCGTGGCCGAGGTGACGGTCGAGGTGCGCCTGGTTCCGGTCACGCCCCTGCACAAGCTCTACCTGATCAACGGAGACATGGCCCTCGACGGCATGTACGTCGTGACGGACAACGTCATCAACGTCGACGATGCGACCATCAAGATCCATGACGTCCTGGGTGTCGGGGCCAAGCTTTACCCGCAGCCACGGGAACGTGTGGAACTCTCTCAGGAGTGGTTCGACTCCCTGTGGACGAGGCTAGCCAAGCCCGCCTGACACTCGCCGGTATCGAGTGCGTCCTGCTGGACTTCGACGGTCCGGTCTGCCGCCTCTTCGCCGGACATCCCGCCTCCGTCGCCGCCTCGCGGCTCAAGGAGCGGCTCGGCGAGATGTCGCTGCTCCCGCCCGAACTGGCCGGCACGGATGATCCGCACGGGCTGCTGTGGGCGATCGCCACGGGGTCCGGCCGCAACGCGCGCGAGGTGAGCGCGGAATTGAACGCCCTCCTGGCGAAGGAGGAGGTCGTGGCGGCCGCATCCGCGACGATCACGCCTGGTGCGGTGGGCCTCGTCCGCGGCCTGCGAGCCCGGGGCCTGCACCTGGGGGTGGTCAGCAACAACGGATACGAGGCGATTCGCAACGTTCTCCTCGCGACGCACCTGCTGGAGTTGTTCGACGGGCCGATCATCGGCCGCCCCGATGACGCCCGGCTCATGAAGCCCGATGCCTTTATGCTGCGAGAAGCGGTGAAACGGCTCGGCACGAAGCCCGAACACTGCCTGTTCGTGGGGGATTCCTGGCGGGACGCCGAGGCTTCACGACGAGCCGACGTCAATTTTGTCGGCTATGCGAAGAGTGCGCGCAAGGGGCGCGAGATGACGAAGGCAAATGCCAAGTGGGTCGTTTCGCGGATGCAGGACGTGATGGGTTTGTTGCCGTGAGTCGCCGAAGTGGTGTCCCCGTCGCGGCCCTCTGGTCAAGTCCCGTGCGGGCACTCAAAATCACTGGGTGACTTCTGATCGCGAGTGGCCGATGAAAAGCGACCTCCGGGCCCTGCTGACCGACGTCGAGGGCGTGCTGTTCGACTTCGACGGACCGCTCTGCCACCTTTTCGCGCCGAAGGGGGCGGAGCGAGTCGCGGAGCAATTGTACGAATTCATCGACCGCGAGAGGCTGCCGGCCGTTCGTCCCGAAAAGGAGCACAGCCCCCTGGATGTCCTCCGCGAGGCGGCGCGCACGTGGCCGGACTTCGCCGACGTCGCTCGCCTTGAAGGCGAACTCACTTCGCTGGAGGAAGAATGCGCCGAGGATGCTTTGATGACGCCTGGCGCCGAGGTGCTGGTGGAAGCGATCAGGAGTGCCGGAATACCGGTCGCCATAACCACGAACAATTCCGAGAAGGCCGTCCGTACCTGCCTGGCCAACTGCCGCCTGGGTCCGTTGTTCGGCACGCACGTGTACGGCCGCCGGAACATGGCCGAGGGCCACCCGCTCCTGCTGAAGCCGGACCCCGCATGCATCGAGCGTGCGATCGGTGGCCTTCGGCTGGCCAGCCCCGGGCGCTGCTTGATGATCGGTGATTCGCCCGCGGACGTGCTGGCCGCGATCACCGCGGACGTGCGGTTCCTCGGTTTCGAGAACCCGCACGTCGACGACAACCAGGAACTGCGCCACGTCTTCCGGGGGACGGTCGTCGAGCGTCTGGACGAGATCCGGGCGGCGTGGGGTGAAGTCCATGGCCGGTGCCGGACGCACTCGGCCAGCGGCGAGACCCACTGACCGCAGCCGTTTCGTGTGGGGAGGTCCCGGTTCGCCGATTTCGATGGGTTCCATCGTTCGGGCTAGCTCCGGGTGCCCCGTCGGTGGGACCCTTCCAGAATAACTATGCGGTGTCTCGCCCCGCGCGACGTGCGGTTTGCATAGCGCAGTGGGGCTGGAGGGTCCAAAAATGAATAAAGATGCGGTGGAGTTCAGCCCCATGCGGGTCGAGGGGAGGATACGCTTCCCTTTTTCTGATCCTCGAGGAATCCGGTGACCAGCCCTACCTACGAGTTCGCGTCGCGAATCGCCACCGAGGTGGTAGGCCCACTCAAAGGGCACCATCACGAGGCATATGCCGTCCGCCTGGCCCCTGGTACGTCGCTCGGCGACAAGTTCAGGTGGCTGAAGCTGCGCGAACCTCGGGAGCACGCCTTCTGGTACGACCACAGGTGCTTCGCGTCGGAGGAGCAGTTGGTGCTGGAATTGGGCGGTCGCGTTCCGCGCATTCCCAAGGTGGTCGACGTGAGCGAGCTGGTGGTGGACGCTCCCGCCGGTGTGACTTTCGTTGAATTCGTCGAAGGCCGGACTCTGGGAGATCTGACATCTCCCGGAAGGTCGGTTCCCCGGCGCTACAGAAAGAAATTGATTGACTTCTTCGGGTCCTTGGTGTCGGTCGACGCGGCGGGTGTCCGCGCGGATCGCGTCTGCGGGAACAAACCGGGGCAACTCCCTTTCGGGGGTAACGACAGCACGAGTTTCCTGGGAAACCTGATCGGCCACACCCGCGGGGTGTTTGACAAGAGAAGGCCGGTACTCGGTCCGCTTTTCGATGCGCTGGCGATCCCCGATGGCCTTTTGGAAACACTCCCCGACGCATTGGGAGACCTCGCCAGGCGCCCGTTCGCCCTCCTGCACGGTGACCTGCACCGCGAGAACCTCGTGGTCGACGGCGACGGGGAACTGTGGACGATCGACTGGGAGCTCGCCCGCATCGGTGACCCGCTCTACGACCTCGCCACGCACCTCCATCTGATGCGCTACCCCCGCCGGCAGGAACGGCAGATGGTCCGGGGCTGGCGGAAGGCCGTGGGGGAGAGTTCGCCGGGGGCGTCGGACGCGGTGGCGGGTGATCTTCCCCGTTACCTCGCGTACAAGCGAGTCCAATCCGTCTATACGGATGTGATGCGCGGAGCGATGGCGGTCAGTTGGGCCCCCGAGGACGGGCCGGGACAACGCGAGGTGGTGACGCACGCCGTCACAGCCATCGCGGCGGCCCTCACCCGTGCCCGGCGCGGAGAGGACGGCACGGGGCTCCGCCATGTGGGGCTGCGGACGGTGGCCACTCCTCAGCGGATCGAGAAGGAACTCCTCCGCTGGCTACGGGAGTACGGAGACCTGGCCCGGAAGGCGGATGACGTGGCGACGGCAGGCGGGGTGGGCTCGGATCCTCGGCTCGACACGATGTCATCGGTTGGACCCGTGGTACTCGAGGCTGAGCAGAACGGGGGGACCAGGCTGAAGCACGGCACTACAGTCTGGTCGTGAGCAACGACGGCACCGCCCGTGGGCTCAGGCGCGAGTACGAGCGCGTGGCCGATGCATTACGTCATGAGATCGAGGGCGGCGACATCGCGGTGGGCGCGCAACTGCCCACCCATGCGGAGCTGGTGGACCGCTTCGACGTCTCCCGTGCCACCGTCCAGAGGGCGATCAAGGCGCTGCAGGACGAGGGCTACGTGGAGTCGGGCCAGGGCAAGGGCGTCTTCGCCCGGGACTGGCGGAAGTCCGCCGGCGCTGCCCACGCCAACGGGAATGCTGCGGAGACCGTTGAGGCCGGCAGCGTCGAACTGGACGACGCCGTCGCGGAGGCTTTCGGAGCGGAGCACGTGACGATCGACGCGTACTGCCTGACCGCGGAGTCGCTGAACGCGGCCATCGTGCCGCAGGCACGCCGGGTCCTCAGGGGGGAGATCCAACCGTCGTCGATCCAGGTCCGGCTCCTGCTCGCCCGCCCGGGTGCGCACTTGGCGATTCCCCGGATCGTGGGGGATCCCGACGACACCCGGCCGCTCGACCGGCTCTCCGAACTGATCGAGCGGCACGCGTTCACCCTGCGCAACCTGCTGGAGGACCTGGGCCGGCGGGACGTCAACGTGACCGTCGATGTCCGGACCCTCCCCGTCACGCCGGTGGTGAAGTACTACCTGATCAATCGCGATCAAGGGCTCATGGGCTTCTACAAGGTCGAGGCGAACACCGTCGATCTCCCCGACGGGGAAATCGCTCAGATCCACGACGTACTGGGCCTGGCGGCACGGCTGTACCCCCAGGGGCCCGCGCAACGGGCCGAGGGCCAGGAGTGGTTCGACTCCCTGTGGAACACGATCGCCGAGTCGGTCTGACGCTCACTACCTCGGTGCGGGCTCATATCACCAGGGACATCCAGTGCCCCGGCACCTCCAGCGGCTCGAACCCCACCTTCGCGTAGACCCCGTGGGCGTCGTGCGTGGCCAGGAGGACGAGACGGACGCCCAGGCCCAGCAGGTGGTCGCGGGCGGCCGTTGCCAACGCCGTCGCCAGACCGTGGCCGCGGGCGGCGGGGGTGACGTAGACGTCGCAGAGCCAGGCGAACGTCGCGTGGTCGGTGACGACGCGAGCGCAGGCGACCTGGGCACCGGAAGCCCTGTCGTAGGCCCCGAAGTTGAGCGAGCCGGCGATAGCGGCGTCCTGGACGGCGCGGGGGCGGCCGAGGGCCCAGTACGCGTCGGTGGAGAGCCAGTGGTGGACGAGGGCCGCGTCCACGCGGGCGGGGTCGGCAGATATCTCGTACTGCTCTTCGGCGGTCGTCATGCGCGGAGGGTAGCGGGGGCCAGGCCGGTCGGGCGGCGCCTTCATGCAGAAGCGCTTACCGGTGCGATGAAGGACTATTAACTGGACCTTGAGGGTGCCCTGGGCCCACGCTCGAGGGCATGGGTATTCACGTACCGCTCATCACCCCCTTCGGCGAGGCCGGCTGCGTGGACGCCGGCGCCCTGGAGCGCTTGGCGTACGAGGTGGCCGACGGGGGCGTCGCCGGGCTGGTCGCGCTGGGGACGACCGCCGAGGCGGCCATGCTGGACGAGGCCGAGAAGGCGGTCGTCCGGGAGACCGTGGGGCGGGTGTGCCGGGAACGCGGGCTGCGGTTCACCGTGGGGGCCGGCGGGACGGACACGCGCAGGGCCGCGGCGGAACTCGCGGAGCTTGACGCGGACGCCGCCCTCGTCTCCGTGCCGTCGTACGTCAGGCCCTCCCAGGACGGCGTCGTCGCGCACTTCGAGGCGCTGGCCCGGGCGTCCGCCGTGCCGCTGGTCGTCTACAACATCCCCTACCGCACCGGGCTCGCCCTCACCGCGGACACGGTGCGCCGGCTCGCCGCGATCGACGGGGTCGCCGGCTTCAAGCACGCCGTCGGCGGCATCGACCAGGACACCGTGCTCCTGGTGGGGGAGGTGCCGCTGTACGCCGGGGACGACGTCTTCGCGCCCGCGCTGCTCGCCCTGGGCGCCGCCGGGGCGATCACCGCCTCCGCGCACCTGGCCACCGAGCGGTGGGCGGAGCTGGCCCGTTCCCACGATCCGGCGACGGGGCAGGCGCTCGCGGGGCTCGCCGCCGCCCTCTTCGCCGAGCCCAACCCCACGGTGATCAAGGCGGTGCTGCACGCCCAGGGACGCATCCCGACCCCTGACGTGCGGCTGCCGCTGCTGCCCGCCGGGCGTTCGTCCCTCGGGACGGCACTCCGGGCACTCGCCGCATCGGGGGATACTCGGGACCGTACGTACGCACTGATCGGAGAGACCGGATGAGGATCGGAATCGTCGGAGCCACCGGCCAGGTCGGCGGTGTCATGCGCAAGGTGCTGGCCGAGCGCGACTTCCCGGTGGAGCAGCTGCGGCTGTTCGCGTCGGCCCGTTCGGCCGGACGCACCGTGCCATGGAAGGACGGCGAGGTCACGGTCGAGGACGCGGCCACCGCGGACTACTCCGGTCTCGACATCGTGCTCTTCTCGGCCGGGGGCGCCACCTCCAAGGCGCTGGCCCCGAAGGTCGCCGCCGCGGGTGCCGTCGTGATCGACAACTCCTCCGCCTGGCGGATGGACCCCGAGGTCCCGCTGGTCGTCTCCGAGGTCAACCCGCAGGCGATCGCGGACCGTCCCAAGGGCATCATCGCCAACCCGAACTGCACCACCATGGCCGCGATGCTTGTGCTGCGCCCGCTGCACGAGGAGGCGGGGCTGACCGCGCTGGTCGCCACCACCTACCAGGCGGTCTCCGGCTCGGGTCTGGCCGGTGTCGCCGAGCTCGACGGCCAGGTGCGCAAGGTCGCCGACCGGGCGACCGGGCTGGCCTTCGACGGCGAGGCCGTGGAGTTCCCCGAGCCCGCGGTCTACCGGCGGCCCATTGCGTTCAACGTCGTCCCGCTCGCCGGGAAGATCGTCGACGACGGCCGCTTCGAGACCGACGAGGAGCAGAAGCTCCGCAACGAGTCCCGCAAGATCCTGGGCATCCCGGAGCTGAAGGTGTCCGGCACCTGCGTTCGCGTGCCCGTCTTCTCCGGCCACTCGCTGCAGGTCAACGCCCGTTTCGAGCGTCCGGTCAGCGTGGAGCGCGCGTACGAGCTGCTGGCGGAGGCCCCCGGCGTGGAGCTGTCGGAGATCCCGACCCCGCAGCAGGCGGCGGGCAAGGACCCCTCCTACGTCGGCCGGATCCGGGTGGACGAGACCGTGGAGCACGGCCTCGCGCTCTTCCTCTCCAACGACAACCTCCGCAAGGGCGCCGCGCTCAACGCCGTCCAGATCGCGGAGCTGGTCGCCGCGGAGCTGCGCGGCTGACCGCCGCTTCCCACGGATGCCCCGGCGCGGACCGCGCGTTCGGCATCGGAGACTTCGCCAGGCACGGCCGCGTGTCGGTCCGCATGCTGCGTCACTACGACGCCATCGGGCTGCTGCGCCCCGACCGTGTCGACCCCGCCACCGGCTACCGCCAGTACGCCGCCGGGCAGCTCGCCCGGCTCAACCGCGTCATCGCCCTCAAGGACCTCGGCTTCACGCTCGAACAGGTGCGGTCGATCCTCGACGAGGAGGTGAGCGCGGAGCAGCTGCGCGGCATGCTGCGCCTGCGCCGCGCCGAGCTCGCGGCGGCGATGGCCGCGGACGCGGCCCGGCTGGCGGGTGTCGAGGCGAGGCTCCGGACGATCGAGAGCGAGGGACGGATGTCCACCGACGACGTGGTGATCAAGAGGGTGCCCGCGGTCCGGCTCGCGGAGCTGACGGCGACCGCCGCCGGCTTCGATCCGGCGCAGATCGGGCCCGTCATCCAGCCGCTGTACGGCGAGCTGTGCCGGCGGCTGGACGCGGCAGGGGTGCGGCCCGTCGGGCCGGGGATCGCGTACTACGAGGACGCGCCGGAGGGGGAGGGGGCGATCCTCGTCCACGCGGGGCTGCAGGTCGCGGTCGAGCCGGACGGCCGGTACGACTTCGCGGTCGTCGACCTGCCGGGGCTGCAGAGCGCGGCGACGATCGTGCACCGCGGCTCCATGGACGACGTCCTGCGTTCCGAGCAGACGCTGGCCCGCTGGATCGACGCCCACGGCCACCGGTCCCTCGGCTACCCCCGGGAGCTGTACCTGGAGTGCGAGGGGCGCCCCGACACGTGGGTGACGGAGCTGCAGGAACCGGTGGCCCCGGGGGCGTGACGGGTCAGCCCATCGGCTTGCCCTGCTGAGCCGCCTCGGCGACCAGCTCGAAGGCCGTCCGGCCGTCCAGGGACTCGCGGATCACGTCCGCGTGGCCGGCGTGCCGGGCGGTCTCCTCGATGAGGTGGAGCAGGATCCAGCGGGCGCTGACCTTCATGCCGGGCGGGTTCCAGGGCGCGTCCGGCAGCGGCACCACGACGTCCAGGTCGGGCAGCGCCAGGATCGCCTCCTCGGTCTCCCGGCCGGTCCTGGCGTACGCGTCCAGCCAGCCGGCGAGGGTCTCGCCCTCCACCAGCCGGAAGCCGTCGAGGTAGTCCTCCTGGGTGCCCTTCTTGTCCTCGTGGCCGAGCAGCAGGCCCTGCACCCAGGACTCCTCGGTCCTGGCGACGTGCTTGACCAGCCCGGCGAGGTTCATCTCGCTGACGCTGGGCCGTGAGGCGGCCTGCTCGTCGGTGAGCCCGAGCACCGCGCGACGCACCCCGCCGCGCTGAGCCTCCAGGTACGCCAGCAGCGCGTCCCGCTCACCCGTCTCGTTCCTTACCACCGTCGGCATGCGCTCCCCTTGGTCGTCCGCTCGGACGCCCCCTTGGACGTCCGCGCCGGTCGTGGCGCCGGGGTGTTCCGGCGTCCTTCGCGTCTTCGACGGTACGCACCCTTGCGGTCAGTTCCGGTCCTCGATGGCCCGGGAGGAGGTCTCCGAGGAGGTCCCGGAGGAGAAGGCTCCCCCGGAGAGCACGGGGACGACGGAGGCCGCGTCGAGTTCCGTGGCGATCGCGACGTCCTCGGGGAAGCCGCCGCCGGTCAGCTCGCGTCCGGAGGCGCAGGCCGCGACGGCGGCGGCGACGTCGGGGGTCCCGGTGCGGGCGGCGGCCGCGGTGCGGGCCTCGGGGGACAGCGTCACCGCGGGGGCGTGCCCGCGCAGCGCGGCGAGGACCGCGCCGGCGCCGAGCAGGTCCTCCAGCGCGGGCCGCAGGCTCCCGTCCGGCCAGCGCTCGCCGGCGGCGACCACCGCGACCGGCCGGTCCCGTACGCCGTAGCCGTGCCGGGCGAGCCACGCGCCGACCGCGCCCGCGTTGCGCAAGGAGGCGGCGACCACGGTCGCCGCCTCCCCGGCCGCGGCGGCGATCGCCGATCCGTTGGGCGAGGGCAGCACCAGCCGCGGGGTGAAGGGCGCGCGCCGCAGGGCGGCGGGGGACAGCGACCACGGCGAGCGCTCGGTCACCTCCCGTCTCCCCACGGCCAGCCGCGCCCCGACCCGCCGCGCGTAGGCGGCGGCCGTCGCGTCGCGCCAGGCGTACGGGTGCACGGCGGTGCCCGCCTCGACGGCCACCGTCACCGCGGTGGTGAAGGAGAGGACGTCGACGACGACCAGGCACGCGACGTGCGCCCCGACCCGCCGGGCGCCCTCCGGTCCCCAGTCGAACCGCACTCCGTGACCTGTCTGCAGAAACCATTCCTCGCCCATGGGTGAGGACTATGCCGCCGCGGCTGCCTGCTGTACATCGGCGACCACGCAACTCACGTTGTCCGGACCGCCGGCGGCGTTGGCCAGCCCGACCAGCGCCCGCACCGCCTCCCCCGGCCCGGCGCCGGAGGCGAGGACCCGGTGCAGCTCATCGTCCGGCACGACGGCGGACAGGCCGTCCGTGCACAGCAGGTAGCGGTCGCCGGGCCGCGGATCGTGCAGCCGCAGGTCGGGCAGGCGCCCGGCGGGACGGGTGCCCGAGCCCAACGCCCGTACGAGCAGCGACCGCTGGGGGTGCGAGGCGGCCTCGGCCTCGGTCAGCCGGCCCTCGTCCACCATCGACTGCACCATCGTGTGGTCGTGCGTGATCCGGAACAGCTCGCCGGCGCGCAGCAGGTACGCCCGCGAGTCGCCGATGTGGACGAGGGCCAGCCGCTCCCCGGACCACAGCAGCGCGGTGAGCGTGGTGCCCGAGTCCGCGAAGCCGCGCACGGTCTCGTCGGCCCGGTCGAGGGCGTCCTGCAGCACGTCCAGCAGACCGCCGCCCGCGGCGTCGCCGGACTCGAGCTCCCGCAGCGCGTCGACGGCGGCGGCGCCCGCGGGCGCCCCCTCGCCACCGAAGCCGTCGGCGACGGCGAGCAGCCGGTCGCCGGCGTAGGCGGTGTCCTGGTTGCCGGGCCGGACCAGGCCGGCGTCGGAGAGGGCGGCGTAGCGCAGTTCCAGTCGGTGGTTCGGGTTCGGGTCCGTGTTCGCGTCGTTCACGGCGGAGTCCTTCCGGGACAGGTGATCGACGAGGAAGGCGGCCAGGTCCCGCCGCGCCCCGTGCGCGGCCTCGGCCTGCGCCCAGTACGCCCGGACCTCCCGCGCGGCGGCGGGCGCGTCCAGCGCGCACACCTCCCGTATGCGGGCCAGCGGCATCCCCAGCCGCCGCAGCCACGCCACGAGCCGGGCGCGCTCCAGCTGGGCGGGCGCGTAGTGGCGGTAGCCGGTCTGCGGATCGACGCGCGCGGGCGTCAGCAGTCCGAGCTCGTCGTACAGCCGCAGCGCCTTCGGCGACAGCCGGGACGCCTTCGCGAAGGCCCCGATCGTCAGCGAGTCCATGGCGGGCTCCCCTCCCTCGGACCGGGCACGCCGCCCGGCCGCCTCGATGCTGCGGCCTGCCCCAAGGTCAAGGTCAACCGGCCGCGGGGACCGGCTTCGAGGGGCGTCCGGACGGCGGGCGGACGACTCCTGCGCGGTGCCCGGCAGGAGTGCCTCACGTCCGGCGGGCGCCGGGCCTCACGCCGGCGGCCGGGCGAGTCTGGCGGCCACGCCGTCGAGAACCCAGTCCAGGCCGGTCTCGAACGACGTCCCGGCGTCCACGTCCGTGCCGTCGTGCACGGCCTTGGCCAGCGTCGGGAAGCGGCCGGTGGCCAGCATCCTCGTCACGTGCGGGCCCGAGGCGCGCTGCCAGTCGAGCTTGGACAGGCCCGTGGTGCGCTCGGCCCGCAGGTTGGCGATCTCGCGTCTGATCGCGCCGGTGAAGTAGGCGCTGACGGTCTCCACGGCGCGCATCACGGTGTCGATGTCGGCCATGCCGTCGAGCGGCGCCAGCGTGGCCTCGGCCACGGCGAGGCCGTTCGGACCCAGGGACGGGCGGCCGCCGAGCAGGTCGGCCAGCCACTCGTGGCGGAGAGCGGCCTGCCTGGTGCGGTGGGCGAGGGTGCGCAGCGCCTCCCGCCAGTCACCGGGCCGCTCCGCGGGGACGATCTCGGCCTGGACCTCGTCCACCATGAGGTCGAACAACTCCTCCTTGCTGGAGATGAATCCGTACAGCCGCATCGGGCCGGCGTCCAGCCGGCCGGCCACCTTCCGCAACGACACCGCTTCCAGCCCGCCCTCGTCGGCCAGCGCGATGGCGGCGGCGACGATCCGCTCCCGGTCGAGCGGCACGGGGCGAGCCGGCGGCTCCGGTCGGTCCCACACAGTCATGCCCACACCGTACTGTTGCCAGCCGCCGCCCTGAGAAAATACAGTGTATCGATATGATGCAACGTATCGCCGTGGTCGGCAGTGGTCCTGCCGGCCTTGCCTTCGCCCGCGTCCTGCACCGCCACGGTCACCCCGTCGCCGTCCTCGAACGCGATCCCGCCCCCGACGCCCGCCCCGCGGGCGGCACGCTGGACCTCCACGAAGGGCTCGGCCAGCTCGCGCTGGACAAGGCCGGGCTGCTGCCGGAGTTCCGGGCGCTGTCCCGGCCCGAGGGGCAGGCCATGCGCATCCTGGACCCGGACGGGACCGTCCTGCGCGACTGGCGACCCCGTCCGGATGACCGGGCCAACCCCGAGATCGACCGCGGGCACCTCCGTGAACTGCTGCTCGGCCCGCTCGAGGTCCAGTGGGGGCGGAGCGTGACGAAGGCGGAGCCGGGGACCGGGGACGGCGTCCTGGTCCACTTCGCCGACGGGCGGAAGGAGACGTTCGACCTGGTGGTCGGCGCCGACGGCGCCTGGTCCCGGATCCGCCCGGCGGTCTCCGCGGTGACGCCGCACTACACCGGGGTCACCTCGGTGGAGACCTCCCTCGACGACGTCGACACCCGCCACCCCGACCTCGCCCGGCTGGTCGGCGACGGATCCGTGGCCGCGTACGGCGTGAACCGCGGCCTCGTCGCCCAGCGCAACAGCGGAGGCCACGTCAAGGTGTACGCGCAGTTCCGCGCACCGCTGGACTGGCACACGGGCCTGGACCCGGCCGACGCCGACGCCGTGCGGTCGCGCCTGCTGGCCCTGTTCGACGGCTGGGCCGCTCCCCTCCTCGACCTCCTCCGCCGCGGCACCGCCTTCGTCCACCGCCCCCTCCACGTCCTGCCCGTGTCCCACACCTGGACCCATGTCCCCGGGGTGACGCTCCTGGGTGATGCCGCCCATCTGATGCCCCCGTTGGGGGCGGGCGCGAACCTCGCGATGCTGGACGGCGCCGAACTCGCCGAGTCCATCGCCGCCGGCCCCGCGGATCCGGACGCGGCCGTCCGGGCCTTCGAGGAGCGGATGTGGGCACGGGCCGGCAGGTGGGCGCGGATGACGACGGCCGGCCTGGAACGCCTGGTGAGCCCGGATCCCGCCGAAGCACTCGCTCTCTTCGACCGGGTCCAGTCGTCCTGACCCGCCGAGCGCGGGAGCACCGGCACGCCCCACCTTGCTTCACAGGGGAAGCGCGGGCTGGGCCGGGAGAGGGACGTCACATCGCCGTAACGAGACTTTTGCAAGCACCTTGCTTGCAAAAGTTAGCACCGGGCGGCATGCTCGGAGACATGGCTTCACTGAACGTCGGCACCCTCGGCGAGTACCTGCGGGAGCAGCGCCGCAACGCGCAGCTGTCCCTGCGTCAGCTCGCCGACGCCGCCGGGGTGTCCAACCCCTACCTCAGCCAGATCGAGCGCGGGCTGCGCAAGCCCAGCGCGGAGATCCTGCAGCAGCTCGCCAGGGCGCTGCGCATCTCCGCCGAGACCCTGTACGTGCAGGCAGGGATCCTCGACGAGCGGAACCAGGGCGACGGCATGGAGGTGCGGACCGCCATCCTGGCCGACACGGCGATCAACGAGAAGCAGAAGCAAGTCCTCGTCCAGATCTACGAGTCGTTCCGCAAGGAGAACGCCGCAGTGGAGGAAGCTCTTGACGAGCAGCCCGCTGCGCCGCGCGAGCACGTGGCGAAGAAGGCGGCGAAGAAGGCTGTCGCCGTGCTGAAGCCGAACGCGAACGGACCGGCCGGACCGGGCAGCGGCGGCGACGACGCCGCTGCCGCCGGGTGACCGGGCGCGCCCGGTCGCGCGGAACGAGCGGACCCAACTGACGTAACCGCCACCATCCTCAAACGGGAGAAACCCTCATGGCGATCACCGAAGACATCGTCAAGACCCTCAAGGACCCGACCCCGCTGTACGCGCTGGCCGGGACCGCGGACCTCGCGGCCGAGAAGCTCAAGGAGGTCCCGCCGCTGATCGAGAAGATCCGCGCCGAGGCCCCCGAGCGGATCGAGAAGATCCGCGGCACCGACCCCAAGGTCGTGCAGGAGAAGGTGACCGCGCAGGCCAAGGACGCGCAGACCAAGGCGCAGGCCAAGGTCAACGAGCTCCTCGGCACCATCGACGGCGACCTGCGCAAGCTGCGCGACTCCGCGCAGGACTTCGCCCTGCAGCAGGTGGGCCGTGCCGCCGAGTACGCCGTCCGCGCCAAGGAGGCGTACGACGGCCTGGCCGAGCGCGGCAAGGACGCGGTCGCCACCTGGCGCGGCGAGGCCGCCGAGCAGGTCGAGGACATCGCGGTCGCGATCGAGCCGGAGCCCGTCCCGGCCGCGCGGCAGGCGCCCGCCTCGGACGCCAAGCCGGCCCCGGCTCCGGCGCCCGCCCCGGCTCCGGCGCCCGCCCCCGCATCCGCCTCCGTGCACGACGGCCAGGGCAAGAAGACCCCGGCGCCGGCCAAGAAGGCCCCCGTGGCCAAGAAGCCCGCGACGCCGGGCAAGCCCGCTTCCTGAGCGTCCGGACATCACGGGCCGGGCACGCGCGGCGTGCCCGGCTCGTTGTGCGGGTACGGTGGGAGCCGATGACGGAGGTGGACGGCAATGCTGGTGCAGGGCTTCTACGACCTTATGGGCTGGATCTCCATCGCCCTGCTGGTCTTCGCGGTGTTCGCGCTGGTCGACGCCGCCGTCCGGCGTGAGGACGCCTACCGGGCGGCGGACAAGAAGACCAAGGCCTTCTGGCTGATCATCCTCGCCGTGGCGGCGGCGCTGATCGCGATCCTGCCGATCATGTCGTTCCTGCCGGTCATCGGCCTGATCGCGGTGATCGTCTACACGGTGGACGTGCGTCCCGCCCTCAAGCAGGTCTCCGGTCCGCGGCGGCGCGGCGGCGGCAGCAGCAGCGACGGCCCGTACGGCCCCTTCAACCGCTGACACCCTCCCCGGGCCTCCCTCCCCCCGGGCCTCCCCTTCCCCGGCCGGCTGACCGGCCGGGGCCGTCGTGTCAGGCGCCCGACTCCAGGAACATCAGGGCGACGTCGTCCGTCAGCTCCTCGCCGTTGAGCCGGCGCACCTCGGTCATGGCCGCGTCCAGCAGTTCCTCGCCGGTGAGCCCGGCGGACAGCTGCCGTCCGACCAGTTCGACCATGCCCTCCTGGCCCAGCCGCTGCGGACCGGGGCCGATCCGGCCCTCGATGAGCCCGTCGGTGTAGAGCATCAGGCTCCACGACTCGCCCAGCTCGAAGCGCGCGCCCTCCCAGCAGTCCTTCTGCGGCAGCAGCCCCAGCGCCGGGCCGCCGTGCTCGTACGGCAGCAGCTGCGGGGCCATCCCGGACAGCGACACCAGCGGGGCCGGGTGCCCGGCCAGCCAGAGGTCGGCGGCGCGGCCGTCCGGGCCGATGTCGACCTGGCAGAGGGTCGCGAAGATCTCGTCGTCGGAGCGCTCGTGCTCCAGGACCTGCTGGAGCGTGCCCAGCAGGGCGGCCCCGCACAGTCCGGCCAGCGTCAGCGCGCGCCAGGCGATGCGCAGCTCCACGCCGAGGGCGGCCTCGTCCGGGCCGTGGCCGCAGACGTCGCCGATCATCGCGTGCACGGTGCCGTCCGGGGTGCGCACGGTGTCGTAGAAGTCGCCGCCGAGCAGGGCCCGGCTGCGGCCGGGCCGGTAGCGGGCGGCGAAGCGCAGGTCGGCGCCGTGCAGCAGCGGTGTGGGGAGCAGCCCGCGTTCCAGCCGCGCGTTCTCCTGGGCGAGCAGCCGGGTCTCGGTCAGCTGCCGCTGCGCGACGTCCGCGCGCTTGCGCTCCACGGCGTAGCGGATCGCCCGGGTCAGGTGGGACGGGTCCAGGTCGGCCGGGGTCAGGTGGTCCTGGGCGCCGACGCGGACGGCCTCGGCGGCGCGCTCGGCGTCGGTGTCGGTGCCCGCTGTCAGCACCAGCACGGCGGTGCGCGGGGCGAGCCGCAGCAGCTGCCGCAGGCTGTCCATCGCGTCGGAGGCGCCCTCGGCGGCGCGCGCGGAGAGCTCCAGCAGGATGCAGTTGACGTCGTCCCTGAGCAGCCGCTCGGCCTCGGTCAGGTTGCGGGCGCGGCGGATGCGGACGCGCGTGCCGGAGACGTCCAGCAGATCGGGGACGGTGAAGGCGCCGACGGGGTCGTCACCGATGACGAGCAGGGTCAGGGCAGGGGAGGTCCGGCCGTCGGCCAGGGGTGTTTCCTGGCGAGGCCCCGGCACGGCGGCGTACTGGTCGGTGCGCCGCCCGGTCGCGGACATCGGCGACATCGGACAATTCCTTCCCTCCCCCCGAGGGCAACGTCCCGGAGCGGTCGATCGGTCGGATCGGTTGCTCGGCTCCGAGCACACTGAAGGGCGACCATAGCGGTAGCGCCCGGCGGCAGGGGAGGCCCTGTTGGTAAACCGCCCGTGTCATATGCGGTGCTGAGCTGCGGATTTCGACTGCGGTGGGATGAAACGGGCATGACCAACGTCACGTTTGGTCCGTCGCGGAGTGGCGCGCGTCACGCGGTCGCCGTCACAGGCGCAGGGCGCAGGTCACAGGGCGCAGGTCGCGGCGGGGCGGTGCTCCGGCGCGGTCCGCGTCCGCTCAGCCGGGGCGCACGACCCCCAGGACGGGCATCGAACCGGCCCCCGCCATCGTGATCCGCCGTCCGGGCCGCGGCGCGTGGACGATGGCGCCGTCGCCCACGTAGACGCCGACGTGGCTCGCGTCGTCGAAGTAGACGACCAGGTCGCCCGGGCGCATCGCCGCCACCGGCACGTGTGGCAGGAGCCGCCACTGCTCCTGCGAGGTGCGCGGGATGCCGACCCCGGCGGCCCGCCAGGCGGCCCGGGTCAGCGCGGAGCAGTCGTACGCCGCCGGGCCGTCCGCTCCCCACACGTAGGGCTTGCCGATCTGGGCCGCGGCGAAGGCGACGGCAGCGGCGCCCTGCCGGGAGGCGCCCGCGGCGTCGCGGCGCAGGCGGGTGGCGGCGCCGGTGCGCAGCCAGGCGACCTGCGAGCGGTAGGCGGCCTCGTCCTCCAGCCGTTCCAGCCGGGCCCGTTCGCGGGCCTCCAACCCGGCGTGCAGGCGCTTCGCCCGGGCCAGGCGGGCGGTGACCTCCCGTTCGGCGTCGGCGGCCGCCTTCTGGCCGGCCATGAGGCGCTCCCAGGCGACGGTGGCGGAACGGGCGTAGGCCCCCAGTTCCGCGGTGGTCGCGCGCAGCTGCTCGATGGTGGCGTCGGTCGCGTGCGCGCCCCGGTCGGCGAGGGCGAGTCCGTCGAGGAGGGCGTCCGGGTCGTCGCTGAGCAGCAGGTCGACTCCGGGGCCGACGCCGCCGCCGCGGTACTGGGCGCGGGCGAGGGCGCCCGCCTGGGCGGTGAGGGCGCGCAGCCGGGTCTGCCCGCGGTCGATGAGGCGGGCGAGCCGGACGATCTGCCGCTGCTGGGTGAGGACCCGTTCGTGAGCGGAGTTGTAGGTGTCGGTGGCGCGTTCGGCCTGCCGGTAGAGGGCGCCGACCTCGGCCCGTACGTTCTGGAGCGTGCGGCGGGGGTGGGACGGATCGGCGTGCGCGGACGGTACGGGGGCGGCGAGGAGCAGCAGCGCGGCGCAGGCGAGGCAGGCCGTACGCTTCATGCGGGCACCTCCGCAAAATGTCTGACGGACCGTCACATGGCTGTGGATGGTGCCACGGAAGACGCGAATCGGCCAGAGCCGTGCGCTGCTGCGTCACGGGTCGGCGCCGCATCGGCCCGGCCCGGGACCCGTTGCCGGTACCGCGTGGCCTTCTCGGCGTCGGGCCGCCGGGAGTCCGGCTGCCGGCGCGCGTTCGGCTCGCCCCGGGCCCGTGCGGCCGGCGGGCCGAGCGGCGCCCTCGGCTCCTCGGCGGGTGCGCGTGCGGGGGACGCGACCGTGTGGGTGCGGCGGGCGATGGGGTGGTGACGGCCGGGCCGGCGGCCTGTCGCACCCGGCGGCCCAGGGGCCGGATCCGGGTCAGCCCGGTGCCGATGCCTCCCAGCGGACGGTCACCTCGCCTTTTCGGCGGGTGCGCGTCCGGGGGACGCGAACGTGCGGTGCGGCGGGTAGTGACGGCCGGGCCGGCGACCTGCCGCGGCCGGTGCCCCCAGGGGCCCGATCGGGGTCAGCCCCGTGCCGGGGCCAGGGCCTCCCAGCGGACGGTCACCTCGCCCTGGCGCCAGCGGGCCGCGGTGTCGGTGACCGGCCAGCCGCCCGGGCCCGCGAGGCTGCGTACCGTGCGGATCCAGCGCTGCCGGGCGCCCAGCGGGGCGAAGGGCGCGGCGGCCGCCCACGCGCGGTCGAAGTCGCCGAGGAACGCGTGCACCGGTTCGCCCGGCACATTGCGGTGGATCAACGCCTTGGGCAGCCGTTCCGCCAGGTCGGAGGGGCGTTCCAGCGAGCCGAGCCGGGTGGCGAAGGTCACCGTGCGCGGTCCCTCGGGGCCGAGCGCGACCCATACGTGGCGGCGGCCGATCTCGTCGCAGGTGCCCTCGACCAGCAGCCCGTCCGGCGCGAGCCGGGACCGCAGCCGGGTCCACACCTCGGCGACGCGCTCCTCGTCGTACTGGCGCAGCACGTTCGCCGCCCGGATCAGGACGGGCCGGCGGCCGTCCGGGAGGGGCACCTCGAAGCCGCCGTGCGCGAAGGAGAGCCCCTCACAGGCGTACGGCCGGGCGGCGGCCACCCGGGCCGGGTCGATCTCGATGCCGACGACCTCGGCGTCGGGGCGCGCGGTGCGCAGCCGTACGAGCAGCTCCAGGGCGGTCCAGGGCGCGGCGCCGTAGCCCAGGTCCACGGCGAGGGGGTCGTGGCTGCGGCGCAGGGCGGGTCCGTGCTGGGCGGCGATCCAGCGGTCCATGCGGCGCAGCCGGTTGGGATTGGTCGTCCCCCGGGTCACCTCGCCGACCGGCCGTGTCGCACGCATGCGACGAGCCTATGCGAGCCGGCGGGCGCCGGATCCGGGCCCCGTGGACGGTCACGCTTTGGCAAAGCGGAAATGGATCTAGGCCCTCCACCGGTTGCCACTGTTGATGGGTGGCTTCCGCTCCGCCGCCCGTGGAGAAGTGGAGGACGCGACGTGAGCCAGTACGTGGCGAAGGTCCTGGCCGGCGGTGCCCATCGCCGGCTGCGCCGCCATGCCGGCGGGCGCCGTCCGCGGCGCGTGGCCATGCTCAGCGTTCACACCTCACCCCTCCATCAGCCCGGCACCGGGGACGCGGGCGGCATGAACGTCTACATCGTCGAGCTGGCCAAGCGGCTCGCGGAGGGCCCCGGTGTGGAGGTGGAGATCTTCACCCGGGCCACCACGGCCGCCCTGCCGCCCACGGTCGAGCTGGCCCCCGGGGTCCTGGTGCGGCACGTGGACGCGGGCCCGTACGAGGGGCTGAACAAGGAGGACCTGCCCGCGCAGCTGTGCGCCTTCACCCACGGCGTGATGCACGCCGAGGCCAGCCACCGGCAGGGCCACTACGACCTGGTGCACTCGCACTACTGGCTCTCCGGGCACGTCGGCTGGCTCGCCGCCGAGCGCTGGGGCGTCCCGCTCGTCCATGCCATGCACACCATGGCCAAGGTCAAGAACGCCGCGCTCGCCGAGGGCGACACGCCCGAGCCCACGGCCCGGGTGATCGGCGAGACGCAGATCGTGGACGCCGCCGACCGGTTGATCGCCAACACCGATGAGGAGGCGGACGAGCTCATCCGGCACTACGAGGCCGACCCCCGCAAGGTCGCCGTCGTCCACCCCGGGGTGAACCTGGAGCGCTTCCGGCCGGACGCCCACGGCGGCCGCGCCGGGGCCCGCGCGCGCCTGGGCCTGCCGCAGGACGCGGTGATCCCGCTCTTCGCCGGCCGGATACAGCCCCTCAAGGCGCCCGACATCCTGCTGCGCGCCGCGGCGATCCTGCTCGCGGAGGACCCGTCGCTGCGCGACCGCCTCGTCGTCCCCGTCGTCGGCGGGCCGAGCGGCAGCGGGCTGGCCAAGCCCGAGCGGCTGCACAAGCTCGCGGCCCGGCTCGGCATCTCCGACCTCGTGCGCTTCCAGCCGCCGGTCGCCCAGGACCGGCTCGCGGACTGGTACCGGGCCGCGTCCGTGCTGGTCATGCCCTCGTACAGCGAGTCGTTCGGGCTGGTCGCCATCGAGGCCCAGGCCTGCGGCACGCCGGTCGTGGCGGCGTCGGTCGGCGGGCTGCCGGTGGCCGTGAAGGACGGCGAGACCGGCTTCCTCGTCGCGGGCCACGAGCCGGCCGACTACGCGCGCGCCCTGCGCCGCTTCGTCGAGCACCCGCAGCTGGTGCCCGCCATGGGCGCGGCCGCGGCCAAGCACGCGGAGTGCTTCGGCTGGGACGCGGCGGCGACGAGGACCGCCGAGGTGTACGCGGGTGCGATGGCCGAGCGGCGGCGTCGCCTACGATCGCCGCATGGGTGAGCGGGAGCAGACGGCGGCGCGCGCGGCGGTCGAGCAGGCACTGACGGACGCGGAACTCGGCTGGGAGACCGGCGCCGGCGGCGAGTACGTCGTCACGCTCCCCGGCACGCGCAAGCTCTCCACGACCGTCGCCCTGGCCGTGGGACGGCACACCCTGACGGTGAACGCCTTCGTCGTGCGCCGCCCCGACGCCAACCACGAGGCGTTCTACCGCTGGCTCCTGGAGCGCAACACCCGGCTGTACGGGGTGGCGTACGCCATCGACGCGCTCGGCGACGTCTACCTCTCGGGCCGGCTGCCGCTGGTCGCGGTGACGCCCGAGGAGGTCGACCGGGTGCTGGGTTCGGTCGTGGAGAACGCCGACGGCAGCTTCAACACGCTGCTGGAGCTGGGCTTCGCCGAGGCGATCCGCAAGGAGCACGCCTGGCGGATCGCGCGCGGCGAATCCACCCGCAACCTCGACGCGTTCACACATCTGATCGGCAAGGCGGACAAGGGCGCCGAGTAGCGCGGCATCGCCGTTCGCGCACTCTCCCGGGTGCGCAGGAGTGACCGGGATCCATCGGGTTGTCATGTCCGGGTCTTCCCAGGGGTCGCCGCGCCATGACACCCTCATGCCCGTCGCACATCTGAATGTTGTTCAGATACGTGAAAGGCGGGTCCTGTTCATGGCCATCAGCCGCAGACGCATCCTGCAAGCCGGCGGCGCCCTCGCGTTCGTCCCCCGGCCCACCGCCGTCCCCACCGCCGCCCCGGCCGCCGGACGGCCGGCCCCGTCCGGACCGGCGGAACGACTGTGGGCGGAGTTCACCCGCGCCCCGTACACCCACCCGCAGATCCCCTGGGTCGGCCAGGCCGGCCACGCGGGCGGCAGCCGGCACTTCCCCCGGCGCCCGGTCCGCGCGGACGTCCGGCGCTACGGCGCCCGCCCCGACGGCAGCGCCGACGCCGCGCCCGCCATCAACCGGGCGATCGAGCACGTGGGCGCGAGCGGCGGCGGCACGGTCCTGGTCCCGGCCGGCACCTACCGCATCGACGACGTCGTCCGGCTCGGCCACAGCGGCGTCACCCTGCGCGGAGCGGGCAGCGGCGCCACCGTGCTGCGCGCCGGGCGGTCCCTCACCGAGATCATCGGCCCCTACGGCAGCCGCTACGGCGGCACCAAGTCCGCCTGGTCGTGGGCGGGCGGCCTGGTCTGGGTCTGCCCCACCGACCGCTACCGCACCCTCACCGACGCCATCCGCGCCCAGGACTGGCCCTTCGAGGGCTGGACCGGCAACCGCCGCGACGAGTGGCGCCCGCTCGCCCGGATCACCGGCGGCGCCCGCCGGGGCGACCGCACCGTCACTGTGGACACCGCGGGAGCGCTGCGTCCCGGCGACCGCGTCATGCTGCGGCTGTCCGACCCCGACGACCACAGCCTGCTCGACCACATGGCGGGCGACGTCGAGGGCACCGCCACGTACGACTGGTCCGACAAGAGCAAGGTGCTCAGCTACGTGCCCTACGAGTGGCCGGTGCGGATCGGCGCCGTCCACGGCCGGCGCGTCACGCTCGCCCAGCCCTTGCCGCTGGACGCCCGCCCCGCGTTCGAACCCGTGCTCACCACGCTGGTCACCCCGGTCGTCGGCAGCGGCGTCGAGGGCCTCACCATCGAACTGCCCGACATCCCCCAGGCCCCGCACCTGCTGGACACCGGCTGGAACGGACTGGCCCTGCAGTGCGCCTGGGACTGCTGGGCCGACGACGTCACCGTGGTCAACGCCGACAACGGGTTCCTGCTGGTCGCCACCAAGAGCGTCACCCTGCGCCGCACCCGCGTCTCCGGACGCGGCGGTCACCACCCGTACGCCTGCCGTGAGGGCGCCCACGACAACCTCGTCGAGGACTTCGTCATCGACCCCCGCACCGCGCCGGCCCCCGCGGGCACCCAGCTGCACGGCATCAACGTGGAGGGCCTGTCCAGCCACAACGTCTGGTCGCGGGGGCGGATGGCGACGGGCACCTTCGACACCCACCGCGGACTGCCCTTCGCCAACGTCCGCACCGGGATCACCGTCAACAACGACGGCTCCCACGGCGGCGACGCGTCGGCGGGACCGCTGTACGGGGCGCGCTTCGCGCACTGGAACGTCACCGTCACCAACGGGCGGGCCGGCTGCGTGAAGATCGACGACGTCGCCCCGTGCAGCGCGACCGTCGGCATCTCCGAGGTCACCGCCTTCGGCCAGATCGACGTCCCGGACTTCACGGGGCCGCTGAACTCGCGGCTCGTCTCGTACGGGAACCCGGCGGTCACCCCGCCGAACCTGTACGAGGCGCAGCGCGCCCTGCGTACGACCCGCTAGCAGTCCGCGGTCGGCTCCGGCTGCGGCACCAGCGCCTTGGCCGGGGCCGGGGGCACCGTGTCCACCGGCTCGGCGCGCGGCCCGCGTTCCCGCAGCAGCGTCCAGTAGCCGGCGCCGGCGACCGTGCCGACCACGGCGCACGCCCCCCAGACCACGCCGCCGCCCCACCGGTCGAGCGCCACGCCGCCCAGCAGCGGCCCGGCGAAGGACGCCGCAGGCCAGGCGAGGGAGTACATGCCCTGGTAGCGGCCCCGGGCACGGGCCGGCGCCAGGTCGGCGACCAGCGACATCGAGGCCGGCGCGTGCAGGATCTCGCCGATCGTCCACACCGCCACCGTCAGCGCGTAGAACGGGACCGAACCGGCGAACGCGGTGAGCCCGAAGCCCCAGCCCATCAGCAGCGTGCCCGCGGTGAGCAGCGCCGCCACGCTCCGCCGCTCGACGAGCCGGGTGAGCGGGAGCTGCAGGAGCACGATGAGCAGCCCGTTGAGCCCGATGACCAGGCCGTACTCGCTCGCGGAGAACCCCTGGCGGCCCATGTCGACCGAGAGCGTCGTCGAACCCTGCTGGGTGACCGTGCCGAGCAGGAACGTCAGCGCGACGAACGCCATGAAGCGCCGGTCCTGCAGCACCACCCCGAGGCCGATCCGGGGCTTCCCGTTCCCGCCCCCGGCGGCCGCTGCCGCCGCCGCCCCGGTCTCGCGGCCCGGCATCGACTCCGGCACCTTGGCGTAGATCACCAGCGCGCAGAGCACCGTCATGAAGGCGTCGCCCAGGAACAGCCAGAGGTAGCCCTGCGAGGCGATGAGGCCGGCCGCGGCCGAGGAGACGGCGAAACCGATGTTGATCGCCCAGTAGTTGAGCGAGAACGCCCGCACCCGGTCCTCGGCGGGCACCACGTCCGCCATCATCGCCTGCACCGCGGGCCGCGAGGCACTGCTGGCCACGCCGATCACGGTGGCCACCGCGGCGATCTCCGCCTGCCCCTGCACGAAGGCCAGCGTCGCCGTGCCGGCCGCCGCCGCGACCTGCGCCAGCAGCATCGTCCAGCGCCGCCCCACCCGGTCGGTCAGCACCCCGCCGACGACCGCGCCCACGGCGCCGCCGAGGCCGTACAGGGACGCGACGAGCCCGGCGTAGGTGGCCGAGTAGCCCCGGTCGAGGGTCAGGTAGAGGGCGAGGAAGGTGACGACGAAGGCGCCGAGCCGGTTGACCAGCGTGCTGGTCCACAGCCACCAGAAGGTCCGGGGGAGTCCCGACACGGTCTCCCGTACGGCACGTCTGACATCGGGCACGGCGGCTGCTCCTCGCGGCGTTCGGGGCGTCGTAGGCGTAATGGGCCAGGGTGGCGAGCGCAGCTTACAGGTGCCCTCCGGAGGGCACCAAGGGGTTTTCTCCTAGACTCCATGGCATGGCAGATGCTCCCTACAAGCTGATCCTCCTCCGCCACGGCGAGAGCGAGTGGAACGCGAAGAACCTCTTCACCGGCTGGGTTGACGTCAACCTCAACGAGAAGGGCGAGAAGGAGGCGGTCCGGGGCGGCGAGCTGCTGAAGGACGCCGGACTCCTCCCCGACGTCGTCCACACCTCCCTCCAGAAGCGCGCGATCCGCACCGCGCAGCTGGCCCTCGAGGCCGCCGACCGGCACTGGATCCCCGTCCTCCGCAGCTGGCGCCTCAACGAGCGCCACTACGGCGCCCTGCAGGGCAAGGACAAGGCGCAGACCCTCGCCGAGTTCGGCGAGGAGCAGTTCATGCTCTGGCGCCGCTCCTACGACACCCCGCCGCCGCCGATCGCCGACGACAGCGAGTTCTCGCAGGCCGACGACCCGCGCTACGCCTCCATCCCGCCGGAGCTGCGTCCGCGCACCGAGTGCCTCAAGGACGTCGTCCAGCGCATGCTGCCGTACTGGTACGACGGCATCGTCCCGGATCTCCTCACCGGCCGCACCGTCCTGGTCGCCGCCCACGGGAACAGCCTGCGCGCCCTCGTCAAGCACCTCGACGGCATCTCCGACGCCGACATCGCGGGCCTGAACATCCCCACCGGCATCCCGCTCGCCTACGAGCTCGACGCCGACTTCCGCCCCGTCACCCCGGGCGGCCGCTACCTCGACCCCGAGGCGGCCGCGGCGGCGATCGAGGCCGTGAAGAACCAGGGCAAGAAGAAGTAACCCGACGCGATCAAGCCCCCTACCTGCG
Organism: Streptomyces sp. NPDC008238; assembly: GCF_042956445.1. NCBI lineage: Bacteria > Bacillati > Actinomycetota > Actinomycetes > Kitasatosporales > Streptomycetaceae > Streptomyces > Streptomyces sp. NPDC008238. The sequence goes on along the minus strand of NZ_JBIBGK010000017.1, from coordinate 89,425 downwards.
GTTTCCCCGCGGTGAGGGGGCTTGTTGCTGCTCCGGGGCCGTCCCTGGGCCGTCGGTGAGTTGATCGGGCCGTGCCCAGTCCGTCGGAAACTCCGGCTCCGGCCGTTCTCTCGTCTCCGCCTGCGCTCCCGCCTCGCGGAGGGCCGAGACGGCTGCGGCAGCGACTTCCCCGGGCACGCCGGCGAGAACCACGGCGGGAACCTGTGTCACCAGAACCTTGCTGTGCCAGAGGCTCAGCCCCTTCAGCCGACGCACGACCTGGGCCACATCCAGCACGCGGACGCCCGGATCGGTGAGCACCGCGTCATGGGGTACGTCGTCGCACACCAACTCCACGTACTCGTCCGTCATCGCTCCCCCACCTCTCTCCGGCTCGGAGCCTACGAGCCCTGAAGTGCCGTGTCGTGTCAATTCGGTGGCGTCGACGACGGCGGTCACGGCTTGCGAGTGCGCTCCTGACTCGACGGCAGCAGGTGTGGGTACACCCGGAGCGTCAGCCCGCTCTGGCGTCCCACCGACTGCGCGTGGCGGGGGCGCTTTCGATGTCATTCACGGTCACGTTTTCCCGGCCTGGGCGGTCCGGCGCTTCATGCGGTCTTGCTCCCGGCGGTTGACGTGCCACAGGCGTGCCAGACGGATGCGCGAGGGCACAGTGGGGCCCGGTCCTCTGTCTTCCGACCCGGGGCCGACAAGGAAGACCCCGGTGGCCGGATCCCTTGGGGTTCGCACCGCGCCGGCCGCGTGGCACACTGCCCGCCATGAGACACAGCCGAAAGGGATATGCCGCGTAGGCGCCCTTCCCGCCTCCGGGCGGACAGCAGACGCTTCGCGGCAGATCGTGGGCGTTACTCGAAGATCGGCCGGCTCTCGGGCCCGGCGCAGGCGCAGGTGATCGCCCTGGAGCGAACACGGCTCCAGCCGGGCCTGGTGGGGCTGGCACTTTCGCGTTGGGCGGCCATCGCGATGGATCCCCTTCCCCGGCCGTTCCACGACCGGTGCGGGGTCACGGACTGTTGCCCCGAACCGGCGGACGAACGCGACCTTCTGGAACTGGCGATATGTGCCCTGCCCAGGAAGGCGGCACGCGAGTTGCGCAGCATCGTGGAGCCTCTTGACCGAAGAATCCTTCGGCGGCCGGATGCCGTGCCGTACGGCGAGCCGTCACATCGCTGGTGGCGCGACGCCTTCTGACCTGACCGTCCTTGCCGCGCTCCCGGGCCCTCCGCGGCTCGCTGCGCGTGCGGGGGCGCCCCGCAGCGCGTGGCTGCGGGGCGCCCTGAGGGGGCTAGTCGACCATCTGCCCGTCGCCCGTACCACCGACGCACTTCATCCCGACCACCTTTCCGCCGCCGTCCAAACACTCACCCGGGGTGAGGCTTTCGGTGTGGGCGGTGGTGGTGGCGTTGTGGGTGGCGGCCGTGGCGCTGGCGGCGCCTGTGAGGCCGAGTCCGGCGAGGGCTGCCGTGGCGATGACGGCGGCGGAGATTCGTCGAATGCGCATGTGGTTCCCCTTTCACGGATTGCCTCGGACGGGGCACTAGCCAGCTTGATCTTCACCCATGACGGTGGCACGTCGTGCTGCGCCATTCGGGTGAGGGTGCTCACGGACGCAGGGGTGTTGACCTGCGGAAACGCGCCGTGAGGGGGCGAGCGGCGCCGGGCGCCGCGGACGCCGCACACCCTGCTCGGGGTCCGCGGGAAAGGGCGTCCGACGGGCCCGTCACAGCCGTGCTCAGCGCTTCGGAAGTCCGGCTCCGCCCGTTCTTCGCGACGGCGGCCGCGGCGACTGCCCTCCCAAGCCGCCGTCCCGGCACCGGAGTACAGCGACCGCGCCCGGCCGCCGTCAACCGGATGCGCCCCGGCCCGCAGGAGAAGACCCCGCGGACGGCGCCCCCACACGGGGCCCTAGGGTCGTGGCCCGTGACCGACCTCACCCCGCACTCCGTCTCGACGGCCGGTGCCTACGACTCCGTCGCCGTCCTCTACGCCGAGCTGTTCGGCGACTGGCTCGGTTCGCTCCCGCTGGACCGCGCGCTGATCACGGCCTTCGCCGACTCCGTCCGGGCCGCCGGCGGCAGGACCGTCGCCGACGTCGGCTGCGGCCCGGGGTACGTCACCGCGCACCTCAGGGACCTCGGGCTGGACGCGTTCGGCGTCGACCTGTCCCCCGAGATGATCCGCCTCGCCCGCGAGGCGTACCCGGAACTGCGCTTCGACGTCGGCTCGATGGACGCCCTGCACGGCGTCGCCGACGGCGCGCTGGACGGCATCCTGTCCTGGTACTCCGTCATCCACACCCCGCCGCGCGACCTGCCCCCGTACTTCGACGAGTTCCGCCGCGTCCTGGCCCCGGGCGGCCACCTGTTGCTGGGCTTCTTCGAATCCGGCGGCGGCCCCCTCGACGCGTTCGACCACAAGGTGACGACGGCCTACCGCTGGCCGATCGACGACCTCGCCGCCCTGGCGGTGTCCGCCGGCTTCACCGAGACCGGCCGCATGCTCCGCGAGCCCGGGCCGGACGAGCGCTTCCGCAGGGGCCACCTGCTCATGACGCGAGGACCCGGGGAGCCGCAGGGGCACCGATGAGTTTGCCGCGCCCGGACCGTCCCCAGGACGTACGCGCCCGAACGCCGGGCGCACCGCGCGTCAGGAACGAGGAGGCAGCGATGACCACCGACGGATTCACCACGTGCCTGTGGTTCGACGGGAAGGCCGAGGAGGCGGCGGAGTTCTACGTCTCGGTATTCAAGAACTCGGCCGTCGGCACGATCGGCCGCTACAACGAGGCCGGGCCCGGGCCCGCCGGGTCCGTGATGGCCGTGGAGTTCACGGCCAACGGGCAGAAGTTCGTGGCGCTGAACGGCGGCCCGCACTTCACCTTCAACGAGGCGGTCTCGTTCCAGATCCGCTGCGCCGACCAGGCCGAGGTCGACTACTACTGGGACAAGCTCACCGACGGCGGCGAGGAGGGCCCCTGCGGGTGGCTCAAGGACCGGTTCGGGGTGTCCTGGCAGGTGTTCCCCGAGGTGCTGCTGGAGATGGTCGGGGACGCCGACCCGGAGAAGGCCGGGCGGGCCACGGCGGCGATGCTGTCCATGAAGAAGATGGACCTCGCCGCGCTGCGCCGCGCGTACGACGGCGTGTGACCGGGAGAACACGGCGTCGGGGGCCCGTCCGGACGGACGGGCCCCCGAGCGTGCAGAACGCGGGTGGCGTGGAACCGGTGGAGTCAGCAGCTGCCGCCGCAGCGGCAGGGCGCTCCGGACTGGCAACCGCATCCGCAGCCCGATCCGCAGCCGCACGCGCCGAGCAGCGGCAGCTCACGGATGCCGGGGGACTGCGGGGTCCCGTCGGGGGACGGCTGATCGCGGGCGGTGGGCGATGTCGGGGACTCGGGCATGGGTACCCTCCTCTGCCGTTGGCGACGGCTGCTTGCATGCCTGTCACCAGTGAACGACACCGCACCCCGGCGCATCAACGGCGCGCGGAAGCGTTCCGCGCCGGGGGCGCACCCGCCCCGCGCGCCGCGTAGCGCCGGCAAGGCCGTACCGGAGAGGCCGGCAAGCCGCACCGGACGGGAGGAGTGCCTAGTCCGCCGGCATCGGGGTGGGCGCCGGGGACAGCTCGTCCGCGTGCTCGCCCGTGACCAGGTACACGACGCGCTTGGCGACGGAGACCGCGTGGTCCGCGAAGCGCTCGTAGTAGCGGCCGACGAGGGTGACGTCCACGGCCGTCTCGATGCCGTGCTTCCAGCGGTCGTCGAGCAGGTGCTGGAAGAGCGTGCGGTGCAGCTCGTCCATGCGGTCGTCGTCGGCCTCCAGCTGCAGCGCGTCGTCGACGTCCTTGCTGACGATGACCTCGGCGGCCTTCGCCATCAGGCGCTGCGCGAGCTGGCCCATCTCCAGGATCGTGCTGTGCAGGTCGCGCGGGACGGCGGTGTTGGGGAAGCGCAGCCGTGCGAGCTTCGCCACATGCCGGGCGAGGTCCCCGGCGCGCTCCAGGTCCGCGCTCATGCGCAGGCTGGTGACGACGATCCGCAGGTCGGTCGCGACGGGCTGCTGGCGGGCGAGCAGCGTGATGGCGCGGTTCTCCAGCTCGCGCTGCAGGTCGTCGACCTTCTCGTCGGCGGCGATCACGCTCTCCGCGAGCTTGAGGTCGGCGTCGAGCAGTGCCGTGGTGGCCCGCCCGATCGCGGAACCGACCAGCCGGGCCATGTCGACCAGGCCGTCACCGATCGAGTCGAGTTCCTCGTGATATGCGTCGCGCATCGCGTTCCTTCCGTTGCCACTCGAGTCGTTCGAAAAGAGGATTGTCCTCCCACGCTGACACGCTCCCCAACCTCGCGGGCGCACGCGTACCGCCCGAGCATCCGGAATGAACCAGTACTGACACCACGGTGAACTCTTGGCAACGCCCGTTCGAGAAGACGCTCCGACCCTGTGGGCCACTCATTTCGTCCCCCTAACCTGGGTGTATGGACGTGAACGCGGCAGTCGCCGCAGCCAGTGCGATCGCCGGGCTCTGCACCGGTGTGATCGCTGTGCTCGCGTTCCGCTGGAGCGAGCGGGAACAGGCCCGCCCCACACGCACATCCCTGCGGCCCGACGCCGCAGCCGTACTACCGCCGGGCGTGGACACGGTGCTCTCCGTGCTGCGCTCGTCGGCCGTCGTCCTCGACGAGGGCGACACGGTGGTCAAGGCCAGCTCGGCGGCGTACGCCCTCGGACTGGTGCGGGGCGGCAGGCTCGCCGTCGACCAGATGCTGCAGATGGCCCGCGAAACCCGGCGGGACGGCGAGATACGGCAGGTGGAACTCGAACTGCCACGTCGCGGCGCCGGCCGCGGTGAGGGCCTGGCGGTCTCCGCCCGGGTGGCACCCCTGGGGTCCCGCCTGGTGCTGCTGCTGGTCGAGGACCTGACCGACGCCCGGCGCATCGAGGCGGTACGGCGCGACTTCGTCGCCAACGTCAGCCACGAGCTCAAGACTCCGGTCGGCGCGCTGTCGCTGCTCTCCGAAGCGGTGATGGACGCCAGCGACGACCCCGAGGCCGTGGAACGCTTCGCGGGCCGGATGCAGATCGAGGCCGCCCGGCTGACCAGCCTGGTCCAGGAGATCATCGAGCTCTCCCGGGTCCAGGACGACAACCCCCTCGACGACGCCGAGCCGGTCGCCGTCGACGACCTCGTCGCCGAGGCGGTGGACCGCTGCCGCCACCCGGCGAACGCCAAGCAGATCACCATGGCCACCGGCGGTGCCCCCGACCTGTTCATCTGGGGCAACCGCGGCCAGCTCGCGGCCGCGCTCGGCAACCTCGTCGAGAACGCGGTCAACTACAGCCCGGCCCGTACCCGTGTGGGGATCGCGGGCCGCAGGGTCGCCGCACCCAGCGGCGACCTGATCGAGATCTCCGTGACCGACCAGGGAACCGGCATCTCCGAAAAGGACCGGGACCGCATCTTCGAGCGGTTCTACCGGGTCGACCCGGCGCGTTCGCGCGCCACGGGCGGCACCGGTCTCGGTCTGTCCATCGTCAAGCACGTGGCCGCCTCCCACGGCGGGGAGGTCACAGTGTGGAGCGCCGAAGGCCAGGGCTCCACCTTCACCCTGCGGCTGCCCGAAGCCGCGGCGACCCGGGACGGCCGGGACCGCTCCACCGCCGTGGCGGCGGAGGACGGGGAGCCCGAGCCAGGCTCCGGCTCCTCCTCCGCGCTCTACGAGACGTTTCCCGATCACATCCCCGCCCCGGAGGTCCTCCCGTGACCCGAGTACTCGTCGTCGAGGACGAAGAGTCCTTCAGTGATGCCCTGTCGTACATGCTCCGCAAGGAGGGCTTCGAGGTCGCCATCGCCGCGACCGGGCCCGACGCGCTGGACGAGTTCGAGCGCAACGGCGCCGACCTGGTCCTGCTCGACCTGATGCTGCCGGGCCTGCCCGGCACGGAGGTCTGCCGCCAGCTGCGGCTGAAGTCCACCGTCCCGGTGATCATGGTCACCGCGAAGGACAGCGAGATCGACAAGGTTGTCGGTCTCGAAATAGGAGCGGACGACTACGTCACCAAGCCCTACTCCTCCCGCGAGCTGGTCGCCCGCATCCGGGCCGTGCTGCGCCGCCGCGGCGAGCCCGAGGAGATCTCCCCCTCGGCGCTGGAGGCCGGCCCGGTCCGCATGGACGTCGACCGGCACGTCGTCACCGTCGGCGGCGGCAAGGTCGACCTGCCGCTCAAGGAGTTCGACCTCCTGGAGATGCTGCTGCGCAACGCGGGCCGCGTCCTGACCCGCATGCAGCTGATCGACCGGGTCTGGGGCGCCGACTACGTCGGCGACACCAAGACCCTCGACGTCCACGTCAAGCGCCTCCGCGCGAAGATCGAGCCGGACCCGGGTGCGCCGCGCTACCTGGTGACGGTCCGTGGCCTGGGCTACAAGTTCGAGCCGTAAACCGCCCGCGGCCGGGGTCGCCGGACGTGAAGGGGCCCCGGGAGCGATGAGCTCCCGGGGCCCCTTCGTGTGCCGCTGCGTGTGCCTCAGCCGGCGGGCGACTCGGTGATCGTCTCGGTCTCGGTCGGCGAGGCCGTGACGCCCTCGGCGGGCGACTCGCCGGGGCTCGCGGTCTCCGTCGGCGAGGGCTTCTCGCTCGGCCCGAAGGAGGCGTAGTAGCCGGCGGCGGGGAGCGCGAGGCTCTGCAGCGAGACCTCGCCGGTCTTGCTGAAGTCGAAGACGACGTTCTTGAAGTCGCCGTCGTTCTTGCTCTCGGAGCCGCCCTTGAAGACGGCGGAGGGGTTGCCGTCGCCGCCGAGCAGCACGGAGCTGTGGGCGGGCAGCGAGATCGGGCCGGACAGCTCGGCGTCGAGCGAACCGACCTTCACGGAGTCCAGGGTCTGCTGCTCGTCGCCGTTGTTGAAGATCTTGGCCGTCACTGAGGAGGAGCCGTCGGAGGTGGCCTGGGTGAGCACCACGACGTTCTGGACCTCGATGGCGCCGACGCTGGTCGCGGCGTTGTCCGGCCTGACGCGCAGCGTCTCCGCGCTGTTCCCGGCAGCGCAGGCGGCGAGCGGGAAGAGCGAGAGTGCGAGGGCGGCGGCGAGAGCGCCGCGACGAAGGCTGCTGCTCACGGCGGCGGCATCTCCTTGGGCGGGGTACGGGCGTACGAAGGTTCGGACGTACGGGACTTACGGCTTACCTGGTGCGGGATCAGGTTACCGAGCCCGTCCGGCGCGCCCGCACCGGCCCACCCCCCGGCGGGGCGGGGCTTCACCCGCCCGGGTGTCCCGGAGGCGTCACAGGGGCCGCCCGGGGCCTTCCGCGGGGCCGCCGGACGGGCCGGCCCGGACCCGGCGGAATCCATTACCGGAATCCGCCGAACGATTCCCGCCACACCGGCAAGATCCATTTACCGTTCATCCGCCGGACGGAAATCCGGCGTGGTGCGAAAATGGATCACATCAAGCCCGCGGCGGCCGAACGGAGTAGCGGGAGACCCCCCGCAAGAGAGCGACAAACCGGGATGTTCCTCCTCTTGTCCAGGCCCTCCAGGGGGTGTAACGGGGGCGTTTCAGGGCCCCTCGGCACCCGCTCCGACCTGCGAATTCCGCCCTCCGCTCCCCCTTCGCAGCACGTTCCGGCCGCACTTGTCAAGCCCCGAGATATGCCCTGACCTGCGAAAACGCCATTCAGAACCAGCCGTTCCCGTGTTACCCTGGATAGCCACGGAAGGGGTACCTGTCACATGACGTTCAAGGTTGGCGACACCGTGGTCTATCCCCATCACGGGGCCGCGCTGATCGAGGCCATCGAAACTCGCCAGATCAAAGGCGTGGACAAGACCTACTTGGTGCTCAAGGTCGCCCAGGGCGACTTGACGGTACGCGTGCCCGCGGACAATGCGGAGTTCGTCGGCGTGCGCGACGTGGTCGGTCAGGAAGGGCTGGACCGGGTCTTCGAGGTGCTGCGCGCACCGTACACCGAGGAGCCCACCAACTGGTCCCGCCGGTACAAGGCAAATCTGGAGAAGCTCGCCTCCGGCGACGTCATCAAGGTCGCGGAAGTGGTGCGTGACCTGTGGCGTCGTGAGCGGGAGCGCGGGCTGTCGGCCGGCGAGAAGCGCATGCTCGCCAAGGCCCGCCAGATCCTGGTCAGTGAGCTCGCGCTCGCGGAGAACACCAACGAGGACAAGGCCGAGACCCTCCTCGACGAGGTCCTCGCGTCCTGACGCGGATTTCCGCCGTAGTGCCCGGTGCGTTCCCTACGCCGGGCACTGCGGCATGCCGGGGCGCCCTCTCGGTGGCCTGGCACTTCGACGACGCCGAGGATCCCCCTCGTCTTCGTTCGCGCGTCGCTTCCCCCTGCATACTGGGTGCCGGGCCCGGGCAGCTGGCCCTGTCGGTGTCACGGAAGGGTCCGACAGGGGCTTCGCGCCCGGCACGTTGAGGCGATACCCATTTCGGCCAAGGACACAAACCTGACTACCGCGGCAGTCATTCCCGCCGCCGGACGTGGAGTCCGGCTCGGCCCCGGCGCGCCCAAGGCGCTGCGCACCCTGGGCGGCGTCCCGATCCTCGTGCACGCCGTACGTGCCATGACCCGCGCCCGCGCGGTGTCACTGGTCGTCGTCGTGGCGCCCCCGGACGGGGTCGCCGAGGTCAGGGCGCTGCTCGACAGCCACGGCCTGCCCGAGGCGAAGGACATAAGGATCGTCGCCGGCGGCGAGAGCCGGCAGGACTCGGTACGGCTCGGCCTGGCCGCGCTGCCGGACGAGGTCGAGGTGGTGCTCGTCCACGACGCCGCCCGCCCGCTGGTGCCGGTCGACATGGTCGACGCCGTCGCCGCCGCCGTGCGGGACGGCGCCTCGGCCGTCGTGCCGGGGCTGCCGCTCGCCGACACGGTCAAGGAGATCGACCCGGCCACCGACGCCGTCGTCGGCACCCCGGACCGCTCGCTGCTGCGCGCCGTCCAGACCCCCCAGGGTTTCGACCGGGCGACGCTGCTCAAGGCGCACACCACGGTCACCGGCGCGGTCACGGACGACGCGAGCATGGTCGAGCGGCTCGGCGTCCCGGTGCGGGTCGTGCCGGGGCACGAGGAGGCCTTCAAGGTCACCCGCCCGCTGGACCTGGTCCTCGCCGAGGCCGTGCTCGCCCGCAGGAGGGCCACCGATGACTACTGAGCCGACCGCCGCCGCCCCGGCGCCGTACGTCCCCGTGCTGCCCCAGGTGGGCATCGGCACCGACATCCACGCCTTCGAGGCGGGCCGCGAACTGTGGGTCGCGGGCCTGCTCTGGGAGGGCGAGGGGGACGGCCTGGCCGGGCACTCGGACGCCGACGTCGTCGCGCACGCCGCCTGCAACGCGCTGTTCTCCGCGGCCGGCATGGGCGACCTGGGCGCGCACTTCGGCACCGGCCGCCCGGAGTGGTCCGGCGCCTCCGGTGTGACCTTGCTCACGGAGGCGGCCAGGATCGTCCGCGAGGCGGGTTACGACATCGGCAACGTGGCGGTCCAGGTCATCGGCCCGCGCCCCAAGATCGGCAAGCGCCGCGACGAGGCGCAGAAGGTCCTCGCCGACGCGGTGGGCGCCCCGGTCTCGGTCTCCGGTGCCACGACCGACGGCCTCGGCTTCACCGGGCGCGGCGACGGACTCGCGGCGGTGGCCACCGCACTGGTGGTCCGCAGGGCGAAGTGAGCCGCGGCGGTGGCGAGTTGCCACCGCCCTCCCGGGCCGTGCCGTCCGCCGTACGGGTGAAGCGGCCGCCCGCCGGGCGGGCGGTGCCACGGCCCCCCGTGAGCGTCACAACACCGTGAAGCTCACCCGGAGCGGACGGCGCACGCACCCGGGGCCACTACCCTTGATGCGTGACCATTCGCCTGTACGACACCGACGCACACCAGGTCCGTGACTTCACCCCGCTCCGGCCGGGCTGCGTCTCGATCTACCTGTGCGGCGCGACCGTGCAGGCAGCCCCGCACATCGGGCACATCCGGTCCGGGCTGAACTTCGACATCATGCGCCGCTGGTTCGCCTACCGCGGCTACGACGTGACGTTCGTCCGCAACGTCACCGACATCGACGACAAGATCATCGCCAAGTCCGGCGAGCAGGGCCGCCCCTGGTGGGCGATCGGCTACGAGAACGAGCGCGCCTTCAACGAGGGTTACGACGCCCTCGGCTGCCTGCCGCCCACGTACGAGCCGCGCGCCACCGGCCACGTGCCCGAGATGATCGAGATGATGCGCGGCCTCATCGAGCGCGGGTACGCCTACGAGTCCGAGGGCAACGTCTACTTCGACGTCCGCTCCTTCCCGGACTACCTGGAGCTGTCCAACCAGGAGCTCGACAACCTGCGCCAGCCGGAGAGCGAGGGCGAGACCGGCAAGCGGGACTCCCGCGACTTCGCGATGTGGAAGGCCGTCAAGCCGGGCGAGCCGTCCTGGGAGACCCCCTGGGGCCGCGGCCGTCCCGGCTGGCACCTGGAGTGCTCGGCGATGGCCCACAAGTACCTGGGCACCGCCTTCGACATCCACGGCGGCGGCATCGACCTGATCTTCCCGCACCACGAGAACGAGATCGCCCAGGCCAAGGCCTTCGGTGACGACTTCGCGCGGTACTGGGTGCACAACGCCTGGGTCACGATGAGCGGCGAGAAGATGAGCAAGTCGCTCGGCAACTCGGTCCTCGTCAGCGAGATGACCAAGCGCTGGCGGCCCATCGTGCTGCGCTACTACCTCGGCACCCCGCACTACCGCTCGATGATCGAGTACAGCGAGGAGGCGCTGCGCGAGGCCGAGTCGGCCTTCGCGCGGATCGAGGGCTTCGTGCAGCGGGTCGTCGAGATGGCGGGCCCGGTCGAGCCGGCCGCCGAGGTGCCGCCGGCCTTCGCCGAGGCGATGGACGACGACATGGGCGTCCCGCAGGCGCTGGCGATCGTCCACACCACCGTCCGGCAGGGCAACTCGGCACTCACCGCGGACGACAAGGAGAGCGCCGTCGCCCGCCTCGCCGAGGTGCGCGCCATGCTCGGCGTCCTGGGCCTGGACCCGCTGGACCCGCACTGGACCGGCGACGGCCGCGGCGAGGACCTGCACGGCGTCGTCGACTCCCTCGTCCGGCTGGTGCTGGAGCAGCGGGAGTCGGCCCGCGGCCGCAAGGACTACGCGACCGCCGACGCCATCCGCGACCGCCTCCAGCAGTCCGGCCTGGAGATCGAGGACACCCCCTCCGGTCCGCGCTGGACGCTCGGCTCCCGGTAGCCGGGCGCCCGCGTCATCATTGACACGTACGTACGTTCACGCAGTAGCAGCAACAGCAGCAGGAAACAGGTGACCCATGGCCGGCAACAGCCAGCGCAGGAACCGCCGCACGTCCAACAAGAAGGGCGCCACGGTCGGTAGCGGCGGGCAGCGGCGCAGGGGCCTGGAGGGCAAGGGCCCCACCCCGCCCGCGGAGGCACGCAAGGGGCACGCCAAGCAGCGGGCCGCCAACGCCAAGGTGAAGCGCGCCGCGTCCACCCAGTCGCGCCGCCCCTCCGGCCGGGGCTCCAAGTCGACCTCGGAGCTGGTGGCCGGGCGCAACCCGGTGGTGGAGGCGCTGCGCGCCGACATCCCGGCCTCGGCGGTCTACGTCCAGCAGTTCATCGACAACGACGAGCGCGTGCGCGAGGCGATCAAGCTCGCCACCGACCGGGGCATCCCGCTGATGGAGGCCCCGCGCCCCGAACTGGACCGCATCACCAACGGGCTGAACCACCAGGGCCTGGTGCTGCAGATCCCGCCCTACGAGTACGCCCACCCCGACGACCTCGCCGCCGAGGCCCTCGACGCGGGCGAGGACCCGCTGATCGTCGCGCTGGACGGGGTCACCGACCCGCGCAACCTCGGTGCCGTCGTCCGCTCCGTCGCCGCCTTCGGCGGTCACGGGGTCGTCGTGCCCGAACGCCGCGCCGCCGGGATGACCGCGGGCGCCTGGAAGACCTCGGCCGGCACCGCCGCGCACGTCCAGGTCGCCCGGGCCACCAACCTCACCCGGACGCTGGAGGCCTACCAGAAGGCGGGCCTCACGGTCGTCGGCCTCGCCGCCGACGGTGAGGTCGAGCTGCACGAGCTGGAGGCGCTGGCCGGACCGGTCGTCGTCGTCGCCGGCTCGGAGGGCAAGGGCCTGTCGCGGCTCGTCGGCGAGACCTGTGACCTGCGGGTCCGTATCCCGATGCCGGGCGGCGCGGAGTCGCTGAACGCGGGCGTCGCCGCGGGCATCGTGCTCTACGAGGCGTCCCGCCGCCGGGCCTGAACCCGCACGCGCCCCCGGGCGCGCCCCGGCGACAACCCCTGATTGACGGGCCTCGGACACAACGGGGCCCGTCACACAGTGTCCTTATCGGGTGTCACTCGGTTAGATGAGTGTGGACACCAGAACACCCCGCACTCCTCCGGGGGGACGGTCGTCGTCGATCACCGACGAGCCTGTGCTCAACATGCTCAAGGTCTCCTCCGACCCCGCCCAGGTCATCGTCAATCACGCGAGCTTCCGCGTGCAGCTCGGCGCGACCTCGGGCCGTGCCCTGACGAGGACCCAGCGCGTCCCCGTCATCCCCACCTCCGTCCGCCCCTCCGCCGCCGCGCAGCGGCGCGGCGCGCCCCTGGTGTGGTCCGGGCGCAGCGAACCCGGCGACGCCGCCGCCACCCAACTGCTCGCCGCGGTGCGCCACGGCCGGCAGGACGGCCTCGACCTCGGCGCCGCGACGCAGGTGCTGCCGCGGATCGAGGAGCCGCCGCAGCCCGTCGTCGGCCCGCCGCGCCGGCCGCCGGCGCCCGGCGAGATGCTCGGCGGCATCCGCCCGGCCCGCGGTGCCTACGACGACTACCTCGACTCCGAGGACACCAGCGAGTTCGCGTACACCGCGCCGCCCGCCGGTCCCGTCGACGAGGACCCCGACTTCGACCCGTACGAGGAGCCGGGCGAGGAGCGCGGCCTCGGCCGCAACCGGGACCGTGCCGATCCCATCCGGCACGCCTACTACCCGGGCCGCCGGATGAACCTCGGCATCGTCCTGCTGCCGCTGCGCATCTTCCTCGGCTTCATCTCCATCTACGCCGGCATGGGCAAACTCTGCGACCCCGTCTACTTCGACGGCGGCAAGCGCGGCTCGATGGTGACCTGGCTCGCCTCGCTCCACCCCTGGGGAATGGCCGAGCCGCTGCGCGACCTCGCCCTCGCACACCCCATCGGCGCCGGGCTGACGGTGGCCTTCCTGCAGGTCATCGCCGGCGTGCTGACGGTCTTCGGGCTCTGGCAGCGGTTCGCGGCGTCGGTCGGCGCCCTGCTGTCGGTGGCGCTGCTGGTGACGGTGAGCTGGCGGACCGTCCCGGCCTACGACACGCCCGACATCATCCTGCTCGCCGCCTGGAGCCCCCTGGTCATCGCGGGGGCGCCGGTCTACTCCGCCGACGGGCGCCTGGCGAGCGAGGCCTGGCGCAAGCTCGGCCCGCGTGCCCCGCTCGGGGAGCTGCGGCGCCGGGTGCTGCGCCGCGGCGCGGTGCTGGCCACGGTGCTGGTCGGGATCTCGCTCGTGGTCGGGGCCACCCTCGGCACCGCCGTACGGTCCACCAGCCCGCGGTCGCAGCTCCCCGCCCCGACCGACCTGCCGACCAACGACCTCGAGGGCTCGCCGCTGCCCGAGGTGCCCGGCGAGAAGTCCTCCCGGCCCTCCGCGACCCCCTCGGCGGGTCGCTCCGGCGGTCCCTCGTCCTCGCCGTCCTCCTCGCCGTCCGCCCCGGGTGCGGCGTCCTCGGCGCCGAACGCCCGGCAGTCGCGTCCGGGGTCGTCCTCGGCCAACACCGGCAGCGGCGGCGGCACCGGCGGCGGGCCCGCGCAGACCGTGCCGTCCGTCCCGTCCCGCCCCACGGTGCCCAACAACCCGCCCACCCCGGGCGGCGGCAGCGGGGGCGGCGGCACCGGCGGCGGCTCCTCCGACAGCGGCGGCGCGCTCGGCGGCCTGTTGGGCAGCGGGGAGACCTCGGGCTGGCTGCTCGGCGCCCCGGCACGGCACGGCTCGGGGAAGGTCGCGTAACGCCCGTACGGGACACGGGAAGAGGCGGCCGGAGGTTCCTTCCTCCGGCCGCCTCTTCGTGCCCGGTGCGGGCCGTTCTGGGCCGTTGCGCGGTGCTTCGTCCGTCGTGCCGGCCGCGGCCCGTCGCGCTCAGGTGCGGGAGGCGAGTTCCTTCGCGGCCTCGGCCAGGTCCTTGGCGGTGTCGATGGCCCGCCAGTACGCGCCCTGGGGCAGCGGGAAGCCCGCGAGCCGCCGTTCGCGGGCGAGTTGGGGGAAGGTCGTGCGCTCGTGGTCACCGCGTTCCGGGAGCAGCCCGGTGAACTCGGGGGAGAAGACGTAGACGCCCGCGTTGATGAGGAACGGCGAGGGCGGCGACTCGATGAAGTCCAGGACGTGGCCGAACTCGTCGGTCTCCACGGCGCCCCACGGGATGCGCGGGCGGGCCAGCGCCAGTGTGGCGACCGCGCCCCGCTCGACGTGGAAGGCGGCCATCTCCCGCAGCGAGAACCGCGTCCAGATGTCGCCGTTGGTGGCGTACCAGGCCTCCTGCGGCCGTGGCAGGGAGGCGGCGGCGTACCTCAGGCCACCGCCGCGGCCGAGCGGTTCGCGTTCGACGACCGTGGTCACCCGCAGCGGCAGGTCGGCCGCCGCGCCCGCGAGCCACTCCTGGAGGACCTCAGCGAGATGGCCGCACGAGACAACGGCGTCGGTGACGCCCTCGGCGGCCAGCCAGGCGAGTTGATGGCCGATGATCGGGATCCCGGTTCCGGGGATCTCGATCATCGGCTTGGGGCGGGTGTCGGTGTAGGGCCTCAGACGGGAGCCCTGTCCTCCGGCGAGGAGGACGGCCTGGGTCACCGTCTGGGAGGTCGCGGGCGTGCCGGTCATGGGCGCACCCTACGCGACCCGCGCGTCGGGTCATCCGAGCGAGGCCACGCCCGTCGCGAAGGCGGTGTCGCAGACCGGCCGCGACCAGGCCTGGGCGCGGTGCACCGAGCCGTACTTGGCGACCGCGGCGCGGCCCAGGGACCGGGCGATCGAACCGCAGTACCGCGCCAGCGAAGGCCGCTCGTTCATCTCGCGCTGCAGGTGCGTCAGGGCGGTGCCGGGGTTCTTCTGCTGCAGCTCGCCCAGCAGCTTGCGGCGGAGCACCTCCTGCGGGGCCGACCGCTGGGACGCCGCCTCCTTCTGGTGCGAGGCGGTGAGGACTTGGGCCTCGGACGCCGAAGTCGCCCACGGGACGCGGGTGACGGCGAGGGTGCCGGAGAGCACGAGGACGACCGGGAGGACGAGGGCGAGTGACTTGCCGATGCGGCGGGCTACCTGGTTCACGGCAGTGATGGTAGCGAGGAGTGATGATTTGGCGACATTTAGCCACTCTGATGAGTGATGAATGCCCCTTGATCGACTACGGGGGCATTGACGAACATGGTCGAAACGCCATTGTATGACCGGAAATGAGGGGTGATCCGGCCCCGGAGCGGCCGTGATCCGGCCCGCGAGCGCCGGGGCCCGGTTCGGCGAGTCCGGTCCCGCGACCACCGGGGCCGGTCCCGGGAACGACCATGGCCCGGCCCCCCTTGCGCGGGGGCCGGGCCACACGGGTCCTCAGCGGTGGGGCGACCCTGCGGTCACCTCCGGCCGCTCAGTCGCTCAGGCGCTCACCGGTGGAGGTGGAGAAGACGTGGCTCTCGCCGGCGCGCGGCACGACGCGCAGCACGGAGCCCTTCTCCGGCACCTGGCGGCCGCCGACGCGGATGACCAGGTCCTTGTGCTCGCCGCCGACCTCGGCCGAGCCGTAGACGAAACCGTCCGCGCCCAGCTCCTCGACGACGTTCACCGTCACGGCCAGACCGGCCGGCTCGTCCTTCGACAGGCCCCCGTCGCCGTCCACGATGTCGAAGTGCTCCGGGCGGACGCCGACGGTGACCGTGCGGTCGCCCTTGTCGGCGGCGGCCTGCACCGCGTCGCGCTCGACCGGCACCACCGAGTTGCCGAACTTCACGCCGCCGTCGGCGATCGGCACCTCGACCAGGTTCATCGCCGGGGAGCCGATGAAGCCCGCGACGAAGAGGTTGGCCGGCCGGTCGTACATGTGGCGCGGGGTGTCGACCTGCTGCAGCAGACCGTCCTTGAGGACCGCCACGCGGTCGCCCATGGTCATGGCCTCGGTCTGGTCGTGGGTGACGTAGACCGTGGTGGTGCCGAGGCGGCGCTGCAGGGAGGCGATCTGCGTACGGGTCTGGACACGGAGCTTGGCGTCCAGGTTGGACAGCGGCTCGTCCATGAGGAAGACCTGCGGCTCACGGACGATCGCGCGGCCCATCGCCACACGCTGGCGCTGACCACCGGAGAGCGCCTTGGGCTTGCGGCCCAGGTACTCGGTCAGGTCCAGGATCTTGGCGGCTTCCTCGACCCGCGTGCGGATGTCCGCCTTGTTGACGCCCGCGATCTTCAGGGCGAAGCCCATGTTGTCCGCGACGGTCATGTGCGGGTAGAGCGCGTAGTTCTGGAACACCATGGCGATGTCCCGGTCCTTGGGCGGCAGGTGGGTGACGTCCCGGTCACCGATCCGGATGGCGCCGCCGTTGACGTCCTCCAGGCCGGCCAGCATGCGGAGCGAGGTCGACTTGCCGCAGCCGGAGGGGCCGACGAGGACGAGGAACTCGCCGTCCTCGATGTCGATCTGGAGCTGGTCGACGGCGGGGCGCTCGGACCCGGGGTAGATCCGGGTCGCCTTGTCGAAAGTGACAGTAGCCATGGTGCAGTGGTCCCTTCACCGGCAGGAACGTGCCGGACGATCCGAGTAAAGGAATGAGGTCTAGTCCACAGGGTGTGGACCTTCCGCGACGCTACCCGCCCAGCCCCGCTTTGTCAGTACCCTCCCGGCGCCCAATTCCCCGACCCTCCCCCCTCCCCGCCTGGGTACACTTCTCATGGCCCCACCCGTCACCCGGGCACCCGGAGCGGGCACGGTGCCGTGCCGCCTTAGCTCAGCTGGTAGAGCACCGCTCTTGTAAAGCGAAGGTCGTCGGTTCGAACCCGACAGGCGGCTCCAGTTGGGAGCAGCGACAACGTCCCGGACCATGATCGGTCCGGGGCGTTCGGTGTCCACGGGTGACATCGAGCGGGCGGTCACTCACGGTCGAGGCGGCACCGGAGCAGGCGGTCCGTGGGGCTGGTGGACTCACGCTGTGTGTCCGATGTCACGTGCCCGTGGGCGTCCATCGTGATGCTGACCTGGCTGTGACCCAGGATCTCGATATACCACCCGCGGGGCCACGTCGGCCGCGGTCAGCAGTGTCGCGCAGCCGTACCGGCCATCGTGGAGACGGATGCACCGAAGGCCGGCCGAAGCGGCGAGCCGGAAGAAGGACCGATTGATGTTCCTCGGTTCGACCGGGCGCCCCGTGCGGGTGGTGAGGACGCAGGGCGTCCCGTGCGGTCGGGACCTCGGCACACGGGCCCGGGATGTGCCGTGGGCGTACGGATCCCGGTGTGGGCGGCCCGGCTGTTTTTCCTGCGTGCGTACAGGCATAGCGGGGCGCCACCTCGGTCGTCATCAAGGACGGCAAGCCTGCCGGGGAAGATCTGAGCGACCAGAGAAGGTGGCGATGGATGCCGAGGGCCAGGAGAACTTCAGGGAGTTCGTGGAGAACAGGTCGTCCGCGCTGCTGAGGACCGCTGTCCTGCTCAGCGGTGGGGACCGGCACGCGGGCGAGGATCTGCTGCAGAACGCGCTGATCAAGGCCGCCGGACGCTGGCACCGCATCGAGGAGCCCGAGGCGTACGTACGGCAGGTCCTCTACCGGCAGCAGGTGAGCCGCTGGCGGCTGAAGTGGCCGCGAGGCGAACTGAGCGTCCCGGAGCCGCTGGAGGGACCGGTGCGGCACGGCTCCGACGACGGGCCCGGCGCGGCCGACCTGCGCATCGTCATGCGCGCCGCACTGGCCCTGCGCTACTTCGAGGACCTGCCCGAGGGCGACGTCGCCCGTCTGCTGGGCTGCTCGGTCGGCACGGTGCGGTCAACCACGCACCGCTCCCTGGCCCGGCTGCGGGAGCTGGCCCCCGAACTGGCGGCACTCGGCCCGGCGGACGCCGAGCAGCGGCCGTTCCGTGACTACTCGCCCGTGGAGGTGCGTCCGTGAACGTCGACCAGCTGGTGCGCGACGCGCTGCGCGAACAGGCCGACGAACAGCCCGCGCCGGCGCCGGGTCTCGCCGAGCGGGTGCTGACGGTCCGGCGGCCCTGCGCCCTCCGTCCCGGCGTCCGCCACGGGACCCGGAACGGAGGGCGCGGGCCACGGGAAGGGATTCTGGAGCGAGGCCCCGGTCGTCGACCAGCTCAGCGCGAACCAGGACTTCGCCTTCAGCCGTGACGGCGGGCTGCTCCACTCCGGGCGCACGTCGCCTCCGTACCGGCAGTACTACGACTTCGCGGGCCGGCAGGTCGCCCCGCCCGTGAACGAGGCGCACGTGTCCTGGCTCAGCGAGTCGGGGCTGTCCCCGGACGGCAAGCTCGTCGGGGGCGGTTTCCTGGGCCCCCGCACCGAGAAGCAGGCTCGCTCGGTACACACGGAGCTCGAGGGAGGTCCGCTTCGGGCTGGCGCTGGTCACGATCGGCAGCGACGAGGTCGTGCCGCTGAGCGGTTACAGCAAGCCGGGCGAAGGTGCGCTCGTGGACTGGACGCCGGTCTTCGCCGAACGCTGATCGGACGGCCCACCGGCGGTCAGGCCCCGGTGCCCGGGCGCCGGGGTCTGGAGGCCGGCGGGTACGTTGTCCGCCGGAGCGTGCCGAGACCTGGAGGAAGCCCCGTGTACACCGTCGTCTTCCTGCTGCGGGGCGCGCTCGGCCTGGGCGGCGTCGTCGTGGCCGTCATGGAGCTGACCCGCCAGGCGTCGGGGCCCGGGTGGCGCGGGCGGCGGCTGTGTTCCGCGGTGGCGGCCGTGCTGCTCGCCGCGCTCCTGGCCGTCTGAGGCCGCGCCCCGCGCCTATCCGGCCAGCAGCCGGTCGAGTTCGTGCCCGGCATCCTCGTATCCCGCGTCGGCGATGCGCTGCAGCTCGCGCAGGTCGCCCGCGGCGCAGGCGCGGCGGGTCAGCAGGAGGCCCGCGCGCGTGGAGCCCTCGTCCAGGAGCTCGCTCAGCTCCTCGGTGTCCCCGGCGGCGTCGGCGAGGTCGGCCAGTCGGTCGAGGGCGGTCTCGTTCCCGGCGTCGGCCAGTTCGCGCAGGGTCTCGCGGTCGAAGTTCGTGTTCACCATGGCGCCATGGTGCGGCCCTGCCCCAGGGGCAGGGTCAAGTGCCACGATGGCCGGGTGATCACCATCGGACAGCTCGCCGGGTACGTGGGGGTGTCGGTCAAGACCGTCCGCGTCTACCACGCCAAGGGGCTGCTCCCCGAGCCCGGCCGCGATGCCTCCGGCTACCGGCGCTACGGCGCGGACGACGTCGTCGCCCTCATCGGGATCCGCACGCTCGCCGAAGCCGGCGTCCCCCTGGCCCGCATCCGGGAACTGAGGGCGGCCGGCGAGGAGGAGTTCCGCAGGGCCCTGGACGACATCGACGGACGGCTGACCGAGCGGATCCGCGGACTGCAGGCCACGCAGTCACGGCTGCGCGTACTCGCCTCCGGGGAGCCGGCGCTGCTGCCCGCCGGGGTCCACGGGCGCCTGGAGGCCCTGGAGCGGTGGGGTTTCACCGCCCGGTGGGTCGAGCTCCAGCGGGACCTGTGGATCCTGGTCTTCGCCACCCACCCGGACGGGGCGGCCGAACTCTTCCGGGACCAGGGCGAGATGCTGTCCGATCCCGCGCTGCGGCGGCTGTTCCTCCGCTACGACCAGGCCTACGGCCTCGACCCGGAGGATCCGCGCGTCGAGGACCTGGCCCGGCGCATTGTCGAGGAGACCCGGCGCCGCTACGGCTCGGGCCCGCCGCCCCAGGGGGACGCGGCCTCCGGGATCCCCGCCCTCGTCCAGGACAGGGTCAACGCCGCCTCCCCGGCCTGGCGGCGGCTGGACTCGCTGATCCGCGCGGGACTGGGTGTGGGGCGGTGAGTCGCGCAGGCCTGCCGCGTTGACCGGCGGCGGGCGCTCGCTGCTGCGTACGCAGCGGTGATCGACTCAGAATTGAACGCGTTCAAGATTGCTGTCAGGATGGCGTGCGCAGCGGATGCCACCTCGGCGTGCCGCTGATTCGTGGTGCCACGAGGGGGACGGCTGTGGATACCGACACGCCCTGGCGCAATCTCCGGTTCGTCGGGCTGCGGCTCGGCGATCTGATCCTGCGCTACGCCGTGACCTACGCGCTCACCTGGGTGGCGGTGGACCTCCGGCTGCCCGGGGAGGGGGAATCGCTCTGGGCGCCCTGCATCCCCCTGATCGCGATCCCGTCACTCTTGATCAGCGCCTACTACGCGCTCCTTAACCCGCGGACCAGCCTGCAGTTCCGGCTTCCGCTGGCCGTCCTCCTGCTTCTGCCCACCTGGTTCCTGCTCTTCCAGAACTTCGAGGAGCAGCTGGTCATCCCCGTGTCGGGCCAACTCGCCTTCGCCCTGTGCGTGATGCGGGTACCGCTGCTGGGACCGGCACGGCGGTGGCGGAGGGAACGCGGACGGCCGCCCCTCGACCGACTGCCGTGAGGAGCCACGGTCGTGGCGGAACCGCGAGTGCGCGGTCGCGGCCCGCGACAGGGGTGCCCGCGCGCGCGGGCACCCCTGCGGGGTCAGCGGACGGTGACCTGGGCCGTGCCCGTCACGCCGCCGCTGGTCACCGTGATGGTCGCGGTGCCGGAGCGGTGGGCGGTCAGGGCGCCGGTGGACGGGTCCACCGAGGCGACCTTGGTGTTGCTCGAGGTCCAGACGTGGGACGCGGGGTCCGCGATCGGGATCGTGAGCGGTGCGATGTTGTCACCGGCGATCTGGTCGCCGGTCGCGGTCAGGGTGACGCGGTCGCCGCGGGCGATCGGGTCCTTGGGTCCCGTGACGTCGATCGAGGCCAGCGCGGGCTCGACGGTGTACTGCAGGTCGCCGTCGTCGCCGATCCGGACGAGACCGAAGTGGTAGATGCCACCCTGGTCCGCCGGGGCGTAGGCCGGCATGCCGAGGTCGGCGAAGGTGAACTGCGGGATGCCGCCGTCCTCGGTGCTGACGCTCCGGCCCTCGGGGTCGAGGATCTGCTCGGCGAAGCCGCGCGCGTGGCCGTACATCATGATCACGTGCTGCTTCGGGTGCGTCTCCTGGTAGCGCTGCACCAGCCGCAGGTACATCCGGGCCTCCCAGCGGTCCGTGAACTGGCTGTTCGCGGCCGGGTGCGGGTCGTAGGCCGGCATGTGGGTGATGACCAGCACGTCCTTGGCGGTGGCCTCGGTCAGCTGCTGGACCAGCCACGGGTACTGCACGCCCTCGGGGTTCTGGAACGGGTCCGAGGACTGCAGGCTGCCGTGCGAGTTGTCGGTGACGATCAGCCGCGCCGCGCCCTGGTTGTACGCGTAGTGCGTCTCGCCGAACGTGTCGCTGTAGTTGCCGTTCTCCGCGTCGGCGCCCTGGGTGATCTCGTGGTTGCCGACGATGTCGCGGCCGGGGATGCCGAGGGCGTCGATCTTGGACTTGGCGTACTGCAGGTCGGCCGGCTTGCCGTCGTCGGGCATGTCGCCGAGGAACTGCGCGGAGTCCGGGCGTGCCTGCGGGGTCAGGGTGGGCAGCCGCCGGGCGATGGAGTCCATCACGTTGCTGCTGACCGAACCCGGGTCGCTCGCGAGCAGGTGCGCGTCGTCACCGGTGAGGATCGTGGTGCCGCGCTTGGCGAAGTCGGCGGAGTCCTCCTCGAAGGACAGCCACTTCGGGTTGTCGGGGATCGCGTGGTACTCGGGCACCGTGACCGGACGCGGCGAGTACAGGGCCTGCAGGCCCGCGACGTTGAGCGAGCCGCTGTAGGCGGTGCTGGGGCTGATCGCCAGGAAGTCGATGAAGCTGATGGTCAGCGGGAACTGCATGCCCGCCGGCAGCTGCGCGACCGCCAGGTGCCAGTCCTTCCACGTCACGAACGTCGGGTACAGCGTGGTCGACGAGCCGTTGACGCCGATGTACTTCTCGGCGAGCTCGATGCCGTTGCCGTCACCCTTGATCCAGACCCCGATGCCGGTGGGCACCTGGCCGCCCACGGTGTCGGTCTTCAGCGTCGTGCGCGGCGAGAGCACCAGCTGCTTGACGCCGGAGCCGGCCGGCATCGAGTAGTCCAGGCGCAGCGAGCCGGACTCGGTGGAGCCGGGCGGGAGGACGCCGGGGTCGGCGGCGAGGGTGGCCGGCTGGCCGGTGGTGTTGTTGCTGAGCCGCCAGACGTCGAGGCTGGTCATCGGGTCGATGACCTTGCTGACGCTGCCGACGGCGACCGAGGTGGTCGTGGTGGTGCCGGCGACCTCGGCGCTGACCTCGGCCAGACCGCCGACGTCCGCGCTCGCGGTGAACAGGCCGTGCGCGTCGACGGTGCCCAGGTTCTCCGGGGTGACCTTCCACGTGGCGGCCTCGGCGGGGATCTGCACCGCGCCGCCGTCCTTGACGGTGCCGGAGAGGGTCAGCTGCTGGGTGGCGCCGTTGCCGAGGTCGGCCTTGTCGGGCGAGACCGTGAGGGTCTTCAGCTTGCTGACGACCTCGAGCTTCTCCGAGGTGGAGGCGCGGCCGTTCGACGCGATGATCCGGCCCGAGCCCGTACGGTGCGGCGTGAGCCTGCCGTTCTCGTACGAGGCCAGCGACGAGGGCTCGACGCGGACGTGGACCTGGCCGGCCGCCGGGTTCGCGAGCCGGTCGACGGAGTGCACCGCGAGCGGGACGGTGCCGCCCGCGACGGTGGTGACCTGCTCGCCGCCGTTCACCACGACCTCGGCGGCCGGGCCGGCCTCCTTGGCGGTGGAGTAGAAGAAGATGCCGTTGGCGACCGGACGCTCGGCGTTGCCGGGCTGGTCGGAGGGGGTGTTGACGATCTCGGCCCGGTCGGCGCCGGGGGCGCGGCTGACCATGCCGGTGGAGCCGCCGCCGTCGAAGAGCATGGCGTCGTAGGCGCCGTGGGCGACCATGTAGCCCGCGACCTGGTCACGGGTCACGCCGAAGGCCCTGGTGGCGCCGCCCTGGCCGTCGACGGCCACGACGATGGCGTGCTTGCCGTCCTTGGTGACGCCGACCGCGGTCTCCGGGTTGGCGCCGCTCGGCGGGGTGCCGGTCGGGTCCTTGTAGACCGCGCCGTCCTTCACCAGCGTGTCGACGCCGCTGATCAGCTGCGTGACATCGTTGTCGGGCGAGAGTGCGGTGACGATGCCCACCGTGTCGCCGCCGTGCAGGGTGTCGGTCAGCCACTGT
This sequence comes from Streptomyces sp. NPDC008238, assembly GCF_042956445.1. Taxonomy (NCBI): domain Bacteria; kingdom Bacillati; phylum Actinomycetota; class Actinomycetes; order Kitasatosporales; family Streptomycetaceae; genus Streptomyces; species Streptomyces sp. NPDC008238. Next base: position 66,048 of record NZ_JBIBGK010000017.1, on the reverse strand, counting down.
CCGCCGTCGCCGGCGCCGAGCAGACCCAGCTGGTCGGTGGAGAGCCGCGGCATGGTGGTGACGCCGGTCCGCACCTCGTCGACGACGAACCCGCCGTCGGTGACGTGGCCGAGCACCAGCGTGGCGGGCTTGGGCAGGCCGGGGGTCTCGCCGAGGTCGGGGGTGACCTCGGTGATGCCGCCCGCCGTCAGGTCGTTCACCGTGTTCACGGAGGTGAGCGCGCGGGTCGCGGAGCCGGCGGTGATCGTCCCGGAGAAGGTCTGCGGGCCCATGACCATCGTGCCGTCGGGCTTGACGCCCAGCTGGGAGGCGAAGCCCGGCTTGGGGCTCTTCAGCAGCCGGCCGTCGGTCATGATGCCGCCGAGCGGGCGCCCGCTGGCGTGGATCTCGAAGTAGTCGCCGTTCACGCCGGCCACGGCGCCGGTGCGGTGGGCCATCGAGGACGGCGTCTCGTCCGCCGGGTCGGTGATCGTGTCGCCGGCCTCGACCATGCCGACCCGGAGGTTCGGGTCGCCGAGGTCGGCGCTGAGCACCTGGACGTGCTGGCGGCCGCCGACGGTGTCGTACGTCTCGCTGAAGTGCTGCAGACCGCGCGTGACCGTCTCGGCGGGGGTGCGGGTGTAGTCCACCACGAGCGGCCAGTTCTGCGGCGTCTGCGGCAGCCAGTCACGGTCGGGCGTGTGGCCCTGGACGGCCTCGTCGCCCGCCGGCGCCGAGGCGGTGGCCACGGCCCCGCCCACGGCGCCGGTCAGCGCCAGCGCCAGCGCGGTGACCACGGCGGTCCGGCGTGCGCCGGTCCCCGCGGTTCTGTTACCGCGAAATGTCATTGCGTGTTCCTTACCAGTGATGGGCCGGCTGGGCGCCGGCCCGTGTCCACCCGACACCCGTTCGGCGAAGCGCGGGTTTCCGGTGGTGGATGCGCAGGTGACCCGGAGGGGGTGCGACGTTATGGATTCGGTCAAGTCGTCCCCGCGGCGCCGCCGTACCCGGCCGGACGCGCGGAACGCCCCGGCCGTCGAACGGCCGGGGCGTTGCGCGGCGGGACCCGCGGGTCAGGCGCGGACGCCGGTCACCAGGGGGCGGGTCCCGGGGGCGCCACGACCGGGGGACGGTCGTCGCAGGTGATGGTGTTGGGCAGCTCCCACGCGCCCAGCCAGGGGCCCGTCGTGCCGCCGCCGTCGTTGCCGCCGAGGTCGGTCAGGGAGAACTCGGAGCCGGTGGCGGGGAAGTTGAAGGAGCCGCAGTTGTTGACGCCGACCGCGCCGACGTTGCGGGCGTCGACGTTCTCGAAGGTGGCGGAGCCGGCGACCCGGGCGCTGACGACCGAGGTGCCGGTGCCGTCCACCCGGATGTCCTTGAAGTGCACGTTCGTGATCGAGTAGGTGTCCTTCACCGGCCAGTCGGCGACCAGCATGACCGCGTTGTAGGTGCTGTCGAGGAAGTGGTCGCCGGTCACGCGGATGTCGGCGTCGATGTTCCGTTCCAGGGCGTAGAACCAGATCGCGCCGAGGCCGATGTTCCAGTTCAGCTCGTACGTACCGGCCCGCACCGTCGTGTTGCCGGTGATCCACAGGTGCCCGGTGAACGGCTCGGCGCCGAAGCGGGAGCCGACCTGGAGGGCGCTGCCCTCGCGGATCGGGTCGGCGATCAGGTTGCCGGAGACCGTGTTGTCGGTGCCGCCGTAGATCGCGATGCCGTTGGCGAGCACCGGCGTCTGAACGGTGTTGCGGTCGAAGGTGTTGCGGGCGTTGCCGGTCTTCTCCGACCACATGGCCAGCCCGTCGTCGCCCGAGTTGCGGACGAAGTTGTTGCGGACGACGGAATCCGTCACGCCGGTGTGGAAGTTGAGGCCGTCGGCGATCTGGTCGGTGATGACGTTGCCCGTGATCCGCAGGTTCGACATCGGGCCGTCGAACCACATGCCCACCTTGGTGTGGTGGACGTACAGGCCCTGGATCGTGGAGTCGCTCATGGCACCGCCGATCCCGTTCACCTGGTCGGTGTCGATGCGTTCGCGGACGTCGCCCTCGATCGCGAAGCCCGACAGGTGGACGTCGCGGCTGCCGCCGGCCGACGCGTCCTTGCCGTAGAAGCCGACGCCGGTGTGGACGGAGTTGTCGGGGGCGGGGGAGTCGAGCGCTACCTCCTTGCCCTTGAAGACCGTGTACCAGCTGCCGGCGCCCTCGATCGTCACGTCGTCCACGATGATGTGCCGGTTGACCTGGTAGGTGCCCGGCGGCACGTAGACCTTCAGGTGCGCGCGGCGGGCGAAGGCGATCGCCTGGTCCAGGGCCTTGGCGGAGTCGCGGCGCCCGGTCGGGTCGGCGCCGAAGGCGAGGACGTTCGCGGCGAGCAGGGACACGCGGGGCGGCGCGACGAGTTGCGAGTCGAGGAGGTCCACGGTCGTCGGCACGGCCCCCGCCCGCTCGGGCACCGTCAGCCGGACGCGGTCGCCCGCCTTGTACGTCCGCCCGAGCAGCAGGCGCTGCTCGTCGTAGAAGTGGTTCGGGCGGAAGGGCTTGGCGATGACCGGCGCCGGGGTGGTGGCGTTGGGGACGCAGCCGCACTCGGTGATCCACCAGTCGTCGTGGAGGAGCCCGGCACGGGGGTCGTTGGAGAACGGGTACTGGTTGTAGAGCCAGGCGTACTGCGAGGTCAGCGTCATCGTCCTGCGGGCGCGGCCGTCCACCGTCACGTCGAGCGGCGCGGTGATGCCGCCCCCGGCCGGCGCGTCCGGGATGCTGTAGCGGACGGTGATCGCGTTGGCGGCGCTCGGCAGCGTGAACTCCACGTACTGGCCCGGCCGCAGGGTCACCGCCTTGCGACCCGACGCCTCCGCGGGGAGGGTGTAGGCGGTCCGGTCGGGGCCGATGACCTCGCCGTTCGTGGCGGCGTTCTCGGCCTCCTGCTCCACGAACCCGAGGTCCGCGCCGCGGCCCTCCACCAGTGCGGGGTCCAGTGCCGCCCGCGTCACGACCGGCCCGGCCGCGCCCTTCGCCGACACGGTGACGGCCTGGGCCGTCGCGCCGGCCGGGCCGATGCCGGCACCGAGGCCGGCCGCCACCGCGACCACCGCCACGGCTCTTCGCCACGCACTCCTGCTGCTCCGTGTCATCCCCAGCTCTTCTCTCGTAAGGCGCGACCGCCCGGGACGTTCGAGGCGGAGCGGACGTCGTGAGGTGAGGCGACAGTAAGGACCCGTCAGGCCGGTCCACAAGGCTCCTGCGCGAGGTTTTCGGCAGGATGATGAACAGGTGCGGCTGGCTGTCCATTTTTTGCGCGGCTTACGTGAATCGTTGCACAGACGGCTCACCAGCTCCGCCACGGCTGGGGCCGGGGAGCCCACTCGGGTCCGCGATGGCGCAGCCACCACTCGCCGATCGCGGCGAACTTCTCCTCGAAGGCGGCGTCCTGGCTCAGGAAGCCGGTGACGGGCGCCCGCAGGCGGGTGAGGCGCCCGTCCGCCTCGCAGATCACCACCCGCCGCACCCCCATGCTCGACTCCACCCAGATGCCCTGGACGTCGGCCCAGCGGATCGTCCTGCGCCGGAGGTTGTGCACCACCGCCTCCGAGGGGGTGAGCGTGACGCCGAAGCGCGCGGAGGAGAGCAGCACCACCGGCAGCGCCAGCCACACGCCCACCGGGAAGGCGAGTCCGGGGCGGGACGAAGCGGGGGAGAGCAGTGGGAGGGTCATCAGGGTGACGGCGATTGCTGCGGGCAGCAGCGGCATCATCCGCTGGTACCAGGTCAGCCGGAATCGGACGTGTTCCATCGAACTCCCCACCCCTCGGTCGCACATGATCGCCGACGCAGCCTGGCCGACCCCGGCGCCGCTGTCCACTCCGGCGTATGGGAGGCCGGCCGGAGACGCCCAGCGCCTTCAGGAGGCGGTCGCGCATGGAAAGTCGCTTACCAAAGATAAGTTGCTTACCCTTGTCTTTGCCGAACGCGCCGGGCCCTCGACGCTGAAGCCATGGACACCACCGACCGTGCACAGCGGCTCCGCTTCGGGCTGAGCCTCGACCCGGACGCCGCCCGGCTGCCGGAGACGCTGGAGCTGGCCGCAGCCGCGGACGCCGCGGGGCTGGACCTGCTCGCCGTACAGGACCACCCGTACCAGCCCGGGCACCTCGACGCCCTGACGTTGTCCACCCTCGTCACGGCCCGCACCTCGCGCGTCTCCGTCTTCACCGACGTCGCCGACCTCCGGCTGCGGCCGCCCGTCATGCTGGCCAAGACCGCCGCCAGTCTGGCCGCGGCCTCCGGCGGCCGGTTCCGGCTCGGCGTGGGCGGCGGCGGGATACCGGAGGCGATCGGCTCGATGGGGGCGCAGCCGATGCCGCCCCGCGAGGTCGTGACGTACACCGAGGAGTCGCTGCGGATCATGCGGACCGCCCTGGACGGCGGGCCCGTGCGGCACCACGGCGAGGTCCTCACCGTGCCCGGCTACCAGGCAGGCCCGGTGCCGCCGCGCCGGGTCGAGCTGTGGCTCGGCGGCCAGCGGCCGCGGATGCTGGCGGTCGCGGGCCGGGCCGCGGACGGCTGGATCTCCCCGCTGAACATCTACGTGCCGCCCCGGGAGGTGCCCGAGCGCCAGCGGATCGTCGACGAGGCCGCCCGCGCCGCCGGGCGCGATCCGGCGCGCGTCCGCCGCATCTACAACGTCATCGGCGTGATCGGCGGCTCCGGCGCCCCCGGCCTGAACGGCGACGTCGGCCACTGGGCCGACACGCTCGCCGAGTGGGCGACCGGGCTGCGCTTCGACACCTTCGTGTTCTGGCCCGTCACCGCCCACCGGCGGCAGTTGGAGGTCTTCGCCGGCGAGGTCGTGCCCGCCGTCCGCGAGCGGGTGGCCCGATGACGGCCGGTCACGGCACCGCCCCGGCCGCGGCCTTCGCCGTGCCCGCCGCCCTGGCCGGGCGGACCGTGCTCCCCGGCGACTCCCGCTACCCGCTGCTGCGTTCCACGTACACCACCGTCGCCAGTCCCGCCGCCGTGGTCCTCGTCCGCGGGCCCGGCGACATCGCGGCCGCCCTCGCGGCGGCCCGGGCGCAGGGACTGCCGGTGTCCGTGCGTTCCGGCGGCCACGGGCTGTCCGGCCGGTCGTCCAACGACGGCGGTGTCGTCGTCGACCTCTCCGGGCTCGACGAGGTACGGGTCCTGGACCGGGCGACCCGGCTGGTGCGGATCGGGGCGGGCGCCCGCTGGGGCCGGGCGGCCGCCACGCTCGCGGCCCACCGGCTGGCCGTCAGCTCCGGCGACCACGGAAACGTCGCGGCCGGCGGCCTGGCCACCGCGGGCGGCATCGGCTGGCTCGCCCGCACGTACGGCCTCACCGTCGACCGGGTCCGCGCCGTCGAACTCGTCCTGGCCGACGGGACCGCGCTGCGCGCCGACGCCACGCACCACCCGGACCTGTTCTGGGCGGTACGCGGGGCGGGCGCGGGCGTGGGGATCGTGACCGCGTTCGAGGTCGAGGCGATGGACCTGGGGGACATCGCGGTGGCCCAGCTGGTCTTCGAGGCCGACCCGGCGGGCGGCGCCCTCGCCCAGTGGGCGACCGCGATGGCCGCGGCGCCCCGCGTGCTCACCTCCGCCGCCCACATCCTGTCCGACGGCGCCGGGCTGGCGCTCTCCGTCACCGTTGCCGCGGCCGACGACGACCCGGGCCGCGTCCGCGAGGCGCTCGGCCCGCTGCTCGCCGGGCGGCACCGCCCGCTGCAGGCGACCGCCCAGCCGGCCCCGTACACCGCGCTGGTCTCCACCGCCCACCAGCACGCGAACACCGGACAGCAGCCGGTGGTGAGCACCAACTCGCTGCTGCCCGCGATGACCCGGGACGCCGCCCGCGCCGTCATGGCGACCGCCGGCGACCGGCGCCGGCCGGCCTTCGTCCAGCTGCGCTCGCTCGGCGGCGCGATCGACGACGTCCCGGCCGGAGCCACCGCCTACGCCCACCGCGGCGCGCGGGTCCTGGCGCAGGGCAACCTCTTCCCGCCGCACGGGCAGGACGATCTGCACCGGCTGTGGAAGCCGGTCCGGGAGCACGGCGGCGGCAGTTACGTGAACTTCGAGAGCGGCAGCGGCCCCGAGGTCTTCGACCGCGCCTACCCGGGCGCGACCGGCACCCGGGTGCGCGAGTTGTGGCGGCGTCACGACCCGGACGGCGTCCTGCGCCCCCTCGCCCTCGACTGACCGGGTCAGGGCCGGGGCCCCGGTCAGTGTCCCGGGCCGGGCCGCCGGGGGTCCGCGAACGGCCCGCCCGGCCCGAAGGCCAGCGCCGCGAAGCGCCGGCCCATCCGCCGGTAGCCCGCGGCGTTGGGGTGCAGGTCGTCCGGCAGGTCGGCGACGTCGCCGGGGCCGAAGAGCCGGCGGCCGTCCAGGTAGTGCAGGTTCCGGTCGCCCGCGGCGGCCCGGGCGGCGACGATCCGGGCCAGCTCGGCCCGGATGACGGTGAGCGTCAGCGCGCCGCCGGGCACGTCCGCGGGGGAGCCCATGGCCACCACCCGGGGGACGGCCGCCGACAGGTCGGGCGCGGTCGGGCCGGGGGTGGTCTCCACGACCGGGCAGCTGATGGGCGAGACGACCAGCAGCGGGACGTCCGGGTGCCCGTCGCGGACGGTGTCGAGGAAGCCGTGCACGGCGGGGCCGAAGGAGCGCAGCCGGAAGGCGTCCCGGTTCACGATGTTGATGCCGAGCTTGAGGCTGATCAGTTCGGCCGGCAGGTCCCGGATGGTCCGGGCGACGTACGGGTCGAGCATCGCGTTGCCGCCGAGCCCCAGGTTGAGCAGCTCGGCCCCGGCCAGCGCCGCGGCGAGGGCGGGCCAGGTGGCGGTCGGGGAATCCGCCGCCGCGCAGTGGCTGATGGAGCTGCCGTGGTGGATCCAGCGCCGCCGGCCGCTCGGGCGCGGCGGCAGCACCTCGGCGTCCGCCCACAGCCCGACCAGCTCGGTGCGGGTCTGCTGGGGCAGCCACAGCTCGACGTCCTTCTCGCCGCCCGGCAGGCCGTGGAACCTGACCCGGCCCGGCGCCCCCGGCACGCGCCGGGAGGGCTCGGCGAAGAGGTCCGGCTTGTGGAGCACGTTCCCGGGTGGCGCGGGGGCGCTGCCGGCGGACCTGCCGTCGACGACCAGGTCGACGACGCCCGCGGGCAGCGGCTCCGAGGTCCCCGCCAGCTGCCAGACCGAGGTCAGCAGCTCCAGCTCGACCACCCGGGCCGCGGTGCGGAACGCCAGCCGTACGCCGGAGGGCAGGGCGGCCGTCTCGTCCATGAAGACGTCCGGGTACTGCGACCGCGTCCACGCCGGGAGACGGCGCGGCAGCAGCCCGGCCCTCGTCCGCTCCAGGTCGAGCGCGCCGCGGATCTCCACCGGGCCCCCGGTCAGCGGGACCGCGCGCAGGACGTGCGTCGCTGTTGTCACGTTTTCTCCCTGCCCGGGACCGGCACCGGGCACACGGCCGCGCCATCGGATCCGGCGACGGGTGCCGTGTCCGCGCCGATGGGCGCGGGGAGCGGGCGCCCGCTACGGGACCAGGACGACCTTGCCCATCGTGCCGCGGCTCTCCAGGGCCGCGTGTGCGGCGGCGGCCTCGGCGAGCGGGAAACGCTGTACGGCGGGGGTCAGCCGCCCGGTCGTCCACGCCGCCAGGGCCTCCTCCTCCAGCGTCCGCAGCCCGATCCGCAGCATGGCAGGACCGAGCACGACCTCGGAGGTGATGCCGCGCGCGGACAGCTCCCCGGGCGGGAACTCCAGCGGCCCGCCGGACGCCCAGCCGTAGACGACGTGCCGCCCGCCGGGGCCCAGCAGGCCGACCGCCCCGCGGCCGGCGCCGCCGCCGACCGCGTCCAGGACGACCGTGCCCGGCCGTCCGGCCAGGGCATCGCGGGCCGCGTCCGTCCAGCTCTCGGCGCGGTAGTCGACGGCGGCGTCCGCGCCCAGTTCCAGGACGCGGGCGGTCTTGGCGGGCCCGCCCGCCAGCCCGAGGACGACCGCGCCCGCGGCGCGCGCCGCCTGGACCAGCAGGCTGCCCAGCCCGCCGGCCGCCGCGGTGACCACGACCGTGTCGGCGGGGCCGAGCGGTGCCTGGCGCAAAATGCCCATCGCCGTGCGGCCGGTGCCGATCATGGCCACGGCCTCGGCAGGGTCACGGCCGTCCGGCAGCACGTGGAGCTTCTCGACGGCGGTGACGGCGAGTTCGGCGTAACCGCCGGGCACCATGCCCAGGTGCGCGACGACCGGCCGGCCGAGCCACTCCGGGCCGACGCCCTCCCCGGTGGCCTCCACGGTGCCGGCCACCTCGCGGCCCGGGACCGTGGGCAGTTCCGGCAGCGGGTAGGGGCCGTTGGGGTCGCCGGCCCGGATGGCGGTGTCGAGCACGTGGACACCGGCGGCGGCGACGGCGACGCGCACCTGCCCGGGGCCGGGGTCCGGGTCACCGGTCCTCTCGTAGCTGAGGTTGCCGGCCGGGCCGAACGCGTGGAGACGGATGGCGTGCACGGTGCTTCCCCCTGGACACGACGACAGTGGGCGGTCGGATGATCCGCACCGCCCACTGTCCGACCTCAAGCGCGGTTGAGGTCAAGCGCCGGTCAGGCGAGGAGCTTCGTCTTCGCCTTGGTGTACTCGTCCTCGGTGATGTGGCCCTGGCTCTTGAGCTCGGCGAGCTCGGACAGCCGCTCGACGTTGTTGCCCGCCGTTCCCCCGTCGCCCGCGGCGGCCTCGCGCACGTACTGCTTGAACGCCGCGTCCATGTCCCTGGCCTGCTTCTGGTCGCGTTCCGCCATCCCCTTGCCCCGAGCCACGACGTAGATCAGCACGCCGAGGAAGGCACGATGATCCAGCCGGCCTTGGCCCAACCGCCGACCGTGTGGTCGCGGAAGAGGTCCCCGATGATCCTGAAGAGCAGGAAGAACCACAGCACCCAGCAGAAGATCAGGAGCATCGTCCAGAAGAGGTTCAGCAGAGGGTAGTCGTCCATGCCCCAAGTGGACGGCGGCCGAACGGGTCCCGCACCCGGGGCTGCGCCGTCCGGGCTACAGACGGGGGAAACGCGCCGCCAGGTCCCAGATCGCGGGGTTGGCGTCCAGGCCGTCGTGCATGTCGGTGAGGTCGGCGAGCAGGTCGTGCAGGAAGTCGCGGGCCTCGCGGCGCAGCTCGGCGTGGGCGAAGGAGAGCGGCCGTTCCTCCGGCGCCCAGTCGGCGCTGACGTCGACGAAGCCGAAGCGGCGCTGGAAGCGGAGCCGGTCGGTGGACTCGGTGAAGTCCAGCTCCGCGTACTGGGGGCGGGCGGCGCGGCTGCCGAGCGGGTCGCGGTCCAGCTCCTCGACGATGTCGCACAGCGCCCACCCGAAGTCGAGGACGGGCACCCATCCCCAGGCTGTGGACAGTTCGCGGTCGGCCTTCACGTCCGCCAGGTAGACGTCCCCGCAGAACAGGTCGTGGCGCAGCGCCCGTACGTCGGCGGTGCGGTAGTCGGTCTGCGGGGGGTCGGGGAAGCGGCGGGAGAGCGAGTAGCCGAGGTCGATCACCCGCCGATGGTACGCGGCGGCCCCGGCGGCAGGTCCGTGCCGGCGGCACCTCCGCGGCGGGCCGGGCCGGAGGCGTACGGCTCCGCCGGCCCGGCGAGGACGCCGGGGCCGTCCACCGGTACGAAGGGCCGGGCACCGGCGTGCCCCGCACGCCGGTCGCGTGCGGGGCACGGGGTGCCTCATCGGGTGAGGCGGCCCGTCGGGCCCTGGGGCCCGACCGGTGTCAGAGGCCGACGCCGAAGTCGGTGGCGATGCCGGCGAGGCCGGAGGCGTAGCCCTGGCCGACCGCGCGGAACTTCCACTCGGCGCCGTTGCGGTAGAGCTCGCCGAAGACCATGGCGGTCTCGGTGGCGGCGTCCTCGCTGAGGTCGTAGCGGGCGATCTCGGCGCCGCCGGCCTGGTTGACGATGCGGATGTAGGCGTTGCGGACCTGGCCGAAGTTCTGGCTGCGGGCCTCGGCCTCGTAGATGGAGACGGGGAAGACGATGCGCTCGACGTCGGCGGGCAGCCCCGCCAGGTTGACGTTGATCGCCTCGTCGTCGCCCGCGCCCTCGCCGGTGCGGTTGTCGCCGGTGTGGACGATGCTCTGGTCCGGCGTCTGCTTGTTGTTGAAGAAGACGAAGTAGGCGTCCGCGTAGACCTTGCCGCTCGGGTTGAGCGCGATGGCGCTCGCGTCGAGGTCGAAGTCGGTGCCGGTGGTGGTGCGCACGTCCCAGCCCAGGCCCACCGTGATGGCCGTCAGGCCCGGTGCTTCCTTGGTGAGCGAGACGTTGCCGCCCTTCGACAGGCTTACAGCCATGGGAGTCCCCTCCGTGATGTCGGTCGTTCGTGCCGACCTCGACGCTACCTTCACAGGGGGGAACGTCGTGAGAGGCCGGCATGGTTCCTTTACGGCGAAAACCGCCTCCGGTGCCATGTCCCGGAAAATCCTGTGACTCCGGCGCCCGTCGGCGGGATCATGGGAGGCATGTCAGGGCCGCCCCCACTCGTCGTCCGCGGCTCGGTCTCCATACCGGAGGCCGAGCTGATGTGGCGTTTCTCCCGTTCGTCCGGACCCGGCGGCCAGCACGTCAACACCTCGGACAGCCAGGTCGAACTGCGATTCGATCTCGCCAATTCCGAGTCGCTGCCCCCGGTGTGGAAGGAGCGCGCCCTGGAGCGGCTCGCTTCGCGCCTGGTGGGCGGCGTCCTGACCGTACGGGCCTCCGAGCACCGCTCGCAGTGGCGCAACCGGGAGACGGCGATGACCCGTCTGGCGGCCCTGCTCGCCGAGGCCACCGCGCCGCCGCCCAAGGTGCGCAGGCCCACGCGGATCCCGCGCGGCATCAACGAGCGGCGGCTGCGGGAGAAGAAGCGCCGCGGCGACACCAAGCGCGGCCGCGACGGGCGCGACTGGTCCTGAGCCCCCGCGGTGTCCTTCCTGCGGGCCCTTCCCGCAGGGCCCGGCCGGGTGTCCGCGGCGCCTCAGCCGAGGTGCCGGTAGCGGCCGCGGAAGTACATCAGGGGCGCGCCGTCCGCGCTGGGGGTGCGCGCGGTCAGCACGCGGGCGATCACCAGGGTGTGGTCGCCCGCCGGGACGCGCTGCTCGGTCTCGCACTCCAGCACGGCCAGGCCGCCGCCGAGGACCGGGGCGCCCGAGACCTCGCCGCGGTAGTAGGCCACGTCCTCGAAGAGCAGCCGGTCGCTGATGCGCCCGCGCATGGCGAAGCGCCCGGCGATGTGCCGCTGGCTCTCGCTCAGCACGGACACCGCCCAGCGCCGCCGGCGCTCCAGCAGTTCGTCCATGCGGGACCCCGTGCGCAGGCTCACCATCACCAGGGGCGGCTCCAGGGAGACCGAGACGAAGGCGGTCGCGGTCATGCCGACGTCCTCGCCCCGCGGGCCGTCCTCGGGGTCGTGGGCGGTCACCAGGACCACCCCCGCGGCGAGGCGGGTCATGGTGGCGCGGAAGGCGTCGCTGTCCACGCCGGACACGGGTGGCTCGGAACCGTCGGGCACGGTCCCAGGATGCGGGATGCGGGGCGTGGAGGTGATTGACTGTGACACGCCCCGACGCTAGCCGGACTGCCGCACCACCCGCATCGGACTTCGGATCGAGCCAGGTCCTAGGACCTCCCGGCCGTCACCGCTTCCGGTCGTACAACCCCCGCTCACCTGCTCGATTGTGTTCAATGGGTGAAGGGGGACACCCGGTCTGCTCTACGCTGCGTGATCGGAACACGACAATCAGATGTGACTTGAGTCACAAGGGGCATGAATTGTTGACCCTGTGTACCGGTCGAACTGCTCGCTGTGATTCAGTTGCGGTGGGAATTGGACCACAACGGACCACAAGCAGTCTCAGGAGTTGTCGTCGAGGGCCCGGGGAGAGCGCATGGACACCGAGTCGGAGCCGTATGTCCGCCTCGCGACCCTGCGCCAGGTGCACCAGGTCGTCGCGGACCTCAACTGCGCTCGCAGCCTCGCCGACACCCTGCAGGCCGTGGCCGACGGCGTCGTCAAGGGCCTCGGCTTCGAACTCGCCGTGGTCAACCTCGTCCGCCCCGACGGTGACCTGGTCGTCGCCGCCGTCGCCGGGAGCGCCGCCGCCGAGGCCCTGATGGCCGGCCGGGTCGGCTCGCGCGCCTCCTGGGAGCGCCGGCTCACCATGGGGGAGCGCTGGGGCGCCCTGCGCTTCATACCCCACCACGAGGGCTGGGTCCTGGACGGCGACGACGTCCCCAGCTGGCCCGGCGACGGCCCGCCGCCCCGCTTCCCCGACGAGTGGCACCCCGAGGACCGCCTCCTCGCCCCCATGTACGCCAACCCCAACGGCGGCGGCGAGCTGATCGGCGTCATCTCCGTCGACCGCCCGGTGGGCGGCCGGCGGCCCGGCCCGTGGGGCCGCGAGGCCCTGCAGATGTACGGCTTCCAGTCCGCCATCGCCATCAGCAACGCGCGTCTTCGTGCGAACATGCAACGCGCGCTGGTCCGCCTGGAGCGGGAGCAGCAGGCCCTGCGGGCCAGCGAGGAGAGCTTCCGTCAGGCCTTCGAGTACGCCCCCAGCGGCATGGCCATCGCCGAGATGGGCGGCGACCAGCACGGCAAGCTGGTCCGCACCAACGACGCGCTGTGCCGGCTGCTCGGCCGCCCCGCCGCGGTGCTGCGCCGCCACTCCTTCTCCGACCTCGTCCACCCCGAGGACGTCGGCGTCCTGCTGCGCACCAGCGCCGAGGGCGGCCGCGCCGAACTGCGCCTGCAGCGCCGCGACGGCAGCTACGTGTGGGTCAGCCTGCGCAACTCCGTCGTCGCCGACACCGCCGACGGCCCGCGCTTCCTGCTCACCCACGTCGAGGACATCGAGGAACGCAAGGGCCGCGAACTCGCCCTCGCCCACCGCGCCAGCCACGACTCCCTCACCGGCCTGCCCAACAGCGCCGAACTGCGCGCCCGGCTGTCCGGCAAGATCTGCGCGCGCCCGCAGGCCCCGGACGCCGACGGCCACACCGCCGTCTTCGCGGGCGCCGACGAGTTCGCCTACACCTACGACTACGACCCGGTCGACCGCACCGCCCCGCTCCCCGGGTTCGACCACCACACCCACACCGCGGCGCCGTCCGACGACGCCGACGGCGGCAAGGGCCTGGCCGTGCTCTTCTGCGACCTGGACGGCTTCAAGTCGATCAACGACCGCTTCGGCCACCACACCGGCGACGCCGTGCTCATCGAGGTGGCCCGCCGCCTCACCAGCGCGGTGCGCGACGGCGACACGGTGGCCCGGCTCGGCGGCGACGAGTTCGTCGTCCTCGCCGACGGCCTCGGCCGGGAGGACGCCGAGGACCTCGCCGTCCGCCTGCGCAACGCGATCATCCCCCCGATCCGCTTCGAGGGCCGGGCGGTCCGGGTCGGCGCCAGCTTCGGCATCGGCTGGGCCGGCTGCGGGATGACCGCGGACGAGGTGCTGCAGTCCGCGGACCAGCGCATGTACATCGAGAAGCGCTCCCGCAACGGCACCCGCGGCCACCGCCGCGCCGCGGGCTGACCGGCCGGGGCGCACCCCGGACGGCCCGCCGCCTCCTCCTCGGCGGAGGGCGCGCGTCCACCCTGGGGAGTACCCCGGATCGCTCCTCCGGTTGACTCCCGCACGCATCCGGGATGCCTACGCTGGGTTACGTGCAGCGTCTCTACGATTTCCTCCGCAGGCACCCGACCTGGGTCGACAGCTTCTGGGCCCTCGTCCTGCTCGGGTTCTCCGCCCTGTGGATCGCCAACGACGACCTGCACGCGAACACCCGGGCCGCCGCCGTGCCGCTCGCGCTCGCGCTGTCCCTCGTGGTCGCGCTGCGCCGCCGCATGCCGGAGAAGATGCTGCTGCTCGCCGTCCTCGTCGGGGTGGTCCAGCTGGTGCTGGACGTCCAGTCCAACCCCGGCGACTTCGCCATGCTGGTGATCATCTACACCGTGGCGGCCAACGGCGCCCGCTGGGCGTCCCGGCTGGCCCTCCTCGGCGGTCTGTCCGCCTCCACCATCTCCACCCTGCGCTGGCCCAACGAGAGCGAGGGCTACTGGGCCGACGCCGTCGCGACCGTCTTCCTCGCCGTCCCCTTCCTGCTGGCCTGGGTGATCGGCGACAGCCTCCGCACCCGCCGCGCGTACTACGCCGAGCTGGAGGAGCGCGCCGCCCGCCTGCAGCGCGAACGCGAGGCCCAGTCCAAGGCCGCGGTCGCCGCCGAACGCGCCCGGATCGCCCGCGAACTGCACGACGTCGTCGCCCACAACGTCTCCGTCATGGTCGTCCAGGCCGACGGCGCCGCCTATGTGCTGGACGCCTCCCCCGAGCAGGCCAAGCAGGCACTGGAGACCATCTCCACCACCGGCCGCCAGGCCCTCACCGAGATGCGCCGGCTGCTCGGGGTGTTGCGCGCGGGCGACGACGGCGGCGGCGAGTACGTGCCGCAGCCGGGCGTCGACCAGCTGACCGACCTCATAGAACAGGTCCGGGGCGCGGGACTGCCGGTCGCCTTCGAGGTCGAGGGGGAGTCCCGGCCCCTCGCCAGCGGCGTCGAACTCACCGCCTACCGCATCGTGCAGGAGGCGCTCACCAACACCCGCAAGCACGGCGGGCCCGAGGCGCGGGCCAAGGTCCGGCTCACCTTCGGCGACAGCGACCTCAGCCTCCTCATCGAGGACGACGGACGCGGCGCCCAGCAGGAGCTCTACGAAGGCGGCGGCGAGGACGGCCAGGGCCAGGGGCTCATCGGCATGCGCGAACGCGTCGGCATGGTCAGCGGCACCCTGGACGCCGGACCGCGCCCCGGCGGAGGCTTCCGCATCAGCGCGGTGCTCCCGGTGAAGGCCGCGCGCTAGCGGGACGCGCTGCGCGGCAGCGGCAAACAGAGACGACAGGCAAAGGGAAAGAGGGACCGGACCGATGGCGATCCGCGTGATGCTCGTCGACGACCAGGTGCTGCTCCGCACCGGCTTCCGCATGGTGCTGCAGGCCCAGCCCGACATGGAGGTCGTCGCCGAGGCGGGGGACGGCGCGGACGCCGTCGAGACCCTGCGCACCACCCCGGTGGACGTGGTCCTCATGGACGTCCGCATGCCCCGCCTGGACGGCGTCGAGGCCACCCGCCAGATCTGCGGCGCCCCCGACCGCACCCCCGACGACGGCGGGCCCCGCGTACTCATCCTGACCACCTTCGACCTCGACGAGTACGCCTTCTCCGCCCTCAAGGCCGGCGCGAGCGGCTTCATGCTCAAGGACGTCCCCCCGGACGAACTCCTCGCGGCCATCCGCGCCGTCCACAGCGGCGACGCGGTCGTCGCCCCCAGCACCACCCGGCGCCTGCTCGACCGCTTCACCCCGCTGCTGCCGAGTGCGAGCCAGCCGACGCACAAGGAACTGGAGCGGCTGACTGACCGCGAGCGCGAGGTGCTGCTGCTGGTCGCCCAGGGGCTGTCGAACGGGGAGATCGCCGGGAAGCTGGTGCTCAGCGAGGCGACGGTGAAGACGCATGTGGGGCGCATCCTCACGAAGTTGGACCTGCGGGACCGGGTGCAGGCGGTCGTGCTCGCGTACGAGACGGGGCTCGTCCGTGCGGGAGGCGGCGGAGCCGCCTGACCCGGTGCCGTTTGTTTGCGGCCCCTTGTCGTGTGCGGGTTGTTTGTGGCTGCGGTTGGGGGCTTTTCCCCCGCCCTCCCGCCCTCCCCCAGCCTTCGGCCGGGGGTGCCCCCATCCGGCGCGATTGGTGCGGGGCTCGCTCTGTGGGTTGGTGGGCCGGGGGCGGGGCCTCCGGGGTGGGCATTCTGTACCGCATATTTATGTGCATGGCGGGCAGCACTCGGCGGTGCCGTCTGTGCCGCACATCAAATACACGTCAGCGTCCAGAACGCCCACCCTCCCCCAGCCTTCGGCCGGGGGTGCCCCCACCTCCCCCACCCCCTCCGTATCCGTGGCGACCAACGGCCGGTGGGTGGTCAGAAGGCAATCCGGGGTCACCGCACCTGTCCGACGCACCCCCAACGGGGCACCCTGCGCCCGCACAACAGGGAGGGGCGTGGCGGGGCGCTCCCCCTGTCAGAAGGCCGGGGAAGCGAGCTGCGGACCCGGTGCCGAAAAATGCGGGCTGGAACTGCGGGGCCGTGGGGTCAGTGAGCGGTCCGGGGCAACCCCGGATTGCCTCCATATCCCCCACCGGCCGTGTGCGCCCATACCTCGGGAGGGGGTGTGTCGGGGTGCGCCCGGAAACGACGAGCGGTTAAGTGCGGCGCCCGAGGATGTGGGGGTAAACCGCGAGCGTTGAGGACGTGCGCCGGCGCGGCGCCGACCCCAACACGACGTGCGAGACCCGCACCAACCGCGCCGGGCAATCGGGAGGGAGGGTGGGCGAACCCCCAACAGAAACCACAACGGCGCCGCACACGACAAGGGGCCGCAAGCAAACGACCCCGGGTCAGGCGCCCCCAGGGAGAAAGTGCGTGAAGTCCGCCACCGCCTCGGCGATCCCCGCCGCATCCCACTCGAGCGCCGACGCCGCGACCGTGACCTCCGTCATCGCGACCCCCGGCACCTCCGACCCCGTCCAGCGCCCGAAGAGCGCCGTCTTGGTCTCCTCCGCCTGCCGCACCGCGGCCTCGTTGAGGACGTCCGGGGACTCCGCGAGCCACACCTGGAACTGGTGCGTGTGCGGCACCTCCGGGTGCACCCGGACCCAGCCCGTGCCCGCGGCGAGCGCGTCCCGCAGGGCCGCCGCGACGACCTTCGCGTGGGCCACGTACTCCGGCAGGCGCGGCAGTTCGTGGTCGAGCCCGTCGAGCGCGGACAGCACCGCGGGCCACTGCTGGAAGACGAGGCCGCCGTAGCGGTGCCGCCAGGTGCGGGCTTCGGCGGCGAGGTCGGCGGGGCCGGCGAGGGCCGCGCCGGAGACGCCGCCGAGGGACTTGTAGAAGGAGACGTACACGCTGTCGGCGAGGCCGGCGATCTCGTCGAGGGGGTGCCCGAAGTGCGGCGGGCACTCCCACAGGCGGGCGCCGTCGAAGTGGACGACGGCGTCGCGCTCGCGGGCCGCGGCCACGGTGGCGGTGAGTTCGTCCCAGGTCGGCAGGACGAAGCCGGCGTCCCGGAGCGGCAGTTCGAGCATGAGCGTGCCGAAGGGCTCGTCCATGCCGCGGACCTCGTCCGCGTCGGGTATCCGGCGGGCCGTGGTCGGGTGGACGGTCCGCAGCCCGCTCAGCGCGGACAGCGCGCCGCGCTCGTGGACCTCGGGGTGGGCCAGCGGGTGCAGCGCGACAACGGGGTTGCCGGTGCGTCCCGCCCAGCAGCGCAGGGCGACCTGCTGGGCCATCGTCCCGGTGGGGAACCAGACGGCCTCCTCCGTGCCGAGCAGTCCTGCCACCCGGTGCTCCAGTTCCGCGACGATCCCGTCGCCGTACATGTCGGCGGGGCCGTCCAGGCCGTCCCGCCGGGCCAGTCCGGCCAGCCGTTCGCCCATCGTCGGCGGTTTCCCGTGGGACAGCACGCGGTCGCAGGAGCGTACGGCGGCGATGCGCCGCGCCTTCTCGTCATCGGCAGAGGTCATGGACCGATCCTGCCGTGCCCGAGGGCGCCGGGAAACATTCGCGTAGCATTGACGAGAACGTCCGGTACCCCCGTGAGGACTGGAACGGAAGGCCAGCGCAGCGTGAACGCATCGCACAACCAGGGGCCCCTGCCCCCCGACGTGGAGGCCCGCCCCGCGCGGCTCACGGTCGGCGTCGTCGGCGCGGGGCGGGTCGGTCCCGCGCTCGCCGCCGCGCTGAAGCTGGCCGGGCACCACCCGGTCGCGGCGTCGGGTGTGTCCGACGCCTCACGCCGTCGCGCGGCCGCCCTGCTGCCCGACGTGCCGCTCGTGGAGCCGGCCGAGGTGCTGGCCCGCTCCGAGCTCGTCCTGCTGACCGTGCCGGACGACGCGCTGCCCGGGCTGGTGGCCGGTCTCGCCGAGACCGGGGCCGTACGTCCCGGCCAGCTGCTGGTGCACACCTCGGGCCGGTACGGCACCGCCGTGCTGGGGCCGGCCCTGCGCGCGGGCGGGCTGCCGCTGGCCCTGCACCCCGCGATGACCTTCACCGGCACCTCCGTCGACGTGCAGCGGCTGGCCGGCTGCTCCTTCGGCGTCACGGCCCCCGTGGAGCTGCGGATGGCGGCCGAGGCGCTGGTGATCGAGATGGGCGGCGAGCCCGAGTGGATCGAGGAGTCGGCCCGCCCGCTCTACCACGCGGGCCTGGCGATCGGCGCGAACCACCTGGTCACCCTGGTCGCGCAGTCCATGGAGCTGCTGCGTGCCTCCGGCGTCAGCGAGCCCGGCCGGATGCTGGGCCCGCTGCTCGGCGCGGCCCTGGACAACGCCCTGCGCTCCGGTGACGCCGCACTGACCGGTCCGGTCGCCCGCGGCGACGCGGGCACGGTGGCGGCGCATCTGGCGGAGCTGCGCGTGCACGCCCCGGAGATGGTGGCCCCGTACGTCGCGATGGCCCGCGCCACCGCGGACCGCGCGCTGGCGGGCGGAATGCTGAAGGCGGAGTTCGCGGAGGCGCTGCTGGGCGTCCTGGCGGACGGCGCCGAAGGGGGAGGGCGATGACGAGGCTGGTGCACACCGCGCGCGAGCTGCGGGAGGCCGTCGGCGGCCGGCCCGGCGATGTCGGCGTCGTGATGACCATGGGCGCGCTGCACGAGGGGCACGCGACCCTCGTGCGGACCGCCCGCGAGCGGGTGGGGGACGGCACCGTCGTCGTCACCGTCTTCGTCAACCCGCTGCAGTTCGGGCCGGGCGAGGACTTCGACCGCTACCCGCGCACCCTCGACGCGGACGTTCGGACCGCCGGGCGGGCCGGCGCCGACGTGGTCTTCGCGCCCTCCGTCGAGGAGGTGTACCCCGGCGGGCGGCCGCGGGTGCGGATCAGCGCGGGGCCGATGGGCGAGGGCTACGAGGGCGCCTCGCGCCCCGGCCACTTCGACGGCATGCTGACCGTCGTCGCCAAGCTCCTCCACCTGACCCGGCCGGACGTCGCCTTCTACGGCCAGAAGGACGCCCAGCAACTGGCCCTCATCCGCCGCATGGTGACGGACCTTAACTTCCCGGCCGAGATCGTCGGCGTGCCCACCGTCCGCGAGCCGGACGGCCTGGCCCTGTCCAGCCGCAACCGCTACCTCTCCGACGGCGACCGCGAGAGCGCCCTGGCCCTCTCCCGCGCCCTGTTCGCCGGACGTGACGCGCTGGAGGACGGCCCGGACGCCGTACGGGACGCGGCGCGGACGGTGCTGGAGAAGGGCGACGGCCTGGCGGTGGACTACCTCGCCCTGGTCGACCCGGACGACTTCACCGAGGCCGCCCCCGGCCACACCGGACCGGCGGTGCTCGCCGTCGCCGCCAAGGTGGGCACGACCCGGCTGATCGACAACATCCCCCTGGAGTTCGGAGTCCGCCGATGAGCGGCACAGGTACACGCATACGGCTGCACGCCCCCGCGCCCGGCTGGGAGCACGAGGCGGACGTGGTGGTCGTCGGGTCCGGCGTCGCCGGGCTGACCGTCGCGCTGCGCTGCGCCGCACAGGGCGCCAAGGTCACCGTCGTCACCAAGGCCCGCCTCGACGACGGCTCCACGCGCTGGGCGCAGGGCGGCATCGCCGCCGCCCTCGGCGAGGGCGACACCCCGGAGCAGCACCTGGCCGACACCCTTGTGGCGGGCGCCGGGCTCTGCGACGAGGAGGCCGTGCGCACCCTGGTCACCGAGGGCCCCGACGCCGTACGCCGGCTGATCGCGACGGGCGCGCACTTCGACACCAGCGAGGCGACCGGCGAGATCCTGCTGACCCGCGAGGGCGGCCACCACCGCCGCAGGATCGCCCACGCGGGCGGCGACGCGACGGGCCTGGAGATCTCCCGGGCGCTGATCGAGGCCGTGCGCGAGGCCAGGATCGAGTTCATCGAGAACGCGCTCGTGCTGGACCTGCTGACCGATGCCGAGGGCCGCGCCGCGGGCGTCACCCTGCACGTCATGGGCGAGGGGCAGCGCGACGGCGTCGGCGCGGTGCGGGCCCGCGCCGTGGTGCTGGCCACCGGCGGCATGGGGCAGGTCTTCTCGGCCACGACCAACCCGGCGGTGTCCACGGGCGACGGGGTGGCCCTCGCGCTGCGCGCCGGCGCGGAGGTCTCGGACCTGGAGTTCGTCCAGTTCCACCCGACGGTGCTCTTCCTCGGCCGGGACGCGGAGGGCCAGCAGCCGCTGGTCTCCGAGGCCGTGCGCGGGGAGGGCGCCCACCTCGTCGACGCCGACGGGGTGCGCTTCATGCAGGGGCAGCACGAGCTGGCCGAGCTCGCGCCGCGCGACATCGTCGCCAAGGGCATCACGCGCCGCATGCAGGAGACCGGCGCCGAGCACATGTACCTCGACGGCCGGCACTTCGGGGCGCGGATGTGGGAGCGGCGCTTCCCGACGATCCTCGCCGCCTGCCGCGCCAACGGCATCGACCCGGTCACGCAGCCGATCCCGGTGGCGCCCGCCGCGCACTACGCCTCCGGCGGCGTCCGCACCGACCTGCACGGCCGCACCACGGTGCCGGGCCTGTACGCGTGCGGCGAGGTCGCCTGCACGGGCGTGCACGGCGCCAACCGGCTGGCGTCCAACTCCCTCCTGGAGGGGCTGGTCTTCGCCGAGCGCATCGCCGCCGACATCGCCGAGCACCCCGCGGCCCCCGGCGCCCCCGTGGTCCCGGAGCCGGGCCGCTCCCCGCTACTGCCCTCCGAGGCCCGCTTCGCGATCCAGCGGATCATGACCCGCGGCGCGGGCGTGCTGCGCAGCGCGGAGAGCCTGGAGGGCGCGGCGGCGGCGCTGAGCCGGATGTACGCCGACGCCGAGGAGCTGCTGGAGCGCGACGGCAAGACGGCCGAGCCCTGCGTGGAGACCTGGGAGGCGACCAACCTCTGCCTGGTCGCCCGGGTGCTGGTCGAGGCGGCCCGCCGCCGCGAGGAGACCCGCGGCTGCCACTGGCGCGAGGACCGGCCGGAGCGCGACGACGAGGACTGGCGCCGGCACATCGTCGTCCGGCTCCCCTCCAGTGGTGCGGGGCTGCCCGCCGCACCCACTAGTCTCACCATCCGCACCACCCCCACAGCGGACCTTCCCGCAACCCGTCCTGGAACGGAGCCCCAGCGATGAGCACGCCCGACCTCCCCCTCCTGCAGATCGGCGGCGCCGGCGGCGGTGGCTGCGGCGACGGCTGCGGCTGCGGTTCCGGCGACGCGTACGCGCACGACCCGAGCGAGTGCGGTCTCGACCCCGACCTGGCGCAGCTGCTCGCCGACGCCGGGCTGGACCCGGTGCTGGTCGAGGACGTCGCGCACCTGGCCATCGAGGAGGACCTGGACGGCGGGGTGGACGTCACCACCGTGGCCACCATCCCCGAGGACGCCATGGCCACCGGCGACTTCACCGCCCGCGAGGCCGGCGTGGTCGCCGGGCTGCGGGTCGCGGAGGCGGTGCTGTCCATCGTCTGCACCGACGAGTTCGAGGTCGAGCGGCACGTCGAGGACGGCGACCGGGTCGAGGCCGGTCAAACGCTGCTGTCGGTGCGCACCCGTACGAGGGACCTGCTGACCGCGGAGCGCAGCGCGCTCAACCTGCTGTGCCGGCTGTCCGGGATCGCCACCACGACGCGCCGCTGGGCCGACGCGCTGGAGGGCACCAAGGCGAAGGTCCGCGACACCCGGAAGACGACCCCGGGCCTGCGCGCGCTGGAGAAGTACGCGGTCCGCTGCGGCGGCGGCGTCAACCACCGCATGTCGCTGTCGGACGCGGCCCTGGTCAAGGACAACCACGTGGTCGCCGCGGGCGGCGTGGCGGCCGCCTTCAAGGCCGTCCGTGAGGAGTTCCCCGAGCTGGCGATCGAGGTCGAGGTCGACACCCTGCACCAGGTCCGCGAGGTCCTGGACGCGGGCGCTGACCTGATTCTGCTGGACAACTTCACGCCCTCCGACACGGAGGAGGCGGTCGCCGTCGTCGCGGGCCGTGCCCTGCTGGAGTCCTCCGGCCGGCTCACCCTGGACAACGCCCGCGCCTACGCCGCGACCGGCGTCGACTACCTGGCCGTGGGCGCCCTGACCCACTCCTCGCCGATCCTCGACATCGGACTGGACCTGCGGTCCGAGGGGTCGGGACGGGACTGATGCTGCTCACCATCGACGTCGGCAACACCCACACCGTCCTCGGGCTGTTCGACGGGGAAGAGATCGTCGAGCACTGGCGGGTCTCCACCGACCCGCGCCGCACGGCGGACGAGATGGCCGTGCTCATGCAGGGCCTGATGGGCATGCACCCGCTGCTCGGCGAGGAGCTCGGCGACAACATCCACGGGATCGCCATCTGCTCCACCGTCCCCTCCGTGCTCCACGAGCTGCGCGAGGTGACGCGCCGCTACTATGGCGACGTGCCCGCGGTGCTCGTGGAGCCCGGCGTCAAGACCGGTGTCCCGGTGCTCACCGACAACCCCAAGGAAGTCGGCTCCGACCGGATCATCAACTCCCTGGCCGCCGTGCACCTCTACAGCGGTCCGTGCATCGTGGTGGACTTCGGCACGGCCACCACCTTCGACGCGGTCACGTCGCGGGGCGAGTACGCGGGCGGCGCCATCGCCCCCGGCATCGAGATCTCGGTGGACGCCCTGGGTGCCCGCGGGGCCCAGCTGCGCAAGGTGGAACTGACCCGTCCGCGCAGCGTCATCGGCAAGAACACCATCGAGGCCATGCAGTCCGGCATCCTGTACGGCTTCGCCGGCCAGGTGGACGGCGTGGCCGAGCGGATGGCGCGGGAGCTCGCCGACGACCCGGACGACGTCACGGTCATCGCCACCGGCGGGCTGGCGCCGCTGGTGCTGGGCGAGTCGGCGGTCATCGACGTGCACGAGCCCTGGCTGACCCTGATAGGCCTGCGGCTCGTCTACGAGCGGAACGTGTCGACGACCTGACGACCCGACGAGCGGACAACCCGACGAGCCGACGAGCCGACGGCCCGGCGGGTCCGCGGGGGAACGTGCGCGGCGCGCCCGGGCATATCTGGTTACGCGTATTTTGTCCGCTTAGTACGTAAAGTCAGACCATGCCCACGCCACACGGGTCCCGAGGCGGAATGGCGTTCAGCGCGGATGAACTGCGCGTGCTCCGGCGCGCCCTCTCAGCGGCCCTCCAGTCCAGCACCATGATCCCCACCCCCGACGAGGTCAAGGACTACCTGCGCCTCGTCGAGGACGTCGACGAGGCGGCCCGCGAGGGCGGACGGCTGCGGACCTTCCAGCTCGCGGAGCTCGCCAGGTACCGGGACGCGCTGCCGGGCAGCGCCGCCGGCTACCTCGAGCGGCTGACGGGAGCGCTCGACATGGGGTACGTGCCCCTGCCGGACGACCTCGCCGCGCTGCGCCGGCTGCACGACGCGCCGTGCACGGACGCCGAGGCGCACCGCAGGAGGGCCGTGCTGCGCCGCTGCGAGCACCTGGCGGAGCTCGACGTGCGCGCCCGCCTGGAGGCGCGCATCCCCGCGCCCTCGCAGCCCTGCGGCACGCCGTACACGGGCAGGGCGAGGCTGCGCGCGCTGCCCGGCGGCAGGGCCGCCTCCGACGACCCCAAGCCGGGCCCCAAGCCCGACCCGAAGACGTCTCCCACCGAGCCGGCCGCGCCGGAACCCGGTGAGGAGAAGCGCAAGGTGCCCACGCCGGCCGAGATCTTCCCGCCCCGCCGGCGCACCCCGCCACCCCCCGAGGAGCGCGCCACGGGCTGACGCACAGTCACCGCACAACCTTCCGGAGACGTCACGGGTCCTTCACGTGACGTCTCCCGTGCGTTCACGGGTGCGCCACCCGGCTGTCGACTTCCTCAGGGGGGAACCCGGCATGAGACCCATCCGGTCCGCGGTGTGCGCCGCGGCCGCCCTCGTCACCCTGGCGGCGGGATCCGCCGCCACCGCGGCCCCGGCAGCGGCCCTCAGGGCCGAACTGCACCTGACCGCACCCGGCGACGTCGGGGTGGCGGCGACGAGCACCACGTACAAGACCTTCGAGATCACCGCCCTGGTCCAGCGCTTCGACGACGGGAAGGTGCCGGAGCCCGCCCACGAGGTCGTCGTCACCATGGACCTCGCCGCCCTGACCGGGGTCGTGGACGTGGTGCTCCCCGCGGACCTGTGCGCCACCTCGGGCAGCACGGCCACCTGCTCCCTGGGCACGGTCGACCACGCCGGCACCGCGATACCCGTGAAGATACGGGCCGCCTCCGGCTCCAGGACCGACGACGCCGCGACGCTGCGCTACTCGGTCGGCGCGAAGGACGCCGGGCCGGATCCCGACAGCATGACCGCCACCCGGATCACGGTCGGCACCGGCCCGGACCTCGTCGTGCCGAAGCTGTCCACCGTCTCCGACGTACGGCCCGGGGACACCCTCGACCTGCCGGTCGTCATCGCCAACGCCGGCGACCGGCCGACCCGCGGCGGCGTCTCCGTGATGGTGGGGACCAACCTCACCGGCTCCGGCGGCGCGGGCCTGGCGGTGGCGGGCGACTTCGGCAACTGCCGCTACGACCCGCTCGACCAGGCACAGCGGGGCGCCTTCGTCTGCCACTTCGACACCGACATCGCTCCCGGCGAGGTGTGGGAACTCGCGCGGCCACTGAGGATCGACGTCGAGCCCGGCGCCACCGACGGCAGGGTGGGCTACCAGGCCGACGTGATCGGCGGAAGGCTCGACGACGTCGTACCCGGCGGCACCCCCGGCACCGGGGCTCCGCTCACCCTCGTCCGCACGGCCCAGGCCCCCGCGGCGAAGGACACGGGCGGCCCGGGGGCGGCGGCCCGGTCGCTCGCCGCGCAGGAGGGCTGGGACGTCGACTACAGCGACAACCTCGGCGGCCTGGAGATCAGGCTGTACGACCCCGAGGGCCCGGCCCCCGGCCACCGCGGGGCGGACCTGGTCGCGATCGGGGACACGGTCCGGGCGACGGCCGGAGAGCGGACCGAGGCCGTCGTGGGCCTGCGCAACGAGGGCGACGAGGCCGCGCGGGCACGCGGCACCAGCGGGACCGGGCCGGCCACCTGGGTCGCGGTTGAGATCCCCCACGGGGTGCGGGTGACGGCCCGTGACGGCGCCTGCAGGCTGACCACGAACGCGGACTGGGACGACTACCCGGGCGGCGCCACCTTCGGCGACGACCCGGAGGACGTCGCGCCGGTACCGACCGGGACGATCTACTACTGCTCCACCCGGCACTCGATCGAACCCGGCACCTCCCAGACCTTCTCCTTCACCCTCGTCGCGGACCGGGCACTGGACGAGGCCACCGGCCTCGTCTTCGCGGCCTCGGACTACGGCGTGGACCGGGAGGGCCAGAAGAACAACGCGGGCGTCCTGACGGTCACGGCCGAGGCGTCGCCCGGTTCCGGCGGGAGCACCCCGGGCGGTTCCGGCGTGGTCCCGGCCGGCGGGACGGGCGGATCCCTCGCCGCCACCGGAGCGGGCCCCGTGCGCCCCCTGGTGGCCGGCTCGGCGGCCTGCGCGGCCCTGGGGGTGCTCCTGGTGGCGGCGGTCCGCCGCAGG
Source organism: Streptomyces sp. NPDC008238 (assembly GCF_042956445.1). Taxonomy (NCBI): domain Bacteria; kingdom Bacillati; phylum Actinomycetota; class Actinomycetes; order Kitasatosporales; family Streptomycetaceae; genus Streptomyces; species Streptomyces sp. NPDC008238. The sequence goes on along the minus strand of NZ_JBIBGK010000017.1, from coordinate 40,421 downwards.
GCGCGTACGGGCGGGTAGCCGCCCGGAGCGACGCACTCGTGACCCCGGCCCGCACCGCAGCGGGCCGGGGCCACGTCACGACCGCCCGGGGACCCGGCCCCCGGGCCCCCGGGCCCCGGAGGAGGTCCGCCGAGGGGGTCGCGCGGGGGCGTGGCTACCCTGGTGCCATGGACTACGTCTCCGCGCTCGTGCCCCCCACCGTGATGGCCATCGCGTTCACCTTCCTCATCCGGACGCTGATCAGGAGCCAGGGCGGGGTCAACAAGGCCAAGGAGGACGCGGTGGTCGACGCCGCGCTGTCCGGCGCGCAGCCCCCGGCCCAGCGGCCGGGCGGCACCGAGCACCGGGTGTGACCTCGATATTCCCGGCATTCCGGGCATTGCGCCCGTGAGCAACTAGTATTCGGGTGTGCCCCGTCCTTTGGGAGACCTCGAAGACGCCGTGATGACCCGGGTGTGGCGCTGGAACCGCCCGGCGACGGTGCGCGAGGTGCTGGAGGATCTCCGGCGGGAGCGTTCGATCGCCTACACGACGGTCATGACCGTAATGGACAACCTTCATCAGAAGGGCTGGCTCCGGCGGGAAGCCGAAGGGCGCGCCTATCGCTATGAGGCGGTATCCACTCGCGCCGCTTACTCGGCGGCACTCATGCACGAGGCGTGGGCCGCGAGCGACAACCCCGCCGCCGCCCTTGTCGCCTTCTTCGGCATGATGTCGGCGGAACAGCGAGAAGCGCTCCGTGACGCAATGCGGGTGGTGCAATCAGCTGATCCGGGTGACCCCGGCGAGACGGACGGATCGGCCGGGCGATAGCGTCCGCACATGCCCGCCGCATCAAATGACGTCACCATCCGCAGGGCGCGGACGGCCGACGTGCCGGCTGTCCGGCGACTGCTCGACGCGTATGTCCGCGACCGCATCCTGCTCGACAAGCCGACGGTGACGCTTTACGAGGACATCCAGGAGTTCTGGGTGGCCGAACACGACCACGACGCCGAGGTGGTGGGCTGCGGCGCACTGCACGTGATGTGGGAGGACCTCGCCGAGGTGCGCACCCTCGCGGTCGACCCCGCGCGGCACGGCACGGGCGTCGGGCATCTCGTGCTGGAGAAGCTGCTGCAGACGGCGCGCCGGCTGGGAGTGCGGCGCATTTTCTGCCTCACCTTCGAAGTGGACTTCTTCGCGAAGCACGGCTTCGTCGAGATCGGCGAGACGCCGGTCGACGGCGATGTCTTCGGTGAGCTGCTGAGGTCAAAGGACGAGGGCGTGGCCGAGTTCCTGGACCTCGAACGAGTGAAACCCAACACCTTGGGCAACAGCCGGATGCTGTTGCATCTGTGAGACCGCCCACGGTGGCCGCCCGGCACAACAGTATGTCCGAAACGTTCCGCGGAAGACCGCCGGGATGCCTACCGGGCCGGGAGCAGTTCGGGCAAGGGGTTTGAGTTTTCCGGGAAAAGGCGGTTTGCTTTTACCGGTAATCCGTATTCGATGAAAGGGAAGCCGGTGGCACAGAAGGTTCAGGTCCTTCTTGTTGACGACCTCGACGGCGGCGAGGCGGATGAGACCGTGACGTTCGCACTCGACGGAGTGACGTACGAGATCGACCTCACCACCGACAACGCCGACAAGCTGCGCGGTCTCCTCGGTCCGTACGTGGACGGCGGCCGCCGCACCGGTGGCCGTGCCGGCCGCGGGCGCGCCGCGAAGGGTGCCTCCCGCGGGGGCGCAGCGAGCCAGGACACCGCGAAGATCCGCGCGTGGGCGAAGGAAGAGGGCTACGAGGTCAACGACCGCGGCCGCGTCCCCGCGCAGATCCGCGAGGCGTACGAGAAGGCACACGGCTGATCGGTCCGGGCGACCCGCAGCCGGACCCGGTGGCAGGCGGTCGCGAGCGCGGAGACCAGGGGCGTGAGGCCCACGGTCCCCCCGGAGCGTCCGTCCGCCGCGGGGCCGGGCTGCGTGCCGAGCGTCATGGCGGGCAGGTGGAGCGGCGCGCCCGCGTGGCGTCCGCCGTCCCGGACGGGCGGCCGGAGCCAGGCGGGCGCGCCGTCGTCGTAGGCGGCCCCGGCGCCGCGCAGCGGCACGAGGTCGAGCGGGATGCCGCTCCACTCCAGCCAGTCCAGCAGGCCGGGCAGTTCCTCGGCGCTGCCGGGGGCGACGAAGAACCGCATCCGCTGCCCCGCCAGGGCGACCGGCCCCGTCCGGGGCGCCGGGAAGCGGCCGAGCACCTCGTGCCCCGCCTCCGCGGGGACGTCGAGCGCGTCCGCGTGTTCCAGGGTCACCGGGACCCGTGAGGCCTGCATGCCCTGCGCAACGCCCCCCGGGCGTCCGGGGTTACGAGGCGGGTCACCGGGAGTGCCCGGCGGCCGGTGTGCCGTCACCCTCCGTGAATCCACCCGACGCAAGTCTGTTCGCCTATAGCAGACAGCGGGCGTGCTCCCGGCATGGACTGTCCGTGCGGGCGGGTAAGAAATACCTAGTGGGAACGGACGACGGCCATGTCGGACAGGTGGGACGTTCGCCCTCGGCGTACTGGATAAAGGGCTATCCGCCTGGCCTGCGGGAACATCGTCTCGCACCATCGGGTTGAGGCTGTTGTCGACGGCGCGGGGGTTAACGACCTCGCCAGGTGTCGACGGTTGAAGTGAGCTGCCCCGCTGTGCGGGACTAGCATGCGGAAGGACAGGGAGGGGACACGCCCCTAACTGCCCGACCGCTCTGAGGAGCGATTAACGATGTTCGAGAGGTTCACCGACCGCGCGCGGCGGGTTGTCGTCCTGGCTCAGGAAGAAGCCCGGATGCTCAACCACAACTACATCGGCACCGAGCACATCCTCCTGGGCCTTATCCACGAGGGTGAGGGTGTCGCCGCTAAGGCCCTGGAGAGCCTCGGGATTTCGCTCGAGGCGGTCCGCCAGCAGGTGGAGGAGATCATCGGACAGGGGCAGCAGGCCCCGTCCGGCCACATCCCCTTCACCCCCCGGGCCAAGAAGGTCCTGGAGCTGTCGCTCCGCGAGGCCCTCCAGCTCGGCCACAACTACATCGGCACCGAGCACATCCTGCTCGGCCTGATCCGCGAGGGCGAGGGCGTCGCCGCCCAGGTCCTCGTGAAGCTGGGCGCCGATCTCAACCGGGTGCGGCAGCAGGTCATCCAGCTGCTCTCCGGCTACCAGGGCAAGGAGGCCGCCACCGCCGGCGGTCCGGCCGAGGGCACCCCCTCGACCTCGCTCGTCCTGGACCAGTTCGGCCGCAACCTCACGCAGGCCGCTCGTGAGACCAAGCTCGACCCGGTGATCGGGCGCGAGAAGGAGATCGAGCGCGTGATGCAGGTGCTGTCGCGCCGCACCAAGAACAACCCCGTCCTCATCGGCGAGCCCGGCGTCGGCAAGACCGCCGTCGTCGAGGGCCTGGCCCAGGCCATCGTCAAGGGCGAGGTCCCGGAGACGCTGAAGGACAAGCAGCTCTACACCCTGGACCTCGGCGCCCTGGTGGCCGGCTCCCGCTACCGCGGTGACTTCGAGGAGCGCCTGAAGAAGGTGCTCAAGGAGATCCGCACCCGCGGCGACATCATCCTGTTCATCGACGAGCTCCACACCCTGGTGGGTGCGGGCGCCGCCGAGGGCGCGATCGACGCCGCCTCGATCCTCAAGCCGATGCTCGCGCGCGGTGAGCTGCAGACCATCGGCGCCACCACGCTCGACGAGTACCGCAAGCACCTGGAGAAGGACGCGGCCCTGGAGCGCCGCTTCCAGCCCATCCAGGTCGCGGAGCCGTCGCTGCCGCACACCATCGAGATCCTCAAGGGTCTGCGGGACCGCTACGAGGCCCACCACCGCGTGTCCATCACGGACGCCGCCCTGGTGGCCGCGGCGACCCTCGCCGACCGCTACATCTCGGACCGCTTCCTGCCGGACAAGGCGATCGACCTGATCGACGAGGCCGGCTCCCGGATGCGCATCCGCCGGATGACCGCTCCGCCGGACCTGCGCGAGTTCGACGAGAAGATCGCCGACGTGCGCCGGGAGAAGGAGTCCGCGATCGACTCGCAGGACTTCGAGAAGGCCGCTTCCCTCCGCGACAAGGAGAAGCAGCTGCTCTCCGCGAAGACCAAGCGGGAGAAGGAGTGGAAGGCCGGCGACATGGACGTCGTCGCCGAGGTGGACGAGGAGCTGATCGCCGAGGTCCTGGCCACCGCCACGGGCATCCCGGTCTTCAAGCTCACCGAGGAGGAGTCCTCGCGTCTGCTGCGCATGGAGGACGAGCTGCACAAGCGCGTCATCGGCCAGAAGGACGCGATCAAGGCCCTCTCGCAGGCCATCCGCCGCACGCGGGCCGGTCTGAAGGACCCCAAGCGCCCCGGTGGCTCGTTCATCTTCGCCGGCCCGTCCGGCGTCGGTAAGACCGAGCTCTCCAAGACGCTCGCCGAGTTCCTCTTCGGCGACGAGGACGCGCTGATCCAGCTCGACATGTCCGAGTTCAGCGAGAAGCACACCGTCTCGCGGCTGTTCGGCTCCCCGCCCGGATACGTCGGCTACGAGGAGGGCGGCCAGCTCACCGAGAAGGTGCGCCGCAAGCCGTTCTCCGTCGTCCTCTTCGACGAGGTCGAGAAGGCCCACCCGGACATCTTCAACAGCCTGCTGCAGATCCTGGAGGACGGTCGGCTGACCGACTCCCAGGGCCGGGTCGTGGACTTCAAGAACACGGTGATCATCATGACCACCAACCTCGGCACCCGGGACATCTCCAAGGGCTTCAACCTCGGCTTCGCGGCCGCGGGCGACGTCAAGACCGGGTACGAGCGGATGAAGGCCAAGGTCGGCGAGGAGCTCAAGCAGCACTTCCGCCCCGAGTTCCTGAACCGTGTCGACGACATCGTGGTCTTCCACCAGCTCAGCGAGGAAGACATCATCCAGATCGTCGACCTGATGATCGCCCGGGTGGACGAGCGCCTCAGGGACAAGGACATGGGCATCGAGCTCAGCCCCGAGGCCAAGTCGCTGCTCGCCAAGAAGGGCTACGACCCCGTGCTGGGAGCCCGGCCGCTGCGCCGGACGATCCAGCGGGAGATCGAGGACGTGCTCTCCGAGAAGATCCTCTTCGGCGAGCTGCGCACCGGTCACATCGTGGTCGTGGGCACCGAGGGCGAGGGCGAGAACGTCAAGTTCACCTTCCGCGGTGAGGAGAAGGTGGCCGTCGCCGACGCTCCTCCGGTCGAGGCGGCCGGCGGGCCGAACCTCAGCAAGGAAGCATAACCGCAGGTAATCGCAGAGCGATCCGGCCCCGTCCGCACAATAGTGCGGGCGGGGCCGTCGTGTTTTGTGTTCCCCATGAACCCACCCTTGTTGCGCCGGTTGCATTTGTGGAAAGGTGAGCGATGTTCAGCACGGACCCTTCCTTCTCCGTGCTCCGGCCGGTGTCGTGCCGTCATTCCGGCAGGCATTCGAAAGGATCAGCCGAGAGTGAGGAGCGGCCGCCTTGCCCCTTCACCGGCGCCCCGGCCTCACCTCCCCCCACGTAGCTGCGTGCCGCGCCGGCGCATTGGTTCGTACTTTTCCCGGCGGGGCGAACGCGGAAGGAAACTCCCGTTGAAGGAATCCCCGCATCCGAATTCCGCGCACCCCGGCCGGCTGTTCGGCGTACCGGACGAGTCGCTGTCCGGAGAGATCGGAAAGGCCCTGGGAAAGGAGGGCGCGCACCAACCGTTCGAGGAGTTGCTGGCCCGCCATTGGCGGCCGGTCTCCGAGTACGCGGAGTTGTGCACGGTCTCCGGACACGCCGCCGGGATACTCGCGGCGGCCGCGTTCACCCGGGTCTTCGTCGACACCCTGCGACTGACCGGGCCCTCGGCCGCCTGGCGCCCCGAACTGCTGATCACCGTCCACAAGATCTCCGAGGAGTGGGCCGTCGACCGCCGGCGCGCCTGGCTCCACCGGCGGCTGCGGCCCCGGCCCGACCAGACCGACGCCCGCCTGGCCGTACCGGAGAACCGCCGGCTGGCGAACCGGGCCTTCATGCGGCTCCCCGAACCCGCCCGCTGCCTGCTCTGGCACGCCGAGGTCGACGCCGAGCCGCTGGACGTGCCCGCCGGACTCCTCGGCATCGACCCGGAACGGGCCGCGGGCCAGCTGCAGCTCGCCCGCACCCGCTTCCGCGAGGCCTGCGTCCAGGCGCACCGGGACCTCGCGCCCTACGAGGCGTGCCTGCAGTTCAGCCGTCTGCTGGACATCTCCGTCCACCGCGGCGGCGCCGGGCTCGTACCCGACCTGCAGCGTCACATCGCCCGGTGCGACCACTGCCGCTACGCGGCCGAGCAGCTCGACCACTCCGGGGACCGGCTGGGCGTGCTGATCGCCGAGGCGGTGCTGGTCTGGGAGGCGCGGGGCTACTACGACTCGCGCCCCACCCGCCGGGCGGCGCGTGACAACGATGCCCGGAACGGCTCCGGCGCCGCTCCGGGACGCCGCCAGGGCGGCCGCAGGCGCAGGGCCGCGAAGAACGGGCCCCGGCGGCTCGTCGCGACCCTGCTGGGACTCGGCGGCTTCGCCCTCGCGACCGCCCTGGTCGTCGGTCTCACGAGCGGTGGCGGCGACGGCGACGACCGCGCCGCCGCGACGGCGCCCACCGCGGCCACCGCATCCCCCACCGTCCCGGCCCCGGCCGGCGGCTCGGACACCGCGCCCGCCTCCGGCACGACCACCACCGGCCCCCTGCCCGAGGACGGGCTGCGCGGCCGGCTCCGGAACGACGACAACGACCTGTGCGTCGACCTGACCGGCCGCCGGACCGTCATCGGCACCGGGACGATCACCGCGCGCTGCGACTCCGGCGCCACGCAGTTCTGGTCGTACGAGCCGGACGGCCTGATGCGCAGCGTCGCCCAGCCGGCCTACTGCCTCAACTCGCACCGCGGCCCCGCGCTGGAGCTGGGCCTGTGCACGGCGTCCTTCGTCACCGGCGCCCAGGACGTGCGGTACGACCTCACCCTCACGGGCGACCTGATCCCTCGCTGGAACCAGCAGCTGGCGGTCGCCCCCGAGGGCGGCGCGCCCGGCGCGGAGGTCGTCCTCAGGCCCCGGGACGGGCGGCCCGTCCAGCACTGGGCCTTCGACACCTCGATCGCCCCGCCCCGCTTCCAGTCGGTGGCGTACACCACCGGCTCCCGGCTGCGCGCCGACTCCACCCGGGTGGCCGTGCCGCCCTCGGCGCCGCCGAGCCCGACGCTCTCGGCCACCGCCTCCCCGACGGCCGGCGGGGACGGCCCCGGCCGGGACCACGGCGGGCGGGGCCGCGGTCACGGCGGCTGGGACGGCTGGAGGGAACGGGACGAGGGCTAGCCTCCCCGACGCGGTCCGGGGAGGACGGTGACGCCTGTCGGCAGCCGCTCGGCCCCGGCGATTCGGTCGGGGGGCAGCGCGACGCGCACGGTCAGCGGTCCGGGGTGGGCGGCGAGCGGCGACAGGTCGAGCCGGCCGTCGGCCGGGGCGGCCAGCTCCAGTTCCCGCAGCGCGGCCGCCACGCCGGCCGACGCCCAGTCGGCGGGCAGCCCCGGGCCGAGCAGCGCGAGCCTGCGCAGACCCCGCTGGCCCGCCAGGAAGCGCAGGTCGGGCAGGGCGCAGTCCCGCATCCGGACCTCGGTGAGGTCGAGCCCGGCCACGTATGCGGCCAGCTCGTCCGCGGGCAGGTCGCCCCGCAGGTCCAGGCGGGCGGGTCGTAGGCCGAGCCGGCGCAGCTCGCGCAGCTGCCCGGCGGAGCGGACGGTGAAGTCCAGCCCCTCCGGGTCGAGACGGGCGATGACCTCCTCCGCGTACACGGCGGCGTCGAAGCGGTGCCAGGACCACATCAGCTGGGCGCGGACCCGCAGGAACGGGTGCCCGGCGAAGCCGCCCAGGTAGCGGGCGGCCCGGTCCGAGGGCAAGTGGCAGGCGGTGACCACCACGTGGAGGGCGTCCTCGTCGGAGAGCCCGTCGGGGCCGGGGAGCAGGTCCAGGACGAGCGGCCCGGCCTCGGCCAGGGCGCGGGCTTCCGCCGCGTCGGCGGGCGGCACCAGCGCCGCGGCGCGTGCCGCGACGGCCTCCCGCACGTCCGGGTCGAGGGCGGTCGCGTGCTCCAGGCAGGCCGCGGCGAGCAGGTGCAGCCGTGCCCGGGTGCGGCGGTCGCCGGCGCCGTCCCCGCGGTCGAGGAGTTCTCGAAGGACCGCGGCCCGCTCGTGCGGACGGGCGAGGGCGACCGCCATGCGCAGGACGTCCTCCCACCGGTCGTCCGCGGCGTGCGCGGCGAGGAGCCCGAAGTCGCCCTCCTCCACGGCGGCGCGGGCGCCCAGGTAGTCCTGGAAGGTGCGGTGCACGAAGTCGACCGTGCCGGGCGCGGGCCGGCGCAGGACGCCGCCGCGGTCGAGGAGGTGGGCCAGCACGGTGGCGGCGTCACCGAGCGCCGCGGCCTCGGGGACGGTGGGCAGCGCCCGCGCCACGACGGCCTCGGCCCGGTCGAGGTCCATCTCGGTGCGGCCGTTGCGGACCAGCCAGTGCGCCAGCCGCTGCAGCAGCTCCGTCTGCGCCTCCTCGCGCAGCGGCACGACCGCGGTCCGCCGTTCGCGGTCCCGGCGGACCAGCAGCATCGACAGCGCGGCGGCGTACAGGTCCTTCCTGGCCCGGGGCAGGTAGCCGCGGCGGTCGTGGTGCAGGGCGCAGATCAGGCCGCACATCAGGGGGTTGGTGGCGAGCCGGGCGAGGTCGGGCTCGGTCCGTACGGCGGCGAGCAGCCCTTCGGCGTACCCGGCCGCCTCCGGCCCGGCGGCGGCGTGCCAGCGGCGGACGAAGGCGGCGACGCCGGCGGGACCCATGGGCGTCAGGGCCAGTTCGGTGAAGCCCTCCGGGGCCAGCCAGTCCTCCCGTACGGCGGAGGGGCGGGAGGTGACCAGCCAGCGGTTGCCGGGATGGGCGTCGAGCAGGTCGCCGAGCCACTCTCTGGCGCGGCGGCGCCCGGCCCCGGGGATCTCGTCGATGCCGTCCACCAGCAGCAGCCCGCGGCCCTCGGTGAGGACGCGGGCCTCCCAGCCGGCCGGCTGGGTACCGGCGAGCGGGCAGCCGGCGGCGGCGAGGAAGTCGCGGGGGACGGGGAGCGGCCCGCCGTGGCCGGCGAGGGTGCGCAGCGGGAGGACGAACGGGATCCGGTCCTCCAGGTACGCCATCGGCCCGTCCGGGTCCTGACGCGCGCAGGCGATGGCCAGCCACTGCACGAGCGTGGTCTTGCCCGACCCGGCCTCGCCGCGCAGCAGGACCCGTTCGTGCGCGGCGAGCGCCCGGTCGGCGGGGTGCGGGTCGGCGGCCCCCTGCGGCACGCCGTCCGCGGGCCCGGCGGAGGGTGCCGCCTCCAGGCTGAGGTAGGCGGTGTCGAGCGGCCAGCGGTCCGGGGTGTCCGCCAGGTCGAGGCCGTGGATCGTGAGCCGCCCGTACTTCTTCTCGACGTACCGCAGGTAGCGCCGCTCGAAGGCGGCGTCCTCGCCGCCCGGCAGCGGGCTGCGCGAGAGCAGTTCGTCGACGCGGGCGGTCAGCTCGCCCAGTGCCCGGCTCTGCTCGACCAGGGTGGCGGCGACGAAGGTCGAGCGCTGGGTGAAGAAGTGCAGGATGTGCAGGCAGGCCGTGTCGAGCAGCCGTTCGTGGAAGTACGCGCCGTCGGCGCTGAGTTCCCGCTCCGGCGAGCCGGCCGCCCGGTGCAGGGCGCGGGCGAAGGCGGTGTGGCCGAGGTCCACGGCCTGCAGGTCCGTGAGGTCGAGGTCGCCCAGGGCCCGCAGCGAGGCCGCGAGGGCGTCCGCGACGGCGGTCTCCTCGCCGGCGCCGACGGGGCGCTCCCCGGCCCGCAGGGCCCGGCGCACCAGCGCGGCGGCCAGGGCGCGCAGGTCCGCCTCGGTCAGGGTGCGTTTCTCGCCCCTGAAGGAGACCCGGGAGGAGATGCGGACCGGCCGGTCCACGAGGCCGGCGCCGGGTCCCTCGGCCACGAAGAGCCGCTTCACCAGAGGTCCCGCCACGGCCGACGCCAGCCGTACGCCCACGGCCGAAGGATCCACGTTCCCGCCCCCCGTCGTACGGAGCGCGCTTTTCGCATTCCCCGCGCCCCGCGAGCTCCCGGATTTCTTCTTCCCGTGTGACCCGGGCCACGGGACCTAGGTCCCGAAGGGCAATTCCCTTTGGTCCCGGGGCCGGTGACGTGACCCACGTGACCTGGGCCACGTACGAATCACCTTAGGGGACGGAGCCCATGCCGCAGGCGGCCGAGCGGGGTCCGCCGGGCGCCGGCTACGAAAGAAGGCAGTGGACGGGGGGGTTTGTCCTGGGCCGGAATGCCGGGTTACCAAGGGATCGCGGCGAACACGTCGCAAAAGTCTTGTCCGGCTATTTCCGCGAGGTAATTCCGAATGCGCATGCCCAAGATCTCGAACTCCGTCTTCCGTGGCCGTCGTACCGTCGTCACCGCCGGTGTGTGCGCCTCGCTGGCACTCGGTGCGGCAGGCACGGCGATGGCGGAGACGCAGAGCGAGAGCCTGCTGGGCCTCGGCGCTGCCGGGAAGCTGGCGGACGTCACCCGGGCGCAGGCCGACGTGCAGCAGCGCGCCGCCCAGGCCGTGAAGGCCGACCGCCACGCGCACGCCGAGCTGCACTGGAAGCACCAGAACCACCTGTCGCGGTCCGCGAAGAGCGCCCCGCAGCAGCAGAGCAGCAACAGCGGCTGGTCGGTGCCGGTCAAGAAGTACGCACTGTCCGCCGGTTACATGCAGGACGGCGCCCGCTGGGCGCACAAGCACTCCGGCCAGGACTTCGCCGTGCCGATCGGCACCAACGTCCACGCCGTGAGCTCCGGCACCGTCGTCGAGGCCGGCTGGGGCGGCGCCTACGGCAACAACATCGTGATCCGCCACGCCAACGGCATGTACTCGCAGTACGGCCACCTGTCCGCGACGCAGGTGCGCGTCGGCCAGCACGTCGGCGAGGGCCAGCAGATCGCGCTGTCCGGCAACACCGGCAACAGCACCGGCCCCCACCTGCACTTCGAGATCCGCACGACCCCGTACTACGGCTCATCCGTCAACCCGCTGCCCTACCTCCGGGCTCACGGCGTGTCGGTCTGACCCCCGTAGGTCCTGGCGATCAACTCCTGGGCGACCTCGAGGACGGCGGCACGCTTGTCCTCGGGGTCGCCCTCGAGGTTCTGCATGGCGAACATCCCCGCGTGCATCGCGAAGACCGCGGTGATCGATCGCACCTGGTCGGTCAGCGGCGCGTCCGGGTCCTTGAGCAGGGAGTGGACGGCGAGCAGCTTCGTCTTGAAGGTCTCACCGATGCTGAGGTCGCGGACGGTGGCCTGGTTCTCCTGCACGAAGCGGAACAGCGGGCCCGCGCTCCACAGCGCGTCCGAGTAGCGGCGCAGCACCTCGCACTTGGTCTCCAGGGTGCGCGGCTGCTCGTTGGCCCAGGCGATCAGCTCGTCGACCGGTGAGGCCAGGTCCTCGACGATGCTGTTGAGGATGTCCTCCTTGGTCTTGAAGTGGTAGTACAACGCCGCCTTGGTCACGTCCAGGTGCTCGGCGATCTCGCGCAGGGACGTCTTCTCGTATCCCTGCTCGGCGAAGAGCTCCAGCGCGACGTCCTGGATGCGGCGTCGCGTATCACCTCTGCGTGCGTGGGGCGTTGCCATGGGCGCACTTTAACTTACTTGACGCCCGGCTAGTAAGCCGCATACTGTCAGGGTGCCCCAGGCAACTAGCCGGGCGGCAGGTAAGCAACCTCAAGTCAAGACAGAGAAACAAGTAGGGGAGCTTGTGATGGCGGACACCGCCGAGACCCCGCAGCGCAGTGTGCGCGTGGTGTTGTTCGGGCTCATGATCGCGATGCTGCTCGCGATGCTGGACAACATGATCATCGGCACCGCGATGCCCACCATCGTGGGCGAACTGGGCGGCCTGGAGCACCTGTCGTGGGTGGTCACCGCCTACACGCTCGCCACCGCCGCATCGACGCCCGTCTGGGGCAAGCTCGGCGACCTGTACGGCCGCAAGGGCATCTTCATGTCGTCGATCGTGATCTTCCTGATCGGATCGGCGCTGTCCGGCATGGCGCAGGACATGGGCCAGCTGATCGCCTTCCGCGCCGTCCAGGGCCTGGGCGCCGGCGGTCTGATAGTCGGCGTGATGGCGATCATCGGTGACCTGATCCCGCCGCGCGAGCGCGGCAAGTACCAGGGCATGATGGCCGGCGTCATGGCGGTCGCCATGATCGGCGGCCCGCTCGTCGGCGGCTACATCACCGACAACTGGGGCTGGCGCTGGAGCTTCTACATCAACCTCCCGCTCGGTGTCGTCGCCCTCTTCATGATCTCGGCGGTGCTGCACCTGCCGAAGAAGACCATCAAGACCAGCATCGACTACCTCGGCACGGTGCTGCTGACCGTCGGCATCACCTCGCTCGTCCTGCTCACCACCTGGGGCGGCAACCAGTACGAGTGGGGCTCGCCCCAGATCCTGGGCCTGCTGGTGCTCGGCGTGGCCGCGCTGGCCGCCTTCCTCTACGTGGAGACCCGGGTCGCCGAGCCGGTCATCCCGCTGCACATCTTCCACAGCCGCAACTTCTCGCTGATCTCGGTGATCGGCTTCCTGGTCGGCTTCGTGATGTTCGGCGCGATGACCTTCCTGCCGCTGTTCCAGCAGACCGTCCAGGGCGCCTCGGCGACCAACTCCGGGCTCCTGCTGCTGCCGCTGCTGCTGTCGATGATGGTCGTCTCGCTGATAGCCGGCCGGGTCACCACCCAGACCGGCAAGTACAAGATCTTCCCGATCGTCGGCGGCGGCCTGATGACCGTCGGCCTCTACCTGCTGTCGACGATGGACACCGGCACCACCCGCTTCGTCTCCGGCCTGTGGATGGCCGTGCTCGGCGCGGGCATGGGCTTCCTGATGCAGATCACCATGCTCATCGCCCAGAACAGCGTCGAGATGAAGGACATGGGCGTCGGCTCCTCGTCCTCCACCCTCTTCCGGACGATCGGCGGCTCCTTCGGCGTCGCCCTCTTCGGCGCGATCTTCACCCACCAGGTGCAGAACACGATGACGGACCGCCTCGGCGACGCCGCCGCGGGTGCCGCCTCCGGCGCCGCCCAGCTGGACCCGGCGGGCCTGGCCAGGCTGGCTCCGCCGGTCAAGGACGCCTACCTGCACGCCGTCGCGGGCGGCACGCACCACGTCTTCCTGTGGGGCGCCGCCGTCAGCGTCATCGGCTTCCTGCTCGCCTTCTTCGTCAAGGAGATCCCGCTGCGCTCGGCGCCCACCGTGCCCAGCACGGAGGAGGCGGTCGCCGCGGTCGAGGTGGTCTGAGCCGCCGGCCCACCCCGACCCACCCGCTGCCGATGCCCGCCCGCAGGTCTTCCGACCCGCGTGCGGGCATCGTCCGTATGCGCGGGTCGCGCGCCTGCCCGGGCGCGTCGCGCGGCTACTCCCTCGGCAGCAGCAGCCGGGCGACCGCGCCGCCGCCGTCCGCCGCGGGCACGTTGCGGAAGGTGAGGCGGGCGCCCAGGACGCGGGTCTGGCCGGTGGCGATGGTCAGGCCCAGTCCGTGGCCGCTGCCGGCCCGGTCGCTGCTGCCCGTGCGGAAGCGGCTCGGGCCGTCGCGGAGCAGGTCGTCGGGGAAGCCCGGGCCGTGGTCGCGGACCTCCACGTACGGGCCGTCGACGGTGACCTCGATCGGCGGCCGGCCGTGCCGCGCGGCGTTCGCCAGCAGGTTGCCGAGGACCCGCTCCAGCCGGCGCGGATCGGTGCGGACGACGGCGTCCCCGCGTACGGTCACGGTCGCCTCGGGCGCCGCCGCCGCGACCCTGCGCCGCACGAAGTCGCCCAGCGCCACGTCCTGCAGGTCGGCCTGCTCGGCGGCGCCGTCCAGCCGGGCGACCTCCAGCACGTCCTCCACGAGCGTGCGCAGCGCCTGCGCACGGTCCCTGACCAGTTCCGAGGGGCGCCCCGGCGGCAGCAGCTCGGCCGCCGTGACCAGCCCCGTCACCGGGGTCCGCAGCTCGTGGGCGATGTCGGCGGTGACCCGGCGCTCGGCCTCCAGCCGGCCGGCCAGGGCGTCCGCCATGGCGTCCACGGCCCGCGCCAGCTCGTCCGTCTCGTCCCGGACCCGGCCGCCGATCGCGTCGCGCACCCGTACGTTCGTCTCCCCGTCGGCCACCCGGCCCGCCGCCTCGGCGGCCTTGCGCAGCCGCCGCGACAGCTGCCCGCCGATGAGCACGCCCAGCGCCGTACCGCCCACCACGACCGCCGAGGAGCCGATGACCAGCGCCTGGTCCAGGTCCTCCAGGACCGCGAAGCCGTCGGTGAAGGTCGTCTTCAGCGACAGGATCTTGCCGTCCTTGACCGGCGTCGCCGCCCACACCACCGGCGCGCCACCGGAGTTGTCGACGTAGGTGGCCCGCTTGCCCTCGCGGGCCAGCCGCTTCAGCGAGGCCGGCAGATCCGGGTCGTTGAGCCGGGCGCCGAAGAGGCTCCCCAGCCGCCCGGTGGACTCGTAGATCCGCTGGACGAACCGCACCCGCTCGTCCTGCACGTCCCGGGAGCTGTCGATCATGCTGGCCCGGGCCGCATTGTGCACCACGAGGCTCAGCACCAGCGCGACCAGCGCCGACACCACGGCGATCGCCACGCAGACCTTCCAGCGCAACCCGATCTTGGGCAGCGGGCGGCCCTTGTTCGCGGCGGGCCTGCCGGGACGCGCGGTCACCGCGTCAGCCCCTGAGCTTGTAGCCGAAGCCGCGCACCGTCTCGATGCGCTCCTGCCCGACCTTCGCCCGCAGCCGCTGGACGTGGACGTCCACGACCCGGGTGTCGCCGCCCCAGTCGTAGTCCCAGACCCGCTCCAGCAGCCGGTCCCTCGACAGCACCGTTCCCGGCGCCGCCGAGAACTCCAGCAGCAGCCGCATCTCCGTGGGGGTCAGCGCGATCCGCTCGCCGGCCCGCCGCACCTCCATCCCCTCCGGGTCCACCTCCAGGTCCCCGAAGGTCAGCACCCCCGCCCCGGCCGCGGGACCGTCCACCGCGGCCACCCGGAAGCGCCGCAGCACCGCCCGCATGCGGGCGGTCAGCACGGCGCCGTCGAACGGCTTGGTCACGTAGTCGTCGGCGCCGGCCTCCAGGCCCAGGACGACGTCGATGGCGTCCGCCCGCGCCGAGAGCATGATCACCGGCACCGTGGACTCGTCCCGGATGCGCCGGCACAGGCTCACCCCGTCCAGGCCCGGCACCATCACGTCCAGCAGCGCCAGGTCCGGCTGCCGCGCGCGGAACGCCGCCAGCCCGGCCAGGCCGTCCTGCACGGCCGTCACCTCGAAGCCGTCCCGCTCCAGCGCCAGCGTGGTCGCCTCGCGGATGACGTCGTCGTCCTCGACGAACAGGACGTGCGTCTCAGCCATGCGGAGCGCTCCCGGTGGTGCCGTCGTCCGTCCCGTAGTCGCGGTGGGAGAAGGAGACCTCCTCGAAGCGGGAGCCGTTCCACCGGTACGTGGTCACGTCCTCGCCCGAGGGGTTGGAGACCGCGTCCTGCGGCTCGTACACCTGGTGGGTCACCTTCAGGACGCCGCCGCTGACCTCGGCGAAGACGGGGGGCTGCTCGTCGGTGAAGACGTTGACGTACGCGCCGCCCACCCGCCGGTAGACGTAGCTGCCGATGCCCACGCTGTCCGCGCAGGTCGAGACGTTCACCACCAGGTCCGCGCCCTGCCCGCCGGTCAGCCGCGCGGTGCGGCGGTCCACCGGGTAGGGCTCCGCGGCGGCCACCGGACGGGCCTCGGTGACCGCGGACTGCGCGGGGCAGGCCGCCAGGCCGTCCCGGATGTCCCGGGCCACCTTCGGGTCCTGCCGCACCATGTGCACCACGTCCGCGGCGGCCTTCGCGTCCACCGCCGGTGGGTCCGCGGACCGCCCGGCGTCCAGCGGGTGGGCGTCCGCGGCGGGGGGCGACGCGGAGGGGGACGGCGGGGCGGGGGAGGCGACCGAGGCGGTGCCCTCCTCGCGCACACCCCCGGCGTCGCGGCAGCTGGTCACGGCGACGAGCGCCCCGCACACCGCGACAGCGGCGGCGGCGGCACCCACCGGGACTACGCTGCGGCGCACACGCCCTCCGTCCTGCCCGTGGCGGGCTCCACGGGCCTCCCGTATCCGTTGCTCTGCCGCTCCAGCTCGGCGCGCAGCCGCGCCAGTGCCCGGTGCAGCGTGCTCTTCACGGTACCCACCGACATGCCCAGCGCGTGCGCCGTCTCCTCCGTGCTGAGCTGCCGGTAGTGGCGCAGCAGCACCACCTGGCGCTGCTTGGGGGCCAGCATGCCGAGGGCGTCCAGCAGCATCGCCCGGTCCGCGCGCTGCTCGGCGCCGTCGTCGACGGAGCCCTCCGGCAGCTCGGGGGTGGGCACCTCCTCCAGCCGGCGGGCGCGCCACCACTCCGTCCGGGTGTTGATCATCACCCGGCGCATGTAGGCGTCGGCCAGGTTCTTGTCGGCGATGTCGCCCCAGCGCGGGTAGGTGCGCGCAAGCGCCGTCTGGACGAGGTCCTGGGCGTCGATCGGGTCCGGCACGAGCCGGCGCGCGCTGCGCAGCAGCGCCTCCTGCCGGTTCCGCACGTACTCCTCGAAGTCCATGACCGGGGCTGTCCCCTGGGCGTTCGCCGCCATGGCGTCCCTCCGTCCGGCGCGCTCGATTACGACCCGGCCGACGCTACGGAGCGGATGTCCGGCTTTGGCGACCGCCGCCGCACAGCGGACCCACAGCCACCCATCGGTTGTGTAACGACGCGGCCGCCGCGCAGGCGCGGCCCTCAGCCGGGCAGCCGGTACAGACCGTCCCGCAGGGGTTCCACCAGGCCGTCGGCGACCAGGCCGTCCAGGGCCCGGGCACGCTGGACGGGCTCGTGCCACACGGCGTCCAGCGCGGCCTGCGGCACCGGCTCCGTGGCCTCCCGCAGCACGGCCAGCAGCCTGCCCCGGACCTGGCGGTCGGTGCCGGCGTACGTCTGGCCGCGGCGCGGCGGGCCGTCGTGCGCGGGGGAGCCGGCCAGCCGCCAGGCGCACTGCCCGGCGATCGGGCAGCGCACGCACTCGGGGCCGCGGGCGGTGCAGATCAGCGCCCCCAGTTCCATCGTGGCCGCGGCCCAGCGGGCGGCGGTGGCCTCGTCGGCGGGGAGCATCCGGTGGGCGACCCGGCGTTCGGCGGCGGTCGTGGCGTTCGGCGGGTACTCCACACCGGTCACGGCACGCGCGAACACCCGGCGCACATTGGTGTCCAGCACCGGGTGCCGCTGCCCGTACGCGAAGGAGGCCACCGCGGCGGCCGTGTACTCCCCGACCCCCGGGAGGGCCAGCAACTCGGCGTGCTCCGTGGGCACTTCGCCGCCGTGCAGCTGGGCGATCGCGGTTGCGGCGGCGTGCAGCCGCAGCGCCCGGCGGGGATAGCCCAGCCGGCCCCAGGCGCGCACCGCCTCGCCGGCGGCCTCCGCGGCGAGGTCGCCCGGCGTGGGCCAGCGCTCCAGCCACTGCCCGTACACCGGCAGGACCCGGCTGACCGGGGTCTGCTGCAGCATGAACTCGCTGACCATGACGCCCCACGCGCCCGCCTCGGGGCGCCGCCACGGCAGGTCCCGGGCGTGGTCGTCGAACCAGTCGATCACGGGCGAGTGCAGCGGGTGGTGGTCGCGGTCGTCGTTCATAGCGCCTTCGATCCTACGTCCCCGGGGGCGCCGCGGCGGGCAGCGCGAACGGGTGAGGGAGTTCCCCGGAACGGAGGGGAGATCTGCTGATCAATCACACAAGTTGCCAGCGTGCCGCGCGTGCCTTGGTCCGATTCATGGGAAACCGCATAAGGTTTGCGCGTGGGCTCTATGCGCAATCCCGTAGGACCTCTCCCGTCCTCCATCTACTGGCGGCGACGGGCGGTTGTGCTGCTCCTGCTCGCGCTGCTCACCGTCCTGGCCGTATGGGCCGTCAATTCCCGTGACGGCGGGGGGAACAGCGCCAACGGGCCGGACGGCCGCACGCCGGCGCCGTCCATCACCCCCGGTCCGTCCGCGAGCGGTCCGCTCAACAGCTCCCGCCCGGGCGGTTCGGTCGGCGGCGGGGGAGGCGACGACGGCGGTGACGCCTCGGACGGCGGCGCGGACGGTGGTACCGGCGACTCCGGTGCCACGGACGGCGGTTCGCAGGGCGCCGACGCGGGCGCCGGCGACGGCGGCGCGGACTCCGGTGCCTCGGGCGCCGCGGGGACGGGCGGCTCCGGCGGCAGCGGAGGCGGTAGCGGGAACGGCGGCGGCGGTGGGCAGTTGCCTGCGGGCTCCTCGCTGCCGGACTGCGGTCCGGGTGTCTCGGTGAGCGTGCGCAGCACCGACAACGCCTACGAGCCCGGTGAGCGGCCCCGGTTCACGCTGACCGCGACCAACCCCACCGCAACCGCCTGCAAGCTGGACTTCGGCCCGGAGTCCGCGGTGCTGTCCATCACCGACGTGGGCGACCACCACGTGTGGGCCAGCGACGACTGCCCCAGGAGCCGGGCGTCGTACCTGCTGCAGGTCCCGGCGGGCGGTTCGACCTCGTACGACGTCGAGTGGGACCGCCGGACGAGCTCCCCGCAGTGCGCCACGCCCAAGACCCGCACCGCCCCCTACGGCACCTACCTGCTCGAGGTGAAGCTGCCGGGCCGCTCCGCCAAGCAGACGTCCTTCGTCCTGAAGAACGTCTAGGGAGCCCCGGCCGGGCCGGGACGCTCCGGACACCCTGGACGCCCCGGCGTCCGGGGCCCGGGGTCCCTCGGGGTCTCAGACGTAGCGCTCCAGGATCGAGGACTCCGCGAGGCGCGACAGGCCCTCGCGGACGGAGCGGGCCCGGGCCTCGCCGACACCGTCGACGGTCTGCAGGTCGTCCACGCTCGCGGCGAGCAGCTTCTGCAGCCCGCCGAAGTGCTCGACCAGCCGCTCCACGATCGTGTTGGGCAGCCGGGGCACCTTCGCCAGCAGCCGGTACCCGCGCGGCGACACCGCGGAGTCCAGCGCCTCCGGGGAGCCCGCGTAGCCCAGCGCCCTCGCCACGGTGGGGAGTTCGAGCAGTTCGCCCTGGGGCAGCGAGTCCAGTTCGGCGAGCGCCTCGGCGACCGTGCGGCTGCGCTTGGCGGTCGGCTCCGGCACGTAGTCGCGGACGACCAGCTCGCGCTCGGGCTCGACGCCCGCGATCAGCTCGTCCAGCTGCAGGGAGAGCAGCCGGCCGTCGGTGCCCAGCTCGACCACGTACTCCGCGATCTCCGTGGCGATCCGGCGCACCATCTCCAGGCGCTGCGCGACCGCCGTGACGTCCCGGACGGTGACCAGGTCCTCGATCTCCAGGGCGGAGAGCGTGCCGGCGACCTCGTCCAGGCGCAGCTTGTAACGCTCCAGCGTGGCCAGCGCCTGGTTGGCGCGGGAGAGGATGGCCGCCGAGTCCTCCAGGACGCGACGCTGCCCGCCCACGTACAGGGCGATCAGCCGCATCGACTGGCTGACGGACACCACGGGGAAGCCGGTCTGGATGGAGACCCGCTGCGCGGTGCGGTGGCGGGTGCCGGTCTCCTCGGTGGGGATGGCCGCGTCCGGCACCAGCTGGACCCCGGCCCGCACGATCTTGGTGATGTCCCGGTCGAGGATGAGGGCGCCGTCGAGCTTGCACAGCTCGCGCAGCCTGGTGGCGCTGAACTCGACGTCCAGCACGAAACCGCCGGTGCACAGCGATTCGACGGTCTTGTCCATGCCCAGCACGATGAGGCCGCCGGTGTTGCCGCGCAGAACCCGCTCGAGGCCGTCCCGAAGGCCCGTGCCGGGGGCGACGGCGCTCAGGGAGGCGCGCATCAGGCCCTCACCGCCGGAGCCCTCGCGACCCCAGGCCTTGCCGGGAGCTGCCGCCCGGTCGTTGGCTGCCACTGCTCTCCTCCGGTCGTACGGATGCCCGGATGGGCGAGACCAGGGCAAAGTTTACCGTCGGAAGGGTCAGGGACGTGGGGCCCTCTTGGGCAGGACGCGCAGGGCGTCCCCTATGTCCGTCACCTCCGTCACCTTCATCCCCGCCGGGATCTTCCCCGGGTCCGGCGGCACGAGGGCGTGGGTGAAGCCCAGCCGGGCCGCCTCCGCGAGCCTGCGCTGCACCCCGGTGACCCTCCTGACCTCGCCCGCCAGGCCCACCTCACCCACCGCGACCAGGTTCTTCGGCAGCGGCGTGTCGATCGCCGCGCTGGCCAGGGCGAGCGCCACCGCCAGGTCGGCGGCCGGCTCCCCGAGCTTCACGCCGCCGACGGTGGCCGTGTAGATGTCCTGCTTGCCGATCGACTTGATCCGGCCCCGCTGCTCCAGCACCGCCAGCATCATCGACACCCGGGAGTTCTCCAGGCCGGAGGTCGTACGGCGCGGGGAGGGGATCTGGGTGTCGACGGTCAGCGCCTGCACCTCGGCGACCAGCGGGCGCTTGCCCTCCAGGGTCACCGTCAGGCACGTGCCGGGGACGGGCTCGTCGCGCCGGGTCAGGAAGAGACCGGACGGGTCGGCCAGGCCCGTGATGCCCTCGTCGTGCAGCTCGAAGCAGCCGACCTCGTCGGTGGCGCCGTAGCGGTTCTTGATGCCCCGGATCAGGCGGAGGCGGGCGTGCCGGTCGCCCTCGAAGGACAGCACCACGTCCACCAGGTGCTCCAGGAGGCGGGGACCCGCGATCGCCCCGTCCTTGGTGACGTGGCCGACGAGCAGCGTCGACATGCCCCGCTCCTTCGACGCGCGGATCAGGGCGCCCGCGACCTCGCGCACCTGGGCCATGCCGCCGGGGGCGCCGTCGATCTCCGGGGAGGCGACGGTCTGCACCGAGTCCAGGATCAGCAGGGACGGCTTCACGTCGTCGAGGTGGCCGAGCACGGCCGACAGGTCCGTCTCGGCGGCCAGGAAGAGGTGGTCGGAGAGCGCCCCGATGCGGTCGGCGCGGAGCCGGACCTGCGAGGCGGACTCCTCGCCCGTCACGTACAGCGTCCGGGCCTGCGGGCCGGCGGCCTTCGCCGCCACGTCCAGCAGGAGGGTCGACTTGCCCACGCCGGGCTCGCCGGCGAGCAGCACCACGGCCCCGGGCACCAGCCCGCCGCCCAGGACCCGGTCCAGCTCCGGCACGCCCGTGCCGCGCGCGGTGGCCTGGCGCCCGTCCACCTGGCCGATCGGCTTGGCGGGCGTGGTCACCCGGCCCGCCGCGGTCGTCCGCACCGGCGACGCGCCGCCGTACTCCTCGACCGTCCCCCACGCCTGGCACTCGCCGCAGCGGCCGAGCCACTTGGCCGTCGTCCAGCCGCACTCCGTGCAGCGGTACGACGGACGGTCCTTGGAAGCGGGGCGGGTACGGGCAGCCATGTGCCGCACGCTATCGGGTGCCACCGACAACGCGGCGCCGCCCCGGGCGCGGACGTCTGCCGTCCGCTCCGGAAAAGGCTCGCGCACCTGGCCGGAGGGGTCACCCGGGGGAGTGAGCGGCGTGTGCTCTTTCGGGCGGGATCACCACCCATTTGGATTAAAGCCCGCCGTGATGCCTGAGGGCGTACGGGTCGTGGTCCTACCGTCACGGAGTGATGAGCAGCAGGTCTGACACACCCTCCCAGACAACCGGCGCGCACCGCCGACACCGCGCGCCGGTCCAGCGTGGCCGCTCCGCGCCGGGGGCCACCGGGTCCCCGGCGCGGCGGCGGCCGCGCCCGCAGGGGACCCTGCCCGCGCAGCCGCCGGCCCACTACGAGCCGTACCTGGACGGGCTGTTCACCTACTGCCTCTCGGTGCTGTGCGAGCACGACTCCGCCGCCGCCGCCCTCGGCGACGTGCTGGCCGTGGCCGAGCGCCAGCGCGCCCGGCTGCGCGACCCGGAGCTGCGCAGGCCCTGGCTGTACGCGCTGGCCCGCTGGGCCTGCCTGCGCACCCTGGCCGAGGGCCGCCCGGTGTCGGTGCAGGCCTCCGCGGACGTCGCCGCCCGCAGGCGCGGCGAACTGGCGGCACTGGCCTGGCCCGAGGCGGCCGGCACCACCCCCGAGCAGCGCGAGGCGCTGGAACTCGCCGTCCGGCACCAGCTGGCCCCGCACGAGGTGGCCCTGGTCGTCGGACGGGAGCCGGACGCGACGCGGGCGCTGCTCGCCCAGGCGGCCTGCGAGGTGGAGCGCACCCGGGCGGCCCTCGCCGTGGTCGAGCTCGGCAACTGCGCGGCCGTCGCCCGGCTCGCCGGTGACGCCCGGGTGCTGCTGGGCTCGGCGCTCCGCCGCGAGCTGGTGACCCACGTCGACGTCTGCCCGCACTGCCGGGTCACGGCCGAGCGCGCCGTGGCGACGGGCCCCTGGCCGGGCCTGGCCACCACCGCCGCCACGGCCGTGCTGTCGACGGTCGAGGCACCCCGCTCCGCCGCGTACGCCGCCCTGCTGCACGCCATGCGGGGCGGCGTCGGACGCGCCCGCCAGGGCACCCCGCGCTTCGACCGGCACGGCTTCCCGATGGACCTCAAGGAACGGATGGCGCGGCGGGCCCGGATGCGGCACCGCGCGGTGACCTCCACGGTCGTCGCGGCCGTCGTCGCGGCGCCGGTGCTGGCGCTGTGGGCGGCGTACCACGGCGCGCCGCTGGCCCCCGAGCACAAAGGGGAAGGTTCCTTCAGCGCCGGCGAGGGCCTCGACGGCGTGCAGTACGAGAAGGCGGGCGTCGCGGGCGCGGCCGACGCGCGCGGGCGGTCCAACCGCGGCCAGGGCCGCCTGTCGGTCTCCGTCGTCTCCGCCGCCCCCTCGGCGTCCACCGCCGCCTCCGCCCCGGCGGGGGCCCGCGGCTCCGCCTCGCCGTCCGGCGACCTCGCGGACGGCGAGGACCGCTCGGCGCCCCGCCCGGGCCGGCTGCTGGTGGAGGCCCGCTCGCGCGGTCACGTCACCGTCGTCACCCTCACCGCCGAGGGCGCCGCACCGGTGCGCTGGCGGGCGGCCACCTCCGAGCCGTGGCTGCGGCTCAGCCGCAGTCACGGCAGGCTCCGCCCCGGCGAGAGCATGACGCTGACGGTCTCCGTGGACCGCTCGCGCGAGCCCGAGGGGCCCTGGGCGGCACGTATCTGGTTCGACCCGTCGGGTGCCGTCGTCACGATCGAGGGGCGGGGGAGGCCGCAGTCGTCGCCCTCCCCGGACCCCTCGCCGAGCCCGTCCGACCCCGGCCCGTCACCGAGCGACCCGCACCCGCCGAGCCAGAGCCCCTCGGGTTCCCCGTCCTCCGCCGCGGACGGGGGCCAGGGCCAGGGCCACACCGGTGAGTAGGCGGCCGGGTGACGGCACGGCCTACCCGGCGTCCTCGCCCCGGCCGCGCGGGTCCGGCGTCGACGGGTCCGCGGGGTGCGGCGCCATCGGCAGCAGCGAGGCGAGCCGCTGCTCGCACAGCTCGACGAGCCGTTCGTAGGCCGGCCGCCCCATCAGCTCCGTGAGCTCCGCCCGGTACGAGACGTACACCGGGTCGCCCGCGCCGTGCGCGGACCGCGCGCCGGTGCACCACCAGTGCAGGTCGTGGCCGCCGGGGCCCCAGCCGCGCCGGTCGTACTCGCCGATCGAGATCATCAGCACCCGCGTGTCGTCCGGGCGGTCCACCCAGTCGTACGTCCGCCGGATCGGCAGCTGCCAGCACACGTCCGGCTTGGTCTCCAGCGGCTCGCGGCCCTCCTTGAGCGCGAGCGTGTGCAGCGCGCAGCCGGCGCCCGCCGGGAAGCCCGGGCGGTTGAGGAAGATGCAGGCGCCCTGGTGCCGCCGGGTCTGCCGGTCGCCGTCCTCGTTGACCTCGGCCCAGCCGTCCTCCTCGCCGACCCCGTGGAACTGCCACAGTTCCGGGGTGAGCCGCTCCACGTGCCGTGCGACGCGCTTCTCGTCGTCGTCGTCCGAGAAGTGCGCGCCGAGGGTGCAGCAGCCGTCGCTCGCCCGGCCCGCCTGGATGCCCTCGCAGCCCCGGCCGAAGACGCAGTTCCACCGTGAGGTGAGCCACGTCAGGTCGCACCGGAAGACCTGTTCCTCGTCCGCCGGATCGGGGAACTCGACCCACGCGCGCGGGAAATCGAGCCCGACCTCGTCCGACACGTCCGGGTGATGCTGCCGCTTCGTCGCCTTTTTCACCTTCGCCACGATGTCAGGGTAAGCATGTGAAGCTTCTCGAGTGGTCACCCGCGCACGTGCCCATACCCCGCATGTCCCCGGTCCGGGTCCGGCGCAGTAGCGTGCCGGGCATGAGACTCGGTGTCCTCGACGTGGGTTCGAATACCGTCCACCTTCTGGTCATGGACGCGCACCCCGGCGCGCGTCCGCTCCCGGCGTACTCCCACAAGGCGGAGCTGCGGCTGGCGGAGCTGCTGGACGAGGACGGCGCGATCCGCGAGGACGGCGTGCGGCGGCTGGTCGCCCAGGTCGCCGAGGCCCTGGTCGTCGCCGAGGACAAGGGCGTCGAGGACGTCCTGCCGTTCGCCACCAGCGCGGTGCGCGAGGCCGCCAACGGCGAGCAGGTGCTCGCCCGGGTCGCCGCCGAGACCGGGGTCAACCTGACCGTGCTGTCCGGGGAGGACGAGGCACGGCTCACCTTCCTCGCCGCCCGCCGCTGGTTCGGCTGGTCCTCCGGCCGGCTGCTCATGCTGGACATCGGCGGCGGCTCCCTGGAGATCGCGTACGGCATGGACGAGGACCCGGACGCCGCCGTCTCCCTGCCGCTCGGCGCCGGCCGGCTCACCAGCGGCTGGCTGCCCGGCGACCCGCCCGCCGCCGACGACGTGCGCGGCCTGCGCAAGCACGTGCGCGCCGAGATCGCCCGCACCGTCGCGGAGTTCAGCCGGCTCGGCGCGCCCGACCACGTGGTCGGCACCTCCAAGACCTTCAAGCAGCTGGCCCGGATCGCCGGCGCGGCGCGCTCCGCCGAGGGCCTGTACGTACAGCGCACCCTCAGCCGCAAGGCGTTGGCGGAGTGGGTGCCGCGGCTGGCCGCCATGACCGAGGGCGCCCGTCGGGAACTCCCGGGCGTGTCGGAGGGCCGGGCCCGCCAGTTGCTGGCCGGGGCGCTGGTCGCGGACGCGGCGATGGACCTGTACGGGGTCACGGAGCTGGAGGTCTGCCCGTGGGCGCTGCGCGAGGGCGTCATCCTGCGCCGCCTCGACCTGATGACGAGCGACCGGGGCTGAGACGGCGCACGCGGTGCGGCCGCCCCGCGGCCCCCGCGCCCCGCGCGTGTCGATCGCGTCACGTCGGCCGGGTGCGATGTGCCGTTCGGCCGACCGGCCGCCGTACGCTGTTCCCCGTGGCAGCCCCTGACCCTGTGGACCCGAACGGACACACCGTGCGCGTACCGGACGCGAAGGTCGCGCTGTCCACGGCCTCGGTCTACCCCGAGTCCACGGCGACGGCCTTCGAGATCGCGGCCCGGCTGGGCTACGACGGCGTCGAGGTGATGGTGTGGACCGACCCGGTCAGCCAGGACATCGAGGCGCTGCGCCGCCTCTCGGACTACCACGCCATCCCGATCCTGGCCGTGCACGCCCCCTGCCTGCTGATCACCCAGCGGGTCTGGTCGACCGACCCGTGGGTGAAGCTGCAGCGGGCCCGGGCGGCGGCGGAGAAGCTGGGCGCCTCGACCGTGGTCGTCCACCCGCCGTTCCGCTGGCAGCGCAGCTACGCGCGGGAGTTCGTCAGCGGCATCTGGCGGATGGCGGACGAGACCGACGTGCGGTTCGCCGTCGAGAACATGTACCCGTGGCGCTACCGCGACCGGGAGATGCTCGCCTACGCCCCCGACTGGGACCCGACCAAGGACGACTACCGGCACTTCACCATCGACCTGTCGCACACCGCCACGGCCAGGACGGAGACGCTGGAGATGCTCGACCGCATGGGCGACCGGCTCGGCCACGTCCACCTGGCCGACGGCAGCGGCTCCGGCAAGGACGAGCACCTGGTGCCCGGACGCGGCAAGCAGCCCTGCGCGCAGGTGCTGGAGGGCCTGGCGGCGCGCGGCTTCGACGGCCACGTCGTGATCGAGGTCAACACCCGGCGCGCGATGTCGGCCGCCGAGCGCGAGGCGGACCTCGCCGAGGCACTCGCGTTCACCCGGCTGCACCTGGCCGCGGCCGCCCGGGTGCGCTGATGGTCCCGGACGGCGACGCCGGCAGGCGCGGCCGCGGCCGGCCCGCGGGAAGCCGCTCGGGCACCCCCGAGACGCGCGACCGGATCCTCGCCGCCGCCCGCCAGGAGTTCTCCGCCCACGGCTACGACCGGACCTCGATCCGCTCCATCGCCAAGTCCGCGGGCGTGGACTCGGCGCTGGTCCACCACTACTTCGGGGCGAAGGAGCAGGTCTTCGCGGCCTCCATCGAGTTGAGCTTCGAGCCCGCCTTCGGCGTCCCCGACGTCCTCGCGGCCGGCCCCGAGGGCGTCGGCGAGCGGCTGGCCCGCTTCTTCGTCACCATCTGGGAGAACCCGGTCTCCCGGGCCCCCATGCTGGCGATCCTCCGCTCCGCCGTGACCAACGACACGGCGGCGGGCGTGCTGCGCGGCATCGTCCTGCGGCGGCTGCTGGAACGCGTCGCGTCGGAGCTGGAGGTCCCCGACCCGAGGCTGCGCGCGGAACTCGCGGGTGCCCAGATGATCGGGCTCGCGATGATGCGCTACGTCATCAGGATCGAGCCGCTGGCGTCGGCGGACATGGAGGAGGTCGTCGCCCTCGTGGCGCCGACGCTCCAGCGCTACCTGACCGATCCGGGACCCGTCACGGGCTGAGCCCGCACCGCGGCCCGCGGGCCGACAATGGGAGGGAGCGGTTCCGGTGCGTCGCCGGCCCCGCGGCCGACCCGCGGCGGCCGGTACCGGACGTCATCCAGAGCGTGGACTCGCCGTCCGCGATACGGACACGCCGCCGGGTGCCACGGCCGGGGGCGTACGCTCGAAGGCTCCAAGGATGGAAACGTAGGGAGTGGTCCCCGTGCCCGAGCTGAGGTCCCGCACAGTCACCCACGGCCGCAACATGGCGGGCGCCCGTGCCCTCATGCGGGCCTCGGGCGTAGCGAGCGAGGACATCGGCAAGCCGATCGTCGCGGTGGCCAACAGCTTCACGGAGTTCGTGCCCGGGCACACCCACCTGCAGCCCGTCGGCCGCATCGTCAGCGAGGCGATCAAGGCCGCGGGCGCCGTGCCGCGCGAGTTCAACACGATCGCCGTCGACGACGGCATCGCCATGGGCCACGGCGGCATGCTCTACTCGCTGCCCTCCCGCGACCTGATCGCCGACTCCGTCGAGTACATGGTCGAGGCGCACTGCGCCGACGCGCTGATCTGCATCTCCAACTGCGACAAGATCACCCCGGGCATGCTGATGGCCGCCCTGCGCCTCAACATCCCCACCGTCTTCGTCTCCGGCGGCCCCATGGAGGCCGGCCGCGCGACCCTCGTCGACGGCACCGTGCGCACCCTCGACCTGATCGACGCGATCGCCGACGCCGTCAACGACAAGATCTCCGACGAGGACATCCTCCGCATCGAGGAGAACGCCTGCCCCACCTGCGGCTCGTGTTCCGGCATGTTCACCGCCAACTCGATGAACTGCCTCACCGAGGCGATGGGCCTGTCGCTGCCCGGCAACGGCTCGGTCCTGGCCACCCACACCGCCCGCAAGGCGCTGTACGAGGACGCCGGCCGCACCGTCGTCGACCTCACCCGCCGCTACTACGAGCAGGACGACGAGTCCGTCCTGCCGCGCTCCGTCGCCACCTTCGCGGCCTTCGAGAACGCCATGGCCCTGGACATCGCCATGGGCGGCTCGACCAACACGATCCTCCACCTGCTCGCTGCGGCCCAGGAGGCCGGCGTCCCCTTCGGCCTGACCGACATCGACGCCGTCTCGCGCCGCGTGCCGTGCCTGGCCAAGGTGGCGCCCAACGTCGCGAAGGACCGCACGTACTACATGGAGGACGTGCACCGCGCCGGCGGCATCCCCGCCCTGCTGGGCGAGCTCCACCGCGGCGGCCTGCTCAACGAGGACGTCCACGCCGTCCACTCCCCGTCGCTCGCCGACTGGCTCAAGACCTGGGACGTGCGCGGCGGCTCCCCCTCCGCCGAGGCCGAGGAACTCTGGCACGCCGCCCCGGGCTGCGTCCGCTCCGCCGAGGCCTTCTCCCAGTCCGAGCGCTGGGAGGCCCTCGACACCGACGCCGCCGTGGGCTGCATCCGCTCCGTCGAGCACGCCTACTCCAAGGACGGCGGCCTGGCCGTGCTCCACGGCAACCTCGCCGTCGACGGCTGCGTGGTGAAGACCGCCGGCGTCGACGAGTCCATCTGGACCTTCGAGGGGCCGGCCGTGGTCTGCGAGTCCCAGGAGGAGGCCGTCGACAAGATCCTCCGCAAGGAGATCACGGAGGGCGACGTCGTCGTCATCCGCTACGAGGGCCCCAAGGGCGGCCCCGGCATGCAGGAGATGCTCTACCCGACGTCCTTCCTCAAGGGCCGCGGCCTCGGCAAGAGCTGCGCCCTGATCACCGACGGCCGCTTCTCCGGCGGCACTTCGGGGCTCTCCATCGGCCACGCCTCCCCCGAGGCGGCCTCCGGCGGCACGATCGCGCTGGTCGAGGACGGGGACCGGATCCGCATCGACATCCCGGGCCGCAGCATCGAACTCCTCGTCCCCGAGGAGGAACTGACCGCCCGCCGCACCGCGCTCGGCGGCGCGTACGCCCCCAAGGACCGCGACCGCAAGGTCTCCCTGGCCCTCAAGGCCTACGCCGCGATGGCCACCAGCGCGGACAAGGGCGCCGTCCGCGACGTCTCCAAGCTCGAGGGCTGACCCCGGCCCCCGGACACGGGGCCCCGTCGTCGTCCCCAGGGACCCCTTCCGCCGATCGCCACGATCACCAGCGGGAGGGGTCCTTCGCGTCCACGGCGAACACACTGCCGTCGGGCGCCGTCGCGAACACCTTCCCGTCGGCGACGACGGGGGCGGGCGGGAATCCGGGGTGGCTGCCGGGCCGCGTCCGCGTCCCCAGTCGCAGCTTCGTCTGTCCGAGGAAGACGCCCCGTTCGGCGTCCACTGCCAGGAGCCGTCCGTCGGCGGCCGTGAAGTAGAGACCACGCCCGGCCACGGTCGGCCAGGAGCCACCGCTCACCGACGTTTCGAGTCTCCATCGCTCGGCCTTGCCGGCACCACTCGGGCGATCGGTGTCCACGGCCACCAACGTGCCTGCGTACTCGAGCAGGTAGACCGTCCCGCCCCGCAAGGCCGCATGGGCGTCGGTGAGGGGAACCGAGAGCGGTATGCGACGTGACGACCAGTCCGCCACACGCAACCGCACGATCGCGTTGACACGTGTGTAGGCATCCGAAGAGGCGAGGACGACCGTTCCGTTCGACTCGCCGAGGAAGCTCAACTGCCCGTCGAGCGTGACCTGCCGCTCCACGGTGCCGTCGGCCGGCCTCACAGCGGCGACACGCGTGTGGCGTCCGTCCGGTGCGGTCTCCACGGCGTACGCGTAGCGGGAAGTGCCGTTCCCGCCGATCGACGGCCGGGTGAAGCCCGGCAGTTTCCTCCTCCAGCGCTCTTCTCCGGTCTTCCCGTCCACGGCGCTGACAGCTCCGTCCCGGCCGGAGAACAGGACCGTCGTTCCGACACCGACGGGCGAGCCCTCGTACGCCGAGATGTCCAGGGTCCAGAGGGAGCGGCCCGTTTCCGGGTCGAGGCCCTCCATACGGGACTGGTCCTCACTGACGACGCGGAGAACGCCGCCTGCCCATTCCGGCGCCGGTGGCCTGGTCCCGGGGATGCGGCTCACCCGCGTGCGCACCGACCACTGCAACAGGCCGCCGGCCGGGTCCACCCTGGCCGCCTTGACGCCGGGACCGTTGCAGAAGAGGGCGCCCGCACCGAAGCCGCACGCCGCCGGTGTGGTTGCGCCGCCGCTTCGCAGGACCGTCTCCCACGGTTGGAAGGTGGTGGCGGCGGAACGGCCGTCCGGGCCATCGGGTGACGCTGTGCGGGCGCTCCCGGGCATCGTCGCCCACACAGCGCCCAGGCCGAGGACTGCCAGTGCCGCCGCTGCCACGATCGCCCGCAGGGCGTGCCGTCGTGGACGAGGTTCCGCCTCCGTTGCCGTTGCGGGTGCGGAGTCTTCCGACGAGGGCAGGGCCCGGCCCTCACCGGACCGACGTTGGACGGGGATGAGACCTTCGATGTCGAAGGCGTTGAAGGTCCGGGTGTCGTACGAAGCCGAGACGGTCCTCAGTTCGGCCATCAGCGCGTCCGGCGAGGGGCGGTCCTCGGGGTCCTTGGCCAGACAGCGCTCGATGAGCGGCCGGAGGTCCGCCGGGATGCCGTCCAACTGCGGTTCATCGTGGACCACTTGGTACGCCACGATGTAGGGACTGTCGGAGTCGAACGGGCTGCGTCCAGTGGCGGCGTGCACCAGGACACTGGCCATCGCGAAGACGTCCGCTGCCGGTCCCACGGCTCGAGGTCTCCGGAATTGCTCGGGCGCCATGAACGGCGGCGTTCCGATGAGCTTGCCGGTCTCGGTGCGCAGTTCGCTGTCCGAGGGGCGCGAGATGCCGAAGTCGATCACTTTCGGGCCATCGGCGGCGAGCAGCACGTTGCTGGGTTTGAGGTCCCGGTGGACGACGCCCGCTCGGTGAATATCTCGCAACGCCTCGGCGAGGCCCGTCATCAGGTACCGCACCTGGGCCGGAGCCACCGGTCCGTTCCGCTTCACGAACTCGGCCAGGGTCGGCCCGGGTATGTGGACCGTTGCCATCCACGGCCGCTCGGCATCGGGATCGGCGTCCACGACGGACGCGGTGAAGGCGCCGCTCACGCGTCTGGCGGCGGCTACCTCTTGCCGGAAACGTGCCCTGAACTCGGGGTCTTTGGCGAATTCCTCGTGTACGACCTTGACGGCCAGGCGCATGCCTGAAGTGGAACGCGACAGGTGCACCACGCCCATGCCCCCGGAGCCGAGCCGGCCCTCGAGCCGGTACTGCCCCGCGTATTCCGGATGTTCCGCTTCCGGGTCGGTCCCGGGTCTCCGCACTGGCGGCATGACCCACCCCCGTGTGTTCGTCAGCAGCCGTAACTCGGTGAGCCTAGTGGATCCTCGTAACGGCGACGGGTCGGATTGCTAGCCTGCACCTGACACAGCGTGAATCTCACGGGGGAGGGCCGATGGCCGAGAACAATCTTGACGAGGCGCGCGACGGCGTGCAGTCGATGACCGCTACGACGGGTGCCGCAGCCACTGCCGGGCAAATCTTCTACGCGGTGGCTCCCGGGTGCCGGCTCAACGTCCGGTCCGGGCCCGGCACCAGTTTCCACATCGTCAAGGTGCTCCCGTATGACGTCAAGGTGCCGGTCTTCTGCCAGACGCCGGGCACGACCGTCAGCGGTTACTACGGCACGTCGAAGATCTGGGACTGCATCGGCGAAGGCCAGTTCGTCTCGGACGCCTACGTGCAGACCGGCAGCGACGGCTACATCGCCTCCCGCTGCAGCTGACACTGCCGCAGTCCGTGCTCCATCGCGTCACCGTGCTCCTCGCCTGCCGGGGAGCCGGTGGCGCGTGCCCATGAGGCCCGTTCTCCAGGAGGAACGTGTTGAGCAACAGCGACAGCACCAACAAGAGCAGGCGCGCGGTACTCGCCTCCGGCGTCGCCGTGCTGACCGGGGCGGCCTTGCCGGTGCTCGGTGGCGCCGGGGATGCCGCGGCGGCCTCGGCTTCGGTCGCGGGCGATCTGATCTACTACTCGGTCGCTCCGGACGTGCGCCTCAACGTCCGCTCGGGACCGGGGAGCAGCTACCACATCGTCAAGGTCCTCCCCTATGACGCGAAGGTGCCGATCTTCTGCCAGACACCCGGCACGACGGAGAGCGGTTACTACGGCACCTCGAACATCTGGGACTGCATCGGCACCAACCAGTACGTCTCCGACACCTATGTGCACACCGGGAGCGACGGGTACGTCGCCTCGCGCTGCAGCTGATGCGGCGGGTCTCGTCCCACCCATGCCTCGGACCCGCGGCAGGAACATGATGAGCAAGAACAGGCGCGCCGCACTGGTGACCGGTGCGGCGGCGATGGCGGGGACGGTCCTCCTCGTGCTGGGGGGTGCCGCCGAAGCCGTGGCGGCCCCGAACCTCGTGTACTACCCGGTCGCACCCGACGTACGGCTCAACGTGCGTACCGGCCCGGGCACGAACTACCAGATCGTCAAGATCCTGCCGTACGACCAGAAGGTGCCGATCTTCTGCCAGACCCGGGGTGAGACGGTCAGCGGCTACTACGGCACCTCGAACATCTGGGACCGGATCGGCCCCGGCCAGTACGTCTCCGACACCTACGTGCACACCGGCAGCGACGGCTACGTCGCCGGGGAGTGCGGCTGACCGAGCCCTCGCGGTGGGTCGCGCCCGCGTCCCACGGGGAAGGACAACCCCCATGACCACACAGCCGGCCCACCGCGTGCTCGCCCACTCGTTCAACACCGTCGCCGCGCAGTACGCCGCGGCCCGCCCCGGTTACCCCGGAGAGCTGTTCGACGCCGTCGAGGAGATCGGCGGACGGCCCTTCGCCGGGGCGACGGTCCTGGACGTGGGGGCCGGCACGGGCATCGCCACGGTGTTGATACGGGCGCGCGGGGCGCACGTGACGGCGGTGGAGCCCGGGGCGGGGATGGCCGCGCAACTGCGGGCGGGGCAGCCGGGCGTGCCGCTCGTGCGCGGGGACGGGGACGCGCTGCCGTTCGCCTCCGGGGTGGCGGACTTCGTCACGTACGCCCAGGCCTGGCACTGGACGGACCCGGTCAAGTCATCCCCCGAGGCTGCCCGGGTGCTGCGCCCGGGCGGTGCGCTCGCGCTGTGGTGGAACGTCCCGGACACCGGGGTCGCCTGGGTGCGCGAGCAGGAGGAACGGCTGTCCCGGGCGGTCCCGCGCTACCACGAGAACGGCCTGACGGGCACGGCCGAGGACATCCTCCGCTCGCTCGGCACCCGCCTGGGGATGCGCACCGAGTCCCGCGTCCTCCACTGGACGCGCACCGTCCCGCTGGACACGCACCTCGCGATGCTCGGCAGCCGTTCCTACTTCGCCGTGCTCGCCCCGGAGGCCGCACGCCGCATCCTCGACGACGAGCGGCGCACGCTGCTGGAGTTCTTCCCGGACGGCCAGGTGGTCGAGCCCTACAAGGTCGACCTCACGGTCGCGGTCAAGGCCTGACAGAACGAAGACCTGACAGAACGAAGGCCCGCGAGACGAAGGCCCGCGAGACGAAGGCCCGCCGTACGAAGGCACGCGGGCACGCGGGCACGAAGGGCGAGGACCGGCCTCCCTACCCCGCCCGCCGCTTCCCCGCCACCGAACCGACGAGCCCGACCACACCCGCGACGAGGGCCCCTCGCCACAGGCCGTCCCAGAGGCTCCCGAAGAAGCCCTCCGAGGTCAGGACCTGGCGCACCACGACGTCGGTGACGAGCAGCATCCCCGCCGGCACCAGCGCGACGCGCCAGGGGTGGGCGGCCGCCCAGCGGCGTATGCGGCGGTCGGCGCGCGGGCCGCGGCCGGTCACCGCGCCGGCGCCGCCGACGAGGAAGAAGAGCATCAACGCGACGGACACGGCGCCGGCGACGACGCCGAGACCGAAGTCGCCGCTCAGGGCGGAGGCGGCGAGGGAGACCCCGCCGCCGATCGCGCCGACGGCCGCCGCCGGACGCCAGGGGCCGAGGGTGGCCGAGGCCACCGCGAGCTGCCGCTTCTCGGCTCCGGTCACGTCCCGGGATACATCGGTAGAACGCCTCATATGGCCACGGTCACTCCGCTTAGCCCCGGAAGCCATAGGGGATGACCCTGAGACGGCCCGGAACCGAGGGTCAGGGGCGGGACGCCCCGTCCCGCCCGGTTCCGGGCGGGACGGGGTCGCCGCGCTACACCGGTGCGCCCTGGACCCGGACCGGCGTCACCCCCTCCTCGTTGTGCCGCTCGGCCCAGCCGAGCAGGGCCATGCCGCAGGCGTGGTCGAGGTGCCGCAGCCGGCGCAGGTCCAGCTCCATCGGGCGGTCACGGGGCAGCGCCTCCAACTGCTCCAGCAGCCTGGGCAGCCGTAGGAAGGTCGCGTTGCCCAGGACGCGGACGACGATCGGCCCCTCGCCCTTGTCGTGGATCTCCACATGGGTCTGCGAGGTC
This sequence comes from Streptomyces sp. NPDC008238, assembly GCF_042956445.1. NCBI lineage: Bacteria > Bacillati > Actinomycetota > Actinomycetes > Kitasatosporales > Streptomycetaceae > Streptomyces > Streptomyces sp. NPDC008238. The sequence goes on along the minus strand of NZ_JBIBGK010000017.1, from coordinate 6,173 downwards.
TCCCAGGCCGCCTTGACCACCGCCGTCAGGAGTCCGATGAGCACGCCCTCGAACATGTTGGTGGCCACGATGCCCGTCGCGGTGACGATCAGCACCACGGCCTCGCCCCGGTGCTCGCGCCACAGCGGCACGATCTCCTTCACCGGTACGAGCTTCCAGCCGGCGTGCACCAGCACACCCGCCAGCGTGGCCACCGGGATCACCCCGAGCGCGCCAGGGAGCAGCGCGGCGAACAGCAGCAGCCACACGCCGTGCAGCACGCGCGCGGCCTTCGTACGGGCGCCGGCCTGCACGTTGGCGGCGCTGCGCACGATGACCGCGGTCATCGGCAGGGCCCCGAGCGCCCCGCAGACGGCGTTGCCCGCGCCCTGTGCGATGAGTTCCTTGTCGTACTCCGTGCGCGGCCCGTCGTGGAGCCGGTCCACCGCGGCGGCGCTGAACAGGCTCTCGGCGGAGGCGATCAGGGTGAAGGCCAGCACGGTGCCGATCATGGACAGGCCGGCCAGCCCCGCGAACTGTCCGGCGCCCGGCGGCTGGACGACGTCGAGCAGCCCCGCCACTTGGACGCGCTCGACCGGCAGGTCGAACAGCATCGCCGCGCCCGTGGCCAGGGCGACCGCGGCCAGCGGCCCCGGCAGCAGCCGCGCCGCCCGTGGGATGCGGGGCCACAGGACGAGCACCGCGATGGTGCCGCCGCCGACGGCGAGCGCGGTGAGCGCCGTGGGTGAGGTGAGGGTGCCCGCGACCAGTCCCGGTAATCCGGCGATCTTCGCCAGGCCCCCGGCCGGTGCCGCGGTGTCGGTGAGGGCGTAGACCTGCCCGGCGATCAGCACCAGGCCGATGCCGGCCAGCATGCCCTGGACGACGGCGACGGAGATGGCCCGGAACCAGCGGCCCAGCCGGAGGACGCCCATGGCGAGCTGCAGCGCCCCGGCGCAGAGCACGAGCACGCCCAGCGAGGGCAGCCCGAACTCCTGGACGGCCTCGTAGACCAGGACGGTCAGTCCGGCGGCCGGGCCGGACACCTGGAGGCTGCTGCCGGGGAGCATCCCGGTCACGATGCCGCCGACGATGCCGGTGACCAGCCCGAGTTCGGCCGGCACCCCGGAGGCGACGGCCACGCCCACGCACAGCGGCAGGGCGACGAGGAAGACGACGAGGGATGCGGTGACGTCGGCGCGCAGCGACTCCGGGCGGGGCAGTCGCGACGCGGCGCGGATGAGGCGGCTCACCGGGCGGGGGCGGGGGTGAGGGAGCCGCGGACGGGCGGCGAACCGGGCCGAAGGGACCGGTCGGGCCGGTCGGCCCGGGCCGGTGGTGGGGGGAGGGCGGAACAGGGGGTGGTGCATGGGGGGATGAAGGTCTTCACGCGGGTGTCCTCCATTGCGCCCCGGCGCCGGCGTGGGCGGGGGCGTACGTGGTCGAGCGGTGTGGGGGGTCGGTCTCCCGGGCCGCGGGCGCCGCGTACGAGTGCATGTGCGTGCACGTGGACGCGCGGGCGCCGGCGCGGCTCGGGCCGGGGTGGGGCCCGGGCCGCGGGCGACGACCGCGGTCAGGAGGGAGGAGCAGGCGGCAGGCCGTGCCTCAGCAGCGGAACGCGCCGTGGGCGATCGGTAGTTCTCCGGATCTGGAGAGGGGTACCGCCTGCCGGGCGGTCCGCGGCGCCGTCACGGCGGCGGACACCTGGGCGTCGTCCACCGGAACCGTCTCGTCGGTTCCGGCGCCGCCCCGCGGAGCGGGTGCCGGGGCCGGGACGCTCACCGTCCCGGGCAGCACCAGGCGTATGCCGTTGCTCCCGTGCCTCCGTGCGAGGCAGGTACGGGTATCGGGCTCCGCGCGCGCCACCGTCGTGCCCGTGCCACGGCCGGAGGCGGGAACGGGCTCGGCGGCGGCGCAGCCTATCGCCGCGAACAGGGAGAGCAGCAGTGCCGCCATGACGGCGACAGCACGCGCAACTCCCTTGGCCGATACCACAGGTGCCCCCGTTCCGATGCGTAGCCGCCCTTCATTTTGCGCAGACAGCCACTCCATTTTGCAAGCTCTTTAAGTAAACGGAGCGTAAATGATCCGTCACCCAAACGGATACTCCTTCCGCTCCTTGACGCCCCGAAGCCCCGCGGAGCATTATTCACCGCATGATGAATAAAGCCGAGGAGCCCGGGGAGCCGGGCCCCGGACCAGCCGTGCACGCCGGAGGGCTCACCGTCGTCCGCGGTGGCCGCACCGTCCTGGACGCACTGGAGTTCACCGTCCCCCGAGGAGAGATCACCGGCCTGCTCGGCCCCAGCGGCTGCGGCAAGTCGACCCTCATGCGCGCCGTCGTCGGCACCCAGGCCGCCGTCACCGGCACCCTCGACGTCCTCGGCCTGCCCGCCGGCCACCGCGAGCTGCGCCCGCGCATCGGCTACGTGACCCAGGCCGCCTCCGTCTACCTCGACCTGACCGTCCGCCAGAACCTCGAGTACTTCGCCGCCGTCCTCGGCGGCGACGCCCCCGGCCACGTCGAACGCGCCATCTCCGACGTCGACCTGGCCTCCCACGCCACCGCCCTCGCCGGCAACCTCTCGGGCGGACAGCTGAACCGCGTCTCCCTCGCCGTGGCGCTGCTCGGCACCCCCGAACTGCTCGTGCTCGACGAACCCACCGTCGGGCTCGACCCCGTCCTCCGCCGCGACCTGTGGGAGCTCTTCCACCGCCTCGCCGCCGAACGCGGCGCCACCCTCCTCGTCTCCAGCCACGTCATGGACGAGGCCGAGCGCTGCCACCGGCTGCTGCTGATGCGCGAGGGCCGCATCCTCGCCCAGGGCGCCCCCGACGAGCTGCGCGCACGCACCGGCGCACGCACCGTCGAGGACGCCTTCCTCCGCCTCGTCGACGAGGCGGCGGGCAAGCTCCCCCACCAGGCCGAGGAGGCCGCCCGATGAGCACGCGCCGCACCCTCGCCACCGCCCGCCGCGTGCTGCTGCAACTGCGCCACGACCCGCGCACCATCGCCCTGATAGTCGTCGTGCCCTGCGTCCTGCTGACCCTGCTGTCCTGGGTCTACGACGCCAACCCGCGCACCTTCGACACCGTCGGCGCCTCGCTGCTGGGCATCTTCCCGCTCATCACGATGTTCCTGGTCACCTCCATCGCGACGCTGCGCGAACGCACCTCCGGCACCCTGGAACGCCTGCTGTCCATGCCGCTCGGCAAGGGCGACCTGCTGGCCGGGTACGCCCTCGCCTTCGGCGCGATCGCCGTCGTCCAGGCCGCCCTCGCCACCGGGCTCGCCGTCCTCGCCCTCGGCCTCGAGGTCACCGGCTCCGCCTGGCTGCTCCTCCTGGTCGCCCTCGCCGACGCGTGCCTTGGCACCGCCCTCGGGCTGTTCGTCAGCGCCTTCGCCGCCAGCGAGTTCCAGGCCGTGCAGTTCATGCCGGCCGTCCTGCTGCCGCAGATCCTGCTCTGCGGACTGCTCGTGCCGCGCGACCGGATGCAACCGGTGCTGGAGGCCATCTCCCACGTCCTGCCCATGTCGTACGCGGTCGACGGCATGCAGGAGGTCCTCACCCACACCGGCGTCACCGGTGACTTCGTCCGCGACCTCGCCGTCGTCGCCGGCAGCGCCGCGCTGGCCCTCGCCCTCGGCGCGGCCACCCTCCGCCGCCGTACGGCCTGATCCCCGCGGGTGACCGCACCGTGGACGGCACGGCCCCCGGGCCGCCCACGGTGCGAGGATGAGCCCATGACGCAGAAAGTCGCGGTGCTCGGCACCGGCAAGATCGGCGAGGCCCTCCTGTCGGGAATGCTCCGCGCCGGCTGGAAGCCGGAGAACCTGCTCGTCACCGCGCGCCGCCCGGTCCGCGCCCAGGAGCTCCACGCCCGCTACGGCGTCGAATCGGTCTCCAACGAGGAGGCGGCCAAGACCGCCGACACCCTCATCCTCGCCGTCAAGCCCCAGGACATGTCCGCCCTCCTGGCGGAACTCGCCCCGCACGTCGCCGCCGACCGCCTGGTCATCAGCGCCGCGGCCGGCGTCCCCACCTCCTTCTTCGAGGAGCGCCTCGCGGACGGCATCGCGGTCGTCCGCGTCATGCCCAACACCCCGGTGCTGGTCGACGAGGGCATGTCCGTCATCTCCGCCGGCAGCCACGCCGCCGAGGAGCACCTGCTGCGCACCGAGGAGATCTTCCAGCCGGTCGGCAAGACCCTGCGCATCCCCGAGTACCAGCAGGACGCCGCCACCGCCCTCTCCGGCTCCGGCCCCGCGTACTTCTACTTCCTGGTCGAGGCCATGACCGACGCGGGCATCCTCCTCGGGCTGCCCCGCGCCCAGGCCCACGACCTGATCGTGCAGTCCGCGATCGGCGCGGCCGTGATGCTCCGCGACAGCGGCGAGCACCCCGTCAAGCTCCGCGAGGCCGTCACCTCCCCGGCCGGCACCACCATCAACGCCATCCGGGAACTGGAGAAGCACGGCGTGCGCCACGCCCTGATCGCCGCCCTGGAGGCCGCCCGCGACCGCAGCCGCGAACTGGCCTCCGGCAACGGCTGACGCGCGGCCCGGAGGGAGGCGGGCGGCCGTCGCCGCCCGCAACGTCCACCGGCCCCCGGTACGCACGGACACTCAGCCCGGCGGCAGCAGCCCGACGGCCCGGTAGGCCGCGTCCACGGTCGGCCGGGCCAGCGCCCGCGCCCGCTCCGCACCCTCCCGCAGCACCCCGTCCACGTACCCCGGGTCGGCCACCAGCCCCGCGTGCCGCTCCCGCAACGGCCGCAGCTCCTCCACCACGGCCTCGGCGGTGTCCTTCTTCAGGGCGCCGTACGAGTCGTACCCCGCCGCGAGGTCCCCCGGCGGCCGGCCGGTGCACGCCGACAGGACCTCCAGCAGGTTCGCCACCCCCGGCCGCTCCTGCGGGTCGTGGACCACGTCCTGCCCGCTGTCCGTCACCGCGCGCAGCACCTTCCTGCGCACGACCTCCGGCTCGTCGAGCAGGTAGACGATGCCCGGCCCGGTGTCCTGCGACTTCCCCATCTTCGACCCCGGGTCCTGCAGGTTCATCACCCGCGCCGCCACCTGCGGCAGCACCGCCCGGGGGACGGTGAACACGTGCCCGTACCGGTGGTTGAAGCGCACCGCCAGATCCCGGGTCAGCTCCACGTGTTGCGCCTGGTCGTCGCCGACGGGCACCTCGTCCGCCCCGTAGGCGAGGATGTCGGCCGCCATCAGCACGGGGTACGTCAGCAAGGACAGCCGCACACCGCCGCCGCGCCCCCGCTCCTTGGCCGCCTTCTCCTTGTACTGCACCATCCGCCGCATCTCCCCGTCGGTGGCGGTGCACTCGAGGAGGTACGCCAGCCGGGTGTGCTCGTCCACGTGGCTCTGCACGAAGAGCGTGCAGACCCGTGGGTCGAGGCCGGCCGCCAGCAGGAGGGTCGCCGCCTGCCGGCTCAGCCTCCGCACGCGGGCCGGATCGTGTTCGACGGTGATCGCGTGCAGGTCCACGACGCAGAACAGCGACTCGGCCCGGTGCTGGTCGACGGCGGCCCACTGCCGCACCGCTCCCAGGTAGTTGCCCAGGGTCAGGTGCCCCGTCGGCTTGATCCCGCTGAAGACCCTCGTCATCGTGTTCCTCCCGGCTGTGGGACCGCCGCAGCTCGACGGGCCGGAGCAGGAACGCGTACGGCCGCCGAAGCGGCGGCCGTTGGGTGCATGCGCTGGTCGGTCGGCCGCCGTCAGGCGGCCCACCACAGGTACGAGTGCGCATGCTCGGTCATGCCCCGAAGGTAACCCGCAAACCTGTTGACGGCCACAGGTTTGAAGCACCGTGGGGCGTGGTGTAGTGTTCTCTAGCTGCCTCGGACGGGGTCACCTTTTCAGGGGCGGCCACTCAAGCCGCCCGGCGGCAAACCACTACCGCACGACTTCCCCTCGGGGACGATTTCGGCATGCCGAAATCCGATCCGAATGGCTCGATTATGAACCGCCGGGGAAATCCGCTAACGTAGTGGACACGCCGGAAGGCGCGAAACGAAAAACCCCGCTCCAACAGGGGGCCGGAAACGAAGAGCGGAAACGCGAAACGGATCTGGTAAGGTTGGAGACAACGAAGGGAAAGCCCGGAGGGGCCGGTGAAACGGTCTCGAAGGAAGCTTCCGTTCCTTGAGAACTCAACAGCGTGCCAAAAGTCAAC